>CAYLRL010000020.1:0-51256 GCA_964385875.1 uncultured Syntrophales bacterium
GGGGCCGAATAAACGGGACACTGCCGGGCTGCGGCGATCAGCATAGCATATTCGGCCGTCGCCGTCGCTGGAGACATGGAAAGGAAGAGTCCATCATGGGTCTGAGTATCGGTCGGCGCAAGATCTCGAAGGACGGCGGGGCGCGTCGCAACGCGCGGCTCGACGGTCGGGCGCCGGCCGCGGTGGGCCGGCGCCGAAGGATCGCGTATGCGCGCTCAGAGGGGGCGCGGTTTGTTCTCGTCGATAGGAGCCGAACTCAAGCCGGATCGGTGTCCGGCAAGATCAGAAGGTCTTTTCGCGCAGAGACTTGCCCGCCAGGGGGTTGTAGAGCTTGGTAATGGCGACCTTCATGATGTCCGTGGTTTTGTGCTCGGCCACGAGGTCGAACAGGGTCTGATCCGGTTCGATCGGCAGAGAGCAGGTGTTGGATTCGTCCGCTTCCAGGTCTGAGAAGCCCTTGCAGAGCTTTTTGAATTCCTTCTTGGTCACCGGGACCTGGATTACCTTTTGGCCGCCCACCTCTTTGATTTCACCGGTAAGTCCGGCCTCTCCCAGCTTCTTTTCACGTTCGTCGTCAATCGGCACGTTCAGATAATAGTCAGCCATTCGGCCACCTCCCGCTATCCGGATTTCGTGTCGTTGCAAAGCCGACAACTTCGATTCTCGGTCACGCGGATTATGGTATTGGGATTCTTTGCGATGTCAAGTGATTTGTCCGACGTGCGGACATCAACGACGCGTCTGCCGCGCGGTTTCCAGCTCGATCCGCGCCGGATGACGCTCAGTATGAGAGCGGCATGATTCCCCGTTGAGATTCCCAGGTAACATGCGCCTTCCTGGATTTGCCGTCGGGGGACTGATGGTGTGCCCTCGATTGAACCGTGACTAAAGCGCCTCGGGCTCAAAGGGTCAGTCAGGAGACGTAAGAAATGTGGGCGCATGTTCCTGGGCGCTGTTGACGTTTATAAAGAGAGCAATCCCCGTGCCATGTGAGACATCAGGCGGGAGAAAAGCAAATACCTGAAGAAGATCCAAAACTTGACGCCACCGTCATGCGGCGACCGGCGCCGGGCGACGAGAAGGTGGACAGCCCCGGCGTGTGGAGAAACTTCACGCGACGACGCTCGAATCGCAATACCATCAGAATATCAGTAGCTTGGAAGCGGCGAAATCGCTCACGAACCGCGAGCGCATGTGTAACAATCACACGACTCGAATGGTCCGCTCTATGACCCGCTCGAACGCCGCGCGCCCGGAAACGAGTATCCGCGCGCCTTCGGCGGCTGGGGACTGCGGTGGGGGATCAAGGGAAAGGCCTATCTGGTGCGGGGAAATCGAGGCGTCCAGCTACGGTTCCGAAACGAACGACCGATCATGATAGGGTCACAACGGCCGGAAGAGTTCGTCCGGGCGCTCGAGAAGGCTCAGGCTGACGCCGAGACCGGATCGTCGACGGGGACGGAATAGGCGAGCGGCGCCGATCGACGCCGCCCTTTAAGATCTCGTATTCGGAAATTCTCTACCGATGGACGAACTCCGCTTTGGCGCGGGCGCCCTTCTCGACGAAGGTTTGGAGTCCGATGCGGTTGTCTTCGGTGGTCCAGCATTGTCCGAACCATTTGGCTTCGTTCTTGAGGGCGTCTTCGAGGGTCATTTTGGCGCCTTCGAGGATCGAGTTCACGGCGAGCTTGTCGATGGCCTTGGAATGATGGCCGATGTCGATCTCGGGGAGGCTGTCGGGCGGGTCGGGGAGCGGACCTAATTCCATCTCCTTGACCTTGGTGGTCCCGTCCGCTATTTCCCGGGCGAGTTGGACGGCTCGTTCGAGCACGTCTCCTTCCACGATCTCATTGACCAAGCCGTATTCGTATGCGGTGTCCGACGAGATCGGGTTGGCGGTGCGGATCATTTCGGACGCTTTTTCAAAGCCGATGATGCGGGGCAGTCGTACAGTGCCGCCCATTCCGGGGATAAGACCGAGGTTGACTTCCGGCTGACCGGTGAAGAAGCCGATTCCCTTTGGAGCGACCCGAGCGGTGCAGGCCATGGCGATTTCGATGCCGCCGCCGAGCGCAAGTCCGTTCATGGCCGCAACCAGCGGTTTGCCGAGCAACTGCAGTTCCATGGACGCGATTTGGCCGACTCGAGCGAACTGTTCGCCTTCCTCCGGTTTGGTGAAGGTCGCCATTTCTCGGATGTCCGCGCCGGCGACAAAGGCCTTGTTGCCGAAGCCGGTGAGAACCGCTCCTTTGATGTGGGGTGAATTCTTGATCCGATCCACATACACGGCGAGTTCCGAAAAGACCTTGCTGTTGAGCGCGTTGAGCGCCTTCGGACGGCGGATCGTCATGACCGCGATATCGTCCTTTTCATCGTAGATCACGTCGAGGACGTCCCAGGGCTTGCCCGATGCGGCCTGCTTCTTAAGCGCTTCCGAGACGGGCATGTCCGGATATTTCTTGTTGAATTCCTCGACCAACAGCAGCGCCTTGTCGATACCGATGGAGTTCATGTACGTAAACGGCGGCTTCATATCGAGCGCGGTCGCGATGAGCAGGTCAAAGTCGCTCGTGGTGATAATGCCGGAATCGAGCATATCGCAGACCATCGCGAAGTACGCGCCCATGAGTTCGTCCGCGATCTCTTTTTCCTTGTCCTCGGGCACTTCGATCGTTTCGCCGCGCTGCGGGACTTCCCAGTCTGCGTTGGTGTCCACCATCTTTTGCAACGTCTCGGGAACACGGAACCACTTGTTGATCCGCTCGTTCATATCCGACAGGCCATGGGCCGTGATCGGATTGCCGCCCGTCAGGTTGTGACCGGTAAAGGGACCGACTCTCAGCCCCAGGCACTTGGACGCGACCGTGTCGATCTGCTTTGAGTCGCCGAGGCCCTTGTCGAGGCACTGGATCGACGCCAGCAGCAGGCCCTCGAATATGGGATCGACCGCGTATCCGTAGCGGGACCCCACCTTTATCGGGAACTTGCCGATATATTCATAGAAGCGCAGAATGAAATCGGTTACCTCGCGATGGGTGTCCTTGCCCGAGATGATTTCGATCGCGGGGTTGCGTTCCGCGGGGAAGAAGTAGTGCGTACAGATGGAGCGGCCCTTATGCTGCAAGTCCTCGAAGATGCGTTCAGGCTCGAGATGCGAGGAGTTGCTCGTGAGTATGGTTTCCGGGCTCACCAGATCCTCGACCTGCTTGAAGATCCGCTTCTTCAGCGGGAGATCTTCGGTCGCGGCCTCGACGACGAGGTCCGCCCCTTTGAGCGCATCGTAATCGCTCGTGAAGGTGACCGCCTTCTTCATGCCCTCGACTTGAGCCGGCTTGAACGCGCCGGTTTCGCCGCCTTTATCGATCTTCTTTTCCAGCTTCTTCTTGCCCTTTTGCAGGGCCTCCTCGGCGATATCCACCACAACGATCTCGACGCCGTGGGGGAAAAGCGCTTTGGAGAAGTGGAGAGCAATGTCGGGGCCGATCTGTCCGGAACCGATGACGCCGACCTTGCTGATCGAACGTCCACGGAACGTGAATGCCATTTTCCATCCTCCTTCGGAGATAGTGCAAAAAAATAGAGGGGTCGATTAGGACAACTTATTTACGTACCATCAAAGCGGCGTGATTGCAAAGTAAAAGCGGCGGGCGCTCCGCGCGGGAGGGCCGACGCTCGGAAGCCGGGAGGCAGGCGTCACATATCGGGGACGGCGGACGATCTATTCGACGGTGATCCGTTTGGCTTCGCGGCGTTTGTTCACTTCGTCCACGCTTGGATGAGATGAGCCGAACATGACCGCGGAGAAGCCTTTCCGGAATTCTTCCACGCCGCGCTTGAAATGACCGGCGCTTTCGATCAACTGCTTGGAATCGGGTCCGAATCTGCGGGCGAGCAGCGCGAGACCGCCGGCGGTCAACAAGGCCGCGCCGGCCAATCTTGTCGCAAACCACAAAGGATTCATTGCGGTCCTCCGTTCATGAAGCTTTGGGGAAATCGACGCACAAAATATCTTCTTCGAGCCGAGCCTTGCCCACCTCGCGGTTGAACAACGCGCGCGGCAAGAAGACGTGTCGCTTGAACGAGCCGATCCGGACGACCAGCTCTCCTTCCTCCTTGAAGAGATTCACATACTCCTTCGCGACGAATGGGAGCTTGATCTTGAGCGTGTAGGTTCCGTCGGTTTCCTTGATTTCGTAGGGATACTCATCATGGAGCACGGCTGAAGGATCGCCGTCGTCATAGATCATTCGTCCCATTTCCGCCAGTCTATCGATGCCCGTCACTTCGTCCCTGAGGAGTTCCACGGTCTTGACGGGGATGGGATCGAACGTCTGATGGATCTGTTCCATGCTCTTGCGATGGGTCTCGATCCAATCCTGAAAGAAGCCGTCCTTCAAGTCTTGAGGAAAGAGCCTGTTCACAATGACCGCGTCGACCAGCAAGCCGTACAGACAGAAGTACATAAACGCCCGCTGGGTCTCGCGGATCACCATCTTCTCCGCGTTGGTGACCAGCCTCACCGTGGTGACTTCCCGGTTGGACAGCACCTCCTCAACACCGTCCAATCGGTCGAAGAGCTGCTTGAGCGACGCAAAATAAGAATCGTCCGGAACCGGAATGTCCGTCACCCGTTTGGCGACGGGACGAGCCACCCGCATCAGGTTGCGTTCCAGCCGGAAGAGCTTGTTCATGTACCACTCGAGCGTCGACGGCATACTGATGAACCGAAGAGATTCACCGGTGGGCGCGCAATCGACCACAATCAGGTCGTAGGCTTTTTCCTTGTAGTACTGATTGATATAGAGCAGGCTGACCACGTCTTCCATTCCCGGGATAATCGCCAGCTCTTCCGCCAGCACTTCCGTCATGCCCGTGGAACCGAAGAGCGCGGCCAGGTAAGCCGACACCTCACCCCAGTAGTTCTCGAGCTCCTCCTGGATGTCGACTTCTTGAATCCAAAGGTTGTCCGCCACCTGCTTCGGGCGACCGCGGTTATGATCGTGAAGGTCCACACCGAGATCGAACGAATCGGACAAGCTGTGGGCCAGATCGATAGAGATCACGATCGTCTTGAGTCCCCTCGCCGCCCCGCTCACCGCAGTGGCGGCCGCGACGGTGGTCTTACCGGTCCCCCCTTTGCCGGAGAAGACAATAATTCTCGGTTGGCGTTCCTTCATACAATCCTTTTCCTTGTCCGATCGTTCGCCGAGGATAGGGCGTCGGGTCGAGACGGCGCGCGCGGTCTTTCACTCTGGATGAGGCTACCGAACGAGCTCGCCGGTCAGATACTTTCTCGCTCTGATGTACGCGGTGAACGCCGCGATGACATGACATACCCAGCCGAGCAATCGGCCCGTGCCGATCCAGAGGCCGGGAGTGATAATAAGCCAAAAGATACCGCGGAGAAAGTCTCCATTGTAGATTTGGCCCACTCCGGGAATGACAAGACTGAGCACGGCCGCTATTCCGGCTTGATTCATACCCGTGTCCTTTCGTGATTCACGCGGCGGTCCGCTTGACCGGCATGCCCCACGACCCGGCGGAGGTCGATCCGGTCGTCCGTCCTTGGTTGTGTGCGTCGATCGTTCGAGCGCCGCCGTTTACCGAGTGCCCGCGCATACGAACTGTACGACCGGCGCAGGACCGAGAAGTTCCTACCGTCGGTCGGTCCACCCGGGAAAACGAACATCGAGGCGGCGGAGAAAGGAACGAAGCTCTTACTCCGGCGCGAGTCAACCCGCGCCTGAGACAACGACGCGCTTCGGAGATCTCTCGAACCGGAGCCTCGACTATTTCTCGTAGAAGGCGAAGAAATCCTTGGAATATCCTTGGTCGTATCTGCGCATGGTGTACTTGAGCTGTTCGGGAGACAGCTTGTCCCGCTTGACAATTTTATCCTTCTCGTCACGGAAATAGAAATTGCAGACGATGTTGTGAATATTCGCGTCTCCGTGCATCGCGCGTTCGCACCCCGCCAGGACGAGGGCGCGGGCCAAATCCCTCGTGCTCACGTGATGTCCCATGGCGAAGATGAGGTTCCCGTCCTTGCGAACGCCGAACGCGGTGCGATTGGCCAGGAACCAGAGCTTCTTGCGCATGGTGCTGTTGCCCCGATTGTCCACCAGAAAACCGCCGAGGCCGATTTCCGCGTCATCGATCTTCCCGTCTTTCGCGACGTTTTGGACAACCCGACCGTTCTTGACAATGAGATACCGCAATTGGCGAGCGTCCTGAACCAGATCCCGCGGGATGTCGGGACCCCACTCGAGGACATCCGCCGAATCGTCTTTGTACACGACCAAGGTGGCCATGCCGTCGACCATGGGATAGACCTCGCGTCTGCGGAAGATCGCGCCCGCGCCCCTCGCGTGACGCTGCATCCACATCGCGTTCGTGATGGCGACGATCTTGGACAGGTTCTCGTCTTCATGCGTATTCGAGATTTCGTACACTCCCGGTTCCGTGTTGCCGATGAAGAATCGCGGCTTGATCCGCTTCATGTCGAAGAGCGCCATATAGACGATTGAATTGGGGAAATCCACGCTCGGCCGATACACGGTCTTATAGAGCAGCGGACGTCCGTCCTTCGAGGTGGGGGCGCCCTCCCCGGTCCAGACGCCTTCACCGTCCAGCTTCGGGGACGAGTATAGCGGAGTGATCGGCTCCGGGCGCGGAAAGGCCGGATCGTCGGGTTGTTCGGTCGGAGAGGTCGCTTCGCGGTTGACCCCGATCGCCTCCTCGAACTGCGACTCCAGCTCGCTCGTATCCTCGTCTTTGGGCAGGTGCGTGAGAAGCGTGTCCACCCATTGCGGAAGCGGGGTCTCAGCGGAGCCGGGCTCGGTGGTCACCGCCTGGATTTGTTGCTCGGAATCGATCTTTGCGAGTCTACTCAGTTCGGTTCCGGGTTCCTCTGCGGGCGCCGTCGTGACGGCCGCAGAAAGCGCCGTTCCCACAATAAAAAAGAGAGCGAAGATACTCCTCGTAACCATGTCCTCTAACACCCATACCGAAAGATTGTGCGCGCCGTGACCGCTTCATGCGGTTGATCCGACGATCAATTGGACCCCCCTTGACGCAGCGGCCTACAGGAGAAAAAGGCAATCGCTCCATCAGGGGCCAATGACACTACAAACCATGATTATACAAAAAAGATGGGCACAATACAAGCCGACTCCGAGGATACGCGCGGGCCGGCCGCGCCGTGGCTGTTCAGTTAGGGGCTTATCTCCGGTATGCACAAAAGTCAAGATTATTTACTCCCAAACTATCAGTATCTACTTGAATTCGGACCTGCGCGTCGCAGCGACGCGCAGGCCGCCTAATCATCCTCGTCGATAAGCGCCGCAACGTCGTCGGGAGCGAAGCTCAGATCGCGGAATATCCGGCGTTCCACGGTGAGGGTCCGCCGTTTCATCTCGTTGAGGCGTTCTATCGCTTCCGTCGTCTTTCCGTAGGTTTCCCTGAGGTATCGGAAACGCTCCCCGATGGAGACGACCTCATCGTGCCTCACGCGCTTGTCGGCATAGAAGACCAGATGTTCTTCCCGAAGTTGCGCGGCGTACGGATCGTGGAGATGCACGTGCTGCACGACGATGCGGCCAACGGAGGGGAGGCCCTCATTGCAGAGAATCTCCTCGCCCCGTCGATCGTGATACCGGTAGCCGTCGAGAATGCAGGGATACTTGGCTATGTCGTGCAATAAGCAGGCCGCCCGAAGGAGGTCCATGTCGATGGAACGGCCGGCGGACAGGCTTGCGCCGAGGACCCGAGCCACGCGCCAGACCGTGCGGGAGTGTGAAATGATGTGCCGAGGGGTGTCGTACTTGTCGAGAAGCCCGAGGCAGGTCTGTTCGTCGGGATGAGGCATAGCGTCACTCGTTAACGACGGAACGGCTCCTCTCCACGCGTGAATCGCGCGCGGCCTCGCCAAACGGATCGTAATCCGGATCGAACTGACTCTCGATCACCTCTCTCGTTCGTTTGATTAAATCAGGAACGTCGCTCTCGGTCAGACCCTTCGTCGAAATCGGGGGAGAAACCGTCACTCGCACCCGGCCGGGCCGGAACGCAATACTCTTGCGAGGAAGAATCTTATATGCGCCGTTCACGGTCACCGGAAGAATGGGCACGCCGGCCTGGACGGCCATGATGAACGCGCCGCGTTTGAAGGGACCGATTGACCCGTCATGCGTCCTCGTCCCTTCCGGATAGACCAGAATCGACCATCCTCGCCCGAGTTTGGAACGGCCGGCCTCAAGTTTGCTCAACGATGCCCCGGGATTAGAGCGATCGATGGCAATGGCGCCGGTGCCCGCGAGTCCCCAGCCGAAGAACGGAATCCTGAGTAATTCGCGCTTGACGACCCACCGGAACGACACGGGCAACGCCTGAACCAGGGCCGGGATCTCGACATAACTCTGATGATTCGAGGTAATGATGTAGGACTCGCCGGGCCGGATATTCTCGAGACCATGGACTTCCGTTCGAATCCCCAGCGCCAGCGCAACGGACCTGGTCCACAGAAACTGAACCACCTGCCCGGGCACGGATGTGCCGACAAACAGCACTATAACAAGCATGGGAGGGGCCAAAATCATGCTCGCCAGAGCCAGCGTAATTACACCGAGAATGATTCTCGGAACATCCCGGAGTCGAGGCAGGTCCATTAGTCCCCCTGGAAACGCATACGGAGGTTGAAATTCAACGATTGAGTCTATGATACCCAAAACAGTCCGGGGAAACAACAGATCTCTGCTCCGAAGTCTCCACGTGCCACGGTTGCAGCCTGCGCCCACGTAGGGCCGCGGATTACCCGGCGGCTCTCCTGATACAATCAGTGCCCAGGCCCACTCGGCGCGCTCAACGACCACCGCGCTCGACCCATGTCCGGAGAGGTCTCCCCGAGCGATCTTCGAGACGTCGACTCCCCCCGGCGGGGAAAACCATGGTCGTAACGTTCGCGGGCCTGTCCCTGGGCGGTATCGTTCGAATCATCCATCCGCCCGACCCGGAGGAGTTCACGCCGTTTTTCGGAGCCATGCTCGTCTATGCGGGAGCCGGAAAGTCATTCGGGCACTCACCAAAGCGGAACGCGGCGGCGCCGCAGCCAAAGCCGAACGCAAAATGTGATACGGAGTCGCGCTTTCTCCGAGTCGGCTGCGTGGACGTTCACAGCGCTTCCGAAAGCGCACTAAGCCGCAGCTGCCGGCGTTTCCCACGAACCTATCACGCCCGGGTCGCCGTGACCACGCGCCGACCGCGTTCAAAACGGGGGCTTGGCGGACCGGTTAATTTCCATCCCTCTCAGGTCACAGGCGGCTGAGAACAACGCACGGCGATAATGCGCGCCGGCGCCCGATTCCCTGGTTCGCGCGGCGGACGAGCCAACGGGCGACGTGGATAAAGAATCCGCGGAAAACGCGCCGCGTCACCGGCCGCGCGAGGGGTCTCCACCGCGAGAAGAAGTTGTTCTCGACTTCAGAGTCAGGGGGCGGCTCCAGGAAGGGGATGACCGAAGATCCCGGCGGTAACGCGCCTGAGCCGAGCGCGCCGCGGGAAGTGAGGAGGAGGGGGCAAAACGAAACAAGGGCCGACGGATGCCGTCGGCCCTTGTTTATACTTAGGACTGAGTTTGCGTATCAGTACCCACGCCAGCTGGTGGGGGGCACATATGCGTTGACGGGGGTGCACGGAACAGCGGCGGTCACGTACGCGGGGTCGCCCAGTTCGACTTGGCAGCATTCCTCACTGGGCAGCTGCCCGGTAAAGAGCGGGGCCGCGACGAGGCCGAGAGCTCGGAACGGGACGCTGAGAGCGGCGTGCATGACGCCCGGGATCAACGGGGGCTCACAGGCCGGGGCCACCGGACCTCTCAGGACCGTTGTGCCGCCGCCGGGGCCGCCGGGCAAGCAGGGGGATCCGCCGGTATACACCGCATTGGGCACTCCCGGCGCAGGCCATTTGCTGACCGTGTAGCCCCAGGACAACCCTGCGGCCATCGTCAGCATGGCGAGAATTCCGAGAATGACTGCTAATCTCTTGACCATACCCTCATCCTCCTTTCATACAACCTTTCAAGTTTGAAATCTAAAACAAGCCGAAAAATTCAGCGTATTTCGCGTTGTCGGTTCGTGGGTTTAGCGTATTATGTATCCGAAATCCGACCGGTTGTCAAGCTCTTTTTGGACGGGGACGGACCTCACGTGCTCCGATCTGTCCGCCTGCCGGTCGACTCGTCTTCAAGGTAAAAGGACCGGACTGAATAAGCCCGGCCCTTCCAATGCGCTTACCCAATCATAGGGCTCTGGGTCGGACTGTTCTACCAGAGCTGGCCGAATATCGTGGTCGGAGCGGCGAGGAACGTAGGAACCGCCGCCACCACCCCGGGGATCGGGCCAAAGCCGGGGCCGCACGGACCGTTCATCGAGCCGAAGCGCGGGCCGCAGCCGTACACGCCGTCGAATCCGCCGAAGATCAGGTCAAACGGCGTCGCGATGGCGGCAGCCATGCCGCCGAGAAGGCCAACGTCAAAGGGGCCGGGCACCACGCCGCCGCCGCCGCATCCTGCCGGAGCGGGACCGGGCGCGGGACCGACGATATTGGCTTCCCATGTCTTAACGATGGTTCTGGTGGTCGGACCGGGAGGGCAATCAGCCGGAACGTACAGGGGGCCCGTCTGCGCGCATGCGGTTCCGCATCCGCCGCCGGGGCCCGACATACCGGAAAGCCCGCCAATAAATGCCTGGGAAGTCCCCGCCGCCATCAGCATCACTGCGAGAATGCCGAAAACAGCAAGAGTTCTTTTAACCATACCCTCATCCTCCTTTCATCAATCCTTTTCCAAGGAAGCTTGTATTCCGAAATCTGAATATGCCTCCAAATGAACGCAAATCGGGATGTGATTAGATTTTATTGCAGAAAAACCCGGGGTTGTCAACCCTTTTTTTGGGCGGACTTCCCGCTCGTCGAGTTTCCCTGCAGCTTTCCTTGCGTCAGTACATTAGCGGGCGCCGTGGAGGAATGTCAAGCGAAAAATCCGACGCGGGCCGAGGCTCTCGGGTTTTCCCGCAAAACTTCTCCGTTATGAACTCCGTGGCGGTGATCGTCCGAGCCCGACCTCCATTGATCAAGAAACGCGGGGCGCGGTTTTGGTCACGGAAAACCCCAAAGGCAAGTCGTGCACCAGGGTAAGCAGATTGAACAACAGGAGACAAATGGCGGTCAGGCGTCGGCAAAGCGGCTCCAAATCAGGCGGTGTCCGGTGAATCGGCCCGGATGGGACTTGACGTGGACGGTTTGCCGGACTTAATATAAACGTTTAACGACCATTCCCGCTTGGGAACTTGGAGAACTGTTTCGCGGATCTCGAATCGACATCGGAATCATGCTGAGAAAGCTCATTAATTCAAGGTTTTCCAAGAAGAAACAGGAGCGCAGGTTTATGACCGAAAACACTTCCACACCCGTTTTTCGTGGGGCGTCCAAGTACGTGCTGGACGAAGAACTGGCGAGTATCGTCAATATCTCCATGGCATTGGAAATGCCTTTGCTGCTCAAGGGAGAACCGGGCACCGGCAAGACCATGCTGGCCTACGCCATCGCGGAAAGCCTCGGCATGCCGCTCCTGGTTCTCAACGTGAAGTCGAGCCTCAAACTCGTCGAGTGCCTTTATCAGTATGATACCCTGACGCGGCTCAACGACAGCCGCTTCGGCGACTCGACCCGAGACGTGAGCAATATAGAGGACTATATCAAGATGGGGAAGATCGGGCAGTCGTTCGTCGCGGATGAACGGACCGTGCTCCTCATCGACGAAATCGACAAGGCCGACACCGATTTCCAAGACGATATGCTCGACGTGCTCGATCAGATGCAGTTCGACATCATCGAAGTGGACAAGGTGATTCGAGCCAAGCATCGGCCCGTGATCATCATCACGTCCAACGCAAAGAAAGACCTCTCGGACCCGTTCCTCGGGAGATGTAACTTCCATCATATCGCGTTTCCCGAGCCCGACATGATGAGAGAGATTATCAAGGTTCATTTCCCCGATATCGACAAGGAACTCATGGACATATGCGTCAAGACCTTTTACCGGCTGCGTGAGTTTCAGGGGATTGAAAAACGTCCTGCCACCCGCGAGCTGATCAACTGGATACGCGCGTTGAGAATGGACCCCGATTTCTCCTATAACGACTTGATCGTGGGAAAAATTCCGTACTTGGGAGTTCTGTTCAAGAAGAGCCCCGATTACGGGCAGGCGGTCCAGCAGACGCGACGGCTACGCCTTTAAATGTACCCGCGTCCGGGCCTCGACGCGCGTTCGGCCGTCGGGGGGCACGGAGAAAAGCGAAACCTGAGAGCCATGTTTGTAGATTTCTTCTATACATTGAAAGATTCGGGGATTCCGGTAACGCCGACGGCCTTTATTCGGCTGCATCAGGCGCTCGGCACGGGGCTGGTGACCGGCCTTGATACGTTTTACACCGCGGCGCGGGCTATTCTTGTCAAAAGCGAAAGATATTTCGATATTTACGACCAGGTTTTTGCGCATAGCTTTCGAGGCGCGGAACTCCCCGATTTTAAAGGCGTCGAGCTCGAGAAGGCCGCCAAGGATCTGCTTGCCCAGTGGCTGCAACGACCCGACCAACTCGCGGAAGCCCTCGGTATGACTAAGGAGCAGGTGCAAAGCATGTCACCGGACGAGCTCCTGAAATACTTCATGGATCGCTTGAAGGAACAGACCGAAGCTCACCATGGGGGCAATCGATGGATCGGGACGGGAGGCACGTCACCCGTCGGGCATTCCGGTTTTCATCCGGGAGGCATGCGGGTGGGCGGACGCTCCATGGGCAAGTCCGCGGTCAAGGTCGCTATGGAACGACGATATAGGGATTATTCGCTGCAGGGTCCCCTGACCCAGGCTCAGATCGGCGAAGCGCTCAAGAGGCTGCGGCGGATGGTCCCCGTCGGTCCCCGGGATCAGGTGAACGTGGAAGAGTCAATCCGCGCCACCGCGAGGAATTGCGGCGATATCGAGATTGTATTCGATCGGAGTCTGCGTGACCGCCTGAAGGTGGTCCTCATGATAGACAACGGCGGCTGGTCGATGGATCCCTATATCGAAGTGGTCCAGACGCTGTTCGATTATGCCGGGGCTCAGTTCAAGGAACTGAAAACATTTTACTTCCACAACACGATCTACGATTACGTGTGGGAAGACGCGCCGCGGCGATACAAGCCCGTGCGCGTGGAAGACTTTGCCGCGTGGGATCCGGAGACGCGCCTAATCATCCTTGGCGACGCGAGTATGGCGCCGTACGAGCTCATGGCCACCGACGGCTCGATCTACATCGAGGAGCGCAGCGGGAGACCCAGCATCGACCGGCTCAATATGCTCTCGGACATGTTCAAGCACTGCGCGTGGCTAAACCCGACGCCCCCCCGACTGTGGCCCATGACCCGAACAATCGGTATCATCGCTCAGATATTCGACATGTTTGAACTCACGCTTGATGGACTGGATCGGGCGGTGTCCCATCTCATGTCCAAGAACTGAGATCGATACCGCCGGCTTCGGTACCTGCAGAGACGGAATCGCCCATCTTCGAGCGCTGCGGTTCCCCGCGGCGCGGGCTTTCCTGAAAACCACGCTCATAGCCGGCCGGCTTGATTTTGGCCGCCCGGCGTTGTACTAACTCGACGGCAGGCCGCGTTCCCCGAAGCGCGGCGCGTCGAGCTCCGAGAGAGGGGGTCGTGCGAATTCGTGCCGATTCGGCGGAAAAGAATCCTCTCCGCGTTCAAGAAACTCCTTGCGGCGGCGATTATCGTCTGCGGCGCTTACTTGTCGGTTATTACCGGGCTGGTCGTCTGGGCCTTCGAAGTGAAGCTCAACCGTTGGCCGATTTTCGTGTACGGCGCGCCGTTCGTCCTCTCGGTCGGTGACGATATCGGCGATGTGCGTTTCATCGAACGACTGAAGCGCCTCGGATATGCGCGCAGTCCGGAAACCGTTCCCGGCCCCGGTGAATGGAATCTCACCCCCACGCGGATGAGGATCTTTCTGAGGCACTCGCCGCTGCCCGGGGAGGGGATCGCCGCAGGCCCCGTCGAGATCGGCCTCGATTGGACCACGGTTCGGTCCATTCGGCTCCTCCGTTCCGAGCAGGAGGTATCCCGTCTCACACTGGAGCCCGAACTGGTCGATGTCCTGCCTGCGGAGGGCTACCCCCCGGAGATGTGTCGCCGCGCGCGGCCGAACGAGATGAATCCGCTCCTTGCGGCCGCGGTGGTGAGCACCGAAGATGCGCGGTTCTACTCCCATCATGGTGTCGATCCCATTTCCATGCGTCGCGCGTTGAAGGCGAATCTGAGAGCCGGGCGTTACGTCGAGGGCGCGAGCACCATACCTCAGCAGCTCATTCGGATGACGCTGCTCAGTCCGGACAAGACGCTGTGGAGAAAATTCAACGAAATCGCCCTCGCGGTCGTCGCCGACGCGCTGTACGGCAAGAAGACGATTCTGGGCCACTATCTGAACCGCGTCTATTTCGGTTACTGGGGATCCTATCCCGTACGGGGGGCGGCCGAGGCGGCGAGGCTCTTTTTCGGCTCAAATCAGGCGGATCTGACGCCGGCGCAGTGCGCGTTGCTCGCGGCGATCATCAAGGCGCCGAACGCCATCAACCCGATGCGGCGGCCGGATCGGGCGCGCGGTCGGACGAATATGATCCTGGGGAGGCTGCTGAAGGCGGGACGCATATCGCGCGAGCAGTACGACGAGGCCCGCGTCGAACCCCTGAATATGAGACGACCGCACGCGGCCTCGGTCAAAGCGTCGGCGTTCATGAATCTGGCTCGTCCCCGGATTCTTCGCGGAATTGAACGGGCGTCGGAACGGGCGCCGGCCCAGGACGTGCTCACCTCGTTGGATCCCCTCGCCCAAAGTGACGCGATCGAGCGTCTCGGGCGTCTCGGCGCGTCGTCTCGAGACGCGCATCTCATTCTGGCGGACCCGTCGAACGGCGCGCTCCGCGCGTATCTCGCGCCGCCCAGAGGGGAATGGTCCGGCGCGGGCGGCGACCCGGGCCTCTTCCTGCCGATCATGATGATACCGGCTCTCGTGCCCGAGCGTCCGGATCAGGTTCTGTTCACGCTCACCTCTCCGGTTTTTCTGTCGGATGAGCCGGGGCGCGCGATCACGGTCAGGGCCGCGTTTCGTCGGGCGCCGGATCTCCTGATGCGGAGGATCGAGGGCGAGCTGGACAGGGGAAAGATCGTCGAAATCCTGAGGCGATTCGGCGTGCGAGTCAAAGAAGACGCTTCGGGCCGGCTCCGTGTTGCGGCGACGCCCCCCCTGGACGTCGCGGGAGTCTACGCGCTCTTGGCCTCGCTGGGAGATTCCGCAATCCTGGAACCCGGTATCCGCGTCGTGAAGGGATCCCGGGACGAGTCTCCGCTGAAACGGCGACACGTCTCGGCGCCCCCGGCGGTCCTCTACTTGGTCAACTATCTGATGAAGGAGTCCGAGGATATCGCGGTGAAAGACGGAATCGGCCGCGCGTCCCGCGCCGCGCCTTCGACCTTTACGACAGCGGACTCGGAGGGGACCTGGTCGATCGCATATACGCGGACAGCTCTGCTGCTGGTGCGCTCGAGAGGCGACGCGCTCAAGCCGACTTCGTTCGGGGGCTTCGTTCGGGCGCTGATTCCCGACGTGTCGGCAGATTCGGTCAATCCGTTTCCGCCGCCGAACGGGATCCTCTTTCGGCGGATCTGCGTCGAATCCGGCCTGCGGGCTACGTCGCTCTGCCCGCGAGTCATCGAGGAAGCGTTCCTCGAGGGGAGCCAACCGACCGAGTGGTGTCCGCTGGGCCATCGGTGAGGATTCGCGAGGTAAGGTCGTTTTGGCCGTAGCGCCCGGGACCGCGTCCGAGGTATGGTATCGCGCCGATATCGGTGTGAACCGCGGTGGACCCGGGGACGCGTCCAAACGTCGTTTCCACGGGCGGCCCCCCGCGTCGGCCGCGTTCACGGATCCCGCGCAATCCGGCATATGAGGAGGAAACTTATGGATGAATTTGTCGAAGCCTATTGGAAGATCCACATCGAGTCCGCGGTTTCGGGGCTGGAAAAACATGGGTTTGAAGCTCACGCGTTCCAGTCGAAAAAGGAAGCCGCAGACTTCATTCTACGGGAAGCGCAGGACTGCGCGACGGTGGGAATTGCCGGGACCCATACGGTCAGGGCGTTGGACGTCCTGCCGGAACTGGAGAAGGCGGGAAAAGAAATCTTCGACCATTGGAAATACACCCCGGGAACCCCCGAGGAAGCGGAGTGCCGAAGGAAGCAGATGCTTTCGGACCTGTTTCTGTCTTCGGCCAACGCGGTCACCGAAACAGGCGAGATCGTCAACCGCGAAGGATGCGGCAATAGGACCAATTCCATGACCTTCGGTCCCGGCAAGGTCATCATCATCGTCGGTCGCAACAAGGTGGTTCCGGATCTGGACGCGGCGCTCACGCGCATCGAAGAGGTCGCCGGTCCCATACGGGCCATGAGCCTGAACCGCAAGACTCCCTGCGTGAAGGCCGGCCATTGCCTGGATTGTGATTCTCCGGAGCGGATCTGCAGGATAACCAGCATCATCCACCGACAACCCATGCTGACCAAGATCGCGGTCGGCATACTGAACGAAGAATTGGGATACTGACGATGCGCGTGCGCGTGAGCGCGCCCAATCGAATCGATCTCGCAGGCGGGACGACGGACATCTATCCGCTGTATCTCCTTATGTCCGGAGGCTGCGCGGTCAACGCCGCGGTCGATGTCTCGAGCGTCGTCGAGCTCGTCCCGCATGAGACGTCGGACATCCACATCCATTCGAAAGACCTCGGCGAATCGCTCCGTGTGGAGAGCCGTGACGACCTGCCTGAAGAGGGGCCTCTTGCGCTCGTCTGTCGAGCGATACGCGCGTTTCCGCCCCCGGCGGGGGTCTCCGTCCGTACCAAGAACGAGGCCCCCGCCGGTTCGGGCTTGGGCGCGTCAAGCGCTCTGCTGATCGCTCTTCTCACCGGGTTGGAGCGCCTTCGGGGTGAGCGAAGCGACCCGCCGGCTCTGGTGGACGCGGCCGCGAACATCGAGACCTCGGTGATCGGCGTGCCCGCAGGGAAGCAGGATTACCTCGCCGCGGTCTACGGCGGGGCCAACGTTCTCGAATTCGGCGTTCTCGGCGTCGCCCGACAGGCCGTGAGATTCGACGCCGAGACACGGCGCCGGTTCGAGGAGATGGTCATTCTCAGCTATACCGGCGCCGGCCGGTTTTCCGGGATGAACAATTGGCGAGTGACCAAAGCGTTCATCGACGGAGAGCCCCGCGTGCGCCGGAATCTCACCCTCATACGCGATATCGCTCGCGAAACGGGCGCAGCCATGCTTCAAGGGAGGCTCGATCTCATCCCCGAACTGGTGAACAGGGAATGGGAAGCGCGCACCACCCTCGCGCCCGGCGTCACCACCGACCGCATCGATGAGATCATGCGCGCCGCGCGGCGCGCCGGCGCCCTCGGCGGGAAAGTGTGCGGCGCGGGCGGCGGGGGATGTATGATCACGCTGACGTCTCCCCGTAACCGAACGGCAGTGGAACGAGCCGTCGAGGAGAGCGGCGGACGGGTCATTCACGCGGGGCCGACGGAAAAGGGCGTTCAGGTGGAAGAGGCCCCGAACCCGGCGAATCTCCCCGTGGGTTAGGGTGAAGTCGCGCCGGTATTGAAGTATCTATATAACATATTGATATTGGGGGATTATTCGTGA
Source organism: uncultured Syntrophales bacterium (assembly GCA_964385875.1). Classification (GTDB taxonomy): domain Bacteria; phylum Desulfobacterota; class Desulfomonilia; order Desulfomonilales; family Desulfomonilaceae; genus CAYLRL01. The sequence goes on from CAYLRL010000020.1 coordinate 17,812, forward strand.
TCGCTGAAGCGCCGGGGTTTGCGCGTTGAGGCTGCGCCGAACCTCGAACGGCGGCGTCCCGGACTCGAGGGAGGGTGCGTCCGTCGCCTGCGGCGCTAGCGGTACATGAACCAGTAGAGGGAGACGGCCACGAAAAGCGAGAGGACGACGGCGGCTTTGACGAGGATATCGGTTTCCATGTTGGTGATGATACCCGAGGCGGGGAGGAATTCGAAGGGAAAAGTGTTCGCAGGTCATAATTGAGTAACCTTGAAGCGTTGGGTCTGAGACTTAAAAAATCTGCGATTGCTTAGTAAGGTTTTGGATTAGCTTATCGCCATATCACTTCGTTTTCTGGATTTTTTCTTGACATATTGAGCATCGCTCTGCTAATATCCCCTTCAGCATTATTATCCGGCAAAGGACTCCGATTCTGATGAATCACAACTGCCGAGCTTCGTGTGAACATCCCGACGCCCAGGGCGCCGCGGATTTCACTCTGATTGGATCGCCTCTACACGGTAGTCGGGAGAGGTTAGAGATGAGGTCACTTGAGAGAAAAACTACATTCGTATTCTTATCATGCCTGCTCATCGCGGTGATGTGCGGCCCGGCGTGGGCCGCGTCCTCCGGAGCAATCGTCGGAGTGACTGCGGACCCGGAGGCGACAGGGGTGCGCATTGACTGCGAGGGAGATGTGGGCAAACACCTGGCTCGGGTCATCGGGCAACCGAATCGCTTGGTCGTTGACTTCAGCGGCGGTTCTCGGGTGGGCAAAGTTCCTCGCCGAATAAAAGTAGGTCGAGGAGCGCTCAATGAGATCCGAGTCGGCCGTTACAAGGGTCGAGCCCGCGTGGTTTTGGATTTCCAGGACAATCCTGTTCCTGCGTTCAAAATCCGGCGGGATGACGACCACGTGTCGATTCGTTTCGGCAAGTCGCTTTCTTCGACCGAAACGGGTTCGGAGAAGAAGGCGGGACAATCGCACCTGTCGCCGAGGGTAGCGCCTGCGTCGGCAAAGCCGGTGTCCGCGGGATATCGCGCGAAGCGACGAGATTCCGCTCAGGGCGGGAAGGAGCAATCGCGCCGGAGTTCAGCGCCTCCCAAGGCGCCTGTCTTCGGCGGCGCCAAGCTTGCTCAGCGCCTTCAGGTGAACGGGCCGGCGTCTTCAGTGCTGCGGGACGACAAACCGAAGCGCACGGCGAGCCGACTTCCGTCGTCGACGTCACAGGGCGGCGGATCGGGACGCATGGTGCGTGAGGTTCGTCCTCCGGTTACTCCTCCCACACCCGATCCCCGGTTGGTGGTGCAGGAAGTGACCGAGCTGAAGTTCATCCAGGTAGGCCACAACTCCCGACTGATCGTCAGGGGCGGCGACCATCTGGATTATCGGCTCAACAAGGAATCTCCCACCAAGGTTCGGGTGGACCTGATCAACGCGGAAATTCCGAAAGCTCATCGCAAGCCGCTTCGGACCGATCAGTGGTCTACCTCGGTGGAGATGATCATTCCGGGTTCGCAGACGATCTTCGTGCAGTTGAAGGACGCGGTTCCCTATCAGGTCGAGAAGAAGAAGGGCGTCCTGATGATCGATTTCCCTCCGCCTCGATTTGCGCTCACTGAAGATCAGAAGACGGCTTTGACCGCGCAACCCAAGGGAGACCAGGTCGGCCGCGAGGCGGCCGAGTCCCGCCGGGAGGCCCTCCTTGCCAAGCGTGAAGCCGGCCGGATCATGCGGGAAGAGCAGATACGGCAGGCCAACGAAACGCGTGAAAAGCAGATCAGGGGGCTTCTCAAGGAACAGGAAGACATCCTCAAAGAGCGCCGCGCGATCGAACGAAAGTATCGAATCACCGGTGAGCCCGAGATCTTCTCGAAGCCCGTGACCATGGATTTCCAGGGCATTTCGCTGAGAAACGCGTTCAGGCTGCTCGGCGAGCAGGCGGGGATCAACATCATCCTCGGTCCCGGCGTGCAGGGAACCACCACCTTGCGACTGCACCAGGTCCCGCTGGGTCAGGTCCTCGACCACGTGCTGAGGACTCACGGTCTGGACAAGGAGATCGTGGGCAACGTCATGCGGATCGATACCGCGGGTGCGATCGCTGCGAGCAAGGCCGCCCGTATGCAGGAGTATCAGAGGCTGCTCAGCCAGATCCAAGGGAAGCTCGAGCGGAACCGCACGAACATTCGTCAGCTCGAACAGGAGCGGGAGAAAGCCCTCAAGGAGCTGGCTCAGGAACAGGAAGCGGTCGAGGAGGCCCCCGAAGAAATAACCCAGTTCGAGACGGTCGGCGCAACGGAGACCATCGAGATCGAAGGCGAGCCGGTTACCCTCCTGCTGGTCAAGGTCAAGCTGAACTACGCGGAAGTGGCGGAGATCACTCCCATCCTCAACTGCGTGTTCAATCGACGATGCGAAGGTGTCGGGCCCACGCCGGCTCAGACCGATCAGAGCTCGCTGGGCGCGTACTCGGCCGAATTGGCCCAGCAGGGATTTCAGCCGGGAAGCCCCGGGTACCAGTCCCGGATGAATACGTTTCTGCGACGCCAGGAAGCCGGCCGCCGGACCAGAGCCGCCGAGGCCCTCGTCCAGCAGCAGCCCGTTTCCGAAGCGGTGGCCGGACTAAGGGGCGAAGTGGACCCGCGGATGGCCAAGATTCTGGCGCACACGGTCCTCTGGGCGAACGACACCTATAACATGCTCTTCATCAAGGATTTGCCGGAGCGAATCGAAGAGATGAAGAAGCTGATCTCGTCCCTCGATGTTCCCACGCCCCAGGTTTTGATCGAGTCCCGTCTGGTGCAGGCCTCGCAGAACTGGGCGAGAGGCGTCGGTATCCAATGGGGCGGCGCGCAGAACCAAACCGGTCCCATCAGCATCAACCGGAACGCCATGTGGGGTCTGGCCGGCAATAGCCCGGGCGTCGCGGCTCGAGCCCCTACGCAAAACAACACCACCACTATTAACCCCCCGCTGTCGGGAACACAGATTCCCTCGCAGTTCCTGGTCAACCTTCCGGCTTCGGTCTTCCAGGGTGTGGTCAACGGTATGGCGATGCAGTTCGGCTTCGTCGCAGGCCAGTACGCCACAGACCTCGACCTGAGACTCTCCTTGGGCGAGAGCCAAGGGAAGACCAAAGTCATCGCTCGGCCCAAGGTCCAGGTGATGGACGGCGAATCGGCCACGATCGTCAACGGTCAGCAGATCGCTTTCCAGACCTTCTCGGCCGACGGAACCCAGACGCAGTTGGTGAACGTCGATCTCAGGCTCTCGGTCACCCCGACCATATATCCCGACGGTCGCATCCAGATGGAAATCAGCGTATCCGACAACGACGTGGGTGACGATGTGAACGGTGTCGCATCGATCCTCACTCGGGAAGCTCAGACGGTCATGATCGTGAAAGACGGCAGCACCGCGGTCATCGGCGGAATTCTGAGACAGACCGACAACAGTTCACGACAGGGTTGGCCCGGACTGATGAACGTGCCGGTGATCAACTATCTCTTCTCCAATAAATCTTCCAGGAAGGATGTCGAAGAGCTCCTGGTATTCATAACCCCCACCATCGTTAAGCTGCCGCCCTCCGCTTCCTAAGCCCTTTCCGGACCCCCACATCTCTGTGACCTCATTGACCGCTTCCTCTTCCCCGGCCGCCGGGGAAGGGGAAGCGGCCTCCCGTTTTAGCCCCCTCTCATCGAGTCTCGTGCAAGTTCACTTCAGGAAGCGCTTTCCCACTCGGATACGAGCCCCCAGCCCTTGCGTCCGCTTTGCGAATGATTCATGATGAATGGGAGATAGAACTTCGCGAGTGCCCTAAAGGAGGCCGTGTGAGCGGCGTCGACGAGTACACAATGTGGTTGGAACGATCGCGGACCGGCAGGAATGTCGATCAACTCGAGCGCTCATACGAAGCGCTTCGTGCGCAGGTCGCCCGACTGGACCCCGAAACCTTGGCTGTGAACGCCGATCTTGGATACCGGGCCGACGACCCCGGGCGGATCCAGATTCCGTTTCTCCACAGTTGGTTTGTGCTTCATGTGGACACGTGCCGGCTTGACGCCCAGCATGCGGAGACCGACACCCTCCCCCTCAAGACGCTTGTGCTCCATCATCTGATCGCTGCAAGTGAGAATCAGGGAACCGCGGTGCGCGTCATGGGGGAATGGATCGACTGCCGATCGTTGCAGGACGGCGCGGTGCTCGGCGCGCATTTGGCCAAGTCGACCACCGACAATCTGGCCCGATTCTTTGCGCGCTCCCGGGAAGAGAAGTTGGACAGGGCCATGAGTTGGGGCGGAAAACCGTTGGATCTCGGGGACGAGGGCTTTCAGTTCGACTTCTTCCCCCGGCTGCCCGTCGCGCTCATCAACTGGAAGGCCGACGACGAGTTTCCCGCGTACGGCAAGATCCTCTACGACATATCAGCGAGCAACTACATGCCCACCCACGGTCTTACCGCGCTGACCGAGTACCTCGTCCACCGGTTGGCGGAATAGGGGCCTCGGCCCTCATCGAGGGAACGAGAGACCGGGGAACGTCCCCTCGGAGCATAGTCCCCCGGTCGTCGGTCGTCACACGAAGGTAAGAATATTCTCCACCGGTTCGCGGTCGCTCCGAAAGACGCTCGCGGGAGCGTCCGGGTGAGCTTTACCGATCGCGATGCCGATGACCACCTTCTTGGTGTCGGGGATGCCCAGGACGCGGCGCACGATGTCCGGGTAATGCATGGACGCGGCGAGATAAATGGTTCCGAGCCCTTCTTCGACCGCCAAATAGCAGATGGTCGTCCCGATGGAGCCGATGTCGAGGCATGAATACGGCTCGTTCAGCTCGCCGTCGATGGTGAGGTAAAGCACACCCGGCGCGCCGAAGAGGCGATACATGTTCATATAGTGTTCCATCCGGCGCTCTTTGTCGTCCCGTTCGATTCCCATCGCGGTGAAGAGCGCCCGACCGAGCCCCACGTACCGATTCTTGTGAACCTCGGGGAAGTCCGTCGGCATGACGATATCCGGTCTGGGGCCTTTCCCGCTCTTCGATTCCGCGACGAACAGTTCGGTCAATTCCTTGACCTTGTCGCCGTCCGCGTACACGATGTCCCACGGTTGGGTATTGCCCCAGGACGGCGCCCACCGCGCGACTTCAACAATCTTGGCGATCGTCTTTCGGTCGATGGGGTCCGGCAGAAAGAGCCGAACGCTTCGCCTTGTTTCTATTGCCTCCTTGAGTTCCATCCTTAACCTCGTTTTTGGATTCTCTGAAGATCTACTCGAAAATCTTCTCTTCGGTTTGGTCGGCCTCCGCCGCGTCGGCTTCGAAGTCGCGGGGTTCCTCGGGCAGCCGTATCTTGAGGGTTTCGTTGTACCACTCGTTCGCAATGATCGCGGACATTACCTCATTGGTCCCGGTCCAGATCGACGCGAGTCTCAGGTCGCGGAATATCCGCTCGATCGGATAGACGTTTGTGTATCCGATCCCGCCCATGACCTGCATCGAATTGTACGCGACCTTTTCGCAGGACTCGGTGACGAACTTCTTCGTTTCCGAGACCATGCGCCGAATCAGGTTGGAATGAACGCCTTCGTCCACCGCTCGAGCCGTGGTGTAGACCATCGATCGGGCCGCGTCGAGAAGCATGGCCGATTCCGCGGTCCGGAAGCTCACGCCTTGGAATCGGTTGATCGTCTGACCGAACGCCTTGCGCTTGCTCGAATACTTCGTCGAAATATCGAGCGCGGGTCGCGCGGCTCCGATGGTGAACGCGGCGGTTCCGAGTCGCTCCGGGATCATCATCGTGTTGAAGACCGCATACGCGCCGTTGACCTCGCCGACCACGTTCTCTTTCGGGACCTTGACGTCACGGAAGACCACGCGACCGGCGCCGCCCCCCCGGGAGCCCATCAGGCCGTACAGGTATCGGGTGTCCACGCCTTCGGTTCGATCGACCACGAAGCAGGTCAACGCCTGATGGGACGGCGCGTCGGGATCGGTGCGCGCATAGACGAGAAAGAAATCCGCGCCTTCCGCGCCCACGATGAATCGCTTCCGGCCGTTGATCAGGAAGTGGTCTCCCTTGTCTTCGGCGGCGGTGGTCGTGCCGAAGAAGTCCGAACCCCCACGCGGTTCCGTGAGACACTCAGCCGCGAAGATTTCTCCTTTGAGCAAAGGCTTGACGTATTTCTCTTTTTGCTCGTCGGTCCCGTGGAGCACGATCGCGTCGCAGACAAGCTCCGCGCCCACGCCGAACGTGCACGCGAAGATGTAGCCGAGGGTCCCCACTTCGTCCAGGATCATGCACGTGGTGACCCAGTCCATTTCACGACCGCCGAGAGATTTGGGATACCGGCATCCAAACAGGTTTCGTCGCCCGGCTTCGCGGAGGAATTCGACGGGAAACTTGATCTTGTCTTCGGCCATGTCGAGGATCATCGATCGCGGGACCCATTTGACCAGGTCTCGCACTTCTTCTCTCAACCGCTTCTGTTCTTCGTTCAGTAGGAAATCAAACATGTCGCTTCGCTCTTTTCCTCAAGGTATGATGATCGCGATAAGCACGCGACGCGATGAGTCCGCATCAGCCGCCGCGCGCGTCCTCCATGTCGCGCCGGTTTGCGCCGGTCTCGGCAAGAATCAGCCGCATGTTCTCGACAAAGGAATCCGTCACCTTATACTCGGGCAGGCCCTGAAAGAGCGCCCTGATGCGCTGGAGCTCGTCGAGATCCTCGAGGTGCTTCGGTTCCAAGCCGTTACACCCGTCGTGAACCGGATGCGTCGCGTACCGAAGGCGATCCGGATTGATCCACTTGGTAGCGACGGAATGGGGCGCCTGAATCTCGCACCGGCATTCGTTCTCCGGATTCACCAGGCCGCACTTTCGGGTCATGAAGTCTCGGACGAGCCGACGCGCCCGGGAGAGTCGTTTCCGATATGCGGCCGGACGAATACCGAGTATTTCTGAGGCCTCTTGCCCGGTGGTCTCGAAGACCTCGCCCAGGATGAACGCGATGCGGAGATTCCGGTCCAGGGCAAGAATGATCGCGTGGACGCAGCCGAACATCAGCTCTTTGACGAAGAGGTCCCGCTCCGGCTTTGGGGGCGGCGTGCTCTGAGCCATGGCGATCCCGCCGTCAACCTGCCGTTCGCAGACGGCGAGCGTAATCTCTTTGCGTTCCGCCCGGCCTTTTCGCGCGGTCAGCAGATAGTTGCACGCTACCCTATAAACCCACGTGGAAAACGCGCTCTCGTTTCGAAATCCGCGGATATGGGAACTAATCCGCAGCAGGATTTCCTGGGTGGCGTCTTCCGCGTCGGGCGGATGCGCGAGCATGCGAAGGGCCAGACCGTACACCCGATCCTGGATTCTCTTGAGGACTTCTTCCAGCGCGAAATCATCGCCGTCTTTTGCCCTCTCTACCAATCCCTCCAATGCCGGACCCATTGGTCGAACTCCCTGTAGTTGCGGCGTATGATTGTGTCGGGGGACCGAAAACGGGGCCCTCGATTCGCACGCCGCGGTTCGCTGTTTATCCATATAGAGACGCATCCTCCATGAAAAGTGTGACCGCGGCTTTGGTCGACCCACACGCGCCGGGCGCCGGTCCGGTTTCGAGAACGTGAGGACCTGCCTATCGCACGGCGTCCTCTCGAAGAGTTCCGCCATGGCCGTTCTTTCTGTTCGCCTTAAGACGAAGGACTCTCGGATCGCGCGTGTCGTAACGCCTTTTCTATCGTGTCTTCTCGACCGCGTCAAATACGGACCGCGACACGCGCGCGTTTCGCCCTTCACGATGATTGCGGTCCACCATGCCTTTGGCGCCCTATCGTCGGGCGTTTGCGAACGCGCTCCCGGAAGGGGGGGAGCGTCGAGAAAACAGAGGAAAGCCTCAGCCGAGGCGGTCTTCGCGGCGATGTTCACGGCGTGAAAGACGGGTAAGCGCGTTCGACGCGCCGAGCCGCGGACGCGAAAATGGAGAGCTCGAAGACGCCGCGAGGAGGGGAAGATGCATCCGGACGGGCTTTGGGACCGTTCGAGCTTATTCGGCCGGCGCGGTACGGGTCGCCCGGCTTTCGCCGGTCGCCAAAAAGGGTCATTAGTTTGTGATACCGGGTAATTAGATGGCGCGAGGGGTCTTGCTAACCAAAAGCTAACAATATCCCATTCACGGCTTAACACACGGCTTCTAACGTGCGATTGCGGCAAATTCAACGGTGGAACCATTATCGCCTGGGTGAACGGCGGGAGGGTGGACGCACTTGGGAATGGCCGTACATCACTGCGGGTGTAAGGCCGCGCGCCGTTTCGGCGTCGTGAGGGTGAAGCGCATACGATGTCTCCAACTATACTCGTCTTAATAGTCCTTGTCTTATGTGCGGTCGCCTATTACGTCGGCGTGCGCCGTTCCATCGGCGTCGTGGGGGGCCGCGGAGAGACGAGAAACCTGCATTCCCGCCCGACGTACTACGGAGCGCTGGCCGCGCTGTGGGCCGGTGTTCCCGCGCTGCTCATCTACGGTCTCTGGTTGGGATTCGAATCGACGATCATCACCCACTTGGTGGCATCGGATCTTCCCGCGAAATACCAGGACGTCTCCGACGCTCGGATGAGTCTGATCATCAACGACATTAAGAACCTGGTCACCGGAAATATCGCTTCAGCGGACGACCCCGCTTTAAAGGTCGCTGCGGAGCACTACCGGAATCTCCAGTCGATCAGCCACGCGGCGCTGGCGGTGGTGGTGCTGTCGATCATGGCGGGCGGGGTGGGTTTGGCGTGGATGAAGATATCCCCGGGCTTACGGGCGCGCAATCAGGTGGAGTTCATCATCAAGGCGATCATGATCGTCTGTTCTACCATTGCGATCTTCACCACGATCGGGATTGTGGTGTCGGTGCTTTTTGAGGCGATCCGCTTTTTCCGGGCGGTTCCGATAACCGAGTTTCTATTCGGCCTGAAGTGGAGCCCTCAGATGGCCATCCGCGCGGACCAGGTGGGCGCGTCGGGCGCGTTCGGCGCCGTGCCGGTCTTTGCGGGAACGCTGCTGATTTCCGGGATCGCAATGTTGGTGGCCGTGCCGATCGGTTTGATGTCCGCGATTTACCTCTCCGAATATGCGGGCAAGAGGCTCCGAGCGTCGGCCAAGCCCCTCATGGAGATACTTGCAGGTATACCGACGGTTGTGTACGGCTTCTTCGCCGCGTTGATCGTGGCTCCGCAGATACGGGGATTCGGGAACGCCATAGGTCTCGACGTGGCCTCGGAGAGCGCATTGGCCGCGGGCGTGGTCATGGGGATTATGATCATTCCGTTTGTATCGTCTCTTTCCGACGACGTGATCAACGCCGTCCCGCAAGCCCTGAGAGATGGGGCGTACGGTTTGGGGGCCACCCAATCGGAGACGGTGAAACAGGTGATATTTCCAGCGGCGCTGCCCGGCATCGTGGGCGCGATCCTGCTGGCGGTTTCCCGGGCTATCGGTGAGACGATGATCGTGGTGATGGCCGCCGGAATGGCCGCGAATCTGACGGCAAACCCGTTCGAGGCCGTAACGACGGTCACCGTTCAAATCGTTACCCTCCTCATCGGCGACCAGGAGTTCGACAGCCCGAAGACGCTTGCGGCGTTTGCGCTCGGGCTGGTTCTTTTCGTCGTGACGCTGCTCCTGAACGTCGTGGCGCTGACGGTCGTTCGGAGGTACCGAGAACAATATGAGTAAAAGCGTGAGCCCATTGCCTTCAGACAATCATAAACCGCAAGGTCCCCAAGAAGTTTCCGACGCCGGCGGCCCTCCATCGCGTACAATGGACATCGTACGCAGGGGCCTGGGAGCGCGGTATCGGGCGGAGCGACGGTTTCGGATGTACGGCCTGGCGGCCATCATAGCCAGCCTGCTCTTCCTCGCCATAGTCTTCATCAGTATCATCGGCAACGGATACACGGCATTTTGGCAGGCCGAAATCAAGCTCAGCGTGTATATCGACCCGTCCGTTGTCGAGCGGGACAACCTGCGGCGGGCCAATTATCAAGGCTTGGTCAAGAAGACGTTGCGGGAAATGTTTCCCGACGTGGAGAGTCGCGGGGAAAAGCGACAGCTCTACGGACTGATCAGTTCCGGCGCGGGGTTTCGACTCCGCGACATGGTCATGGAGAATCCGGACCTTATCGGGAAGACCGTCGAGGTGTGGCTGCCGGCCGACGACGACGTGGACATGCTGGTCAAAGGGAACATCACGATCTCCGAAGACCTGGAGATCGGCGACCGAAGGCTTACACCGCATCAAGTGTCGTGGATCGACAAGTTTAAGAAAGAGGGGCGGGTAGAACAGAAGTTCAACTCTTTGTTCTTCATGAGAGGCGATTCTCGAGAGCCGGAACTGGCGGGGATTCGAGGCGCGCTGTACGGCTCGGCGCTCACGCTGATCGTGACATTGGCGCTTTCATTTCCCATCGGAGTGTCCGCCGCGATCTACCTCGAGGAGTTTGCGTCGAGGAACAAATTGACCGATTTAATCGAGGTGAACATCAACAATCTTGCGGCGGTTCCGTCAATCGTCTTCGGTCTTTTGGGATTGGCGGTCTTCCTGAACTTCTTCGGGTTGCCGCGTTCGGCGCCGTTGGTCGGCGGGTTGGTGCTCGCCCTGATGACGTTGCCCACGATCATTATCGCGTCGAGAGCTTCCCTGCGGTCCGTTCCGCCGTCGATACGCGAAGCCGCGTTGGGGGTGGGCGCGTCGAAAATGCAGATGGTGCTCCATCACGTTTTGCCGTTGGCCATGCCGGGGATATTTACCGGCACAATCATCGGTATGGCGCAGGCGCTCGGGGAAACCGCGCCGCTGCTGATGATAGGAATGGTCGCGTTTATTGTGGACGTACCGACGAGTTTTACCGATCCGGCTACGGTTTTGCCGGTTCAGATCTACCTCTGGGCGGACAGTCCTGAACGAGCGTTTGTGGAACGGACGTCCGCAGCCATTATGGTGTTGCTTGCCTTTCTTATTACGATGAACGCAACGGCGGTTGTTCTTCGGAAGAAGTTCGAGCGCCGCTGGTAATCGTCCGATGTTAGGCGGAATGTAGGCCACAACCAAGCGTATCAGTGTCCGTCGCCGGAGAGGCGGACGAGATGTTCATAGTGTTACGGGGCGGCACAACCGCCCAATTTGCCCAGGACAAAGGAGGTTAGAGAATGGTTAGAAAGATCACCGTGCTGGTCGCCCTGATCGTCTTCGCAGCGACGATCGGTGTGGCCAATGCCCAGTCCGCCCGCGATTACATCAGCATCGTGGGTTCTTCAACCGTGTATCCCTTTGCAACAGTGGTGGCCGAGCAGTTCGGAAAAGCCACCGAGTTCAAGACCCCCAAAATCGAGTCCACCGGCTCCGGCGGCGGATTCAAGCTCTTCTGCGCCGGTGTCGGCGTAGAGCATCCCGACGTCACCAACGCCTCGCGCCGCATGAAGAAGTCCGAGTGTGAAATGTGCAAGAAGAACGGCGTGAAGGATGTGGTCGAGGTCAAGATCGGTTATGACGGCATCGTTGTGGCCAACGACAAGGAAGCTCCTCTGTTCAAGCTCACTCGGAAGGACCTCTTCCTGGCGCTTGCCAAGCAGGTTCCCGATCCCAAGGGCGGCGAGAAGCTCGTCGACAACCCGCACAAGACCTGGAAAGACGTCAACGACAAGCTTCCCGAGTATAAGATCGAAGTGCTCGGTCCGCCCCCCACTTCCGGAACCCGTGACGCGTTCGTCGAACTGGCCATGGAAGCCGGCGCGAAGAAGTTCGATTGGCTGAAGGCCCTCAGGAATAAAAACAAGAAGGAATTCAAGAAGATCGCCCATACGATCCGTGAAGACGGCGCGTATGTCGACGCGGGCGAAAACGACAACCTGATCGTTCAGAAGCTGCAGGCCAACAAGAAGGCTCTCGGCGTCTTCGGCTTCAGCTTCCTCGATCAGAACCAGGACAAGATTCAGGGCTCCCTCATCAACGACGTGAAGCCCACGTTCGACAACATCGCATCGGGCAAATACCCGATGTCCCGACCGCTCTTCTTCTACGTGAAGAAGGCTCATGTGGGCCAAATTCCCGGTATGAAGGAATATCTGGCCGAGTTCACCAGCGATAAGGCCTGGGGCGGCGAAGGCTACCTGGCGGAAAAGGGTATGATCCCCATGCCCGAAAAAGAGCGCAAGGAATTCGCGAGCGCCGTTAAGGAGCTCAAAGCCATTGGCTGTGATAAACTGAAGTAGTGATTGAAGCGGGCCGGCTTCGGCCGGTCCGCTCGACCGACCCGTCGGCGACGCGTCAGGCCCCTCCGGCGGAAATCATCAAGCGGACGCGAAGATAAAGACATGGAACAACAGAACAGCGAAACGTTCGAGATCGTCGAAGCCGAGCGGGTAGAGCGCGAAAACCGGGCGACCGTGGGCAATCCCTATGCGGAGGAGCCCCGGATGGAATGCCGCAATGTGAACGTCTACTACGGGTACGGCCGGAATCATGCCATCAAGGATGTCACCCTGGATGTCGGCCGCAACGAAGTCATCGCCATGATCGGTCCTTCGGGATGCGGCAAGTCCACCTTCATCAGGTGCCTCAACCGCATGAACGACACGATCGAAGGATGTCAGGTCACGGGCGACATCACCCTTGACGGAGTCCCCATCCAAGATGACGCCGCGGTGGACGTGGTCGCGCTGCGCGCTCAGGTGGGAATGGTCTTTCAGAAGCCGAATCCGTTCCCGAAGTCCATCTACAACAATGTCGCGTACGGTCCCAAGATTCACGGCCTGTCTCGCTCGAAGGCCGATCTGGACGAAATCGTCGAGACGTCGCTCAAACGGGCGGGGTTGTGGGACGAGGTGAAGGATTATATGGATCAGCCCGGTACGGGACTGTCGGGCGGTCAGCAGCAGCGACTGTGCATCGCCAGGACCATCGCGGTGAACCCGGAAGTCATCCTGATGGACGAACCCTGTTCCGCGCTCGACCCTATCGCCACTTCACGGATCGAGGATCTTATCGACGAGCTGCGGAAGAACTACTCGATCGTCATCGTCACCCACTCGATGCAGCAGGCTGCTCGCGTCTCCCAGCGCACGGCCTATTTTCATCTCGGCGACCTCATCGAGATCGGGCCCACGAAGCAGATATTCATGAATCCCCTGCACCAGCTGACCGAAGACTATGTGAGGGGCCGATTCGGCTGAGACAATTTCCTCCGTCCGGGAGGCAAGCGCGGAGAGCAGTCGCGTCTCGCGGGAACGCCGGCGGCTGTTCCGTGGCCGGCGGATCAGCGTGATTCCTTATCCCGCAAAGCCTCGAATCCTCCGACGATGTCCAGGAGCTCCGAGGTAATGCTCATCTGTCGTTGCTGATGGTAGCGCGCGGTGAGTTCATCGATCCGTTCCTCAATATTCCGTTCCGCTCCCTGCATGGCAATCAGTCGAGCGGCGTTTTCGCTCGCCAGTGATTCGGCCGTCGCCCGATAAAATCCCACGAAGAAATACTGTCGGATCATCGCGGAAAAGAGTCGATTGCGCGGCATGGTGAACATGGGGATCATTCGCGACTGCCACGTGCGTTTCCGCAGCGCCGCGAGCCATTCGCTGTCGATGGGCAGGAGACGGAGCGTATCCGGTTTGAAGGAGGTCTGGGATTCATGCCGCGTATACAAGACGGTCACCTGGTCGAGTTGCCGTTCCTCCAGCAGACTCTCGAGACGTATCAGCAAATCCTGGACCAGCGGCGTGATGGCTTTCACGTTCCCGGGGACGTCGAAGACCTCATCAGGCTGGAAATCGGAATCTTCCAGATACGATGAGACGCGCCGGCCGACGACAAGCACGTTGAGGGCCTCACGTTCGGTTTTCATTTCCCTGAGGGCCCGAACCGCGTGAGACGAGACCTGTTCGTTTATCTGGCCGCACATGCCCAAATCCGACCCGATGATCACCACCGCCCCTCGTTTCCTGGGCGCGTGTCGGGCGAAGACCGGTTCTTCCGGGGAGGATCTGAGTACGATCTGCAGGCCCATTTCTATGGTGCGATTGTAATCGGCCAGCGCCTCCACCGCTTTCTCATATTGCCGAATACTCACCGCGGCCAGCGCCTTCATGGTCCGCACGACGGACTGGAGGTCCTCGGCGCTTGCGATCCGCTGTTTGAGGGCTTCAACGGTTTCCACGGCGTTCCTCAGCCGGCCCGGCCCTGCACGATTTCTCGCGCTTTATCGAGGATCGCGTTTCGATCGTCCTCGCTGAGATCTTCTCCGGACACGATACGTTCGCCCACATCGGGAAGATCGCTCCGAACCGCGTCCCGTACGTCTTTTTCGATCGTCGCGACGCGGTCGAGCGCCACATTGTCGAAGATTCCGCCGTTGACCGCGACCAGAACCGCGACCTGTTCGGGAACGGAAATGGGATTTGATTCCGACTGCTTGAGAATCTCCCGAACCCGTCGTCCCCGTTCGAGGGTCTGCTTCGTCTCCTTGTCCAAGCGCGTGCCGAACCGAGCAAACGTTTCGAGCTCCTCGAACTGGGAAAACGCGAGTTTCAAGTCCCCTACCACCCCTCGATACGCGTTCAGCTGACTGTCTCCGCCGACCCGCGAAACGGATTTGCCCACGTCGATCGCGGGCAGGATACCTTTGTGGAACAGATCAGGGGTAAGGTAAATCTGACCGTCCGTGATGGAGATGAGGTTTGTGGGAATGTAGCCTGAAATGTTCTGCGCTTCGGTTTCGATGATGGGCAGCGCCGTGAGCGATCCGCCGCCCAGCTCGTCCCGCATATGTGTGGATCGCTCCAGCAATCGCGAATGGATATAGAAGATGTCACCGGGATAGGCTTCTCGACCGGGGGGGCGGCGCAGCAGGAGGGCGATTTCCCGGTACGCCCTGGCGTGATGCGTCAGGTCGTCATACACGATCAACACGTCTCTCCCGCCCTCCATGAAGTGCTCGCCGATGCTCGTCGCGGCGTAGGGCGCGCCGAATTGCAGGCCGGGGGAAAATTCCGCGGTTGCGACCACAATGACGGTATAGTCCATCGCGCTGTGTTCGTGCAGTTGATTGATCACTTTGGCGACCGCGGAGCCGCGCTTTCCGATCGCACAGTATATACAGACCACATCGCTCTCTCGTTGATTGATGATCGTATCGACCGCGATCGCGGTTTTGCCTGTCCGGCGGTCGCCGAGTATGAGTTCGCGCTGCCCCCTGCCGACGGGAATCATGGCGTCGATCGCCTTTATTCCGGTTTGGAGCGGGACGGCGACCGGAGCGCGCTCCATGATTCCCGGCGCTTCACGTTCGAAAGGCAGTCGTTCTGAGGCCTCCACAGGCCCCCGATTGTCCAGGGGGCGTCCCACAGGATCGAGCACGCGTCCCAGCAGGCCTTCTCCCACGGGCGTTTCCATCACCCGTCCGGTTCGGGCCACTTCCGAGCCCGCCCGAATGCTCTCGCTTTCGTCGAACACGATCACGCCGGCGGCTTTTGGATCCGCGTCGAGTACCATTCCGGGAATTCGGCCTTCGAAGAGGACCAGCTCCTCGTAACCGACGTTGGACAGTCCTTCGACCACTGCGACCCCTCGGTCAATCGACGTGACGGTTCCCACATGCTCGACAGAAGGACGGGGGCGCTCTTCTTCCAAGAAGTCCCGAAAATCTTCTACCGTTCGGTCCAGCGCGGCGCCGAGCGCCGTTTGGTCATTCGTCATGGCTTTCCTCGGAGGAGGGGCTTTCCGACTCCTTATTCGCTTCTTCGTCTTCCGTCTTTCGTTGGGGCTGGATTCTCCGGTTCACTTTGCCTGCGACGGATCGCTCCAGGTCGTCGAGATATCCGCTGAGGCTCCATCCGATTTTGCGGCCTTTGGCTCGGAGAACGATTCCACAGATGAGGGCGGACGTTCGCTCGAACTCCACATCCGCCTCGTCTCCGATAATTGTCCGAAGTCGCTTGCGGATTGTTTCTCGGGCTTCTTCCGGCAAGTCGGAGCTCGTTTGCACCTTCAAGGCTCCGTCCGCGCCGGACGCGGCTCTTTTCAGTTCTTTCTTGTCCTTCTCGGACAGATGCTCCAGCTGCTCCACGAACGTCTGCGCCATCCGTTGTTCAAGATCCGCGCCCGCAAGGTCCGTCAAGGCTTTTCGAAGAAGCTCGACCGAGCTCCGTCCGATTTGGCCTTGCAGTTCGCGGAGAAACGAATCCTTTTCCTTTTCGAGCGTTTGGCGCCATTGGGATTTCGCGGCGTCCACTTCAGTGCGCGCCTGTCGCATGAGTTCCCGACGTCGTTCGTCCGCGTCCTTCTTCGCCTGTTCGAGGGTCTCCCGTCGCTCCCGTTCGAGCCGGGACTCCTTTTCGCGATACTCCCGGAGCTTCTCCTCGGCCTCTTTCTCGCGGGATTCGGCCTCCTCGACCCGGGACGCGATTCGTCGTTCCCGCGCGTTCATCGCGTTCACGATGCGATCGTACAGGAAATACTTGAGCAGCCCGACCAGGACGAGGAAATTGATGATTTGGGCCGCGACGGTGAACCAGTCGATTAACACCCTCTATCCTCCCGCTTTTTCGAGAAAATGATTCCAGAACGGGTTGGCGAAGATCAGGATCATTGCCACGACGAAGCAGTAGATGGCCGTCGATTCGATCATCGCCAGACCGACGAAGAGCGTTCGGGATATGGTTCCCGATTCGTCGGGCTGCTGCGCGATGGAACTTAACGCGCTCGCGACCGCGCGACCTTCCCCGAGCGCAGGCCCTATGGCGCCGATCGCCATACCGAGGCCGGCGGCCAGAATCGAAGCGACGCCGATGAACGTCAAACTATCCATGTTGAAAGCTCCTGAATGTATTACGTTGAATTGCACGCGGCCCGAACCGCGAATTCGACAATCTCGGGCGCGCCGGATTATTCCGTTTGGTTCGCCCCCTCCTCGCTTTCCGTTTCCGATCGGGCTCTGCCGGCCGATGCGATATAGACCATGGCGAGTATCGCAAAGATGTACGCCTGGATCAGCCCTGTCAGCAGCCCGAGCGCATTCATCAGAATCGGGAAGAAAAACGGGGCGATCGCCAGGAGTATGCCCGCGATCTTGGCCGTGCTCATGACGTTGCCGAAGAGCCGGACCGCCAGGGCCAATGTCCTGGAAAGTTCGCCGATGATGTTGAACGGCAGCATCATCACCGTCGGCTGGATATACATCTTCAAATATCCAGGCAGGCCGCGATCGGCGATCCCGAACAGCGGGACGGCGGTAAAGACACAGATCGCCAAGCCCGCAGTCGTGGAGAGGGACCCCGCGGGCGAGGTAAACCAGGGAATCAGGTCCATGATGTTCGCCGTGGCTATGAGCAAGAAGAGTGTGCCGATAAACGTCAGATAGCGATGGGGGTCCTGCCGGCTGAGGTCCGCGATTTCCGTGCGCGTGAAGTCGACGACGACCTCGAGCAGATTCTGGAATTTTGACAGCGGCGGCTCTATTCTCATGCGCCGCGTGACGAGCCACGACCCTACCGTCAGCACCCCCATGACAATCCAGGTGTTGACGATCGTCGCGTTGAGTTTGATGAACTCCCACTGCCAATAGACGGTTTGATCGGTTGTTATGTGCGTCAGTTCCATCGTGGTTCTTCAGGCCTCCATCGAAGGAGCGGGCTCGGGAGCGGGTCTCACAAGTCGCACGCTCACGAACCGGACGACCAGAAATCCCAGGAGCGCCGCGAAGAGTCGATCCAATCGGCCGTCCATGATCAGCAGAAATCCGCCGCCCGCGACGCTCAGGCGGACGAGAAAGCTCACAGCGACAAAAAGGACGGGCCTGGGGACCGACGGCAGTCGACTGACGGTGACCCACAATCCCAGGAAGTAGAAAGCGCCGAGCCCCATACCCAGTGCAAAGGCCCGCGCTATCTCACCGTAATTTATGTCCATCGCGTCTCTTCTTCCTTATGCCGGTTCGGCCGTCGCTTCTTCGGATTCGGCGGATGAGCGTCAAAGCCGCCTCACCGTCGTCGGGCTCAAGTCGGTTTCTTTTCGTGATCGTCCGAGCCCTCCTTCTTCACCCAGTACCATGCGTTCAGGCATCCCAACACGACGCCGATGAACAAGAACGTCAATGTCCAGGAGAACTGACGAGGCACGGTCGCGTCGAGCCATCTGCCCAGGGCGATACCCAGCACCGTTGGAATCGCCACGGCCCACCCGACGAGGCCCATCATGCCGAGCCACGACATCATGCTGCGTTCCGGGTGTTTCCGCGCCCATATCTTCCGATTTTCCTTGGCGCCCACCGTTTCCGCAAGCTCGGAGGGTGTTTGTCGGCCCGACTTCTTCGGCGTGTGTTCGTCAGAATCCATGGCGATCAAGTTCCATGAAGCGTCTCACCAGGTTGGCTTCCAATTTGGACGACGCCGTTCGGGCTTTCTTCTCCCGCTCGCTGAGCTCTTCGAATTCTTCATGGATGCGTTTTTTAACCTCTCCCAATTCCGGCCCGACGACGGCGTTTCGGACCGAGACAAGGATTTCGTCCCTGCATTTCACGAGGATGCCCTCGTCCACACCGACGAACCGCTCCTCCGCGTCATGGGTCTCGAAAGAGAGCAGGCCCGGCGTCAGGGCCGCGGTGAAATCCACGTGACGCTCGAGAAGACAAAACGCGCCGTTTTCCGCTTCCGCTGCGACCTTCGATATGTCCTCCTCGAGGAAGACCTCGCTGGGAATGAGAATTCGCAATTTCACGCCTGGGATTCCTCCTTTTCTCCTTCCGAAGACGGCTGTTCCTGCGCTTTCTCGACTTCATCCACGCGGCCGATCATGTAGAGTCTTTGTTCGGGGAAGTCGGCGAATTCGTCGTTGAGTATTCGTTCGCAGCCCTCAAGCGACTCTTCGAGGCTCACGAATCTTCCTTTTTTTCCGGTAAAACGCTCGGTCATGAAAAACGGCTGCGTGAGAAAGCGTTCCAGCCGGCGAGCGCGAAAAACCGTGTTTCGGTCCTCTCGCGAGAGTTCCTCGATTCCCAGCATCGCGATGATGTCCTTGAGGTCCTCATACTGCGCCAACGCTGCCCGTATATCCTGAGCGATCCGGTAATGGCGATCCCCCACGATCTGGGGGACCAACATCTTCGACCCGGATTGCAAGGGGTCAACCGCCGGATAGAGCCCTTCGCCGGCGCGCTTTCGGGAAAGCACGAGCGACGCGGACAAATGCCCAAACGTATGCACCGCGGCGGGATCCGTGAAGTCGTCCGCGGGGACGTACACCGCCTGGACCGATGTTATGGCCCCCGTCTGGGTGTTGCAGATGCGCTCCTCCAACTCGGCCAATTCCGTCGCCAGCGTGGGCTGGTAGCCGAGCCGCGAAGGAAGTCTCCCCATGAGCCCGGACACTTCCATGCCGGCCTGAATGAACCGGAAGATATTATCGATAAGGACGAAAACGTCCTGCCTCTCCACGTCACGGAAATATTCGGCCATGGTAAGCGCGGAGTGACCCACGCGAAATCGAGCGCCGGGCGGTTCGTTCATCTGGCCGAATACGAGAACGGTATTCTCCAAGACGCCGGCTTCCTTCATCTCACGATAGAGTTCCTCGCCTTCACGGCACCGTTCGCCGATTCCGCAAAAGAGGCTGATTCCGCCCTGACGCTCGACCACATTGTTGATGATCTCCATAATGAGGACGGTCTTGCCGACGCCGGCGCCGCCGAACATCCCGGCTTTTCCGCCGCGTTCGAGCGGGCAGAGCGTATCGATAATCTTGATTCCGGTTTCGAGGACTTCCGACTTGACCGCCTGTCTTTCGAGAGGAACGGGAGGTTGATGTATTGACCGTCGCTCGATATCGGGCGATAGATCGGCGCCGTCAATGGTCTCACCGAAGACGTTGAAGACGTGACCGAGCAGTTCCTTTCCCACGGGCACTTCGAGAGGCCCTTCCGTGTCGCGAATTCGCGCCCCTTCCGCCAATCCTCGCGTGCCGGTCAGGGCGATCCCGCGAATGGTGGTCGGATTGACATGGCTCGCTACCTCGATGACGATTTCCTCGTTCTCTCCCGCTTTGAGGATTGTATTTAGAGGGGGCGGGTTCTCGGGAAACGAGACGTCGACGACGCTTCCCCGTACTGACAATATTCTGCCGTAGCGCCGGCCCTTCGATTGTCGGTTCTCGTTCATGGGATCTATCTCAAGGATGCTCTGTTGACGATGATCCGGCTCGACGTATCCGCGCCGCGCCCCGTCAGCCCGTCAGCCGGCTCCGACGCGACGGACCGCCGTTTTCATGCAATTGGGCATTGCCCGAGCATTCGGCAAGCATGGCGAGGACGGCCGTCTCAGGCGGCCCCATTTTGTAGTCCGCGTGGATAACGGCTCGCAGCGGACGCCGGAAGAGCGAAATTTGACGAACCCGGGGGAAGCCGCGTATAATTCAGTGAACGCGGGGAATCATTTATGAAAACCTGGTGGATTATCGCTGTCATCTCGCTCGGTGTCGGAGTCGGACCGGCCGTGTCCACGAGTTCGGCTCAGCTGACGGAGAACGTCGCGGAGATGATGATCGACCACTATCTCGATCTGAAGCGACGAATCAATCTGCTCAAATCGGAAAACGAGAAACTCAAGGCGCAACTGGAAAAGAAGTCGTCGGCATACGACAAGAAGGCGAAGGAAGAATACCTCGAAAAGCATAAATCCGAGCGACGCAGCGAGTTCCTCGAAGTCGTGGGAAAAGTTATCGAGCAGCTGCGAACAATGGCCGACGCCGCGTCCGCAGTCTCGGGGTCGTATCTCAAAGTCTCCAAGAAAGCGTATGAGGAATGGAAAGAGGCGTGGAACCAAGGACGGGAAGAATACGGCGAGCTCATATGGGACGCGTACGAGCGCAGCGGCGAGAACCCCAACTCGAAGGAAAATGTGGGCCGGCATATCAATCTCAAGCTCGAAGGACTCCGCGGCGGTTTTCTGGAATCCCATGAAAAGGCGGAACAACGGCTGACCGAGCTCACTCCTCGGCTGGGGACCGCTCCCGGGGGGTATGAGTCGCTCCATAAAGCCGTCACTCAACTCTATGACGCGTACGCGTCGCTGAGCGCGCTCGCCCAGACACCCCCGGACGCGACGAAAATGCCTGAATCGTTTCGTGAATACGGGGATCGCGTCAACCGGGCGATGGACCGCTTCCTGACTGTTGACGCGAATCTGCGGCAGGTCTTGGAGCGAATCGAATAAACCGCTCCGTCCCCGGCGCGGCCCGGGCTCACCGAATGCCGTGCTTCTCGAGGACCGATCCGATCAACTGCGCGGGAACCACAAAGACCGCATGCTTGTCGCCCGAGCTTACCGGCGCTGCCAGCCCGATCACCTTGTTGCCTTGATCGAAAACGGGCGCGCCCGCCAAACCGTCGACCGTGTTCGCGTCGGTCCGGAACAGAGCGAAGCCCATCGGAGACTTGTCCCGCTTGATCACGGACCCGTCGGCGGTCTCGGTTTGAAGCCAACTTTCGTTGTAGGCCCATCCAGCTTCCGCCGGTCTTCGAAAGCCGACCATCAGGACGCGATCGCCCACATCGAGACTCGGGTCGACCTTCACGGGGAGGGCTTTCAGATTGCGCATCCGCACTTTGAGAAGGGCGGCGACGTTCCCCGGAAATGGTTGACCGGGGTCGATTACTTCCGCGGGGGCAATGTCAATGGGGCTTGTCTTGGCAGGTCCGCCCAGCAACACGGTGACTTTACGGGATCTGCTCACTACGCGGGCGTGTTGCTTGAGGTACTGGGTGTACGCCTCCCGGACGGCTTCGGCCACGGCGTCCGCCTCGTTCCAAAGGTGAGGACCGGTGCTTTGGAATCGTACGCTCGCAAGCTCGGGGAAATCCTCGGTGAGCGCGGTCATGGCGATCGGCAGCTCGTAGCGCTCGACGATACCGGCCAGGACTCGCCGCAACGTTCCGCGCTCGGGCACAATAACCTGCGATCCGGCGATGATATATCCGTCGGGTCGGACGACGAAGCCCGTGCCCACCATATGGAAGACCTCGTCTTCCATCTTGGCGCTATTGCCGTGTTTCTTGAGATAGTCCAGGGGATTGCTTCGCAGCTCCTTGATGAGCGCGGTGGTCAACGCATCGGGCGCCGGATCCTTCGTCGCGCGCGTCAGGTCGAGAACCTTCTTGCGGAGCGCCTCGGAATGGAGCCGAACCTGGGGCAGGGAATACTTGAGGGTGAATCTGCTCCGGATCTGCACAAGAGCGGGGCGAACGGCCTTCACGGTAGCGCCTCGATCCGGCGTTTCAGCCGCCCGAGAAACGTTCGAGACCGGAGCGCACGCGAGCGCGGCCAACACGAACGTCGCGCCGGCGGCTCGATGTCGTAAGTTGATGAAACCGTATCCTGTCAATTTTCATCCTGCTTGTGGGCTCAACGACGGTCGCCGCCCTCGAGAGGCCCCCGGTTATGGGTTCACGGAGTCCTTCCGTCCGAGAGGTTCGGCGAGATCCGCGCCCGATTTCCCGATATCGCTCGGAACTCGTTCAGTCGCGCCCTTTAAACGTTCCTGAAAATCGCTGCGGTTGGAACGAACCGTGTCGACCGAGGACTTCATCCTATTGCGGCGTTGCTGTTCCTGGAGACGCCGCCGCACCGATCCGCTGTTCCCGACAAGGGGGCTCGGCGAGCCGATAAGTTCCCGCGCTCGACGCTCGATCGCTCGCTCGTCGATTTCCACTGCGGTTCCGTCGGCATTGGCTTCCGCCGAGACCTGAGCCGGAGACTGAATCATCCTCCGCAGTGTGACCGGATCGCGGTCCGGGTCGGGCGCCGATGCGGTTTCCTTCTCCAGAATCCGTTCCCGGAGATTACCTCGTCTATCGGATATGGTTTCGCGGCTCGGGCCGGCGCGTTCACCGGGCGGAAGCGACTGATATTCCCACGGCGGGACGGGCGAAGGGAACGCCCAGAGACCCCGCCGTTCCGCTCGGGCCTGCTCTTCGAGCGCGGCGAGTTCCCGTTCCCACGGGACGTATTTCTTATACCACCAGACCGTGCCTTGCCGGAGAAGATGCCTGTTGAGCGATTCGCCGTCGATGTTCACCCACGCGATAATCCGATCGAACCGATCCCGCGCCAGCGGTTGAATATCGACCATTCGTCCCCACACGCGTTTTCTCAAATAGAGCCGGGCTTCCTTACCGAAGGGCTGGGGTTCGATGGGGCTGTCGACGCCGTACAGACGAATATTCTCGATCCGGCCGTCCGGTCGCACCACCCGCAACTCGTCTCCGTGAACGGCCTCGACCGCTTTCCCTTCCCAGCAAAACGCGGCTGGGGGCAAAAGGAACACTAAAATAAGAGCCGTCAGCTTTCCAATACGCATCATCAATTCTTTCCGGCCGGAGGGCCGACAATTGTCGGCTTAGACGGCAGGATACCATAGCCCTCTTCGTGTGGGAGACGGAAAACTCCGTTTTTCATGATTTTTGTCAGGCCGAAAGGTGAAAAGCCGGCTCCAAAAGCCTGCGAAAATACGACCGCGCGACGTCTCATCGTCGCAGCGCATAAGGCTTTGCAGCGCGGGCGGCCCGGTGGTATAGTGACGCTGGGGTAATCGTCGCAGACGTCGGACGGTTGGCTGGACGCAACTGCCGGGCGACGGGGCGTCCACGGAATGAGGCTTGGAAATAGCCACGGATAACGAATCGACCATGCCGGTCTCACTTTTCGGGCACAATTTCGACTGACACCGCTCGAGCGACGTAATCGCCCGGACCGCCTCTCTCTTGTGATCCCTGCCCCGAGACGCGCATGGAACGGCAAAGGCCTTCTGTCATCCCGGCCGGCGATCGAACGGGACCCCCCGACCAACGTCGTGTCGAGGGACCGGTCGCGCGAATCGACCACGGAGATGGATCGGGTTATTCATGCGGCAACCACGGGTGCTCATTGTAGAAGACGATTTGCTTGTCTCCAGAGGAACCGCCGCTCTGCTCGAGGAGTGGGGTTACCGGGTCGCCGAGCCGGCGCGTTCCGGCGAGAAGGCCATTGAATCGGCGAAGGAAACGCCGCCGGACCTCGCTCTGATCGACATCGCATTGGACGGCCCGATGGACGGCATTGAGACCGCCGAGCGCCTCATGGATGAGACCGACTGCGCGATCGTGTACATTACGGCACACACGGATTCGACGTTGTTCGAACGGGCCAAAGCCACCCGACCGGGGGGATATCTCATCAAGCCGGTGTCCCCTATGGATCTTCAACGTGCGGTCGAAATGGCCATTTACAGAAAGGACCTCGGCAAGCTCCTCGCAGGAAGCGAAAACCGCCTTGCGCACGCGGTGAAGGCAGCGGATCTTGCGCCCTGGGAGTGGCGGCCGGAGTCCGATACGCCCGAATTCAGCGAAAACTGGTATGCTCTTCTCGGCTACGACGTGGGAAATGTCCCCTCGGACGCCCCCGACCTGCGGCGGGTCATACATCCCGATGATTTTCCTCGAATGATGGATCGTCTTCGGCGCCACGCGGAAGGGGAGACCGCTTCCTACCGTTTCGAATACGGGGCGCGGGCCGAATCGGGGGAATGGAGGCGGATGGAGGGCCGGGGCAAAGTCGTGGATCGTGACGAAGAGGGGCGTCCAACGCGTGTGGTCGGTCTCGACCGTGATATCACCGACGCGGCGCGCGAAGAGGAATCCCGTGCGCGGCTGGACGAGTTGAAAGCCGTGGCGGGAGGGATCGCGCACAATTTCAATAACGCGCTTCAGCTTCTTCTTGGTAGGGGCGAGCTCGCCCGACGTAGTCTCGATTCCGGCAATCTCGAAGATCTCCGAACAAATCTCGACGACATGCTGGAGACGATTCGAGTCGCGTCAAAGACGGCCAAGCTTTTACAGAGCTTCACGGAGGGGGGCGACCCGACTTCGCAATCGGACGCCTTCGACGCCCTTCGCATCGGCGCGCCGCCTCACGAGGGCGGAGGGGGGCCTGCGGATTCACCCGACCTCGAACAGAAGTCGGTCCCCCGCCTTTCGGTTCTGGTCATCGACGATCTGAAGCCCATTGTGGACATGGTCAAACAAGGGTTGAGCAGGCTGGATCAAAAGGTATCCACCGCGCTGTCGGGCGACGAGGGACTCGAGTCCTTCCGCGCGGACCCGGCCGACGTGGTGATATGCGACCTTGCCATGCCCGGCATGAACGGGTGGACCGTGGGAAAACGTATCCGCGAATTCTGCCGATCCGCGGGAATCCCCAAGCCGGTCTTCATTATCCTCACCGGATGGGGCGATCAGTCTCACCAAGCCGCGAAGATAGCCGAATCCGGGGTGGACGCGGTCGTCGAAAAGCCGCTCGATATTACCGCGCTCTTCGAAACCCTCCGTGAACTGGAAGCCGATCGAGCCGCCGAGGCGCCCTCCTCCTAGTCGGTCGGCTTGCCGCCCGGCCTCACATACGATCGCAGCTCATTCATCACGTCTATCAAACGACCGGCGTCGCCCGCCCGCGTAGGCTCAATCGTTTCTTTCACCGATTCCTCGAACGCGTCGAGAACGGAAGGAACATACGGATTCCTCACGGCCAACTGCGCGTAAAGGTCCGGCTCCTGACACATCTGATGCGTCAGCATGTCAACGAGGAGCGAGAACCATTCACCCGATAGGGGAAGGTTCGCGTCCACATCGAAGTCGGTCCGCATGAGGGTGCGTCCCAGAAAGATCAACAGAAGATGCCGAAGCGTTTGCACGGTCGCCATGAGCTTATCGTGGTGTTCCGGAACGATGGGAACGACACGCGCGCCCCGCTCTTCGAGAAATGTCCGATACCAGTCGGTCCAATGCCGCCCCCGCCCGGGGCAGATGAAGACAAGGCGATCGCGTAGGGAACCGACCGTCGGCCCGAAAAAGGGATGGCTTCCAACCACCGCGCCGCGACAATGACGGAGCATGGCTCGAAGTGGCGACGCTTTCAGCGAGGCGATATCGATGACCGCGCCGTTGGGACGCGTGAACGGTCCCAGCCGGCGGGCCGCTTCCTCCACAGCGGACAATGATGTCGCAAGCAGAACGACATCGCACGATCCGGCTGACTGCCAATCCACAGGGCCGAGTTTCGGGTCCTCGACCGAAACGGAGAGACCCGCGGAACGGAAGAAGTCTCGAAAGAACCGCCCCATTTTGCCCTCACCGCCGACAATACAGATGGTAGGGGAACTCATGATTCGCCTTGCGCGCCCCCGACCGCGTGCGGCTTCAGGTAGTCCGGCGCCGCCGGATCTTCGTTCGTACGAACCGATTCGCAGGGACGACGATCGCCCGGTTCCGCGTCGGAGCGCGCCGCCCGACGAGCGGACAAGCCGACGGGATAACTCCCCAATATCTTGAGTCGCTGAACCGCGTCCCGCAAGTTTTCCAGCGCCGGCCGCACGCGGTCGTCCGTCTCGTGGCCTTCGAAGTCCGTAAAAAAGACATACTCCCACGGCGCAGTCTTCGACGGTCGTGATTCGATCTTGAGGAGATTGATTTCCCGCTGTGCGAACGCGGCCAGGGCGCGGTGGAGCGCGCCCGGTCGATGCGCGGTCGAAAACACGATCGACGTTTTGTCCCGCGCCGTGGCTTCGCAGGACTCGACGCCGACAATGAGAAAGCGAGTCAGGTTCAACGACCGATCTTGTATGTCCCGCACGACGATGTGGAGGCCGTACAGATCCGCGCACATGCCGGCGCCCACCGCGGCGCAATCCTCACGGAGGGCCGCTTCTTGAGCCGCGGCCGCGGTACTGGAGACTCCCCGGAGTTCGACGCCCGGAAGGCGCTCCCGAAGCCACGAGCGACACTGCGCCAGCGCTTGAGGATGCGACAAGACGGTCCTGATCGACCCGAGTTCCGGCGTCCGGGCCGCCAGGCAGTGGGAGATCGGCAAAAGGACTTCACCGCATATCCTGAGACTCGTTTCGGTCAATTCGTCGAGCGTCGCGTTCACCGATCCTTCGGACGAGTTCTCGACCGGAACGACACCGAAATCCGCGTGGCCGCATTCCACCTGCCGGAACACGCTGTGAATCGAATCTTCAGGCGCGAAGTCCGCGGCTTTGCCGAAGCGATCGATCGCCGCCCTATGGGTAAAGGTCGCCGGAGGGCCCAGGTATGCGACGCGCGTCGCCCGCTGAACCTCCCGACATGCGGAGATGATCTCGGTGAATATCGCGGCGAGCGCATCGTCGGTTGCGAGCCCGGAACTCCGTTGCTGAAGCGCTCGAAGAATCGCATTCTCGCGGGCGATATCGACGACGGCGAGGTTGCGCTCCGCCTTGATGTCGCCGATCCGCCGAGCCGCGCTCACTCGCCGCTCGATAAGATCAAGGATGTCTCGATCGATCCTATCGATCTCTGCTCTCAAGTGTTTCAGTAGGTTTTCGGCCATAATGGTTGTCCCAAGTTTGGCGGCGCGCGCCGCGGTCCGTCTCCCGTGCCGTCCGGGGAGCACATGGTTCAGAGGCGCTCAGATCACTCGGCCGAAGAGATGAACCATGGTCCGCAACTCCTCGGTCAAATGGCCAAAGACCTCCGGGGTCAGCGATTGCTCGCCGTCACACAGCGCGTGTGCGGGGTCGCTGTGAACTTCCACCATGATACCGTCCGCGCCGACGGCCAACGCCGCTCTGGCCAACGGCTCGACATAGCGGGCGACGCCGACCGCGTGACTGGGATCGACGATGATCGGAAGATGGGTTCGTTCCTTGAGGATCGGGATCGCGCTGAGATCCAGGGTGTTGCGGGTGGCGGTTTCGAAGGTGCGAATGCCTCGTTCGCACATGATGACCCGGTCGTTGCCCGCGGCAAGGATGTACTCGGCGGACATGAGGAATTCGTCGAGTGTGGTCATGAGTCCGCGTTTGAGTAGGACGGGCTTGCGGGCTCTGCCCAGCCGCTTCAAGAGCGAGAAATTCTGGCTGTTTCGACTACCCACCTGGAGAATGTCCGCATATGACTCGACGAGAGGGATATCCTCGGAATCCATGACTTCCGTCACCACGGGAAGGCCGGTCGCGCGTCGCGCTTCGTCGAGGAGTTTCAAGCCTGCTTCCTCGAGGCCCTGGAAGCTGTACGGCGAACTGCGCGGCTTGAATGCGCCGCCCCTCAGGATGTGCGCGCCGTGCTTTGCCACACTTTCCGCGGTTGAGATCACCTGATCGCGACTCTCCACCGAACACGGACCCGCGATGACGATAAACTGCGGACCTCCGACGACGACTTCCCCGACGGAAACGAGCGTCGCCGCGGGTCGGGTCAGCCGGCTTGCCAGCTTGTAGGGCGGAAGCTTCGGTGCGGTGACCGCGTCCGCCGTGACCGGATCGCCGGGGGTCGCTCCCGGAACAGCTTCCTGCGCAATCGGTGTCATGCTTTTTCCTCCTGGGGCCACAAAAAACAAGGTCCCGGGCTGAGCCCAGGACCTTGTCCGAAAACCGAAAAGGCCATGGGCTGCCTCGCGCCGCCCATGGCCCGTTGTATATCTACGTTGTGATACGCTTAGGAGTTCTCCTCCTCGGGACGCAGGCGGATGAATCGATACGGAAAATAATAGTAATAGCTAAAGTATCGATTACGCATGCTCATTGAACCCGTCGAAGAGACTCCTCAGGTTTCCTCCGATAGAGGTATTTCAACACATACCGTGAGGGCCCTTTATCTGTCAAGCGAAAAACACCGCGCCGACCGGGGGAGAACCTCATTAGGCCTTACTGGAAGGGGAGTCGAGTGAAATCGCAAAGCGGTGCGTCAGTCGGTCCCGACGTCCCAGCCGGGCAGCGGTGTCTTCTCGACGAGTTCCAGCACGCTTGCCGGGTCGATCGGCTTGTGGAGGTGCGCGTCCACTTCGGCCCGGAGTCCATGGGAGTCCGGTTCTTTGACGGGCCCCTCATTGGATACCGCAATCACATAGGGTCTGGGAAGACCGTGACGTGCGTACAACCTGATGATGTCGTCGACAATGGGACGTCCGTTCGCGTCGGTCGCGTCCCGCGACCAGATGAGAAAATCGATTTGAACCCGTTGGACCAATTCCAGCGCGATGCCCGTAGTAAGCGCCTTCAAGACGGCGTGCCCTCGTTTACCCAGCACGGCTTTCAACGAGGTCGCGGTCGATTCGGAGGGGTCGATGACGAGGACGGATTTCTTCCTCGGGGCGATCGGGTCGGTCGTGCACCCCTGTGCGTCGCCCGCCGAAGACGCAAACGGCAACTCAACGATGAAGGTGGTCCCATGTCCCGACCGGATGTCCATCGACATCGCGCCGCGGTGGGCCGTCACAACCGCATAAATCATCGAAAGGCTCTTCTCGCCCGACGTCGACCCGCGGAGCCGAAAGGGGCTGATCAACGGCTCATATCCGGAGGCGCCCGATTCGATATGGCGATCTCTCACCGTGATCGTTACCCGACCCGAACGAACCGTCGTATCAACGGAGACGACGCCGTTGTACGGCGCGGAACGGGCGGATATTTCCATAAGCGCGGTCAACGCGTCGAGCATCTTTTCCCGATCGCCTTTGACAACGCAGCCGGGGGTCAGGGAGAGGTCGAAGACGATTCCCTGCCGGTCGTCGCGACCGTGGGCCCGGGAACGTGATTTTACATCCGCCGCCGCCCGACGAAGGAGAGCGGCGAGATCGAACAGCGTCGGTTCGACCGCCGCGTCTATGTTCCACATTCGAGAGTCTTGATCGATACGTTTCACCACAGTGCGCTCGGCGGACAAGCGGGCGCCGGGTATATCCCGGGAAAGGGCGCGATCGCGCCGGTTTTCAGCGTTTTTTTTCCCATTATGAGCTTGTTTTCGACAGATGGAGACATGTTTGAATTCCCGAACAAACGATCGGCCGGATTTCACCTCTGAGCCCCCCACAGAACGATCGAACAGCGTCGACGAGCCGCTTCGGCTCCTCTATTCAAAGACGCTCAAAAACCATCGAATCCGGGTTCGAAGCGGCGTCGAGCGCGTGTACGAAGGGGCCCTCCATGTTGGAGGGCCCCGACGGGAAGGCCGCGTTCCAGATAGTGAACGGAGTTTCCGCTTTGTCGTCCTCTACCGCCGTTCGATCGGACCAAACGACGGTCAAGAACACCCTAACCGGATTCGTTGTCGTGGGATCGAGGGTTTAGCCGGGCGTACACGAGTGTGAGATCTTCGCAGCAACATGAGGCGTTCCCGGCGCAGCGAGCGCATGAACTTCAACAACCACAGGATGAGGCCGACCCCGTCGAACGAATAAGGCCTTTCCGCGTAGCGATTCCTTTCTTTCACGGGATTTTCGGCATTGGCCGAAGAGCGCCCGGATCGGGGCGAGAAGTTGGGTGGCGCTCACAGTCGCATAGAGTCTTCCCCTTGTGAGCGCCACACGTTTCCATTCTGTCAGACTCCCGTTCCTGTCTAAACTATAAGCACATAGCGTGCCGGCTGAGAGGTTAGGCAAAACTACCAATTATCCTCGTGGATTATTGTTCGAGTGAGGCGAGGCGGCGCCCAATCCGTCAAGACCGTGTGCAGGATATTCACGCACCCTCCGCATGCCTGCCTGGTAAATCGCCGATATTACACCGCCTCTCCCATATCGGTCCGTGCGTGATTGCGACGCACGCCGAGCGATTATGTGCGCACTTATCGCGCACCTCTCATCGCGCGGCTTTTTAAGCGTCATCCGGCCAACTCATCAATACGTGATTCAGGGCTCACAACCGCGCCCGTCACTACGCCTCTGGCGTCGCTTTGCTCTTGACACGCCGGCCGAATTTCCGTGAAGATTGAACGATGACGGACAACCTCGGTCCGCCGGTTGGTGTGTGCCTTTTTGCGCTTTGTCTGTTCACATGACGGAACGGGTCCATGGTGAAACTTTCCCGGCCGCGGCTCGGGATGGTGGATCCGAGAGACCGGTCTGAGTGGTGGGCGGGGACTCGCCTGTCGACACGGCATATGCGCCGGCGGTGGGGATACGGGCTCATGGCCAAACGACAATTTGACGTGCTCGAGACCATCAGGCTCATACGGTCCGGCAGTTCGGATTTGGAACTCATGGAGCGGTTTCAGCTTTCCGCGCTGGAACTCCTGCGGCTCTTCCGGAAACTGGCGGAAACGGGTGCGCTGACCCAAGCGGAAATCCGGGGCCGCGCGGAAGCGCAACGGCTCGATCCGGGCGCGACGGAACAACGCGACGTCTCGGCCAGAGCGCTGCTGGAACAGATCAAGGCGGGCCGAACCGACACGGACATCATGAAAACGTACGGCCTTGTCAGCGCTCGGGAACTTCAGTTTATATTCAAGAAGCTTGTCGACGCCGGGTTGCTTACGTCCTCCGAGATCACCAATCGGGAGGAGGAACGCCGGAAGACCGAACCCGACATCGAGTCTGCGCCGACCCGACACTACGTGCTGTTCTCCTTGCCGGTCTACGATGTGGACGATTTGGAAGCCGAGGGCTTCGTCAACGAGATCAGTGAGGAAGAGATCGAGGTCGTCGGGATTTCATGCGGGGAAGGCGCGGCAAAGAGCTTGCTCATTCGACCTGATGAATTCGCTGACATCTTCCCGTTCGTGGTGGACGCCGAGTGCCGAAAGACCGGCTCGTCGGCCGCGGGCGGGGAAACGAGCGTTCTCTATCGCATAACGGACGTCTCGTCCACGGGACGCGACGAATTGCGCAAACTTATCCGGCTTCTTTCCTTCGATCACACGTGAATAGGCTGCGCGGTCACGCGAGCGCGGGAGACTGTTGAGCGCGCGCCGAGCTGCGACGCGGCGGTGTGGTATGGTATGGGGAGTATTCTCGACTTATCGAGTCGCGCGCCTCGTCGAACGAACACGCGTACCGAGTCGCGTTCGACCTGATGCGGAGCGCGCCGCGGACTCGATGAAAGACCGACGCCACTTCGTCAGAGGAGAGACTGTATGATCGCAATGAAATCGGTTGATGTGGAAAACGCCGCAGTGGGAACGGTCCCGTACAAGGGCGGACAGGGCGCGGCCGTGGGCGTCGAGGTTCGATGGCTCTCGAGGGCGGGCCGAGACGCGCAGGGCGGGCCGGCGTACGGACTGCGGCTCTTCACCATCGCTCCCGGAGGAGAGATCCCGATTCATAACCACTCTTACGAACAGACCATGTATATCCTGTCCGGCCGATTCGAATGTTGGGAGTTCGATGCGGATTCCGATGAAATAACCAATTCCGCCGTATGCGGGCCCGGAGACTTGGTCTACATTCCAAGCATGGAACCTCATGGGATGCGCAACCTCAGCGACACGGAAGCCGGCCAATTTCTCTGTTGCATCTGCACGTTGGACGAATCCGGACCCTGCGCGGGATAACCGCGAACGCGGCCGAACCGTTGACATCGCCCCGGCGGACATGCTCACCGATTCCGAATGGACTTCGGGTCGACACGGGAGACATTCCGGGGTATCGTGGCGGAAAAACCGGGCGCCGAACGGTTCCCCGTATCGACCGCGGGGGCCGCTTCGCAATCGCCCGCCCCGTTACCCGGGGCGAAGGGACGGAGCTATGAAATTGTGCGGAATCCAACGACGGGTCGGGCCGGTTATCGTCGCGATAACTCTCTGCGTGTGCCTCTGGGGTGGGGCGAGCGGCTCACAGGCCGTCGCATCGGAGGAAGCGACGAACGCCGCGTTCAAGGCCGTGGGCGACGGTAATCTCGAGGCGCTCAAGAGCCTCTTGAACGAAGGGGTGGATGTCAACGCAAAGACCGACCAGTCGATTACGCTCCTGATGGCGGCGAGCCTCAAGGGGGGGACCGACATCGCCAAGTTTCTGATCGAGAAGGGAGCGGACGTGACAGCGCGGGAAGGCCGAACTCAGGCGACCGCTCTTATGATCGCAGCGAGCGCCGGCCACACCGAAATCGTCGATGCGCTTCTGAAAGCCGGGGCCGATCCCCGGACGAAAGCCAAATTCGATGTTACGCCGCTGATGGCGGCCGCCGGCGGCGGACATCTCGAGACGGTCAAGCTCCTCCTGAAGCACGGCTCGGAGGTGGGAGATTTGAACCAAGCCGGCGCGTCGGCGCTGCTCCTCGCTGCGGTGAAGGGTCACCCGGAGGTGGCGGAAGTCTTGGTGGAAAACGGCGGGAACGTGAAGGTGAGCGCGCAGGACGGGACCACGCCGTTGCTGGCCGCGTCGTTCCTGGGTCATGAGAAGCTCGTGAAGATGCTCCTGGCGAAGGGCGCGGACCCGAACGTCAAAGGCCAAAAAGGACTGACCCCCATCATGCCGGCGGCGGCCAAAGGACATACCGGCGTCGTCCGGATGCTCGTCGAAAACGGCGCAGACGTCAACGCTCGGCTCGACGATGGTGTGACCGTTCTCGAGTTGGCGCAGCGAAACAACCGGGAAGAGACGGTCGAGCTGTTAAAGGCAAAGGGGGCCGTGGCCCCGGCGTCCAAGACCCAAGAGAAGA
>CAYLRL010000020.1:51356-59624 GCA_964385875.1 uncultured Syntrophales bacterium
AGACCCAAGAGAAGAAAGGCAAAGGAACCGAGAAAGAAGGATAAACAACGACGGGGGATCGCTGTGCGAGCCGGCACGGCCCGCGCTGCGGCCTCGTTCTAATCGTCGAGTCCCAGGGTGCAGACCCGCAGCCACTTGAGCAGCCGAGCGAGGCTCTCGGGCGATATGCCCGTTATTTCGAATCCCGCGAGCCGGCGCCCGTTGTTTCGGTCTTCACGGACCCATCTGCATACGCCCTCGAACTGGAACGGATCCACTTCGCCGAACTCGTCGCCCAATACCGTAAGGCGCTTGGTTTGGCCCGGTTCCGCGGATATTCCCCTGAGACCGAGACCCTTCCGGGTGATGTCGAGCACCGTGCCGTAATTTCCCGGGTCCTCGTCGTCGTGAACGGAGACGGAGAGCGGCGGCCGCCGTCGTGAAAGCTCCCTGCGGTCGCCTTTCGTCGCGGGCGCTTTTACGTACAGTGAGCGCCGGTTATCGATCTCCTCTTGAGTCATGAACTTGCGCTTCACGAGCTTGGCGAAGGTTATGCGAAGACCCTCCGGAGATAGGCTGTACCGTTCCATGAGATCGTCGTCGGTCAGCCCGGCTTTGATGTCTTCGACGATTTGGGTGGTGATGATCTGCCGTTGATCGAGGAGTTGGGCCAGGACGGTCTGGAGTTGCTCCGAGGAAAGGCCGTACTTGTCCATGATTTCCGATCCGCCCATACCGGCCCTGATATCCCGAATAACGTCTATGGCTTTGATCTTGTGCGAGGGCGACATGACCGCATGCTCCTTGAGACTCATCAATTATAGCGCACTCGAATCGTCGGCCGAAGGCGACGTTCCCTGCGCCCGGCTGCGAGTCGCTTTACCGCTATGGGTCGCCCGCTGAATGGAAATGATCCAACATGAGACAGCGCTCCCCCCAATGATTTTCATGGCATTCTAACACAACGCGCGTCCTTCGACGCGAAAAATCGCCTTTTTCACCATATCGCGTCAATTCTTAGCGAGAAGACCGGCCTCCCGGCTCACGGTCGCTGAATGTCCAACGATTTGAGGAGATAATTCATTGCGTCCCGAGAAATACCCAGAAGCTTGGCCGCCTCTTTCACATTGCCGCCGGAGCGGCGCAATCCCTCGACGACGACGAACTTCTTGGCGTCTCGAACCGCGTCGTTGATCGTGCTCTGTTTGCTTACTCTCAGTGTGAACGAGATGTCGCCACCGGAAATATCGATGGCCGGTCCTGCGTCAAGAGCGATGTGCCCGGCGTTGACGGTTCGTCCGTCGCTGTGAATCAAGGCTCGCTCCAGCACGTTCCGAAGCTCTCTCACGTTGCCCGGCCAGTGATAATCCTTCAGCGTTTCCATGGCGTCCGCTTGGACGGACGGGAGCCTCCGCAGTCCGAGTTTCTTGTGAAGAGACCGGAGCAGGGAATCCACGAGCGCAGGGATATCTTCCTTTCGCTCTCGAAGCGGCGGAACGCGGATTGTGACCACGTTCAGGCGATAGAAGAGGTCTTTGCGGAATTTGCCCGTCTCCACTTCCTTTTCCAGGTCGGTGTTGGTCGCGGCGACCAGTCTGGTGTTGACGGAGATGCTTCGTTCGCCGCCCACACGAGTGAAAGAATGGGTATCGAGGAAGGTCAAGAGCTTCGCCTGCAGTTGTGGAGAGAGTTCGCCAATCTCATTGAGAAGCAGCGTCCCGCCTTCCGCCAATTCCAACAGACCTCGTTTTCGGCGGGACGATCCCGTAAACGCGCCGGCTTCGTGACCGAACAATTCCGACTCAGCCAACTCCGCAGGGATAGCCGCGCAATTGACGTTGATGAAGGGACCGTTTACCCTCGAGGAATTATCGTGCAGATACTTGGCGAGAAAATCCTTGCCGGACCCGCTGTCGCCCAGCATGAGGACGGTGCTGTCGGTCTTTGCGGCCAATCGAACCTGGCTGAGCGTATGCCGCATCGCAGGCGAGGGATACTCGTCGCTCCGGACCGGGTCCACATCGCCGCCCGCGTCCCATTCTCGGCCTTGTCGGTCGGTGACGTCCCGGCCGATGCCGCACAGGCCGTTGATGAGGCCCGCTCCGTCTCTGATCGGCGCGCGGACGAAATCCCAGACGCTCTTGACCCCTTTAAGCGTCACCCCCTGCTCGGATTCGACCGTTTGCCCCGCAAGCACTCGGGATTCGGTCTCACGAATCAGCCGCGCCTCTTCCGGGCCCATGAGTTCCGCGTCCGACTTACCGATGATTTGGGACGATGAGATCCCGAAGAAGCTGAGCATCGAGGGATTCACATGGGTGTATCGCAACTGCGCGTCTTTGACGAAGACCCAATCTTCGGCCGTCTCGAACATGGCCTTGAAGCGCGCTTCACTCTCACGGAGTCGCCGTTCCATCTTGGCCTTGTACAAGGCCATCTCGACCGTGATCCGCAGGTCTTTTTCCGTGATCGGTTTGACCAGGTATCCGACCGGCTCGGTGATCTTCGCGCGATTGAGCGTGGTCTCGTCGGAATGGGCCGTCACGTACACAACGGGAATATGATGAAGGCTCCGAATCTGTTCCGCGGCCTGTATGCCGTCAAGGTCTCCGTCCAGCCGTATGTCCATCAAGACAAGATCGGGTTGAGTCCCGTTGATCTTGGAGAGAGCGCCTTCACCCGAGGAGACGACATCGCTCACGGTATAGCCCATCTGGTCGAGCTTTTCTTCAAGCTCCATCGCGAAAACGACTTCATCTTCCACGATCATTATGGTTTCAGCCGGCATGTTCTCTCTCCGCGGCGGCCGAGTCACGTCGAGGAAAGATAACGCTCACCTTCGTCCCGCAATCCGACCCCACTTCCAGTTTACCATGCAGTTGAATTTCCGCCAACTTTACCACAAGGCGCAGCCCCAAAGACCGCGAAGATCGATAGTCCAGCCCTTCGGGAAGTCCTCGACCGTTGTCGGCCACGACCAGGCGGAATTCCCGGTCGCCGTGACGGCCGAATTCCACTGTGATAACGCCGCCGCTCCCTTGGGCGAACGCGTGTTTGAGCGCGTTCGAGATCAGTTCGTTGACCACAAGCGCGCAGGGAACCGCCTGCTGAATATCCAAGGAGACCTGCTCGGCCTTGATCCGAAACGAGACCGCAGCGCGGTTCTCGGCGTATGACGACAAGAGTGCGGCGGTGAGGTCTTTGAGAAAATCCGCGAAATCAATCCGAGCCAGATCTCGGGATCTGTACAGCTGCTCGTGGATCAACGCCATCGACCTGACGCGGTTGCGGCTGTCCTCGAGCGCGGCCGCGGTATGCTCGTCCCGAACTCGTCCGCTTTGGAGCGTGAGCATACTCGATATCACCTGGAGATTGTTCTTGACCCGATGGTGGATCTCGTGAAGTAACACCTCCTTCTCTCGAAGAGATGCGGTTATCGTTCGTTCCGCTTCCATCCGCTGGACGATTTCCCGTTCGAGGCGTTCGTTGGTTTCCACCAATTCCCGAGTGCGGTCGTACACCCGTTGTTCGAGGAGCTCGTGCGCCTGTCGCAGCGCTTCTTCGGCCTTCTTGCGGTCGGAGATGTCACGAACGATGGAGAGAAAATAGGTCTCCTCACCCGATCTGAACGCCGCGCGAGCAATCTCGATCGGTACGGCGTCTCCTTTTTTGCGTCGGCCCAGAGTTTCCGTGGGCCGCTCGATCGATCGGTCCCGTTCCTCAGTCTTTTCGGCGCCCACCGTTGTGCACGGCCAGAGATCGGTCGCGCGCATGCGCTTCAATTCCTCGTGATCGAACCCGAAGAGTGAGACCGCGGCGCCGTTCGCGTCACGGATTGATCCCGCGGCGTCCTCGAGGAAAATCGCGTCGCCGGCCTGCTCGAAGAGTGTGCGGTAGCGCTCTTCGCTCTCCTGGAGCGCCCGTAGAGCCTGTTCCCGGTCGCGTATGTCCCGAAAGGTTGCCAGAAGCGCGGTCCCGTCCTCCCACGGTATGACGGTGGCCGTGAGGTCCATGGGAACAGCCTCGCCTTCGGAGTCGATAATCTCGTGCGCCTCGAAGACCGCGCCGTGAACGCGGACCGAGTCTTCCTCCGGGGCTTCCCCGTCCTCGGGTTCGGGGGGATAGAGCACGGAGAAATGCCGGCCGATCACCCCGTCGGGTTCGTAGCCCAGTATCCTCTGCAAAGCGTTGTTTGCGCCGAGGATCGTTCCGGTCGCGCTGTCGATAATCAGGATGACGTCGAGCGAGTCCCGGAAGATGGTGCGGAACTTTTCCTCGGACTTTGCCAGGGCCTCATCCGCTCGACGACGCTGTTCGAATTCCCTTTTGAGGTGCTCGTTGAGGAGGGTGAGTTCTTCTGTCCTTCGTTTGACGCGCTCTTCCAGCTGCTCGCGAGCGTTTCTGAGCTCCGTTTCCACGCGACTGCGTTCGGCTATTTCCTTTGTGAGCCGCTCGTTTGCCTCACGCAGCTGGACTGTGCGCTCGCTGACACGTTTTTCCAGTTCGTAGTGAATCCTCTGCAGCTCGCCCTCATGACGGTGATTGAGGATGGATTGCCGCTTCTCCTCAGAGACGTCCTCCATGACCGCCAACGCCAGGGGTTCGCCGCCGATTCTCACTCCTCGCACGCGTACGCGCGCCCAAAGTCGCGCGCGGCCGACTCGCAGCGCATCCTCGAAGGTCCGCGCGTCGCCGGTGTCCAGGACATGTTCGATCGCAGATCCCAGCTCCTCCGCGGATTGGGGACTCACCGTAAAAGAATCGAACTTCAGGCCCGTTATTTCGGTCTCCGCGCCGGGAATCGACTCGGCGGCCTCGTTCGCGAAGAGGATTGCCGTGGATCGATCAATGAGAAAGACGGGTAGTGGAAACGCGGAGAAGAGCCGTGCAAACGTGGACGCTTGAAACCGCCCGCCCGCTCTCGATTCCGCGGAGTCTCGAGACGACGGCGGGTCGTCGAACAGTCCGTCGAGATCCATGAGCGTCGACGCGGGGGCGTCGGCCGGCCCGGGGGACGGATCTTTGTCCGCTTGAGATGAGGAGTGTGTCCTTCCGTCGAATTCCATGACCCGTTCGCTGGAATATCAAGCTGATGCGCGCATTTCCTTTTTCCCGTATTGAGCGATCCAAGTCAACTGTAAAACCTTATTACGTGATGATAATACCCGGTAAAGCAAGGAGGCAGCGTGTTGTAGTTGAAGCGATGGTTCAGGTAATCGTGCGAAGGGAGGGACATAACCGAAAACGAACGAGGAACTAAAGAACCTCGCTTGACTCCGCGAGAACGTGTCTGTTACCATCGGAAGGCGTTTTAACGGATTATGCCTCATTCAAGGGCGAGGGCACAATCGGAAGGGTGAAGTATATCCGATTGCCTGCCGAATGTTACCTCCGCCTGCATTCCTCCCCTGTGAGACATGAAGGCACTCGGGGTGCGGCACGCGATACGGAAGCGTTGAGTGGAGCGGCATGACCGAAGGCACTACAAATAACACCATCCGAGTACTCGTTGTCGACGATTCGGTCATGATGGGCGTTCAGATCGCGAAGATCCTAAGTTCGGACCGTCGTCTGGACGTGGTAGGCAGAGCCAAGGACGGCGTCGAAGCCCTGAAGATGATCGCCGAGCTCAAACCGGACGTGGTTACCCTCGACGTCGAGATGCCCCGCATGGACGGGATAACCTGCCTCAAACACATCATGGTGCGGCATCCGGTCCCGACGATCATGGTCAGCTCGCTGACGAGGGAGGGCGCCAAGACCACCTTTGAATGCCTCAGATACGGCGCGCTCGACTTCATCGCCAAGCCTTCGCGACTCGAAACCGCAAGCCTCGCCTCGCAGAGTCGCGACATAATCACCCGAGTGAGGCGAGCCGCGCGCATCGGTGTGCGCAGAATCCGCTATCAGAAAAAGCCTTCAAGCGATCCGCTCGGGAAGAGGAGAAAGAAAGGCCCGGCGGATCGGCGTAGCGCGTTCATCTGCATCGGGGCCGGAAGCGGCGCGTATTATGCGCTCCTTCAGATTGTTCCTCATCTACCGGCGGATTTCGAGGACGTGATCATAGCGGTGACGTACGTGGCGCCTCGCTTCCTTGAGCCGTTTGTGTCCTATTTGGAGTCGTGCAGCGCACTACCGGTGCGGAGCATCTCCGAATCGAGCGA
The DNA here is from genome assembly GCA_964385875.1 of uncultured Syntrophales bacterium. Lineage (GTDB taxonomy): Bacteria > Desulfobacterota > Desulfomonilia > Desulfomonilales > Desulfomonilaceae > CAYLRL01. Next base: position 57,500 of record CAYLRL010000020.1, read on the forward strand.
GATCGAGAAGGGCTGCTGCTACGTTGGCTCGGCCTTCGAGGGCGCGCGGCTCACGCGCGGAGACGAGGGCCGCATCGTGTTCGATTTCCCGTCCCCCGGCGCGCCGAACTCGACGGAAGGCGTCGATGAAATGCTCCAGTCCGCAGCGAATCTCATCGGAAGGCGGGCCGTCGCGGTTATCATGTCGGGCCCGGGCAAAGACGGCGCGAAAGGCTTTACCGCGGTGCGCAACGCCGGCGGTCTGGGTGTTATACAAGATGTCCGGAATTGCATGAACCCCTCCATGCCGCGTGCTGCGCTTGAAGCGGGTCATGTTGACAAGATCATTCCAGACTATCATATGGCCGACTTTCTGACCGGACTGAATCACTCCGGAGAATCAAATGCCGTTCCCGTGGCCGGCGCTTCAGCGGTGAACCCGCCTAAGCCGATTCGATCGGGCGCTTCGGGTTGACGGACGTTCCATCGTTCGGTCGACGTCCAGCTCGGCGAGGCAATCACGCAGGGCCTCGGCCCCACCGTTCATAGTGGATTAGGCTCCGGTCAAGACGATCGGAAGCGTCCTTGCGCTCTGCGGGATGTCCCACCGCGATCATACAGAACGGATTGACACTCTCGGGCACACTGAACAATTCCCGACATCCGTTCATTCGCTCCTCAACAGGATATATGCCGACCCAGCACGCTCCCAGCCCCAGAGCGTTCGCGGCAATCAGCATATTTTCCGCCGCGGCCGCGCAATCGAGCGGCCATCTGCCCTGAAGCGAGGCCACGCTCGGATCAGCGCAGATCAATACCGCGACCCCCGCGGTCTTGAGCATCAGAGCGTGCGGGTGCAACGGGATGACGCCTTCCATGAGCGCGCGATCTCGAATCACGACAAAGCGCCACGGATGGTTCGCCGCGGTAGGCGCGCTCATCGCGGCGCGGAGAAGGTCCGTGACGGCCTCGTCCGAAACCGGCGCGTCCGTGAATCGCCGAATGCTGCGTCTGGTAAGAATGGCATCGAGCGCGTCCATAACGAAGCTCCCTTCCGGTGGTTGATTTCGGCCGAATAGGCTGACCGCGGTTGCAGTTTAGAGGCCGTGACGGAAAAATCAAGTCCGTTCGGGCAGGGGACTGTCTGCGAACGCGTCGAAGGCGTCGAGCAGGTCCTGGGGAACGCTTGAACGCGGCACGCGCGTTGTTGAGCTTCAAAATAGCGGTACAATTAAAGTAATCCGGTCACCTAGACCTTTCTCGCTTGACTGAACGTAGGTTCCGGGTTTACACTTTGTCGATACAGCGCGCGATTCGACCCTGATTTGCGTTCAGGGTGAGTGCCGTTCCGCATACGGCATTTCCGCGCCGTCCGCGTTCTCGGCAGTGATGGAGCGACCTTTCGGGTGGGGAGAGAAGCGGCGTGGAATATCGGTTTGCGCGTCTCGAGTTCAACGCCCCATCGGTCTCAAGAGCGCAGAGAAAGTAAAGCGTCCACCGCGGGAGCAGCGGCGCGATCACGAGCTTCATATTCGGGGAATCGGAGACGGAAAGTCCAGTGGCGCCAATACGTATACTTTTGGTTGAGGACGAGCGGGCTCACGCGGTTCTTATCCGGAAAGGGTTTCGGGCGGCCGGCGACAGATACGAGCTGACCGTGGTTTCCTGCCTGAAGGACGCGTTCGAGCAGCTCGAGACGTTCAGTCCCGATTTGGTCATTGTCGATTGGCTGCTTCCCGACGGTCGCGGCATCGATCTACTCCCGAAGGACAAGCGCAGTCTGCAGTTTCCCGTGGTGGTCATGACCGCGCACGGCAGCCAGGAACTCGCCGTGGAAGCGATGAAGGCGGGAGCGTTGGACTATGTGGTCAAGTCGGACATGACCCTCGCGGACATGACGCACACGGCCGAGCGGGCCCTCCGGGAATGGGGCCTCATCACCGCTCGGAAGGAAGCCGAACAAGCGCTCAGGGAGAGCGAAGAGAAGCTCAGACTTATCACCGACGCGCTCCCCGTGCTGATCTCGTACGTCGACTCGGAGCAGCGGTTTCAGTTCGGCAACAGGACCCACGAGGAATGGTTGCGCAAACCGCTGAAAGAGATCCACGGCAAGCGCGTGGAGGAAGTCTTCGGAGACGACGCGTAT
>CAYLRL010000020.1:59724-62210 GCA_964385875.1 uncultured Syntrophales bacterium
GCTGAAAGAGATCCACGGCAAGCGCGTGGAGGAAGTCTTCGGAGACGACGCGTATGCCAAGACCAAGCCCCATATCGAGGCGGCCCTGGCGGGACGGTTCGTTGAATATGAAGACACGCTCACCCTGGGAGACGATCATCCTCGAGACGTAAGCGGCGTCTATGTTCCCCATGCGGGGCGGCACGGGGAAGTCAAGGGATTCGCCGCGCTCGTCAGCGACATAACCGGTTTAAAAACGGCGGAACGCCGGCTGGAAGCCTCCCTGCGGGAAAAGGACGTCCTGCTTCGGGAGATTCACCATCGGGTGAAGAACAATCTGCAGGTTATGTCGAGCCTCCTCGGCCTGCAATCGGAGCACGTCAAGGACGAGAGCCACCTCCGTATGTTCCGGGACGCCGAGGACCGCGTGCGGTCCATGGCGCTCGTTCATGAAATGCTCTATCAATCCGAGAATCTGGCTGACCTTGACATTCGTCAATACGTGCTGAATCTGGTCAATTACCTCATGGGGGCGTACGGGACCGCCGGCCGCGGCGCCGTGGTCAAGACCGACATCGGTGAGGTTGCCCTGAGCGTGGACGCCGCAATTTCCCTGGGCTTCATCATCACCGAACTCTTTTCCAATTGTCTGAAGCACGCGTTCCCCGACGCGCGAGCAGGAGAGATAACCATCTCGCTCAAACCGACATTCGATTCGGAGTGTGAGCTCGTTGTGGCGGATAACGGGGTGGGGCTGGGGGATTCGGTCGATCCGTTCAACCCGAAATCTCTCGGTCTGGATCTGGTGAATACGTTTGTGGACCAACTGGGCGGAAAGATGCGCGCGTTCACGGAGGAGGGGACGGAATTCCACATAACGTTTCACGATGTACGAAAGCATCGGCAAGGGTGATGGGGAGGGGCTCGGGAGATAAGCGGAGAGTCCCGGTCCGGGCGAGCGGTCGTGCACGCCCCGTAGGTTGTCTCACCCATGCCGGCTAGAAATCGATGGAAGCCGTGCCGCCCAGGATATAGGCGATCTTTCTGAAGATCAGGTCGTATCCGGCGGTCTGCGTCGCGCCGCCGCCGAGGGAACCTTCGAGATCCCCGCTGCCGAAGGCGCTGATCGCGCTGAATTTCATGAACCCGCCGATCGAGACGCTGTCCGACGGTTTCCCCTTCGCTTCTATGAAGAGTTCGGTGAACGTGCCGCGGTTGAACGTAATCGACCCTTCTTCACGGCGACCGTTCGGTCCGCCCCATGTCTCTTCATGATGCACGCCGCCGATGACAAGGGGGGAAACAATGATCCGGAACGTCGCCGCATAGGCGCTGTTTTCGCTCTGCACCTGCATGCCGATGTAGGGGATGACCATCGAGGAGCTCATCTCCATGCGGTCGGAATCGGCGATGGGCAGCGGAACGAATGCGTCGACCCGGACGGGATCCTCGAGCGTTCTCCCGTACACGTCAATCCGAACGCCGTTGATTTGGCTCCAGCCGTGCGCTCTCCACCCTTCGGCCCACGAGAACAACATGAACGCGTCCACAAACCAGGAGTCGGCCTGCACCTTACCCCAGTCCTTGGACGTTCCGACACCGCCCACCCCCGTGAACTGATATCGAGACACCGCCTCAGACCGTGAGGGCCGGAGGTACCATCCCTCGAAGACCACATCCACATCCACAGGGAGTTTCACCGTCTCGGAGAGGCCCAGCCAGATCCCTCGTTGGGGATATTTGTGCCGTACGCTTATCAGCCCATTGAGCGCTTGGCCGTTGGCCTCGAGTTCGTGAAACTGACCGTCGCCTCTATTGGGAAAGAGCGTGCCCACGAAGCCGGACGGTCCCGTCAACGCGAATTCCCCGACTTCGGTCGCCGGACATGGGGCGTTCGGCTGATACACCTGAGGCATCGAGGGCAGAACTTGCGCATGGGCGACCCCGATCGTAAGGAGAGCTATAAGGGTCGAGGCGGCGACTACTGAAACGCTGAGCCGAACGCGCTCGATAAGGCCTGTAATGCGCCGGAAAGTGTATCCGAATTCCATGAGGGAAGATCCTCCGATCGAGACCGCAACCGGGAGCATTTCGCGTCGAGAAGCTTGCTCACGCCACATTCGGACGACGATCGAGGTATTTGCAAAGTCGCGGGATTCCAGGCTCGCGACCCGGCGCCGCGATTCGATCGCGTAGATCGCTCTTCTCGTTCGCCACGCTCATTCGTTCGCCGCGCGCGACGGCGTTCTCGGTATGGATCGGCAGGATGCTCACTGTAGCGTCGGCCCGCCCTGTGTCCGATCGGCGCCGGCCGCGTGGGTCCAGGGTCGTGGTTTGTCCGGTTGGGGCCAGTCAATAGGCGGATTCCATACCTTTGGGCTCTACCTGAAACAAAAACCAACCGTAAGAAATCCATCGGAAGCGGGTGTCGGCGGTTGGAACCACTACCTCGCTAAGGTTACCATACACAAGTATTCAACAAACCGTCAAGCTTATAATTCTCCGTA
>CAYLRL010000021.1:0-15550 GCA_964385875.1 uncultured Syntrophales bacterium
GGCTCTGCGCCCGGTGAGGATGGAGGGGGAGACTCATCTCCCCCTCCAAGCCTCACCCATCGAGATATCAAGCGCTTTTCGCCGGCCCGGTGAACGGTTACAGATCCCCTCACCACGAGCGAGACTTCACGGCGTCGCGTGCTCAATCTCAGATTCCCCCAACTTTTCGCAAATGCCTCTTCCTCTCCTCTTCTCGGTTTAAACCGCCTTACCACTGAACGTTGAACGGCCCGACCATCGGTATCTTGATTCCCAAACTACCGTGACCCATCGGTCCCAGTCCGGCGCCGACGCCGAAACCGTATCGACTGTTCCGAGCCCAGCCGGCCGAGCCCCACGCGAGTCCGCTGCGATTGTACCCGCCGGGAGCATATCCGCTTCCGCCGCCGGCGACGCCGCCTTTCAACCACACACCGCTATAGGAGTAGTTTCCCGTCCATTGAGCCGATGCGACCCCCGAAAGCAGACCTATGAGAAAGATCGCCAATGACGTCACGATCAGCGCTCTGAAGACTTTTTTCATCACTGTGTGTCCTCCCAAAAAGCTTATCGAAGCCAACCAAAGTCGGGCGAAAATGAGCACATCCTCGCGCCGGCGTTTATAGATACTGTAATCGCATTTAAAAAGCAACACAATAGGCGATAGTGAGGGAGGAGAGATGGGAAGACGCCGGCTCGGCGCTATAAGCAGCCGATTCCCCGTTGATAAGACGACGCTTACCGTCGATCTGATTGTTTCGAGAGTCGTTCCACCACTCGTTCGACAATTTCATCGATTAGACTCTCCCGGAACTCGTTCACAAGCTTCGAAACGACCGCATCGGCAATGTCGTCGGCCTGCAATTCCTCGAGCACTTCCACGGCCTCAACTTCGGTCGCAAGGGACGAAGCGCCGGTCGTCGGGGCCGCGACCGCGTCGGGAACTTCCATATCCGGAACAGTGATGTAGTCGTCCTCGGTCGACGTAGGCCGCGGCGACCGATCGTCCACGGCTTCTTCGGACTTCGCGTGGGAGTATTGGGACTCACTCGGAGGCGTGACGTAGTCTTCCGTCCCGGGATAAGGAACCGGCTCGAAATCCGTAACCGCCGGCCGTGATGCGAGGCCCTCATGAGGCTGGGTTTGGTCTGCGTACCGGGGAACTTCGCTCTCGACCGGCCCCGGCCCGAAAGCACCCGGATCGCCCCCCGGAAGCGCCTCATCGTCTGCAGTTTCGATTGCGGAAACCTCTTCGCCCCGCGCTGCGCCGCTTCCGAAAATCCTTCCTTCGAGACCCTCGAACTCCTCGATATCGTAACGAAACTCCGGATTGACGAACTTCACGTTGCAGGTGATGGGTTGCCCAAGGACTTTATTGTTAATTGTTCCGGGCAGTCTCATAGACGCGTCGATTCGCATCTCCCGGTCACATCTGAAATATTGATTGATCCGTTCAAGTATGCGCTCTATTCTCCGGAAGTCCGTGATTTCCGGAACTCCGTTCATCAGCCAATACAGGTGCACGCCCCAGCCGGACTCGACAACGATCGACGGCGGAATCGGAAAGCTGCGAATCGCCAGGGCGGCGCGACGAATGTCCTCGAAGTAATTCTCTCTCCCCGAGAACCCTTGAGCGCCGAAGTCCACCCCCGCCCAGAGGGCGACGAGATGCCGAACACCGGCCCGACCGGGTTTCATGCTCTCGCGAGGGCATACCCCGAAGAAGACATTCTGGTCTTCGGTATACTGCTGACGGACAAGCACGTCGGGACTGGGGAAATATCGCGTCCCCACCTTGTGCCCCAAGCCCTTCGACACCTTCACCATGACGAAACCTTTGAAGCGCTGAAAGTATTCGTCGAAAAGGGCTTCCAAGAAATCTTTGCGGGAAAATGCGCTTACCATGGATTTGTCCCGTCAGCCGTATTCGAATGACCGTGGTTCTTCCGTCATTGATCGGGGCGAGGTTTCACCCTCACGGCCGATCGCGTCACACGGCCGCGGTTCTCATTGACAACCCCGGGTCGAATCGACCATCTCCGATCCCCGTTCCATACGTCCGATATCGTGAGTGGATTCTGCGCGCAATCCTCGTTCGCGAGACGTCGGCGCCCGGCGGCAAGGCCAATTCTAAAGATCAAACCCGCTGTTGTCAACGACGCAGCCCGGCGCCGGGGCGTCCGGCCTCGCCCTACTCGAGGGGGATTCCGGCCGACGGCCCATCGATCCGGCCCTTTGTCCGAAGGCCGCGCTGTCGGTAATTCGGGAGCCGACACTCGCCAAAAATCGGGCGACTCGGCGCCGAGAACTTCCAATCCGTGGTAATGTCTGTAAAATATAATAGATGTCGCTTACTCGCCGAACGGCGGGAAAAGGGAGACGCGAATGTGGGAATCGCTTCCGCGGACTGCGGAGAAAACGCTTGATTGGTCATGGAATCAATTTGAGCCCTATTTCCGTGAATTGGCGGATCGCAGAATCAACGCCGGCGCCACGGCCGAATTCCTCGGGGATTGGACCCGGTTGGCCGAACTTACCGACGAGACGTACACGCGGCTCCATATCGCAGTGACCAAGGATACGTCGGATCAAGAGGCCGAACAGCGCTACCACGCGTTCCTCGACGACATCTATCCGCGAATCGAAGAGCTCGAGCAAACCCTCAAGCAAAAGCTCCTCGAAGTCGACGCGTTGCCCGAAGGATTTGAGGTTCCCGCCCGCAGGATGAAAGCGGAAGCCGAACTCTTCCGCGCCGAGAACCTGCCCCTCAAGACGCGCGAACAGAAGCTCTGCACGGACTACGACAAGATCGTCGGCGCCCGCACCGTGGAATGGGAAGGGGAGGAAATCACGGTGACCCGGTTGCGTCCGGTCTTCCTCCGACCCGACCGGGAAAAGCGCGAACGCGCGTGGAGGCTCGGATCACGGCGGCAATTGGAGGATCGGGGCGCAATCAACGATCTGTGGGGTCGATTCCTCGATGTGCGCCTGGAAATAGCCCGAAATGCCGACTATTCCGACTATCGTTCCTATCGGTGGAAGGAGCTTCACCGGTTTGACTATTCCCCCGAGGATTGCATACGCTTCCACGAAGCGATCGAGCAGACGGTTCTCCCCGCGGCCAACCGCGTAGCCGAGGAACGAAGACGTCGACTGGGCGTATCGTCGCTCCGACCGTGGGATATGGACGTGGATCCCCTCGGTCGGCCGCCGCTCAAGCCCTTTGACGACGTTGCGTCGCTCAAGGGCAAATGCTCGACCATATTTCACCGCCTCGATCCCGAACTGGGCGAGTACTTCGACATCATGGCTCGGGAAGACTGTCTCGATTTGGAAAACCGCAAGAACAAAGCGCCGGGGGGATACTGCACCCACTTGAGCGCGGTCAAACGCCCGTTTATTTTCATGAACGCGGTCGGCATCCACGACGACGTCCAAACGCTCCTCCACGAATCGGGCCACGCGTTCCACAGCTTCGAAGCCTCGGCGCTTCCCTACCACCAGCAACGGGAAGTAGGGATGGAATTCGCGGAGGTCGCGTCCATGGCGATGGAGCTCCTGGCCGGACGATACCTGGCCGAGTCCGAGGGAGGATTTTACGCGGACAAAGAGGACGCGGCCCGCGCGCGGCGTGAGCGCCTCGAGTGGGCGCTGCTCTTCTGGCCGTACATGGCCGTGGTCGATGCATTTCAGCATTGGGCGTACGAGAATCCCGACGATGCACGCGATCCCGAGAAATGCGACGCAAAGTGGGCGTCGATGCAGACTCGGTTCATGCCGTGGATCGATTGGTCGGGGTTGACCGAAGAGCTCCGGTCCGGTTGGCATCAGAAACTCCATATCCATGTCGTTCCCTTCTACTATGTGGAGTACGGCCTCGCCCAGCTCGGGGCGACGCAGATCTGGGGCGCTTCGCTGGAAGATCCGGTCGCCGCGGTCGAGGCGTATCGGGCCGCGCTCGCTTTGGGAGGATCGGCCCCGTTGCCCGTACTCTACGGCGCCGCGGGGGCTCGATTCGCTTTTGACACGGAAACCTTGGCGTCCGCGGTTCGGCTGATCGAAACGAACTTGGCGTCCATGAGTGACGAAGGAGCGATTACGGCGTGAAGAACAAAGACCTTCGCGGTCTTCATAGTGTCCCGGTCGAGCCGACAGAGTATGTGAGCGGGCGATGAAGATTTCGAGCGCTCGGTATCTGCAATCGGCAGAGCACGAAGACCATTATCCGTCGCTCGATGTGCCCGAAATCGCGTTTGCGGGCCGTTCCAACGTGGGCAAATCATCGGCGATCAATACGCTGCTGGGGCGCCGGAACCTGGTGCGGACGTCGAAAACGCCCGGCCACACCCGAAAGCTCAATTTCTACCTTATCAACGATTCGTTCATATTCACGGATCTGCCGGGGTACGGCTTCGCTCGGGTTCCCATGGAAATGAAGAAGCGCTGGGGGCCCATGGTGGAGACATACTTGACCGCCGACCGAGACCTTCGCGGTGTCGTGCTGATCGCGGACGTGCGACACGGTTTGACCGAGTCGGATCTCGCGCTGGTGGAATTCCTCAGGTTTCATGAAAAAACCATCATCACCGCGGCCGTGAAAGCCGACAAACTTCCCAGAGGCAAACAGGCCGCTCACAAACGGACAATGGAACGGACCATCGGTCCGGATGTTCCCGTGACGCTCTTCTCCTCATTGGACGGGACGGGCAAAAAGGAATTGTGGAAAGAGATCAAAAGACTTATAGATTGAGTGAGTCTTTCGGGGGGAAGACCCGGCGCACAAACGCCGGAGACCGGAAGAGGCTCGGAAGAAACAGCTGAGAGGAAAGACGATACTTATGTCACGAAAAATGCTTATCAACGCCGCCAATCCCGAGGAATGCCGGATGGTGGTGGTTGCGGACGGTTTGCTGCAGGAACTTGATATTCAGATCAATACTCGAGAATCGACGTTGGCCAATATTTACAAGGGCGCGGTCACCAGGGTGGAGCCCTCCCTTCAAGCGGCCTTTGTCGACTACGGCGCATCGAGAAACGGATTTCTCTCGATCAGCGACGTCCATCCGTCCTATTTTCCCGAATCCTTTGAACGTGCTCGGAAGCGCCCGCGTATCGAGGACGTCTTCAAGAAGAACGACCACGTCATCGTACAGGTGGCGAAAGAAGAACGGGACAACAAAGGGGCGAGCCTGACCACGGCGATTTCTCTCGCCGGACGGTATATGGTTCTGATGCCGGGCACCGAGCTACACGGTATCTCACGGAAGATCGGCGATGAAAAAGAGCGGGAGAAGCTTCGCGAAATCGTGAAGCAATTGAAACTCCCGGACGACATAGGCCTGATCATCCGCACCGCGGGCAAGGGACGCTCGAAAACCGAACTGACCCGCGACCTGAATTACCTCCTGCGATTGTGGAAATCCATCGAGAATATGGTCGGCGAGGTCGACGCGCCCGCCCTCCTCTACCGTGAGCAGGACGTGGTGATCCGGTCGATCCGCGACCACTTCGACCCCAATATCTCGGAAATTCTGGTCGACGACAAGGCGGTGTACGACAAGGCGCGGGAATTCATGCGCCAGGTTATGCCGCGCCATGAAAAACTGGTTAAGCTCTGCCAGGAGAAGCGGCCGCTCTTCAACAAGTACCAGCTTGAAGAGCAAATCGAGCAGGTCTACCAGCGCCGTATAAGGCTCAAATCCGGCGGCTACCTCATCATTCAGCCGACCGAAGCGATGGTGACCATCGACGTCAACTCGGGCGGCGCGACCAAGGAACGGGGAATCGAAAGCACGGCGTTCAACGTGAATATGGAGGCTGCGACCGAGGCGGCCCGGCAGTTGAGGCTGAGGGACCTGGGCGGTATCATCGTCATCGACTTCATCGACATGATCAACAAGAAGCACAAGCAGGACGTCGAAAAGCAACTCAAGGCCGGTCTCAAGGATGATAGGGCCAAGTCGAAAGTGCTGCGCATATCACCGCTCGGATTGCTCGAACTTTCTCGGCAGCGGCTCAAATCGTCGCTCGGCACAGGAGAATTCCTCGAATGCCCGATGTGCGAAGGCGAGGGAAAGGTGAGATCGCCGGAGACGATGGCGGTCTCGGTCTTTCGGAAGATCAAATCGTTGGCCGTCAAAAAGGACGTGGTCCAGGTCAGGGCGACCGTCCCGAGCCGAGTCGCCGAGTATCTCCTGAATCGGATGCGCTCTCAGATAGTTGAACTGGAACAGAATCACGGTGTAGAGGTGAAGATTGTAACCCGTCAGGTCCTGCCGGATTATGACAGCACCGTCGAGGCGCTCAGGCCCGAACCCGTGGAAACGGTAGCGGCCGAAGCCGAGATCGCGGCTCACCCCGGAGGGGACGTCGCCGAATCCGCTGACAGAGAAGATCAAGCCGAAACCGAGAAGAAGAAACCCAAGAAGTCATCCCGCCGCCGTCGAAGAAGCAAGAAAAAAGCTCCCTCGGCGGAAGCGCGTGAAACAGCCGTCGAACAGCAGGAGACTGCTGCGACGGAGGCCGAGGAAGAGGCGGCGTCTTTCGATGAGCCGCCGGCCGAGGAAGCGGCGGCCGCCGAGCGCGAAAAAGAGGAAGCCGTTGATGCCGACGAGGCGGCGACCGCGGACTCGACCGCTTCGACTCAGACCGACTCTGATGCGTTGGAACAGGAAGCCGCATCCGACACGTCCGAAGAAGATACCCAAACGGAATCGTCTGAAGACGAATCTCAGGAGCGCCGGTCGTCCGACCACTTCTCCCTGAAGCGACACCTGCCCTTTGCATAAGACACCCAAGCGCGGCCGGCGGCATCGGTTGATTCGGGCGAGAAGAAGTGCTAGGCTGGAAGAGTTGGATTAGCCGGTCGACCGAAGCGCACGGAGACACGATTCAGGACTGTCTGTCGCTTCCGCCATCGGAGCCGCTGCGTACTAATCGGCGGTGTTACAAACGATCCATGAATCGCAAGACAACGATATCCCCAGGCGCAAAGAACGCTTGGGCGCGCCTCTGCGGCCTTTTGTCGCCGCTGCGGAAGATCCGTACAGGCCGACTCGTCGAGTCGGGCCCGATACGGGAGGGATGTTTCAACTTACCCGAATTCCGCCGAGTAATTCCATTCCAACGAAAGGAGTTGAGCCGTCATGTCCGACACGGGCGTAGTACACGTTGTGGGTACCGGAACCATTGGTGAACCCTTAATTGGTCTCCTTTCAGCGTTCAAAGACCAGGTCGGCTTCTCGGAAATTACCTTCCACAAACGTTCGCCGGTTTCCAGAGATGTCCCCAAACTCAAGGCGCTGATCAAAAGAGGAGGCAAGCTTTCCGTCGATGAAGGCAAGGTGACCGACTTTGAAGCCCTGGGAATTAAGCCGCAAATGATTCACGAAGAAGCCCTGGAAAAGGCGGACGTGGTTATCGACTGCACGCCCTCCGGTGTGGGTATCTCGAACAAGCAGGCCTTTTACGACAACTATGTCGAGTCCACCAAGGGATTCATCGCGCAAGGGAGCGAATTCGGATTCGGCAAGATGTACGCCCGAGGGATCAACGACAAGGCGCTCCAGGAGAATCATGACAAGTTCGTTCACGTCGTGAGCTGTAATACTCACAACCTCTGCGCGCTCATCAACAGCATCGCGCTCGTGGACGGCGAGGACAACTTGGTGGAAGGCCGATTCCTTTGCATCCGTCGCGCCAACGACATCAGTCAGACCAAGGGCTTCGTGCCCAGCCCCGAAGTGGGCAAGCACGGAGATCCGGACTTCGGGACACACCACGCTCGGGACGCGTATCATCTCTTCCGGACGATGGATCTTGACCTGAATCTTTTTTCGTCCGCGCTGAAGCTGAACACTCAGTATATGCACTGCATCTATTTCACGCTTCGACTCAAGCAGGCGGTCACTCGCGACGAAGTGATCGAGCGCTTCCGGAAGGACGAGCGAATCAGCCTCACGAGAAAGCAATCCGCGTGTGAGGTCTTCTCGTTCGGTCGAGACCACGGATTCTTCGGCCGACTGCTCAACCAGACGGTCATCGTGGAGCCCTCCGTGGAAGTGCGCAAAGGACACGAAGTCATCGGCTTCTGCTTCACGCCCCAGGACGGAAATTCACTCCTTAGTTCGTTCTCGGCTGCAACCTGGTTCATGTACCCGGAGGACTACGAACAGCGGATCCAGTGCCTAGCCCCATACTTTTTCGAGGACGTCTAACTCCTCTGACATGAGCAATCGAGCTTCCAGCCGGGGAGCGTGTCGCTCGACCGGCCGGAACGCGTTCGGACGAATTCGATAGAATCGAGCGATCTCGCCTGAGGAGGAATAGAGGGAGAGCGTCATGGCCGAGAAGGCGCCGCAGGTTCGGCGAAAGCCCGAACGCAAAAGGCCTGCGCGAATCGAAGCGTTGCGGGTTGAGAACTATCGCGCTCTTCGGGACGTTGAACTCAAGGATATCACCCCCTTGACCGTCCTTCTCGGTCCCAATGGGAGCGGCAAATCCACGCTCTTTGACGTTTTCAATTTTCTTTCCGAATGCTTCCGGTTCGGCCTCCGGCATGCCTGGGATCGGCGAGGCCGCGCGCGTGAGCTCAAGACGCGGGGACAGGACGGTCCCGTCACGATCGAGATCAAGTACCGCGAACAACCCGACTACCCCATCGTCACGTATCACCTTTCCCTCGATGAGGGCGCCAAAGGCCCGTTCGTCGCTGAAGAATGGCTTCAGTGGCGTAGAGGACAGCGAGGACGCCCGTTTCGGTTCTTGGATTACAAGCGGGGGCAGGGAAGCGCTGTCAGCGGTGAAGTCCCGGATAGCGAGGACGAACGTGTCGAGACGCCGCTGCGCTCTCCCGATCTCATTGCGGTCAACACGCTCGGGCAATTCGCTCAGCACCCCAGAGTGGCGGCGCTGCGGGAATTCATAGAAGACTGGTATGTCTCCTATCTCTCGATCGAGGACACCCGAGGTCAGCCGGAAGCGGGCCCGCAAGCGCGACTCAGCAAAACGGGCGACAATTTACCAAACGTAATCCAACACTTAAAAGAACAAGAACCGGGTCGGTTGGAGAAGATCTTTGAAACACTGCGACGCCGCGTGCCCCGCATCGACCGCGTGGAGGCAGAGGCAATGCCCGACGGACGTCTTCTACTTCAAATCAAGGATGCGCCGTTCGACCGCGCGATCTTGTCTCGTTACGCATCGGACGGGACACTCAAGATGCTCTCCTACCTGGTTGTGCTCATGGACCCCGAGCCGCCGCAGTTCATCGGAATCGAGGAGCCCGAGAACTTCCTTCATCCGCGGTTGTTGGTTGAACTGGGCGAGGAGTGCCGTGCGGCAACCGTGAATTCACAGCTTCTGGTTACCACACACTCACCCTTCTTCTTGAATGCGATGAAGGCCGATGAAGTTCGCATACTCGGTCGGGACGAACAGGGCTACACCCGGGTCAAGCGGGCATCGGACATAGTCGGCGTCCCGGAGTTCATGCAGGAGGGGGCGTTAATGGGACATCTATGGATGGAAGGTCACTTCGGCTTCGGCGATCCCCGCCACAATTCCCCAAAAAGCGAAGTATAGGGATCCCGATGCTGTTCGAGGCGGCACATGGGAGACGTTCGAACGCATACTCCGGCGGGCAGGCTATTTTGGCGCCGGACTGCGGAAGATCGAAGCGGCGCGGGCCGTCGCGGAACACTGGAATCCTGACAGAAATCGCTCGAAAAGTTTCCAAGTCTTCCGGGACGCGATGTATGAAATCGCCTCGACGCGGTCTTGACTGTCTTGGGACGTGATCTTGCCTGAACTTCGGTCGGGTTTCCCCGATTGACAAGTAAACCCCGTTCGTGATTACCTGACCGAATTCCGCCGGACCGAAACGGCCCCTGAACCGTTCGCTCCGGGCTCTCGCGAGAAGCATTGGTCGTTTCCCGTCCGAAGTCGCTGTTAAGACTGGTGTGTTCCCATTTCGGGAAAATTCGCGCGAGCGTCACGATCATGAGCGTCGGTTGTTCGCTCGGGCGGGAAGGAGCGGCCGGCGACTCAGGACTGGGGAATTCGACGTCGTTCGCTGTTCAGCGTCTCGATCGCTATCATAGGAAACGGGAATGTTTGGATCTCTCCTCGATCGGTTTACGGACGTTCGGCCGAGTGCCGGGAAGAAGCCCGGCGCCGGGTCTCCGGTGCGCATGTGCGTTGTATTGTCGGTTCTCTTTGTCCTTGTCTCGGGCTGCGGAGGGCAGAAGAACACGTATGCGCCGCCTCCTCCTCCCGATGTGACGGTGACGACGCCGCAGCGAAAGGAAGTGACGAGCTACCTCGAGGAAACGGGAACCACTCAGGCCCTCGAGTACGTGGACATTCGAGCCCGTGTGCCGGGATTTCTTACCAAAATCAATTTCGAGCCGCGACAGCGCGTCAAGACCGGAGATCTGCTCTTCGTCATCGATCCCCGTCCCTATGAAGCCAAGGTAGCCGATGCGAAGGCCAATGTGGACGGAAAGACCGCCACGTTGAAGCTCCAACAGATCGAGCTGCAGAAGAAACAGGAGCTCTACGACAAGCAGGCCGTGCCCGAAATACAGGTTATCGAATACACCGCGCATCGAGATCTTGCCAAGGCGGACCTGGAGAGCGCACGCGCCGCGCTCACCGAAGCGAAGCTGCGCCTCGAGTACGCTCACGTCACCTCGCCCATCGAAGGTCGAGCCGGCCGGAATCTCGTCGACATCGGCAACCTCGTCGGCGAAGAAGAGAAGACGCTTCTGACGACCGTTGTAGACGATTCCAAGATCTATGCGTATTTCAGCGTGAGCGAAGTCGATTTCCTCAACTCGCTGCAAGGCGCGCTCAAGGCGCTCGACAAAAAGAACGGCGAGAAAACGGAAGTCGAAGTCGGTCTTGCAAACGAAACCGGCTATCCACACACGGGACGCATCGATTTCATCGACACGCAGGTCGATCCCTCAACGGGTACGGTCAAGGTTCGCGCAGTGCTTCCCAATCCCGAGGAAACGCTCATGCCGGGCATGTTCGTGCGCGTCCGCATCCCCATCGAGACAAAGAAACGTCTCGTGATTCCGGACGAGGCGGTTATGTCCGACCAGGCCGGCGATTATGTCCTCATTGTGAAGAGCGACGACACCGTCGAGCGCCGCCGGGTGACACGCGGTCAACAGGACGGCCGGCTGCGGGTGATCGAAAAGGGCCTTACCGAAAAGGACCGGGTCATCATTGAGGGCCTTCAGCAAGCCCGGCCTGGCTCGAAGGTGAAGCCTTCCCTCGCCTCGGCGCAGACGTCGGATTCGGATTCCCGGCAGTAATCGGATACTCGTATGCTCAGTCGCTTCTTTATCGACAGGCCCATCTTCGCGTCCGTCATCGCGGTTCTCATGGTCATCGCAGGGGGCGTCTCGCTTCTGACGCTCCCCATAGCCCAGTTCCCCGAGATCACGCCCCCGATGATTCAGGTTACCGCGTCCTATCCCGGCGCGGATCCGCAAGTGGTCGCGGACACCGTCGCGTCTCCCATCGAGGAGCAGGTGAACGGCGTCGAAGGAATGCTCTATATGAAGAGCTCCAGCGCGTCCGACGGATCGTACGGGCTTCAGGTGACCTTTGAGTTGGGCACGAACGTGGACATGGCCTCGGTGATGGTGCAGAACCGCGTGGATCAGGCCCTCCCGTCGCTTCCCGAGGAGGTGCAGCGTCTCGGCGTCAGCACCGAGAAAACCTCGACGAACATGGTAGCCGTTGTGAGCGTCTATTCACCGCAGGGTGAATACGACGATCTCTTCCTCGCGAACTACGTGAACATCAACATCAAAGACACGCTGAGTCGGGTCAATGGCGTGGGAACCGTTAATGTCTATCCGATCAAGGATTACAGCATGCGGATTTGGCTCGACCCCAACCGCATGGACACGCTCGGTATTACAGCGGACGACGTCGTTTTGGCGGTCCGAGGTCAGAATGTGCAGGTCGCCGCGGGCCGCATCGGCGAACCGCCGGCCCCCAAAGGCCAGGTGTACGAGCTTTCGGTCAACACGTTGGGGCGTCTTAAGACGATCGACCAGTTTGAACGGATCATTCTGAAAGCCGCGCCGGACGGCCGCGTCACCCGTCTCAAGGATATCGCGCGAATTGAATTGGGCGGTCAGGACTACAGCACATTCTCACTTCTGAACGGCCAACCCGCCGCAACTATGGTGGTCTTTCAAAGGCCCGGCGCAAACGCCCTCGACGTGGCGGACGGTGTTCGGAAAGAGCTCGAGAGGCTGAGCGGAGCCTTCCCCAAAGGCGTCGCATACAAGATTGTCCACGACAACACCGAATTCGTCCGCGCCTCGATATCGGAAGTGGTCAAGACCCTCCTCATCGCCTTCCTGCTTGTTTCGGGCGTGGTCTTCATCTTCCTCCAGGAGTGGCGGGCGACGCTCATACCCGCAATCACCATACCCGTTTCGTTGATCGGCGCGTTTTCGCTGATGGCGCTCTTCGGCTTTTCTCTCAACATGACGACGCTCTTTGGGCTTGTGCTCGCTATCGGCATTGTAGTCGACGACGCGATCGTGGTCGTCGAAAACGTGAGCCGCAATATGGAGCAGTTCGGGCTTTCCGCCCGTGACGCCGCGGTGAAGGCCATGAGAGAGGTCACGGGTCCGATCGTGAGCACGACCCTGGTGCTTATGGCGGTCTTCGTTCCTCCCGCGTTCCTCGCGGGCATCACCGGTCAGCTCTATCGACAGTTCTCGCTGACCATCGCGGTGACAACCCTTTTCAGCGCGATCAACGCGCTGACGCTCAGTCCCGCGCTGTGCGGACTCCTTCTTCGACCGCAATCCGCGGGAAAGCGCTTTGTCCTCTTTCGCTGGTTCAACGCGATCTTCGACCGATTTACGCGCGGGTATTCGGCCATGGTCTCAGTTACGGTGAGACGCGTCGGCGTGATGATCGCGCTTTTCCTTGTTCTGCTCGGCCTGACGTACGTGGGGCTCGTGCATGTTCCGACCGGGTTCATTCCCAGTGAAGACGACGGTTTGATCGTGGTGAATGTTCAGTTGCCCGACGCCGCGTCGTTGCAGCGTACGGAAAAGGTGATTCAGAAGATTATCGGCTTCGTCAAGGATATGGGCGGCGTTCAGAACGCCGTGGCGCTGGGAGGCTATTCCAGCATCGCCGGAACCGCAGCCAACATGGGCACGGTCTTTATCCCGCTCAAGCCGTGGGATCAACGGCTGCCACAGGGCCTGAGCAAAGACGTCATCATGGCTCGAATCGCCCGGAAGCTGGCCGGTGTTCAGCAAGCCGTCGCGTTTCCCTACTCGTTTCCTCCCATCCCCGGACTCGGTCAGGTGGGCGGCTTCGAGATGCAAGTCCAGGACAGATCGAATCGGGGCCTCGAGTCCCTCGAGGCGGCCGCGAACGAAGTGGTGCGCCACGCCCGGTCCCAAAGCGGCCTCGCAAATGTGAATTCTACGTTTCGCGCGGCCGTGCCCCAACTCTATGTGGATATCGATCGAACCAAGGTCTTCGAACTCAACGTGCCGCTGCAGTCGGTATTCGAAACGATGGAGGCCTTTCTCGGTTCGACGTACATCAATGATTTCAATAAATTCGGCCGAACCTGGCATGTCAACGCGCAGGCCCAAGCCCGACATCGAGCCAAGCCGAGCGATATCAAGCGGCTGAAGGTGCGCAACAAGGACGGGCACATGGTCCCGCTCGGCACGTTCGTTAAGATCGAGAACTCCTTCGGACCGCAGAAGATCGACCGGTTCAACCTTTATCCCTCTGCGTTGGTGACCGGGGACGCGGCGGCCGGAACGAGCTCGGGTCAGGCGCTCGAGATCATGGATCAGTTGGCGGCGGCCTCCCTCCCGTCGGGCATGGGCTTCGACTGGAGCGGCATGTCATTTCAGGAGAAAAAGGCGGGCGGCAAATCGGTCTACATCTTCCTGCTGGCGATTACCGTCGCGATCCTGGTGCTGGCCGCGCAATACGAGAGCTGGACGGATCCTTTTGCCGTCGTGCTTATCGTGCCCCTGGCGGTGCTCGGCGCTATGGCCGCGCTCAGCCTGCGACACGTGGACAACAACCTCTATACCCAGGTCGGGCTGGTCTTGCTCGTGGGCCTGGCCGCGAAGAACGGCATCCTGATCGTGGAATTCGCCCGGGACAAGAGAGCCGAGGGCATGACTCCACGGGAAGCCGCGGTGGAAGCCGCCCAGTTACGTATACGTCCAATTCTCATGACGTCGTTCGCGTTTATCATGGGGGTGCTTCCGCTGGTCATCGCCACGGGCGCGGGCGCGGTGAGCAGACAGGCCCTCGGGACCGCTGTCTTCGGCGGAATGCTCGGCGTTACGCTTCTGGGGATTAATTTCACGCCTGCGCTCTACGTGCTGATGCAGGGCCGAAAAGCGTCGTCCCAAGCGCAACACAAAACCTCGACCCCGGCGCCGGAGACCATTGACCGAGCCTAGCCGCTTTTCTCCGAGAACCTTGAAGTGACCGACATACCGCGAACATATCCCCCGGTTCCGCTCATCGGCGTAGGGGCGCTCATCATACACGACGAGAAGATCGCCCTGGTCCGCCGCGGCGCGGCGCCGGCTCAGGGGCAATGGAGCGTGCCGGGCGGTCTGGTCGAGGTGGGCGAACCCCTGCGCATGGCCGCGGCTCGGGAAGCCTTCGAAGAAACCGCCCTCACCGTTGAACCGCTCGAATTGGTCGAACTCGTGGAACGAATCCTCCCGGACCAACACGGCCTTTTCAAATACCACTACGTTATTGCGGACTTCCTCTGCCGGTTCCGAGGGGGCGAGATCAAAGCCGGATCGGATGTGGACGACGCAATCTGGACATCGGAAGCCGACCTGAGCCGACTTGATCTTGCGCCGCTCACCGAACGGGTGGTTCGCAAAGCTTTCGGGATTGCGCGAAGGAAGACCGCGTCGGAAAACGACTTCGGGACGCTCCTCCGCTGTTCAGAGGAGGACGGCTAGAAGAAGCCCGGCGTCTTTCGGCGCCGGGCCGTGGCGGGCTATTCTCGAGGCTGTTGGCCTTGTTGCGCGCGCGTTCTGAAGTCCTGCACGGCCTGACTGAGCGTCCGAACCAAATCCTGGGCCTGCTCGACGGTCATCAGGATCTGCTTCTCATAGATCGGCATGAGTCCGCTTTGATCCTGAGCTTGGGGCACGGGCACAAAGCGTCCGAAGAGGACCGAAATCTCCCTCGGGCTAACCGCGACCATCGCGACGTTGCTGTAATATTGCTCGAGCCTGGGACCTCGATACTGGGCCGCGGCTTGGCCCTGCTGCTGCTGCTGCTGCTCCTGCCCCCAACCGCCGCCCCCTTGGGGGCCTCCGGCCTGTTGGCCTCCGCCGCCCTGGCCTTGAACCGGTCTCGGTCCCATTGGTCTCTCTTTATCCATGAACCTTCCCTCCCATTGGTATGTGGTCTCAATCAACGCGATCCGATGAAACACGCGTACTGTAGATTGAGCAAAATCCCTTCCATCCGGCGTTCGGCCTCAGTCGAAACACCGGCTTTTCGCCCGAGCCGCCGA
>CAYLRL010000021.1:15650-20669 GCA_964385875.1 uncultured Syntrophales bacterium
CCGCCGAACAAAACGTGAACGATCATCATCGCAGGTTACCCCAACGATTGCAATCATTTTCCCCGATGCGAAGCTTGAAGCAACTCGCCGGGAGGAACCGCAGGAGAGCTCATCGAACGTCGGAATAACGGACGCTTTTTCGCTCAAACGGCCCAAACCCCGCGATTCTTGCCGCTATTTCCCCGACGGCGAGCCCGAGAAGCACGGACCCGCGCACGAGAGCGATCGAAACAAGGAAGGATCGAAATGCCCGGCGATCGATGTGAGACCTCTTCATCAACGTTGAGTTTGGAATACGGGCTCGAGCGGCGCGGCGCTCCCGGCGTTTTCACGACTCAGTCCGTGGGTTCCACCGTAATACTCCGGGGAGCCTCCCCGGTCGAGTAGATCCGCCACATCTCTTCGTACGCTCGTTCGAGATTCCGCGTGAATCGTCGGCTATCGAAAAGAACGCCCTCGGTTCGATTATTGAGAAGATGCTCTCGAAGACCGGCGAGTCGCGTTTGATCGAGCGCGAGCATTCGCGCTGTCTCCTCATACGCGTCGAACGACGTGGTTGTCAATTCCCCGAGGCCCGACGCGTGAAGCAGGCTGCCGGCCATCCGTGAAACGTACGTCTCCCCCGACATCGTGACAATGGGGAGCCCCATCCAGAGCGCGTCCGCGGCGATACCTCCGGCGTTATAGGGATACGTGTCCAGGTAGAGGTCCGCGATCGAGAATTGCAGCATGTACTTCGAATGCGCGTATTGCCCGGCAAAGACGATCCGAAGCGGGTCGATTCCGCGGCGCTCCGCTTCGATCCGCAGGTTGTGAGCCGCCTCCCGAGATCGTGGACACAACCAGAGCAGACTATCGGGAACCGTTCCGAGAAGGCGCATCCAGACGTCGAAGATCTCCGGGGTCAGCTTGTACGGATTGTTGAAGCAGCAGAAAACCAACGCGTCCTCGGGAAAATTGAAATCCGCGCGCCGAACGGGGCGCGTGTCGACTCCTCGATACGCGGGATTCACCTGATAGCAATCGGGCATGAACACGGGCTGTTCCGCGTAATACGTCTCGTATCCGGGGGGTACGAGATACCGATCCACAATGATGTAATCGAAGAAATCAGCGCCCATCGTGCCCGGAAAGCCGAGGTAGTTCACTTGAATCGGCGCAGGACGCAGGGCGGGGATCTCCGTCCGGGACGTGCCGGTGTATCCCGTCAGGTCCACGAGTATGTCGATACCGTCGTCATTGATGAGTCGAGCCGCATCGAGATCCGACAACCCGTTGATGTCTCGGAAGGTATCACACGCTCGCTCGAACCGCGGACGCAACACGGTATCGTCTGACGGCCCGTACGCATACCCGACAATCTCGAAGCGCTCTCGGTCGGCCTGTTCGATGAGTTCCCGGACGAGGAGTCCGATCACATGGTCCCTGAAATCCTCGGAAAGGTAACCGATGCGGCGCCGAGAACCGGGCGCCCGACCATACTCGAAGCGCACATCCCCTGCCGACCGAGTCGCGTTTCTCTTCTGAAGCCTCGCGTATCGCCGCGCGCAGGCCAGGTTGTCCGCGGCGCCGGCCGACAGCGAGAGGAAATTTCCCGGCGTGATCGTCTTTTCCGTAGTCCTGACCAGGTCTATCAGCCGGTCGGAGAGATCGGGCAAGCCGGCCCAGACGCACGCGGCCTTCATCTGGTATACGAGGAAGTTCAGCGCGGCCCCATGATCCGGCTTGATCTCGATCACTCGCCGGAACGCGGCGATCGATCTTTCGACGTCGTGCCGGCTCATGAGCTCGGCTCCGATCAGGTAGTGTGTCCGGAAATCGCCGGGATCGATTCCAGCGCTCGCCTGATACGCGCGGAGCGCCTCATCGCGAAGCCCTCCCTCCGCGTACGACATCCCCAGTCCCCGGAGCGCCGCGGCGTTCCGACCGTCCGCTCGAAGCGCGGCCTGATAATGATCGATCGCTCGCGCCGGTTGACCGTGCTCCCGGAGCAATTCCGCAAGGGAGTAGTGAACTCTCGGATGATGAGGATCCTGCGCCAGCGCTCGCCGGAAGGCCGTCTCCGCGTCCGCCGCGCGTCCCTGTTCCGCGTGAATCAAGCCCGTGTTGTAGAGCGCCTCGATATTGGACGGATCGAGCCGAAGCACACGGTCGTACGCGCTCACGGCCTCGTCGAGCTTCCCCGCTTCCTGGAGCGCCCAGCCGAGAATGAACAGCGATTCCACCGATTCCGGATTGAGATCCACCGCGGTTTGCGCGCTCGCGACGCCGTCGCCGGGCCGGTCCTGTTCAACGCATACGATCGCCTTGAGGCGGAGCGCGCGAACGTCCTCAGGCCGGCGCTCCAGAGCCTGGCCGCACAACTCGAGCGCAGTCTCGACCTCGCCTCGATCCAAGGCCGCCTCCGCCTTTTCAATCGCGGTCGAAGACGGATCGCTCTCTGAATCCATCGGCGAATTCGGGAATCGGTTATCTCGATCGGAATCCACGTTCGCACTCTCCGTGTCGGTTTCCGTGGAAGGCGAGAACTGCCCCGGCGTTTGTTTAGAGGGGCTCATCGCGGGGAAGCGGCGCCACCGCAAAGGAGCGGGGGGACTCACCTGCCGAGTAGATCCGCCACATTTCCTCGAAAGCCCGCTCCAGGTGTCGGGTGAAGCGCTCACAGTCGAAGAGGGGGCCGGTCCGCCTGTTTTCTGCGAGCTTCTTGCGAATCCGGGTGAGCGCGTCGCGATCGCGAGCAAGATCGAGCGCACGCTGTTCGTATTCCGGCACGTCGGTGGTGATGAGTTCCGGCGCTCCCGCGGCGCGTACCAGACTGCCGGCCATGCGGGAAACATACGTTTCGCCGCTGCACGTGAGCACGGGCAAACCCGCCCAGAGCGCATCCGCAGCCACTCCGCCCGAATTGTACGGCATGGTGTCGAGGAAGAGATCCGCCAACTCCAAGCGACGAAGATATTCGGGATATTGGACTTTGCCGGAGCAGACGATGCGCTCGGGATCGACGGCGCGGGCCGCTGCCTCCCGCCGGATGTTTTGTTCCGTCCGATCGAACAGGGGAACAATCCACAGCACGCTGTCCGGAACTTCGCGCAAGAGGCGCATCCATACGTCGAACAGATCGGGGCCCAGCTTGAATAGCCGCCCGAACGCGCAGAAGACGAACCCCTCTTCGGGCAATCCCATGTCGGCGCGGGTCGGGGCGGTCTCCGATCTCGGACGTTCCGACGGATTCACCTGATAGCAGTCGGGGAGATAGACCGGATGCTCCGAGTAATACCGGCGCAGATGTTCGGGAATGAGATACTCGTCCGCGATGATGTAGTCGACGACGTCGGCGCCCAGGGTTCCCGGATAGCCGAGATAATTCACCTGAATAGGCGCGGGGCGGAGCGCGGTGATGTCGAAGCGATGATCCCGCGTGTATCCGCCCAGGTCGATGAGGATATCCACACCGTCACGGTGGATCGTGCGAGCAGCTTCGTCGAACGACATTTCTCTCACGTCGACAAAACGGTCGAAGCCTTGGGCGATCCGTTCCCGAGACCCGCTCCGGTCATCGGGTCCGATGGAATAGCCGAAGACTTCGAATCGATCGCGGTCGTGCCGCGCGAAAACCTCGCATATGAGCCGCGCTACCACGGTCTCGCGAAAATCCGCGGACAGATATCCGACGCGAATCCGAGTGCGGTTCCGCGCGCCGAACTGGAAATCGATGTTTTTCAAGGCATGATATCGACTGCGAGCGTACCGTCTCTGAAAATAAGTGCCCGCTGCGAGAGCCACTTCCGCGGCCGAGGACAAAACAGTCGTGACTTGAAGCGGCTGCACGCCCTTTTGGGCCACCACATATCGCTCAAGCCGACTCTCCGCGTCCGCGAGTCCGTCCCACTGACAGAGCATTCTTGTCTGGAGGATGAAACGATTAAGCGCGCGCGAATGGTTCGCATCGTGATCCAACGCTTCATGAAATGCCGCGAACGCGTCCTCGGTTTTGAATTGGCCGGAATAAGCGACCCCGAGGGCGTGGAGGATTTCTGCGTCGTTGCGCCCAAACTCAGCCGCGCGAACAAGCAACCCCTCCGCCCGTTGGAATTGACTGAAACGATTCAGCAGCTTGCCCAGTTGGAACAACGCCCGCGGATTGTTCGGCTCGAGCCGCACGCTCTCGAGGAGATGCGCGGCCGCGTCCACGTGCCGTTTGTGTTCGTGAAGGATCCGTCCCACCGTGAACCGCGCCCGCGGGTCGGACGGCGTCAGGCTCACCGCCCGCTCCAGCGCTTCGATCGCCTCACCGACGCGCCCAAGCTCTTCAAGGACCAGGCCGAGATTGTAGGAGGCCGCGGTATGGGAGGGATTCAGGTCAATCGCGTGTTTGTATGCGGCCGCGGCCTCCTCAAGTTTTCCGCTCAGCTGACGAGCCCATCCGAGCAAAAAATGCGACTCCGCGTCGGCGGGGTCGAGTTCGACCGCTTTCAACGCCGTCGTTTCCGCGTCATGAAACCGGCCCTCGTGTGCGGAGATCTCGGCTGAAAGCCGATGCGCGGAAGGATCGGAAGGGTCGAGCCGAATCGCCCGATCGCAGAGCTTCCCCGCTTCGGCCGGATCTCCGCGATCCAGCGCGTCGTGCGCCGCGCGTATCAGCGCCGAAGCCGAGCAATCGCCCGCTTCCGTTCCTGATGACAGTTTGTCGTCCGGCAGCCTCATCGGAGAGATTGTAACCGTATGGAGATAAAATGCACGCAGAAAATGGATGAGGTCTTCTCGGGCCGGCTTCCCGCTGCCGGTCCCCGTTTCGATAGCCTGCGCGCTGAGATGGTGTCGCATCGCTCACAACGTCGTCTCCGGACGCCGGCGGACGCGCGCCGAGGTCTTGACGTCCCGCGATGAGGTTCCTCACTGTCATTGCGAGGAACGGAGTGACGAAGCAATCTCATCAGCCCTGACCGTGCGCCGCGTCCCGTCGCAAACCAGTTCCTCACCGTCATTGCGAGGAACGAAGTGACGAAGCAATCTCAT
>CAYLRL010000021.1:20769-26391 GCA_964385875.1 uncultured Syntrophales bacterium
CGCAAACCAGTTCCTCACCGTCATTGCGAGGAACGAAGTGACGAAGCAATCTCATTAGCCCTGAGCATGCGCCGCGTCCCGTCGCAAACCAGTTCCTCACTGTCATTGCGAGGAACGAAGTGACGAAGCAATCTCATCAACCCTGACCGTGCGCCGCGTCCCGTCGCAAACCAGTTCCTCACCGTCATTGCGAGGAACGAAGTGACGAAGCAATCTCATCAGCCCTGAGCATGCGCCGCGTCCCGTCGCAAACGAGTTCCTCACCGTCATTGCGAGGAACGGAGTGACGAAGCAATCTCATCAGCCCTGACCGTGCGCCGCGGCCCGTCGCAAACGAGTTCCTCACCGTCATTGCGAGGAACGAAGTGACGAAGCAATCTCATCAGCCCGGAGCATGCGCCGCGGCCTTTCGAACGCGAAACGGCCGACCTCGGATGAAGTCGACCGTTTTCCCGTGATAGTCGTGAATGAGGTTGGCGAAGATCGCCAACCTCGCGGTGGTGAATTACGTGGTCGTGACGTCGCCCACCAGGCCGGTATCGCCGGAACCCGTATAATCGGTCTCATAAAGCAGCTTCGCCAGATCCAGAGGATCAGTGCCGCCGCTGCCGTCCCACTCGAGGAACCAGTTGGGCTCTGCGTCGGCCACGCCGCTCCAATCGCCGCTCAGATCATCGCTCGCCCACAGGGTGGTGCTGACGCCCCACGGGCCGTTACCGCTCAGCGCGGTCTGCATCGCGGTGAGAATGTCCGTGCCGGTGGTGCTTGCGGCCGCGTCGGAGTTCATGATCTGAACTTCAGCGCCCAATCCGTTTCCGTTGAGATAGCCGGCCAGTTCATTGAAATTGGCCGCCTGACCCGTCACATCAGCCACCGCGTCAAAAAGAGTGGAGCCGATCTCAATGCCGGTCGCGTCGGTCCACCCTTGGCCGTGGAACATCACCGCGTTGAGGAACTGGTAGCCCTGCGACAAGCTGATCGCGCCGACCACGTCAACTATCTGCCCGAAGGTATGGCTGTCGTAGTCCCAAGGGACCGGGTCGGTGATGGCGCCGTCATCTCCCAAGATGTAGATGCAGTTGTCGATCAACTTATCGAAGTTGTCGGAATACGGATCAGCACTTGTCGCGTTGTTGTCCTTGCCGCTCAGGAAGGCCAAGTTAAACCCGTTTTGGGTGCTGTCGAAATCCCAGTTTCCGAATTCGGCGTTAGTAAAGCCCTGGGCGTCATACTGGAACCACTCGTCGTCAACGCCGTAGGAACCGTCATAGATGGACCAGTTGGCGCCGGTCTGGAAGGAGAAGAGGCTGGATCCGATGTACTGCCAATCAGCGGTCATGCCGGTAGCCGACGTGCCCCACACTGCAGGAGTAGCGGTGGCGTTGGAGGTGTAATCAAGGGTGAAGTCGGAACCGCTGTCCAGCCAGAAGTAGTACGTGCCGCCTTCGCCGAAAGTTCCGCTGTAGTCGAAGAAGACCCAGTCCTGCCCATGGCCGCCGGGGAGCGGACGCCAGTAGTTGTCGTAGAGCATCTCGGAGGAGAAGCCCGAGTAGGAGTTGGTCTTCAAGGCGTAAGAATTGTCGCTGCCGTCAACCCACTCAGTCCAAACGCCCTGTCCGGTGCCGGCATCCCACCAGAACCAACCCCAGGCGCTGTCACCGGTGCGGTCCATCTCGTACTTCATGTAGTCGGCGCCGTCGACCTGGTAGACCATTTCTTCGCCGGCCTGGTCGTATTCCATTTCTACGCCATACCAGTCCGTGCGGGTCTGGCCGTCAAACACACAGATGCCCTGGTTGGCGTACCACTCGAAGTCCCACCAGCCGACGTTCATCCAGTCCCAACCGTCGGCGACGGTGTTTTCCCACCACCAGCCGCTTTTATAGTCCAGCGCCCATCCCCACGCGCCGATGTCGTTGTTCCACCAGTAGCCGACACCGTCGCCGGCGCCGTTGCCGGGTGCGTCCAGGAATATGAAGGCGGTTCCGTCGATCACGTGGGTGGCGCCGTCCCAGATGCCGTTGCCGGGATCAGGGCCGTCCCACGCGCCTGCGGAAGCCTCGACCGCGCCGTCAAGCACGATCCGTTCTTCGAGTTGTTCAAGGATCACGTCTGCTTTGCAAACCTTGTAGTCATTGGTCCAAAGTCCCATCACACAGCCTCCTCGTTTAGATTTGACGAACTTTAACAATTCGTCGTTATGGATGAGAGTGAAAAACCGTACAGCCCTTCCGAATAGCCCCCGGGCAAAGAACTCCTTTTGCGTCGCGTTGATGCGCACATCGTTTCCCCGCCTGTTGACGAAAACCGCATACTATCTTCCATATTAGGGAATGTCAAGCTTAGCCGTTTTTCCTACAGGGCCTAACCCCTGAAAGGCCCGGTGGTTTCTTTTCCCGTTGGAACGCCTTCGGGCGCCTTCGGCGCCTCGCCTGGGAGTGTGCAATAAGCATGCCGGCAGGCCCAATCTTCTAATCGGCCATAATCACCACGGTTTGAAGAATATCCAACCGCGTCATCGACCGGGCATGACGGACAAAAATTGTCGCGGTGAAATGCCCTGTGCCCTAACATACCAATTTGGTTCGATAATTGCCTGTCAAGTCTGTTGACAGGACTGGACAATCTTTGTCGAACTTTTTTATACCGTCCATGAGCCGGCCCGCGCTCCCAGCGCGCTTTTCCTCTCTCGACCCCCTTCCCGGAGACGCCCGCCGCCGCCGAAACGGCGCCGTGCTCCATATCCCGGGCGACACTCGCGGTCGACCCCGCGGCGACGACTCCGGAAAGGCGGTTCCCGTGTCCGCGATCGTTGAGGCGCTCGAACCATTCGCTATCATTCTCGCGCTCAGCCGCGGCCGACGGGCTCGATTGAGGACCCGTCGCATTGACCGCGCCGTGGAATTGGAGTATTTTCGAAACACCGGTCTTCAGAACGAAATCCGATTGAAGACGTGCCGAAATCATGATTATTCGTCGTCTCAAAAGCGCAGTCGAACGAGTCCTGCCGAAAACGGCGTCGGAGGCGCGCCCGGGATCTCGCGAATCCGCGGTTGAAAGTGAACGGCGTCTCTGGCGCGGACTGGGCGTGGATGCTCCACCCCGCGACGAACCTTATCCAAGCTGCGACGCGATCGAAGGCGGTCTGGCTTTGTGGCCGGACGAGCTGACCGCGTGCTGCTTCTACCGGGGTGAGGGGCTCGGTCGGCCCTCATTGGGGGACTACTCCGGCGGCCCGCTCCCCCTGACGGATATCCTCCGGACCAGACGGGAGATCATCGAAGCCAACCGGGGCGACGGGTACGGACCCTGCGTCGGGTGTCCCCGCCTCACGACAAAGCTTTGGCCGCCGCTCGGGGGGTTGTTCCGGAAGATCGTTCTTGTCCACACAACGATCTGCAATCTCCGGTGCACGTATTGCTACACGGTGATCAAAGAGACGGAAATACCGGATTCATCGCTGACGTACCCGGTTAAACCCGCGCTGGACGAGCTCATCGCCGGCGGATATCTTGATCCCAACGGCGTCTTGTGCTTCAGCGGCGGCGAACCGACTCTTCTCGCGGGATTCGACGAATTGGTGGAGACGGTCAAGCCGCACACCCGAGCCGTACAGGTCTTCTCCAACGGCGTTATCTTCTCGAAGGCAGTCGCGGAAGGGCTGCGGGACGAAACGGTCGAATTCCTGGAATTGGGCATCGACGCGGGCACGCCCGAGGTGTACCGGCTGCTGAAGGGCAAGGACTCCTGCGAGCGGGTCTGGCGGAACGCGCGACAATATGCGGAACTCGGCGGGGGGAGGGTCTACGCAAAGATCGTCCTCCGGGAAGAGAATTGGGCCGATGTGCCGGCGTTCATGGAGCGGGTCAAGGACGCGGGCATACGGCGCGTCCACTACGATCTGGACTGGATGACGTCGGAGGCCCCGGAAGAGAGCGTGGAAGCCGCGGCCCGAGTGGAATGGGAGTGCCGGCGTATCGGCGTGAGGGCCGGACTGATGAACTCCCAGAATCATTTTCCGGGCTTGGAGGATCGAATCAAGACTGCGCTCGGGAGGCTCGAAACGGGAGCTTAGGCCGTGCGTCGATCTGCGCGCTCATGCGCCGGGCAAGGCGAGGCCCACTCACGTCGGCGCCGTCGGTTCACGGCGGCTTGGGAAAAGAGCGGCCGGCGGTGGATGGTCGAATGGGATGGATACGAGTTCGTGGGGCGACATTCCTGGGCGTGGCGATCGCGGTGGTTGTCGGATTGGTCGCAGCTGAACTGTTCCTCCGCGCGGTGGGGTTCGCGCCGCATGCCGATCCGCCTCGACACACTTTTCGTCGTGAGCCTCCCGGTCCCTTCCTGAAACCCGACCCCAAACTGGGCTATCGACCTTGCTCCGGACGGCAAACGGTAACCGTCGACAACACATATTCGTACACCACTACCCACGTGGATCGGCGTCGGATCACCCGGCCTCTTCCTTGGTACAGGAGAGACGACCGGCAGTGCGACATCTGGATCCTGGGTTGTTCTTTTACGTACGGTGACGGTCTGAGCGATCACGAAACCATGCCGTGGATTGTCCAATCCAAGGCGCCGGCCTTCAATGTGGTTAACTTGGCATTCAACGCTTACGGGACTTTGCATTCCCTTCTCTTGTTTCGTGAGGAACTGGCGAAAGGCGTACGTCCGAAGGTCTTGGTTTTGACCTACGCGTCGTTCCACGACGAACGCAACACCCTGTCAAGGAATTGGCTTAAAGTCCATTACCGTATCAATCCGTCGGTCGTGTTGCCCTATGCGGAGGTGAACGATCAAGGCGAATTGGCGGTCAAATCGTGGAGCGGCGCGTGCCGGGAATTGCCGCTGATTCGCTTCTCTTCCGTGATGCGCTTGGCCGATGAGCTCTACGATCTCATCGATGCGTCCATCTCGAACGAACGCGAGACCACAAAGGCGATCATTCGCGAGATCGCCGAGATCTGCCGCCGAAAAGAGATCTGCCTGGTTATAGCCGGCCTAATGAAAACGGAGCCGACGCGCTTGATGTTGGATTGGAGCCGAGAATTGGGCGCTCACCCGATAAACATCGCGGTCCCGGGAGAGAAGGAATACTACCTCCCGTTCAACAAGCATCCCAACGCGAAGGCGGCGAGGCTGTATGCGGAACGGTTGACCGCGTTTCTAAAGAAGACGTGCCTTGAAGAGCCGTCGGTCGCGGCCTGCCGGAATCGAACCCCCAAAGATCGTCGGAAATCCGCGCCGGCCGATTCGACGCGTTGAGCGACGGTGGGAATGCCGGTCTTTTTGATCTTCGCAGGATTGATGATCCACTACGGAACGGCTCGCATGGGGCCGGATCTCAGAGCCGCGCACAAGGCGCGGGTCGAGAAGACCCTTCCCCGGCGACCGCGTGGAGCGAGGCGCCGAACGGACGGACGCCGCCCGTGAGAGCCCTCCGGAAGAGTCGGAACGCGCTGTGGGCCCTCACGAAGCCGCGTACCTGGACTGCCTCGACAAGTGCGAAGAAGTGTATGGATCCTCGTGGCGCGTTTCGGACCGAACGGACAGATCCGCCTGTGTGGAACGGTGTGTGGGACGATACTCGTTGGAGAATCTCTATCGCGATTCAGAGTT
>CAYLRL010000021.1:26491-51537 GCA_964385875.1 uncultured Syntrophales bacterium
TGGAACGGTGTGTGGGACGATACTCGTTGGAGAATCTCTATCGCGATTCAGAGTTTTGACCGAATGAACGCGTAGAGATGCCCGTCCTGACTCCCGAAGAGCACGAGCCCGTCGATTACCGTAGGGCTCGAAATGAAGCCGCCGCTCGCCGTTGTGCTCTTGATTTTGCCCGTAGCCCGATCCGCTGTGTAGAGGCGCCCGTCGCCGCTGCCGAAGAACACGAGACCGTCTTCAACGCATGGGGTCGTTCTGACGGGACCGCCGGTTTGGAAGCTCCAGAGCATATGGGCCGACTGAGGCAGGCCGAACGCGCTCCCCCTCGCGTTCGGGTCCGGCGCCCGTCTTTCCATGAGCGACTCGGGAATGACCGGCCCGAAAAGACGCGGCGCCGGGCAGAGGCCGGCGACGATCACCGCAAGCGTCACGAGGCCGATGATCCAGGCGCTGCGACTGGACCTCGCGCCCCCGACCGCGACCGCGGGACTCTCCGCCGAGCCGCGCGCGCCGACCGACGTGTGGGATTCCCCGATTGCGCTCCGCTTCGAAGTTTGCGCGGGAGCGGGCTCCGTTTCATCGGTTCCGTCCGCGGAGCCGCCCGGCGCGGCTTCGGACTCGACGTAATCGGGATGCCGCACATTCCTCGTCTGAATTCGATCGTCGACGAGCGTTTCCGCCTCACCGTCGACCGCGGTTTCGCCGCCTTCGGTCTCGGTTCCTTCAGAAGCGGAGAGTTCTGCCACGTGATCGATTTCAGTGTCGAGGGCGCCGACCACATCCCGTGAGGGGAACCTCACCACCGAAAGTTCCACCGCGGCCGCATATCCCGGCAGTCGGTCCTCGAGTTTTGCGGCCTCGATAAAATTGCCCTTAACGAGCTTTTTGAGCAGGCTCTGAAGCCCTTCATTCTTCCGATTCGGTTCGGATATTCGAGCGCGGGGATCGCTCCGGGCAGGGCGAAATCCTTTGATAATCCGAGACTGCGTATCGTCGGATCGAGCCGGCGGAATTGACACGCCCGAGCCTCCTTGATATGAGGACGACCGGGGAGGCTCACATGATGGACATGCGTCGCCTCGAAGTATTCTGCCGGGTTGTGGAACTCAAGAGTTTCACGAAAGCGGCTGAGGCTCTCGAACTCTCTCAGCCCACCGTGAGCGAGCACATACGCACGCTCGAGGAAGCCCTTTCGGAGAAACTGATCGATCGCATGGGGCGGGAAGCGCTCCCGACCCCGGCGGGGAAGATTCTTTACACGTATGCCCGCGATATCGTCAAGACGCGTGATCAGGCGGTTCAGGCGCTCAAGGAATTCAAGGGCGCGCTCGCCGGCCCCCTGCGTCTGGGCGCAAGCACTATCCCCGGCACATACGTGCTGCCGCAGTATGTGGGATCATTCAAAGCCGAACACCCCGACATTCGGATCACCCTTAACATCGGAGACACCGCGGAGATCGTGGATCAGGTCCTCTCGGGCCGCTCGGAAGCCGGTCTCATCGGTTTTGAATGGAGCGACCGACGACTGACGCTCGAGGAACTCTTTTCCGACGAGCTTATCGTAGGCGTTCCCGCGGATCATCCATGGGCGTCTCGAAAAACGGTGAACTTGGAAGATCTCGAGGAACGGCCCTTCATCATGAGAGAGCCCGGGTCCGGCACTCGCAGCTTCATGACCCGCGCGCTGGAAGCCCGAGGATTCGACACTTCACGGCTGTCGGTCGTCGCGGAAATGGGGAGCACCGAAGCGGTTCGGCAGGGGATCAAGGCGGGGATAGGCGTTTCGATCCTCTCGATTTACGCCCTTCTGGACGACATGCGATGCGGAGCGCTCTCGTCGGTCAGGATCAAGGGAACCGCGCTCAAACGGCCTCTCTTCCTCGTGCAACGTCGCGGACGCAGGCAATCTCCCGTCGCGGCCGCGTTTCTCGACCATCTCCGAAGGGAATCTCAAACCGTCGGGACCGACGAGGCGCAATGAGACGCCCGCCGTTGACTGCAGGATGGCGGCGATCTCTCGATCCGCCGAGTCGCGCCGCGCACGCGCCGAGGTTCACGGATTCTTCAGCTTCCGCCGTGCGCCCTTATGACCTTGCAACGCGGCCTTCCGGAACCAGTCCCGAGCGGTCTCAAGATCCCTGGGAACGCCCTCACCCTGCTGGTACATTGCAGCGAGGCTGTACTGGGCTTTCGCGTATCCTTGCTCGGCTGCTTTTCGGAACCATTTCACGGCCTCACCCCGATCGCGGGGAACAACTCGGCCGTCAAAATACATCACCGCGAGACTGAACTGGGCTTTGGGATGACCCCGTTCCGCGGCCTCGCGGAACCATTTCTCGGCTTCCTTGTAGTAGAGAACCCCCAAATTGTAGAGATCGTTCTCGCTTCCGCCGGTGTGGACCACATTGAGTAAACGCTGCAGCCGTGCGGGGATATGGGGCGCCGGGCCGGCGTCGGACGCGGGGGTGGACGGCTTCGGGGGAGGCGAGTCCGCAGGAGAGGGATTGTCGAGGTCGACCCCAAACTTCTTGAGCGTCTTCTTGGCGCTTTCGTGATTCTGCCGCGCGGCCTTCATAAACCACCGAACGGCCTCTTCACGGTCCCGGATCACACCGTGACCGCGCGCGTAAATCCATCCCATGGCGTTCTGAGCGCTTGCGTGGCCGCGTTCCGCGGCCTTGCGGAAGTTCTCGACGGCTTTGTGCCGATCCTTGGGCACGCCGTGACCAGAATAGTACATGCCTCCCAGAGCGAAATACGCGGGAGCGGCCCCTTGCCGAGCTGCGGCTCCGTACCACTTGACGGCCTCCTTGTAGTCCTGAAGGACCTCTTTCCCCTCATAGTACAAACCCGCAAGCTTTACCTGCGCCTTGACGTCCCCGTCCTTGGCCATGCGCGTCAGCTTCTTCAGCTCGGGGGGCCGTGAAAAGAGATCCCGCGCCAATCGCACGGTTTTATCCGTCAACGAGCTCATGAGGTCGACTCCTCACGGTCACAGCGGCCGGCGGTCACTGCCGGCGCGGCTAAAGTCAGACTTTGCCACAACCGCGATTCGTCGGTCAAGGAGAGAACCGGCATGCCTCGGCGAAGAAAACCCGCCCCTCACAACTTGGAACGCCGCCCTTGAGACGGCCTCGCCAAAAGGGGACCTTTCCGGGCGGTAAGCCCGTCGGAAGAAGTGGGAGTATGGCGCCTCGACGGCCGGCAATGAACGGCGGCCCGGTGGGCGGCCCCAATCCCTAGTAATTCTATCAGCAACCAAGGCGCGACCACACAGTCACAAATACATCCCCCCGGCCCGGACATAGCCTCCACGCGCCTTATCTTTTGTAACCATGCGTTATTCAGTATGGTTTTATTCGATCAACCAAACACGGAGGACTCTCCCAAAGCTAGTGCGGAGGGGGGCGGATAAGGGTCGAGTGAATCTTGGCGCATTCCGGCTAAGAGGTATCAGCGACTTATGCTGTTATGTCGGGGCATTAGAAACCGTAGTAATTTGCTCAGCAACTATCTTGACAAGATTTATAAGGTTCAGTATCCTGACCCTGAACAAACAAACCGGCGGCCCACGGCTCACCTCCCGACGCGCTCACCATTGCCGCCGGGCCCGCCGGCGAAACAACCGAACAGGCGTTCCGCTCATAAACGGACGCATGAGCTGACCAACCTGCCCGGGCGCCGGGCGATGAATAATTGAAAGGTGAGATGCAGTCATGGAAAACAACGTCAGCCCCGCCCTTCACACGATGCAGATGATCTCTCACTGGGCGCTGGTCTGGATGGTAGCGCTCTACGCGGTGAAGATCACTCAATTGATGAAGAAGCCCGGCCCGCCCGAGAAGGCGGAATTGAAGGGAGACAGAAGGGCCGGAGCCATCGAATCGCTCCTTAACGTCTTGAGACCGTGGAGCATGGAGAGCACGCGGACGAATATCTACTTCTATGCGGAGTTCATGATCTTCCACATCGCGGTGGCGGTGACCATTGCGTCCACCTTTCTCATCCCGTTCACTCCGTGGCTGCTGACTCCTCCGGTGGTCGGCGTCTTCATGGTTTTCCAGGCTTTGGCTTTCCTTATCGGCGTCAGGAGGATTCACCGACGGATCACTCGTCCTGAAGTGCGCATTATCAGCAGTTTTGATGATTTCTTCGCCATCATCCTCATGACGGTCTTCTTTCCGGTCGCTTTCGGCGCCAACTACTACTGGATTCAAGGACAGGCCGACACCGCATGGATGTGGGGCTTTTTCATCATGGTGACGTTCTTCCTGATTTACGTCCCGTTCAGCAAGATTTCCCACTATGTCCTCTATCCGTTCGGCCGGTGGATGTTCGGCGAGATCTTCGGCGGGCGGGGAATCCTGAACCGGAGAGCCGCTTCCTGACAACCACGGGGCCGGGCGGCCCCTCAAGCTTTAACGGCACACTATTTCATGGAGGAATCCAATGTCCGATCCGGCGGAAAACCGCGAGACCACGGCGATCGAGGAAGAGTCTCCGCAACCGCAGAAGTTGGGAATGCAGGAGGACCGTAAGTGGCCGACCAAGAAGGAGTTCCAAGCCGAGATGCTCGAGCGGATGGAGGAGCTCCTTCCCGGTAAGCTCAATCGCATCGTCTCCACGTCACTGGCGGGATGCATTCACTGCGGCATGTGTTCCGACGCGTGCCACTACAGCGTATCCATACCGGATGACAAGCGCCTCTTGCCCGCGTACAAAGCCGACCGATTCAGGAAATGGTACAAGTATCGCAACGACTGGATCGGGAGAATTCTCCCCGGCTTCGTGGGCGCGCAGCCGCTCACCGAGGATCTGGCCGACGAGATGTATGATCTCTTGTGGGGCGGCTGCACCATGTGTCGACGATGCACGTTCAATTGCCCCATGGGGGTGGACTACGGGATGCTGGTACGGGCCGCGCGGGGCATCATGTGCGATGTGGGGCGCGTGCCGCAGCATTTGCAGGACACCATCGACACCCATTACAACTTCGGCAACAACATGGCCGTCGATCAGGAAGAGTTCGTCGAGACCATCGAGTGGATCGAAGAAGAGCTCCAGGATGAAGAGGGCTGTTCGGACTTCACCATCCCGATCGACAAGAAGGGCGCGCGGTATTTCCTCACGCTCAATCCCCGCGAGCCCAAGTATTATCCGTTGACCATTCAGGCGACCGCGAAGGTCCTCAACGCGGCCGGTGTCTCGTTCACGATTTCGTCCAGGTATTGGGATCTCACCAACTACGCCATGTTCAACGGGATCGATTCGGACGCGAAGCTGTTTGCGTCGTGGATCTACGAAGAAGTGGAACGTCTGGGATGTGAGTATCTCCTGTCCGGCGAGTGCGGTCACGGATACCGGGCGTTGAGATGGGAGCTGCCCAACTGGATGGGCGGTGTTCCGTTCAAGATAACCAGCGTGATGGAAGTGCTGGCCGACTTGGTGAAAGAGAACCGGCTTACCTTTGACAAATCCGTCTGGGACGGGGAGGTCTTCACCTATCACGATTCATGCAACATCGCCCGGTCGGGCGGCACGATCAATGAACCGAGAGCGATTATCAACGCATGCGTCAACGATTTC
The DNA here is from genome assembly GCA_964385875.1 of uncultured Syntrophales bacterium. Lineage (GTDB taxonomy): Bacteria > Desulfobacterota > Desulfomonilia > Desulfomonilales > Desulfomonilaceae > CAYLRL01. Next base: position 32,072 of record CAYLRL010000021.1, read on the forward strand.
AGGGAGATGGAACACCACGGTGTCGACAGCTTCTGCTGCGGCGGAGGCGGAGGCGCCCTGGCCATGCCGGAATTCTCGCCCCGTCGCATCGCCGCGGGAAAGATCAAGGCGGACGAAATACGCGCGACGGGCGCAACCGTCATTCTCCAATCCTGCCATAACTGCACCGACCAGTTGAAGGAAATCAGCGAGCATTACGAGCTCGGCTGCAAGGTGATGAACCTGGCGGAGCTCGCCGCAGAGGCCCTTGTATTGGAAGCCGGCGACACCGACTAGTGCGCCGGCGCCGTAACGGGAGGCGTGCGGAGGCCTTGGGCCGGCCGCGCCCGACAAACAGTTGCCTGTTTCGAGAACACAAGGAGTGAGCAATGGGAAAGAAGATCCTGATCGTTGACGACGAACCTGATATGGTCGCGTTTCTGAAGACGCTGTTGGAAGACAACGGCTATGAAACGACGGCCGCGTCGGACGGTGACGAGGCGCTGGAAAAGGTCGCGGCGGAGCGGCCCGATCTCATCAGCCTCGATCTCCTCATGCCGAACAAGACCGGTATCAAAATGTTCCGGGAACTGCGCAAGGATGATGGGACCAACGGTATTCCGGTCATCATGGTGACGGGATTCGGCAAGGACGACGTCCCGCAAATGGATTTCAAGGAGTGGGTGAAGAAGCGAGCGGTTCGTCCCCCGGAGGCGTACATCGAGAAGCCCGTCGAGCCGTCTCTCTATCTCGAAGAGATCAGGAACGCCTTGGCCTAAAACAACCCTCACAGGGCGGTTCGGGCGGGCGTGGAGCCCGCTCGGGCCGGTTCGGGAAAGCTCTGCTTATGCGCCTTGACCCGGCACAACGCGTGCGGCCGCTCCTCAAGAGGCTGACTTTCAAGCTCGGCTCCTCCGATCCGATGTCTCCCCGAAACTCGGAGCGGGAAATGTGGTTGGACGAGCGGCGCAAGCTCTATAAGTCGCTTTTCGAGGAAGTTCCCTGTTACCTGACGGTGGTGAACCGCGACTACCGGATCGTGCGCGCCAATAGGTCCTTTCGAGCGCAGTTCGGAGACCCGGCGGGTCGACATTGCTTCGTCGGGTACAAGGGCTTGACCGAACGATGCGCCGATTGTCCCGTCGAAAAGACGTTTCAAGACGGAGAATCCCACGTATCCGAAGAGCGGTGGCGTCTGGACGGCCGCGACGCCTACGTTATGGTCAAGACCGCGCCGATCCTGGATGAAAAGGGACAAATAACTGAAGTCCTGGAAATGTCCGTTGACGTCACGGAACTGAAGCAGCTTCAGATACTGCTGCAGAAACAGCAGCGGGAATTCAAGACGCTCTTCGAAAACGTGCCTTGCTATCTGACCGTCGTCGATCGCGAATTCAACATCGTTCAGGCGAATCGGATCTTCCGGGACGATTTCGGTGAACGGGTCGGCCTCAAGTGCTTCAGGGCGTATAAAAGGCGATCGAGCAAGTGCGACAACTGCCCGGTGGAACGAACCTTCGCGGACGGACAATCCCACACGTCCGAGGAAGTGTGGCGTCGAAACGGGGAGGAAACGCATATCATCGTCAATACCGCGCCCATCAGGGACGAGTCGGGCGCAATTGTCGCAGTCATGGAAATGAGCGCCAATATCACGGAAATCAAACGCCTGCAAAACGAATTGGCCGAACTGGGCGAGACGGTCGCCGGCATGTCGCATACGATCAAGAATATCCTGGGCGGGCTTCAAGGCGGGGTCTACATTGTGGATTCGGGTCTGCAAAAGGAACGCCGCGAGCGCATCGAACAGGGCTGGACCGTCGTCAAGAAGAACGTCGGCAAAATCTCGGAGCTGGTGCGCGGAATCCTGTACGCCTCGAAAGAACGGCAGCCGGAATACGAAGAATGCGATCCCGCGGCTTTGCTCACCGACATATGCGAGCTCTATGAACAGCGCGCCGGCGGCGACGGCATTGCGATCGTCCGCGACTTCGAACCGTCAATGGAAGCGGTCTTGATGGACCCGGCCGGTATGCACAGCGTCGTCTCGAATCTGGTGTCCAACGCGATCGAAGCGTGTCGGTCGGAGCGGGATCGACCGCATGAGATACGCGTCGGCTGCGTCGTGGAAAACGAGAGGCTCACGATTCGGGTCGGCGACAATGGCCCGGGAATTCCGGACGAAGTCAAAGAACGATTGTTCGGCAGGTTTTACTCGACGAAGGGAAATAAAGGAACCGGACTGGGACTGGTCATGACCAAGAAGATCGTGCGTGAACACGGCGGGACCATTCACGTCGAATCCGAAGCGGGAAAAGGGACCGCTTTTTTGATCGAGATCCCTGCGGGTCCGCTGCTTCGAGACAATGCCGCCACGGTCGTGGCCGCACGCGCCGAGTAACGGAAACCGGCGAGGAGGAAGAACATGCGAGGAATAGGACTGTGTGCCATCTTTTCCAGGCAAGGCGACTGGGCGTTTGATTACGCCCTCTCCCTGGCGCGAAAGCACAACTGCAGATTGAACATATTTCAATTCCTGGAGTCACCGTACGCGCTCCGGCGTGATATGGTGTTTGTGGACAAAAGCCGATCGAAGACCGCGCCCGTGACGCCCGAGCTCGTCGCGGAAAAGGACAAGGAGCTGAGGTCCGCGTACGACGAGAAACTGGGCGACTACGTCGACGTCGGCTTCCGCTTGTGCGAAGGGAACGACGAGGTGGAACTGAAAAAGTGCTTCCGTCGAGGCGACTACGAAGTGCTCGTCATCGGTTATCAACAGAAGGGAGCCGTGTTCGGCGGCACGACCACCATCGAGGATTTCGCAAAGCGATTCCAAGGGCCTATTGTCCTCGTCGGTCCCGACTCGCCGAACACCTTTTATGTGAACGAGAAGGCTCGAGCGCTCATCGGAGAGCTCAACATACCGGCCGAGAACTGCGAGCTTCTCGCCGCATGATCCGGTTGGACCGCATACGACGAGGGCGGTGGAGACTCGGTATCACCGCGTCTCCCGGACTCTCCGAAAGGAATGCGCAGAGGTGGTGAACGACGACGCCGAACAATTCGAAGTAAGCGTGCACAAATGCTTCGGCAAGATCTTCGAGCTCCTCCAGGAGGTTGACGAAGTCGTCAAAAAGGAGGCCGAAAAGGAAGAGACCGCCGGCCGCGTCGGCGAGATGTGCGGCGCCCGGGACCGCCTCGAAGAGATCTTCCTCCAATGTCATCTTGCGTGGCAATACCACCGCCTCTCGAGGGTTTCCGGACGTCGTGACACCTGGGATGAAGTGGAGGCGGGGAACAACCCCGGACCTCCCGATGAGCCGTAAAGACCGGCGCCGGTCGTCCCGTCGATGTGTTCAGGGGAGTGGGAGCGGCCGGGTGCGGCGGGTCGGACGCCGCGAGCCGCTCCCCGCTTTGACCGCCCTTACTCAGCCGATCCTCACCGAGCGCCGGTCGCCGCGTCGGACGTGACGTCGCCGTAACCGTAGTCGAAACGTTCATGCGCCCAGATGGGACCGAACAGCTCCCGCACCCGCCGACCGTAATCGTCCAATTCCTTGTCGATTTTGACCCGCACGTCTTCCGCTCCGTCATGGGTGGGATATGCGCCGCACTCGGCGCACACCTGTCGGAAGATGTGAGGATGATCGATGATCATGCACGGCGTCAGATGATTGCTCGAATAGGGTTGCCGCGATCGAATGGCCGTGAAGAGCTTGTTGCTGAGCACGTTTTCAAGGCTTTTGTCGTAGATATTGTCCACCGCGACGTGGGTAAACACGCACGGTTCCACGTCGCCGTTCGCGTTGATGTGAACGTAATTGCGGCCGCCGGCGATGCACCCGCCCACAAAGGGAGCGTCGTTCCAGAAGTCCGCGATGAAGACGGTATGATTGTCGCGGAGCTCTCTGCCTCGTTGTCGGAGATACTCCCGCTGCTCGGGCGTGGGCATCAGCGACGTGTCCGGGTCCTTCCCAACCGGCATGAAGAGAAAGTACCAGATAATCATGACGCCGCTCTCGACAAGATGCGCGATGAACCGGTCGTCGGTCAGCTCTTCCACGTAGCGGCGCGTGACCGTCAAGGACGTCCCGAAGGGCACTCCCCGCGTCTTGAGACGTTCCATCGCGTCCATGACCCTCCGGTAGACGCCCTTCCCCCGCCGGTAGTCCGTCGCCTCCTCGAATCCTTCGAGACTGATGACCGCGCCGGCGTTCCCCAGTTCGTACAGCCGATCCGCGGTCTCGTCGTCGATCAGCGTTCCGTTGGTATAGAACATGAAATAGATGTCCCGATGCCGGTCGAGCAGCGGCAGGAGATCGTCCTTCCTCATGAGCGGCTCGCCGCCGCTGAAGACGATGAAATGAATCCCCATCCGCTTGGCTTCGTTGAGGATTCGATCGATTAGCTCGGACGGCAGGCCCTTCTTCGCCTTGTACTTGCCTGCGTAGCAGCCGAGACACTGGAGATTGCACATCATGGTCGGACTGATCAGCAGGGTGAACGGAGGCTCGAATCCGTGCTTGCGTCCGAATTCGCTGCGAAGATGGGAGCTCTGCATCAAGCCGTTAATGAAAAGGGACTTCGCAACCTGCTTGAGACAATAGGGAGAGAGTTCCGTCATGACTCGCCGGAACATCCGCGAGGCCTGACTTTGTTCGCCGGTTCGAAGGTCGTCGATCACCGCCTCGACCGCGGAGGTCGCCTGCTCACCCTCAACCAGTTTCGAGCCCAACAGGGCCAGTTTCATAAAGGTCTCCGGCGACACATGCCCCAGTGTTTCCACCATGGCTCGCGCCGCCTGCTCACGCGACATACTCCTGATATGATCCACGAATTCCATGTGACCCTCCTTTGTGTGAATGGTCTTCGTTGATCGGCGCACTCTGCGATCGTTCGGTTGTTCGAGAGGAGCAGTGAACGTGAGAATTCAATGGAGCGAAACGGATCGTGAACGGAGAGCGGGAAGGACTCTTCGCGATAAATTGACTCTTCTGTGCGGCCTTGGCCGTCATCTCAGGATTCCTGTCGACTCGGTTCAGCGCCCTGAGTTCAGCTTAAGCCCCGGGGTCTATTCTCCCGTCGCCCAATCGCGGGATGGAAATCGATCTCTTCCCCCTAACAAAATACTAGTGAATAAGCAGGCCCCACGTCAACATATTTCCCCACGCGGCTGGAAATCGACCCGGCCGAGCGTCGGAAATCAGGGTAAGGGCGGCAATTCAGCCGGCGAGGGTGTCGAAGGCGGCAACGAGGCACGTACTCGTGCGCCCATCTCAGGCGCTTCCTGCTGAAGAGACCACAAGGTCGTCAAGCCGACCCGAAAATTACGGTATGCCGCTTCTTCCTCGGCGGGCGGGTCCCCAAGCTCATCAAGCGTGCGAATGACCGCCCGACAGATGAGGGGAACGTCTTGACCAAGAGCGTCGAGGGTTCCGCCGCTGATGAAACGTTCGGAATAGTGCCTCCTGACAGAGACAACCTTCGTCCCTGTGGCCAAACGGAGCCTCTCGAGCGTGTACGCCGCTCTCTCCCGCGATTCCGGCGGGATTTCCGATGTGGCGACCAGCTGCATGGATGCAAGCTCGATCTCGAACCACCCGTCGACCACTTCGAAAGGGTCGAGTATCCCCTCCCGGTTCGATTTATAGCTGTTCATGGTCGGCGATGCGTACCGGTAATTGCTCCACTCGTAGGCGAGATGAGGATAGCGGGACCGGCTCCGAAAGTGATCGACAGTGCCGCCGGTGAGCGGCACATGCATGCAGGAATAGGCGCACAGGTTTTTGAACCCGTCCGCGAGCGGCTCGGTAACCTCCTTCCAATAGTTCGGGAAGTCCGTGCGATCAGGATGGCGGGTCCGCCAATTCTCTCCCGGTCGGCGCACGCGTTTGTCAAAGTCCTCGGGTTCAGGCGGCGGGTCAAAATGAATCATTGCGCAGTCGAGTGTTCGGATTTAACGTTTTCCGCTTCTTTCTTCACGAAGAACTCCCACCCGGCGAGGAAGGGGTCGTCGGTCGGGATATAGCGCTGCAAATCCGCCGTTATTGAGTCGCGGAGTTCAGGGTCGGGAGGTTTCTTGGTGACCTTGCGCTTCATGTAGTCGTATGCTGCTCGAATCGCCTTCTCCGCCTCTTTTGACCGTGTGCTCGATAGGCCGAAAACGTCCGATTCGAGCCATGCGTCCGCGTCACCCTGCTTTGCCCACGGGTATTCCACCGCGGTCACGTCGCCGTCCGAAAGCTCAAGGGTGATGATTTTGTCCTTCTCTTCCTCGTAGTAGGGTTCGACGGATGCAAGCACGAGGGGAGAATGCGTCGTCGCGATGACCTGAACCGTGATCTCCCCGCTCAAACTCTTGGTCACTTCAAGCAAGGCGGGCACGATGGAACGCTGCCATTTCGGGTGAAGATGGGCCTCCAGCTCATCCACCAGGAGCGTCATGGTCGTCAGCGGCTTGTCGCCCCGTATGCGAGCCGCCTCTTTGTGTTCGAACCAGCTCCACACGAGGAGATAGGCGAGACCCAAGACCCGTTTGACCGCCTCGGACGCCAACGTTATCGGAACCGGGCCGTACGCGGTTTCAAGCGTCGGAATCCGTCTGACATCGTTCAATGACACCCTAACCGGTTTGCCCGGTTTGAGAATCTCCACATCATCGGGCGAGAGCGTTTTCAAAACTGCGCAGAAGGTCTTGAAACGCTCCTGGGCTTCGGGCTCCTGGTCCTTCTGCCATGAAACCCAGTCATCAATCAGCCCGTTGCAGAGCATCGCGCCGGTGCGATCGGCCTCCGATTGATGAGGCTGCGGCGACCAGGTGCGTTCAAGTCCATTCCAAAGCTCCTCACGAGAAAAGTGATAGAAGCCTGGTCCCTCAGGGGCTGCCGGCCGTTGGACCACCCAGGGAATTGGACCGTGATACGGCTCCCAGAGAGTGAAGCCTTCATCGACTCGGGCGTAGATGATTAAGGACTGAGTCCGCCCCAGTGGATAGCCGTGCTGCCAAGTTTGGGTAAGGCGGCTGAATTCCCGCGTAACATGCTTAGATTGCTGACCGTCACGTCCCCACGCGAATCTCACCGAGGGCACGGCCTCTTGACCCCCCTCAGGTCCTGGTTGGTTGCCGACTTTATCGGCAAGCTTCGGCCACGCCTGCTCTGTAACCCACGTTCCGGTCATGGCCCACCACGCGAGATCCAGGAGGAATGTCTTCCCGAGGCCGTTGTCGCCGGTAATGACGTTGAGCCGTGAGCCGAAATCCAGGTCCAGCTCGGTCGCGGGTCCGACATGCTCGAGGTTGAGCGACTTCAGCATGGGCTCCTCCGTTTGGGGTGTTTCAGGCGTCGACCGCCGCGGTTTCCGTCTCTCCCAAGTATGCCTCTTTGACTTTCGGGTTGTCCAGGAGATCGGCGCCGGTCCCTTCGAGGATAATACGGCCGGTTTCCAGGAGGTATGCGTAGTCCGCGATTTCCAGCGCGGCGGCCGCGTTTTGTTCCACGAGGAAGACGGTGACGCCCTCCGAGCGTATGTCTTCGATGATGTGGAAGACTTCGGCCACGACGAGCGGCGCCAGTCCGAGCGACGGTTCGTCCATCATGAGGAGCCGCGGTTTGGACATCATGGCTCTGCCCACGGCCAGCATTTGCTGCTCCCCGCCGGAGAGGGTTCCGCCCAGTTGACGCAACCTTGATTCAAGTACCGGAAAGAGCCCGAGGACTCGGTCGATCAGGCGTCGGATCTCGTCCTTGTCGCGGTTGGTGTAGGCGCCCATGAGGAGGTTCTCTCGGACGCTGAGATTAGCGAAGATCTTTCGTCCTTCCGGCACGTGCACGAGCCCCAGCCGTTGAATTTGATGGGCCGGAAGTCGGTCGATCCGCCTTCCATCGAATTCGACCGATCCCGAGATAATGGAGACGATGCCGGAGACCGCTCGAATGGTGGTGCTCTTGCCCGCGCCGTTCGATCCGAGCAGCGTAACGATTCGTTTCGCGCGCACGTGCAGCGAGATGCCCTTGAGCGCATGGATGCCGCCGTATCGAACGTGAAGATCGTGGATTTCGAGCATCTATCTTTGCTTGGCCTTTCCCAGATACGCGGCGATCACCCGCTCGTCGGCGCGGATCTCTTCGGGGGCGCCCCAAGCGATCGGCACGCCGTGATCGATGACCTTGATCCGATCGCAGACTTTCATTACAAAGCCCATGTCGTGCTCGATCAAGCCCACGGTGAGGTCGAACCTCGCGTGGATCTTCCGCAGCACGTCGGCGTATTCGTTGGTCTCCATCGGATTCATGCCGGCCACCGGTTCGTCGAGGAGGAGCAGCTTGGGTTGGAGCGCCAACGCGCGGGCGGTCTCCAGCTTCCGTTGATTCCCGTACGACAGAGACGACGCCTTCTCCCCCCGCAGATGGATCAACCCCATGAGTTCCAGGAAATCGAGCGCCAGCTCCCGGACGGCCCGCTCATCCCCGGCGTATCGTCCGAAACCGAAAACGGCTTCGAGAAATGAATACGTGATGAAGGAGTGCCCGGCGATCATGACGTTTTCCGTAACCGTCAGATCGTCGTACAGCCGAATGCTTTGGAACGTGCGGGCGATCCCCTGTTGCGCGATCCGCGGCGCTTTCCACCCGGTGATGTTCGTCCCGCGGAAGACGATCCGTCCAGCGGACGGCTTGACCACACCGGTTATCGCATTGAACGCCGTGGTCTTCCCTGCGCCGTTCGGACCGATCAGACCGACGATCTCGCCCGGCCGCATCTCCAGATCGAGATCCCTCAATGCGGAGAGGCCGCCGAACTTCACGGACAGGCCTTCGGTTTGAAAAAGAAGATCGCTCATGAGTGGGATCGAACCCTCCTCACCACTCGCGACAGCCAATCGAAGAGGCCCTGCCACGTGAATTCGCGCCGTCCCATGATGCCGCTTCGGGCAAAGAGCATGACGCAGACGAGAATCGCGGAAAAAATCACCATCCGCATGCCCGGTATGCCTTCGTAGCGCAAGCCGAAGATCGTCAACGGCTCTTCAACCACGCGAAGCGCTTCGCCGCCCCATGCAAAAAGAATTGCGCCGATGACCGCGCCGGTGGTGCTCCCGAGGCCGCCCACCACGATGATGATCAGGAGATTGAACGTCAGCAGAAACGTGAACAATGTCGGTGATATGGTCGTGACCAGGTGAGCCAGCAGTCCGCCGGCGACCCCCTCGAAGAACGCGCTGAACGTGAACGCGAGCGTCTTGATTCGGAACGCGTTGACGCCCATCGCTTCGGCGGCTTTTTCATCCTCCCTGACGGCCTTCATCGCGCGGCCGTACGACGAGTTGACCAGCCGCACGATACAGAAGATCGTGAAGACGCAAATCCCCCAGCTCCACCAGAGATTGGTATGAGGATGCAAACCCTTGAGTCCGAGCGGCCCGTTGGTCACAGGGACGATATTGTTCGCGATCACCTGAATCACTTCTCCGAAGCCCAGCGTGACGATCGCCAGATAATCGCCGCGAACCCGAAACACCGGAATCGCCATGAGAAAGCCCATGAACGCCGTGACAACCCCCGCCGCGATCAACGAGACCGGGAACGAGACGCTGATCTCCGACAGCGGCCAGATCATCGGCTCGATAATGAAGGATCTCAGCTTTTCTTCCGGTGAGAGCGTCAGAATCGCGCTGGTGTACGCGCCGATCGCGAGGAACGCGTTCGGTTCAAGGGAAAACTGACCGGTGACCCCGTTGATGAGATTATAGCTGACCGCAAGTATGACAAATATCGCTACGTTGTTGAGGATTCTGATGGAATAGGGGCTGAAATTATGGTGAGCATGCCAAAGGAAAAGAAAGAGCGCTCCCACCGCCGCGCAGGTGAGAATACGGTCTCGGACGGGATGTGGTCTGGTTACGCTTTCCCCGGATTTCATGATCCCCGTTGGGTTCGTCGGAGTGCCGCTCCGAAGCCGCCTCCACACGATACGACCGAGTTCCCGCGTCCGCGGACGCCTTTCATACGTCTTCCGACCCGATGGCCGGACTATTCGGGCAACTCTTCGCCCATGATGCCCGTGGGGCGCGTCAGCAAGATCACGATGAGAATGCCGAACGCGATGGCGTCACGATACCCCGACCATTCCGGCTTGATGACGACGATGAGGATTTCCGCGACACCCAGGATCATCCCGCCGATTGCGGCTCCCAGGACATTCCCGATCCCGCCCAGAACCGCGGCCACAAAGGCCTTTAGGCCGGGAATGACGCCCATGAACGGTTCAAGGGCCGGGTAGCGCATACACCAGAGCAAGCCCCCCACCGCGGCCATGGTGGAACCGAGCACGAACGTAAACGATATGACCCGGTCCGCGTCGATCCCCATCAGCCGGACGGTTTCCACATCGCGCGAGAGCGCCCTCATCGCCATTCCTACCTTGAGGCGGCGGATGATCAGCACCAACGCAATCAACAGAACGATCGTTATGCCGAATACCCAGAACGACAGCGTCGTTATTCGCACCCCGCCGACCTCGACGACCCCGGAGAAAAGGCTTGGAATCGGAAAATACTTCGGCCTTCCCCCCACGATGACCAAAGCGAGGTTCTCCAGGAGAAACGATACCCCGATCGCGGTAATCAAAGCGCTGATCCGCGGACTTCGCCGCAGGGGTTTGTACGCCCCGCGGTCGATGAGGATTCCCATCACTCCGGTAAGCGCTATGGCAACGGCGAACGAGACCGGCCACGGTAGCCGAAAGATGCCGATGCCGAAAAAGGCGATGTACGCAGCGACCATGAGGAGATCGCCGTGCGCGAAATTGATCAGCCGCAAGACGCCGTACACCATCGTGTACCCCACGGCGATCAGGCCGTACAAACAGCCCAGCGACAGACCGAAAACGATCTGCTGGAAAACGAATGCCGCATCCACTATGGTATACCTCGGCGCGACGACGATCCGCGCGCGGGCCGACCGCCGAACGAAGGGGCGCCGAACGCGACGTCATGCGGAGTATGGACCCCTACTTGGGTTCCACGGTGGTTACATAGGTGAACTCGCCGTCCTTCACCCGGTTGATGACCATGGCCTTTATCGCATTGCCCAGCGGCGTCATGGTGATCTTCCCGGTGACTCCCTCGAAGTCTTTCGTAGCGACGAGGGCCTCGCGTATCTTCACGGGATCGGCCGACCCCGCCCGCTTGATGGCGTCGAGGATGATGAAGTATGCGTCCGCGCCCATTGCGCTGAACGCGTCCAAATCCTTGCCGGTGGTCTTCTTGAACAATTCCAGGAACTTCTTACCGCGCTCCGATGTAACCATCTTTGTGTGAAAATGCGCAGTCAGGTACACGCCTTCCACATCCTTCCCGCCGATCTGGATCAGCTCCGGCGCCTGAGCCCCGTCCGCGGAAAGTATCGGCGCGGTGACTCCCAGTTGTCGCGCTTGACGCGCAATCAGAGCGCACTCGGTATAATAGATCGGAGCGTAGATGATATCCGGATTCGACGACTTGATCGCGGCCAACTGCGGGGTGAATTCACGGTCGCCGGTCTTGAATCTCGTCTCGGAGACGATCTCTCCGCCGAGCTTCTTGAACTCCTTCTTGAAGAAGTTCGCCAGGCCGACGCAGTAGTCCTGGGAGATGTCGTAAATGAGCGCCGCGGTCTTCGCCTTGAGTCGGTTCCGAGCGAGCAGGGCCGCAACCCTACCCTGGTCCGGATCGATGAAGCAGACGCGGAATATGTACTTTTTGCCCTGGGTGACGATCGGGTTGGTCGCGGTGGGCGAGACCATGGGGATTTTACTTCGCTCCGCGTGATCCGCGCCGGCGATGGTGTTGCCGGAAATCATCTCCCCGATTATCGCAACCACGTTTTCCCGCTCCACCAATCGCGAGACGGCGTTGGCGGCTTCCACCTTGTCCGATTTGGTGTCGACCAACCGTAATTCCACCGGTCGATCGAGCACGGTTGGTTCCATTTTGTTGGCGACTTGAATGCCGGACCATCCCATTTGACCGTATGCGGCCACAAGCCCCGTCATGGGAAGGTACGCTCCGATCAACACCGGTTCGGACGCCTGAAGGGGCGCCGCGAATCCAAAGAACGCGATCAACACGCCGACGATAATCCTCACCATGGCCCTCCTCCCGATCCTTCGATAATTTCTTTTCCGTATTAGCCGAACCGACACGGAAAGTAAACGGTTTACCCTTTGACGAGCGCGGCGTGAGCGTGTATTGTCCACCCCATCATGAAGCGTGACGCGAAGCCTCTCAGAGTCGGCGTTATCGGCGTGGGAACGATGGGACGACACCACATTCGGATCGTCTCGCAAACTCCGAATGTCGCCTTGGCCGGACTCTATGAGATCGATCCGGACCGGGCTCGGCATTTCTGTTCGGAATACGGCTGCGACGCCTTTGATTCCTTGGATCGACTGCTCGACGACGTTGACGCGGTAACCATCGCCGCGACGACCATCGCACACGCGGAACTGGGAGAACGCTGCCTCGAACGGGGCGTCCACGTGATGATGGAGAAGCCGCTGGCGGATTCCGTCGAGAACGCGAAGCGGCTCGTGGAATGCGCGGATCGATCCGGCGCAATCTTGATGGTCGGTCATGTGGAACGGTACAATCCCGCGGTGCGAACACTCATGGACATGCTCAAGAGCCGGAAAGAAGAGATTCTTACCATCGACGCCCGCCGGCTCGCTCCCTTTGACGGAACTCGCTGCCTCGACGTGGACGTGCTCTACGATCTGCTCATTCACGATATCGATTTGGTCCTCGAAATTGCGGGCTCGCCGGTCCGAGCCGTCTCCGCCGGGGGTAGCGCGGTGTTCTCGGATAAGGCCGACTTCGTCCACGCTCGACTGGGATTCGAAAACTCGGTCCAGGCCGCGCTCTGGGCAGCCAAATGTTCGCCCAAAAAGACACGCGCGCTCACGGTGACCACCCGAAGTCGGTACTACGAAGCGGACACCCTTGCCGGCGCTCTCACGGTCCATACCGCGGAGGAACTCCCCGCCGGCCGGGCCGGGGTCTGCCTCATGGGCAAAATAATCGAGGAAACCATCCCCTTGCCGCCCGACGAACCCTTGCGGGTCGAATTGGAGGATTTCTTCGCCGCCATCCGTGATAACCGACCGCCGATCGTCGACGGAAAGCGCGCGTTGGCCGCGCTCGAAGTTCTGGAACTCGTACGCTCGGGGATGAACCGCGTCACATGAGACGCGACAACTCTGCGAAGCGCCGCACGATATACTCTCCGAGAAAGACCCATACCACCGCAGCGACCGTGATGAACGGCCCGAACGGAATCGGCGTAGTGGAATCCGCCTTTCGGCGCAGCATACCGACGATCCCGGCCGCGGAGCCCGTCATGGAAGAAAAAAAGAGCACGAATATCACCCCGATCGGACCGGTGAACGAGCCGATCAGGGCCATAAGCTTCACATCTCCGCCGCCCAGGCCTTCCACTCCCCGAACCCTCTCGTAGAGCACGGCCGGTATGTATAGAGCCCCCGCGCCCACGATCATCCCGAGCACGGAATCCCTCCAATCGATATCCGGTATCAGGCCCGCGATGGAAGCCGCCAGACCGAGAGGAAGAAGATTCAGGGAGATCACGTCGGGTATGATCATGTGATCGAGGTCGATCCAAAAGATCGCCATCATGGCCGACGTAAAGACGGCAAAAAGGGGCAGCGCCCAACTCAACCCGAATTTCAGAAACAAGCCGGCGAACAGCAGCGCGGTGATCAATTCGATGAACGGATAGCGAATTGAAATCCACTCGCGGCAATCCCTGCATCGCCCGAGGAGTATGAAATAGCTCAGTATGGGAATGTTGTCGTAGAATCGTATTCCGTGACCGCAGTGAGGACACGAGGACGACGGGCTCACCACGGAGCGGCCTTCGGGAAGGCGCGCGATCACTACGTTCAGGAAGCTCCCGACGCACGCTCCCGTCACAAAGGCCGCCAAGCAGAAAAACATATGGGCATATTCGGGCATTATCGGTTCCCTGCCGGTGGGCGCGCATGACCGGTTCGCCGCGACCGGCGAACGCTCCGGATTACGACCGTGATTCGCTCATCGCTTTGGGCCGGTCCATCCCGGCCAGGGTCGTTTCATAGCCGAATTCGTATCGGACTTCGCGGGCTTCTTCGACGCTCGGAACGACGATCGTTATATCCTTCTTCCGGACCGCGTCCAAGGAGAGATCGCCGCGCAATCTCCATTCCCGCTCCGAGACCCAAGAATTCCGGGCGGTCTCGGCCGGCTGGAAGAGATACCGCCGATCATAGGGCATGGCGTTATACGTCCGGTCGTCGCCATAGACGACCGGTTCCGCCCCGAGACGCTCGAGCACCCGCCGTGGGATTGCGATTCCGTACGGCTCGAAAGCCCACCGTAGCAGCCCGGATCGCCATTTGACAAGCTTTTCAAGCTCCGAGGGGAAGCGTTCCGTGAAGCTCACCACCGGGACGCCTCCCCTGATCAATCGCCGCCCGCCGCGTATCACTCCCTCGGTCAGAATCCGCTTGAGCGTATCGAACGCAGTGTGGGACGCGTTCGCGTCCCCCTCGAGCAGGCTGCGGCAATACTCTCCCACTGTCTGCGCGGGCCACGGCCCGTTGCAGGATCGGGTGTAATGGATCAGCCACTCGCCCGGCGCGGGCCTACTCCGCAGTATGAGCGCTCCCGAGCGCGGCCCGTCGGTTGGATCGCCGCGTGTCTCGGTGGGCCGGCGGCCCGTGGATTGCTCGACGGGAATCTCGGTCGGCCGCAAAGGCCCCGGCGCGCCGAGCAGACGCCGATTGCCCCGAAACAGCGGATCGTCCGTCTCCGTTGACGCCACACTCACGGGAACACCTGCTCCGAGCGCGGCTTCGACCAACCCCGTCATGGCGCCGTCTTCTCGAAGGGCGCCCACGCCGATCCGCGAACTCAACGCCGTAATCAACCGATCCCGCGTACGCGATCGAAACGCTTTATCCGCCTGAGGTCCCGGCGGAAACGGCGACAGGAAAAGCGTCCGGGGAGAATGGTAGAGGTCGCCTCGATCCCGAAGGAAGGCTTCCCGCGCGCTCGGACCGGCCATGGCCGGCAGGGGGCCGTCGCAGACTACGACGGTCCGATTGCCGTTCATTGCGGCCAATCGTGTGACGAGGTCGAAGGGGAGTGTTCCATAGCTCGAAACAACGATCGAACCCGTGTCGACGCAGGCCGCGAAGACCGCTTTGACCGCACGGATCCACAGATCTTCAGGGGAGACCCGTCGAGGCTTCCGGGAGTTCAAAATCGATACGGTGTCGATGAACGGTTCGCCGACTCGGCCGTGAGCGAAGAGCAGCGGTGGAAGGGGCTCACCGTCGACCGCGCATGTGGAGAATCGAGCAGTGGGAATGACATGAACGCCGGCATCGAGCCATCGTTCGGCCGTTCGGGCTGCGCGGCGCACCCGAGGAGAATCACGGCTTGACGGAAGGGATTCGGTGAAGCCGACTTCCTGCGCAATCCTCCGCAATTCGAGGAGGCAGTCCTCGATATCCTCGATACCCGACGCGTGCATTCGACCCGCCGGCTCCATACGACTCCGACCGGCCCCGCCGGGAATCTCGGCCAAAAGAGCGGCCGTAAACAGTGTGGCTCGCATGATGGATTCCGTCGCGGCCGCACGGCAAACTCATGAAGTTTTCAGAGTCACGCGGTGTCGCCGCCCGAACCGGCGAGCTCGCGATCCCAAAATCTGTTCGCGGTCTCCATGAGTTCGTCCACGGAACAGATGTCTTGGACGGCCGCGGCCGCTGTCTCAGGAGATATCCTTCCATCCGCGCCGAGCTCTTCGCCGGCCGTCCTGAACGCGTCCATGACCGCCTTCACCCGTTCCGGGTATTTCTTGGTCAGCAATATGGAAAAGACCGCAGGGCGAAGGACCGCGCCGACAAACTCCGCGTGCAGATTGCCGGCTATCCGCTCCATATGCAGCCTCAACGGGTCGAAATTGTGAAGGCCCGGAAATCCGCAGACCGAGACGAGACACAGCTTCTTGGGAAACGCATACCTCAAGGGATGCCGCAGTCGGTCGCCGTGTCTTTCGAAGTGCGGGTCCAGGAACGTAACGCATCGGTCAAACATGATCTTGGCCGGGGACGCCATCCCGTCAAGATAGACGGGAACGGCCAGGACCATAAGGTCGGCTGCGGATATTCTTTTCATGAGCGACGGCATGTTGTCGTTGTGGATGCATTCACCCGGCGTCTCCGCGTAGCACGTGAAGCACCCGATGCACGGCTCGATCTTCTGCCGGGCGAGCATCACGACGTCGGTCTCGGCGCCCGCATGGCGGAGGCCGACGAGAAAAGGATTCAATACGATCTGAGTGTTGCCTTTCTCCATCCTGGGCGCTGCATTAATGACGACGATTTTCAATGGTGGACCTCGCGTGAACCGGGCCGATCGAACGGAGAGCTCGCGTGTATCCGCGAACTCGCCGTGTCGTCCCTTATAATCGTAGGCTCAGTTTTCCTTTTCCCGCCAAGAGGCTGAGGATATTCTCTAATTTTTCCGGATTCTTAATATAAACTACGCTCTCCCGGGCCTCGATGATTTCGAGCGTCTCCAGTTTGGTCAGATACTTTTCCACGAGACTACTATTGCGAAGCCGAAACAGCTCCCGCAACTCGCCCAAATCGATTTCCCGGCCGTTCGCAGGCGCGGGGTGCTGCCGATAAAAGAAGAGCAGCCCGGAGATCAGGCGCGCCAACGGCTCTTCGAAGAGAGCGCTCATCAGCATGGAACAGGTGTCTCGAAGCCGCTCGACCAATTCCAAAATCATCGAACGGCCCAACCCTCGGGGTACAACTTGCTCGAAAACGGACGCGTCGAAGCAGATCAGTGTGGTCTCCTCGAGAGTTTGAGCGGCCACGAAGCGCCGCTTCTCGTTCAGCAACACTCCTTCGCCCAGGAAGCCGCCCTCCGTTACCATGCCCACCGTCTGTTCGGACTTGCCGGCGCGCACGTACAGACGAACTCGACCTTCCCGAACAACATACAACTCGTTTCCTTCCTCACCCTGGTCAAAGACTTGCGTATTCGCCGGCAGGGTGACGGTTCGGATCCCCTGTTCCGGATCGGCTTCGGATTCCTTTGAGTCCTTGGATTCCTTACGTTCGGCGGTTTCGGGCGGAGTGAGCGCGAGCAACTCCTCGAGGAGGGTGCTCTCCGCATCGCTCGTATCGAGCTCCAGAGGCGCGGTGCGTGTGACGAGATCGTCTTCCTGCATCGCGCCCGCGGCAAGGAGTCGACGCATGCGCCTCCGATCCAGGAGCATTTCGTCCCGAAACAGGCTCTTCATGTACGTGGAAAACTTGATCGGATCCAAATCGAGGCCGGCGCTTGCGGCAAGCTTCCGGATATCGCTCATCAGCTCTTCCATCCACGGGTAGCGGTCCTCCGGATCGTGCGCCGTCGCGCGTTCGAGGATCGGCTTCAACTCGTCGGGAATTCGCTGGTGATTCCGGATTTTCTCCTTCACGTCCATGTCCAGGATCGACTTGACCGTATCGTTGACCGTCTTCTGATGATGAACGAGACGCTCGCCCGTGATCAGTTCGTAGAGCAGCACCCCCGTCCCGTAGATGTCGACGCGCCGGTCCACTTCCTTGCCCAGGAGTTGCTCCGGGCAGAAATAGATGAGCTTACCCGCAACCGGGACTCCCTCCCAGGTGGTCCTATCGAGCATGATTCGAGCGATGCCGAAGTCGACGATTTTGACCTCGGCTTCATAGGAGACCATGACGTTGAAGGAGTTCACGTCCTGATGAACCAGCATGAGATGCTCGCCGCCCGCGCCCTTCTTGCGGTGCGAATAGGCAAGCCCCTTTCCGAGTTCCAGGACCACGTACAGGCAAAACTCGAGCGACGGTAGACGCTGCTGCTTGTTGGCTTTTGAGAGGATGTGGGCTACATTCCTACCCTCGATGTATTCGGTGGCTATGTAATACTCGCCCTCAACCACGCCCATGTCCACCACTTGCACCACGTTGGAATGGTTCAATTGGGCCAAGGTTTTGGCTTCGGTCAAGAATCGTCTGACGTAGCGGCTCTTGCGGGAATAATCGGGAAGGAGTTTCTTGATGACGACGGGTTTCTGAAAGCCGCCCAGCCCGACGGATTTCGCGAGAAAAATACCGGACATGCCGCCTTTCGAGATCTGATCGACCAGGTAGTATCGACCGAATTCAGTCGCTTGAAATGTCGATTTGCGATCTTTGACCGACTCGAGATCATTCGCGTCCGGTTTTTCCATGGACCCTTTTCACGTGGCCGAGCATTAGCGGAAGGCCGCCTTATTGAGCACGGTATATGATACGCTGCCTATCTTGATACGCGGATGCCGGAAGATGTCCAGACCCTCGGGCGAGCGTCTGTATCCCAGCGCTTTATGAACCAGCAGAAAAAACTCCTTATCTCCCTCGGATACATGAATCATCCATTTCGGCAACGAGCCTCGACGCTGTTTCGCGCTCCTCAGCCGAAGCTGCGGCACCTGCCGGTTGGCGATCATGATCGACGTTTTCTCGAGAAATTGCCCGGCCTGGCTCTCGGTGAGAGGATAAACGGTCGTTATCACCGATGAAGGAATCGCCAATGGCACCTTGAACCAGTCGACGAGCAGCAAGCCGTCGGTGGCCGCCGCCGCGCCTCCCGGGCCCGCCTGCGATCCGTCCACACTCGCAGCGGAAAGCTCTTCACCGATCTCCGCCAGTTCGCCCACCCGCTGCTTCACCAGCGATTCGAGCCGGCTTAGACGACGAGTCATCTCGTCGGCCGAGATCCGGCCTCCCCGTCGGAGAACGGCCAGCATTTTGCCGACACGTTGACTCATCTCCTCGAACGACCCGACCATGTCCCTCAAGCGCTGAAGGCTTTCGTCGAATCCCGGAGCTTCCGGGGCCGCCTCTTCGGGCTTCTCTTCCGACTTTTCTTCGGGCGCGCTCTTCATGATCCGGCCGTAAACGTCTTCGATCGTCTCGAGGGATTGTTCGTCCGGCGCGTGATCCGTTTGTCCGCCGTGGCACTGCTTGACCGAATTGGCGCTCGTCTGAAGCAACGTCATGAGCATGGGATGCGGCGACGCGCCCGGTGAGCTGAACAGGCACAGCACCCTGTGGTTCATGTCCAATATCCGGAGAACCGTTTCATTGGAAGGGAAGAACTTCTCGAGCTGTTTGAAGCGAAGCGCAAGCTCGCGCACGGTCTCCGGCTTGGTTTCCCACTCGAGGTTCAGGATGAGCGCCTCGATTCGGTCAAGCAGTTGCCCGAAAACTTTCGCCTTTTTCTCGTCCTCGCCCGTATCCGCGGGCTTAGGTTCCGGAGCGGGGGCCTGCTTGGGCTTGGGCTTGGGCTGCGGTTTCGGAGCGGCTTTCGGGGGCGGAGGGGGCGCCGCGGGCCTCGGCTTGGGCTGAGGCTTCGCCGCGGGTTT
>CAYLRL010000021.1:51637-61534 GCA_964385875.1 uncultured Syntrophales bacterium
CGCGGGTTTGGCCGGAGGCGCTTCGGCCTTCAATTCGGGTTGAGCCGCCTGCTCTTTCTCGACTTCAGGCGCCTTGAGAAGCTCGCCTACGGGAAGAGTCTCGTCTTCGAAGATCCCGCCGAAAAGAGCTTCGATCTTCTTTCCGACAGCCTCGCCGAGTTCTTCGGGACTCTTGTACTGTTTATCGTCGGCCACAGAAATTCTCCGGTCAACAGAGTCAAGGTCCTAGCCGGTCAGGCTCATTCCTTTTTCTTTCAAGAGTCGGGAGCTGACGTCGACAACGGTGAGCATGCAGATCTTCTTGAACGTTTCCCGAACACCTTCACCCGTCAATGCGCTCGCCGGGAATGCGGTCCAGTGCTTATTGGGATTGAGGTCCTTCTCCATCTCCTCGATGGGCAACAACGCGACCTTGCTCCCTCTGAGGTCTTGCTTGTTGTATTGGACGACCATGGGAATGGAGGTCACATCTTTGCCCTGATCCCTCAGGTTCTCTTCCAGGTTCTGGAAGCTCTCGATGTTGTTGTTCCTTCTCGCTTCGAGCGAGTCCGCGACGAAGACGATGCCGTCCACGCCCTTGAGCACGAGCTTACGGGTGTCGTTATAGCGAACCTGACCGGGCACGGTATACAGTGATATCTTAATGCGGAATTTTCCGATACTCCCGAGGTCCATGGGCAGGAAGTCGAAGAAGAGCGTCCGATCCCCGGCGGTGTCGATGGACAGGAGTTCGCCTCTGACCTGTTCTCCCAGAGCTTTGTGAATGGCCAGAAGGTTCGTGGTCTTTCCGCCTCGGCCCGGGCCGTAGTACACGATTTTACAATGTATTTCATCGGATCTGAAACTGATTATAGCCATCAACACATCCTGTCTGAGACACTGTCGACTTCCGCGCCTTCATTCGCGTGTCGAAAACGGATCGCGTCCTCACCCGTCGTGCGCCGACGTCTTCCGCTTTGCGCCGTGAAAATCGGAGATCGCCTCAGTTTCGCCGGTGGATTCGTTCTCAAGCGTTAAACCAATCCCTAAGATTGTCCGCAAACATGGCCTCGATCTCCTCGAGCCCCTTTTTCACTTCCAGACGAACCAAACCCAGATGGGTATTGTTATTGAAAACGGTAATCATCAGATATTCGTCTCCCACGTTGGAGAAGTGGAGATTCTCTTCCTTTCCCTTGTGGAACAGGAGCGTGAATTCCTCTTCGCCGAACAGGCGCGCAATTGCGGTGGTGGCCCCGTAGTTGGCGGCGGTCAGCGCTGCCAGAGAGGCTACCTTCTCCTCGTTCATCGACCCTTGGAAGCTGATGATCTGGCCGGCCTTGTCGATGAGGAGCACCGTATGGGCTCGACTCCGGTCCAACATCTTCGCCAGTATGGCGTCGATGCGGTCAAGGGCCTGTTTCGTCAATACAATGTCTGCCATTCTCTTCTCTCAACCGACGTGCGGGACCTTGAGATCAGGTCGGTCCGGATTGTCCGTCCGGCTCTCCGAAGCGTCCGACAGAGGACACGTCCGTCTTTTCTCCCATTTTTTCGTTTTTTATCCGTCGTGCCGTCGGCGCCCGACGGCCTGCGTCATCCTGTCCGTTCGTTCCGCCCCCGACAGAGTGGAGTACGATGCCCGAATCCTCCCGGGCGTTGATCGGCGATTATATTCCGGTCGGGACCGGGCGCGGAGACGGTTCCTTGATTTCACGTCGACCGCGCTCCTCGATGTTTCCGAATCCGGCGTCGAGAACCGAAAAAGTGAATGTGCGGGCGCTCTTCTCGTTTGCGCCCTCGTGCGGGCCCTCCGAGACGATCCGGTGCGACGGGAGATGAAAGAGTACGGCCCGTTCAGACACTCTCCTCGGAATCAAGCCTCCTCATGCTTTCCATGAGGAGGAAATCCCAACTATCCTGAATCGTTTCAAGTTCCGTGGAGTCCCTGTCGCAGTAAAAAACGCCCAGTTCCCACGAAAGAATCTTATAGAAGGCCTCTTCGCCCTCTTTCTCCCCGTTAGACGCGTGGACTATTTCGCCTTCCTTGACGTGAATGACCCCTTGCTTCTCCCTGCTCCGCACCACAATTCTGCACGTGTTCCGGCCGATACACACAAGCTGGATCACGTCGTGAAGACTGGTGTTCGTTACCGTTCCGCTGAAGCCGCCGGTGGTCACTCGACGATGTCCTTTTCCATCCGACCGAATTCTCCATGCCCGAACAGACCCCACGGGTCGACGCCCGCAATTCTCTCCCGGACCCGGCGGCCCTCGCCGGTTGTCGTTCCGATTCGTCTCACCGGTGGGTCACCTGACCGTAAACCCTCGAAATGACCCGCTCATGCCCCGCCCTCAAAGCAGGCCCCTCACGCTCCGGGTCACAAGGACTATTCTCCCCAACGTCCATTCAGGCTATGGTTCAGGCCTACTATACCAGCGCCCCGGAATAAAATCAACGCTTTCAACGAAATTCCAAAGATGCGAAAACAAAAAAATCAGCGGACGGGAACCCCCTTCCCGAGCCCTCTCGTTCACCCTTTCACCCATTGACGCCCCGCTCTCGGGCGGCCCGGCTTTGGTTTCCGTCGCGGCGCCGCGGCGAACGCTTTCCTCAGGCGTCGTCGTCATCTTTTCGGGGAGTCTGGCAAACCCCTGCCGAACGTAGTATGCTGCCGCCGCGTCCGGATTCGGTCCACGTCCTGTGAGGAACTTCGGATCGGGACGACATTCGAATCACGCGATGGAGCTCCCCATGGCAGGTCGCTCATTTCTCAGGCCCTCGGTAAAAGTGGTGATTTGCGTCATCGGCATGATCGTAGTGGGCTATTTCCTGTATCCCAGCGTGGCCCGGGGAGATTTCGACGACAAGATGACCATCGCTCGAGTCATCGTCTTTGTCGGATTCGGCTTCTTCCTCTTCCGCAATTTGGCCGCTCTGGCGAAAGGCGACGCCTCACGCCCCGCCGACGACGACTCCGAATCGTAATCCGATTTCCGCCCGCCGAAGTGGGCGCGGAACGGTCGTCGACGAACTCTCCTTCGCGGCTTCCGCAGGTGATCCGCGCGTTCCCGCCCCACAGCCACACGGCGCACCGTTTGCCTCCTCTTAGACAATCGTGACCCACCAGGCAGTAAATACTTGTTGAGAATATCGGCTCAATCTGCTACAATTACGCCGTAATAGAATCACTCAACTCGCTAATTAGACACTTGAAGTGAGGTCCGTAATGAAAAGGGTCACGGTTGTGATTTCCGCCGTCGTTGCTCTTCTCGCCGCATTGACCGTATCAGCGCACGCCATGGGATTCTACCCTCCGCCGGCTCAGCCGAACTGCGCTCCCCAGTGCACGTACGTCAAGAAGATGGTCCCGTGTATCAAGACGGAGCTGGTCCCGGAAGTGAAGCTTTCCACGGTGACGGTTCCCGTCCGGCGGGTTGGCTATCGCCCTCAACGAGTCCTGGTGAAAGAGACGCCGGTGGGACGACCGTGCGCGGTCGATTCGTGCGTTCGATGCTTTCCTCGGCCTTCCTGCAAGGTTGTAACGCAGAAGGCGCCTTACGTGTACTATGAGTCACAGTGCGTGCCGTCGTACAACGTCACGTATAAAAAGGTTTGCCGAAAGGTGTTGCGACCGCAGGTCTTCAAGGTCGAAACTCGACCCCTGTGCCGGTGAACATTTTCCCGCGCGGGATCGCTCCGTCATCCGAACCGCCGGGGCCGCCTCCTTCAACTGAATCCGCCGGGCCGATCAGGAAAAGAGCGTCGGATCCGTCTCCGCTCGCTTCAGACGCGACGAGAGGGATTTCTCTTTTCGCCGGACGCGCCGGACTCGGGTGACAAGATCGACGTGTGCCGACCCGCGTCGGCGGTCGCTCTGCGCGGCTTGAGGATTGACAATCGGAGCCGGTCTGTCGGATAGTGCAGTCCGTTGAACAGAGCCGTGGGGTGAACGCGGATGAAGACGATTCTGGTTACGGGCGGCGCGGGGTTCATCGGCAGCCATTTGATCGAACGACTCCTCAAGCGGGGCGACGAAGTCATTTGCGTGGACAACTTCTTCACGGGCGTTCGCAAGAACGTCTTGAGATTCCTGGACAATCCGAGATTTGAGTGCATTCGCCACGATGTGGTGGTCCCCATCATCCTCGAAGCGGACGAAATCTATCACCTTGCCTGCCCGGCCTCTCCCGTCCATTACCAGGGAAATCCCATAAAGACGCTCAAGACGTCGGTCCTGGGAACACTGAACATGCTCGGCCTGGCTAAACGGCTCAAGGCGCGGATCCTCTTCTCGTCCACGTCCGAGGTGTACGGCGACCCCGAGACGCATCCTCAGTCCGAGACCTACTTCGGAAACGTCAATCCGGTGGGTCCGCGAGCGTGCTACGACGAAGGCAAGCGAGCCGCGGAAACCCTCATGGTCGGATACCGAGATTACAACGGCGTCGACACGGCCATTGCGCGGATATTCAACACGTACGGTCCTCGGATGCTTCCCGATGACGGTCGGGTGGTGAGCAATTTCATCTGTCAGGCCCTGCGGGATGCGGACCTGACGGTGTACGGCGACGGTTCGCAGACCCGGTCGTTCTGCTATATCTCCGATCTTGTGACGGGTCTGATTCTCCTGATGGAAAGCGGCAGATCCGGACCGATCAACTTGGGCAACCCATACGAGGTGACCGTTAAAGAGCTTGCCGAAACGGTTCTCCGGATGATCCCCGAGTCACGTTCCCGGATGGTGTATCAAGCGTTGCCGCAGGACGATCCGACCCGCCGGCGGCCGGACATCGCGCGCGCGCGCGAGGATCTCGGGTGGGAACCGGTAATGCCGTTCGAGGACGGTCTGAAAGCGACTATCGCGTATTTCAGGGAGGAGCTGCGCAACGCCCCATGAGCGGCACGTCCTCCAACAACGCGCTCAAGAGGAGAATCATTATCCTCGGCGGAACGCTTCTCGGATTGCTCTTCTTCTATCTGGCTTTTCGGGATATTTGGTTGAGCGAACTCATGGTGGGTATCAGGCGGATGGATCCGGTGTACCTGGCGCCGGCCTCCGCGATCATGATCTTGATACAGGTCGTGCGAACGTTTCGGTTTCAGTTGATTCTGAGCCATGTTTGCCGCGTGCGCTTCAAGGACATGTGGGACGTCATCAACATCTGGGCCGCATTCAACATGATCGTTCCCGCGCGTCTGGGCGAACTGACCAAGCCCTATTTGCTCCGCCAGTGCGGCGCGCCCTTTGCCGGCGGCCTGGGCGGAGTCATGGTCGAGCGATTCTTCGATCTCTGGGGGTTGTTGACGCTCCTGGCGTTGGTCCTGTGGACGACGCCTCAAATTCCTCCCGCGTACTCGGTCCTGGGCAAGATGATGTTCGCGCTTCTGACCGCCGGCTACATAATCGCGTTGTCGGTCCTGTGGAGACAAGATCTTGTGCGGCGGCTCATGGCCCGGTTTGCGGCCGCCTTCCCCGGACGGCTTTCACGACTGTCCGCAGAGGCCTTCACTCGACTGATCGACGGCGTCGGCGTCATGAGGCGCCCGGGACGCTCGTTGGCGGTCTTTTTGCTGTCGGTGCTTCTCTGGAGCCTCTTCTCGGTGCTGGTCTACCTCTTTCTCATGGCCTTCGACATCGAAGCGCCCTTTCTTGCGGCCATCACCACCCAGGTTTTTCTCTGCTTCGGCGTGGCGCTTCCTTCGGCGCCCGGTTTTTTGGGAACCTTTCATGTCGCTGGACGACTGGCCCTCGAGGTTTTCGGCGTCGGATCGGTCTTGGCGATTTCCTTCGCGGTGGTGTACCATGTCTTCAGCTTGGTGAGTTCGTTGCTTCTGGGGCTTTTCTCGTATCTTACCAGCGAATTCAGGTTCGACGAAGGGATCTTCTCGATGCCGGACAACGGCGCTGACGATGCCCGGCCCGGGTATTCGTTGTCCGAGCGGGATGCGTGCGGAACGGATGGACGCTGATATGGACCGCGGCGAGGGACTCATCATTGCCGGCACGGACACGGGCGTTGGCAAGACTCTTGTCGCGGCGGGCCTGACCGCGTGGGCGCGCGAGCAAGGATTCGACGCGGTTGCGGTCAAGCCGGTCGAGACCGGCTGCCCCGTGCGCGACGGTGAATTGATCCCCGAAGACGGCGCTATTCTGCGCCGCGCGGGAGGCGACGAGCTGACCTTGGACGAATGCGCCCCTTTCCGGTTTTCTCTGCCGGCGTCGGCCTTTCGGGCCGCGGCCATGGAAAATCGGAAGCTGCGGTTGGAAGACATGGCAGAACACGTCATGGCGGTGGCGGAACGGAAGAAGCCGGTCATCGTCGAGGGCGCGGGCGGTCTGCTGGTCCCCATCGAAGAAGGCCTCTTCATGATCGATTTCTTTGTGCGCCTCCCGTTCCCGGTCCTCCTGGTGGGCCGAACAGCTCTTGGGACCGTCAATCACACGCTTCTCAGCGTGGAGGCGCTCCGATCGCGAGGCAAGGCGCCGATCGGCGTCGTGCTCTGCCGTATGAGTGACACGCCCGGCCCGGAAGAGGAATACACCGCGTCGGATATCGCTCGACTTGTTCCCGATATCGGGGTGATGGAGCTGCCCTGTCTACCCGACGCGACCGCGCGAGATCCCTCGGAAATCGCTCTCGTCATGTCCGAGAAATGGTCTTCCGACACGCTTGCGAGGTGGATCGGCATTCGCTAGGCGGAGGACCTACCTTTCATCTCGATTCGGTGGAGCGCCCGAATCGCCACGACAGGGAAGGCTGATCATGAGCACCCTCAAGGTCATTTATCACGACGCGTATCTCAATGACTATCCGACCGCGGCGTGCGAGATACCGCAGCGCGTGGAATCGATCGTGACCGCGCTCAAGAAGCGGTATTCCATCATCGAACCCCCTCCCGCGACCGAGGAGGACATCCTCCTGGTGCATACGCCGGGGATTCTCAATGCCGTGAAGAGCGATCCTACGCTCTACGAATCCGCAATCATGGCCGCGGGAGGCGCGATCATGGCCGCGGAATACGCCCTGGAGGGGCGTCCGACCTTCGCCGCGGTGCGGCCGCCGGGACACCATGCGAGTCCGGCGAGTCACTGGGGCTTCTGCTTTTTCAACAATGTGGCCATATCCGTTGAACGGCTCTTTCAGGCCGGGAAGATCTCCTCGGCCTTGATCCTGGATGTGGATCTCCATTTCGGCGACGGGACCGCCAACTTCTTCACGGGTAGACGGAACGTCACGGTTGCCAATATTCAGGAGAACAGTCGTCAAGCCTTTCTTTCCGAGGTGGACACGGCCCTGTCGTCCCACGAGTACGATGTGGTGGCGATCAGCGCGGGGTTCGATCGTCATCGGGAAGACTGGGGCGGGACGCTCTCCACGGACGATTACTTCACCATCGGCAGAAGCGTCCGTGATTACGCCGGCGAAGCCTGCGCGGGACGATACTACGCGGTGCTCGAAGGCGGATACAATATCGATGTTCTGGGTGAAAACGCCCTGGCCCTCTGTCGCGGCATGGACGTGGACGCCTGACCGCGCGCCGAGGCTGCGATCCGATCCGTGAACTCGAAACCCATACGACTTGCTGTTCTGCTCCAAGACCTTGAATTCGGCGGCACCCAGCGCTACGCTGCCCAACTACTCGCGCGGATCGACCGTCAGCGCTTTCAGCCCGAGTTGTGGGTGCTGCGCAGCGGTTCGGGTATGGATCCCGCGGCACGCGCGACCGGCGTCCCGATCAGCCGACTTTCGCAATCATCCCGGGTCGGCCCCGTCGCCTTGACTCGGCTCATGGTGAAGCTCCTCGGCCGGCCGCCCGACATCCTGTACACCCTGACCGTTGTCCCCAACATCTGGGGGAGAGTCTTCGGCAGAGCCGCGCGTGTGCCGGTGATCTTTTCCGGGTATCGTAGTCTGCTTCCGAATCAGCACGAGGGGCTCCTCTGGCGTTTAAGCGACCGTGTGGTCTGCAATGCGGAGATGCTGAGAGATGTTATGATCGAACGGTTCGCCGTCAATCCGAACCGAATCGCAGTCATCCCCAACGCGGTGGACGCGGAATTCTTCCGGCCCGATCCCGAGCGGCGTTCGAGCGTCCCCGTCGTTTGCTCCATCGGCAGACTGGTCGAGGAAAAGGACCCGATGACCGTGGCCGAGGCCTTTCGCAGAACCGCTGAACGGGTACCGGAGGCTCGATTCGAGATTGTCGGAGACGGTCCCTTCCGCCGGCGTCTCGAGCAATTCCTTGAAGAGCATAACCTTGCTTCCCGCGTGCGTCTCATCCCCGGAACCGACGATGTCCGATCCAGGCTGTGGAACGCGTCGGTTTTCGCGCTGGGATCGAAATCCGAGGCGTCTCCCAACGTGATCATCGAGGCGATGGCGGTCGGACTCCCCGTCGTGGCGACGAGCGTCGGCGGGGTTCCCGAATTGGTAGAAGACGGCCGAACAGGGCTGCTCACGCCTCCGCGCGATCCCCGGCGTCTCTCGGACGCGCTGGTCGAGCTGCTGGCAAACGAGACGCTCCGGGCAAGAATGGGCGCAGCCGCGCGTGAGCGCGCGCTGACTCGACACAGTTTCGCGGTTACCGTTCCCAAATTGGAAAAGCTCATGCTCGAGGTCTTCGAGGAACGGAACCGCACAGAGCGCTGCACGGAGATGAAGCGATGAAGCTGAGGGGTGTTATCGAATCCGGAAAGGGACAAGGGGCGTTCTTCACGAGTCTCGACTGGGTGGTGAAGCAATTCGAGAACGCCATGGGGTTTAAGCCCTTTCCCGGGACGTTGAACGTGCGCGTCTCGGCCGAGGATGCGGAAAGCCTCACCGCACTGCGGAATCGAAGAGATTTCGAGTTGATCCCGGACGATCCCCAATTCTGTTCCGCGGGCGCCGCTCGTGTTACAATCAACGGAATTCGCGCGGCTCTGGTATTTCCTTCAGAGGATGTAAGCGTCCACGACAGCGAGGTGGTCGAGGTCATCGCGGATCGCAACATCAAAGAGGCGCTTTGTCTCGGTGACGGCGATCGTGTTGTCATCTCGTGCGAGGACGACCGGCCGAGGCGGGCTTCCATTCGACGGTAAACGGACTTCGACGTATGGCCCATCCCGATTCCGACAATCATGTTCACTGGCTCGGACGACGCATTGAAGGCGTGGTCTTCGATCTGGATGGAACATTGACCGATTCGATCGACATCTTCTTCGACCTGTTCCAATCCACCGCCGCGGAAACGGGAATTCGAGTCGACAGAACGGAGATTTTCGAACCGTTGGCGGAAGGTCGAGACATCTGGGCGGGGATCGTCGGCCGGCACGACGGGATTGACCGGGACACGATTAAGAAGCTCCGGAAACGTCTGCTGCCGAGGTTTCAGTCCGCCCTGCCCAGGGTGCGGCCTCTTCCCGGCGTTGGGGAACTCTTGAGCCGATTACGGGACCGCGGCGTCAAGTTGGGAGTCTTCACCGATTCTAATGTCGCTGCGCTGCAGACGCTGCAGGAGCACTCCCTTGACGGCTATTTCGACGGTCTTGTGACCATCGACGACGGATTTCCCCGCAAGCCCGAAGCAGCGGGGTTGGTCGACTGCCTCCGGCAAATGCGGACGAACCCGACAAACGCGGTCATCGTGGGTGACACCATCATGGATGTCCGCGCCGGCAAAGAGGTGGACGCTCTCACCGTCGGCGTGCTGACGGGCCTGGCCGGGCGGAGCCAACTCGAGGCCGCGGAGCCGTCGGCGATCATCGTCGACGTCACACAGATGGCCGACCTCTTGAATGTTGGGTGATCGCAAGGGGCCGGACTCGATGTGCAGCGGGCCGAGCGCAGGCGGAACGATGGACCGAGCAATGGTCCGATGGTAACCGTTCACCGGGATAGCGACAAGCCATTGATATCTCGATGGGGGAGGCT
>CAYLRL010000022.1:0-61410 GCA_964385875.1 uncultured Syntrophales bacterium
GCGCTGAGATTGCTTCGTCGCGTTGCTCCTCGCAATGACATGGTTTGGCCCTGAGTCTTCCCTTCTGTGCCGGCATTTTCGGCCGGCGCGGAGGTTATAGATCCGGGCGGGGAAGCCGGATGAGGTTGTCTTGATGGGCGCGGCGGTCTCCTCGGCGCGCAGGCGAGAAACAGGGTCGTTTGTTCTTGAGGCGCTGAGATTGCTTCGTCGGGTGGCTCCTCGCAATGACATGGTTTGGCCCTGAGTCTTCCATATCTTTGCCGGCCTCCTGGGTCGGCCGTGAGGGGGCGTGAGGCGCGGGTCGTCCGTTCTTGAGGCGTTGAGATTGCTTCGTCGCGTTGCTCCTCGCAATGACATGGTAGAGCCGTAATGCTTTGAAGGGGGGCGTAGGCAAGGCGCCGCTATGTTGAAAGTTTTTGGGGGGTGGGGTTCGGGGAGGGGCGGTTTTTTCAAAAAGCGCCTCTCCCCGACTCTTCCCTTCCTTATTCTTCCTTATTCTTCCCTATTCTTCCCTATTCTTCCCCGGCTTCCTCCGTTTCTTCCTTTCTCGTTCCTTTACCCAAGCGGTTAGGCGTGGTACAAGCCTTCGTATGCAATCACTTGTTTCGATACGGCGGTGCGATGATTATGCGTCGGAGCTTCTTAAGCCGGCGATCGAGCGTGCGCTTGCGGATCTCGGCGGGTTATCCGCGTTCGTGAAGTCCGGCGATAGGATTCTCCTCAAGCCGAATCTGCTGATGGGTTCGGCGGCGTCGAAGGCGGTGGTTACGCACCCGGCGTTTGTGGAGGCGGTTGCGGAGACGGTTGTCGACTGCGGGGGGCGGCCGTTCATTGGTGAGAGTCCTGCGGTGGGCCATTTGGTGAGGACGCTGAACAAGTCCGGGTACGGCGATTTCATGCAACGTCTCGGGATTGAAGCGGTTCCGTTCCGGACCGCCGGCTCCTTCGACTATCCCGAGGATCGACTGTATCGTCGGATCGATCTCGCTCGGGAGGCCTTCGAGTTCGACGCGGTGATCAACCTGGCCAAGCTCAAGACACACGGCCAGATGTATATGACCCTTGCGGTGAAGAACCTCTTCGGCACGGTCATCGGGACCGACAAGGCGTCGTGGCATTTGCGCGCGGGGCGGGACTTCAGGAGCTTTGCGACGGCGCTGGCGCAGATCTATGAGAAGGTCGACCCTGCCGTGTCGCTGGTAGACGGTGTGCTCGGCATGGAGGGTGACGGTCCCAGCAACGGCGCGCCCCGTCGGATCGGTCTCATCGGAGCTTCAACGGATGCGATCGCGCTGGACGCGACGGTGTGCCGGCTGGTGGGGCTCAATCCGGAACGGCTGCTGACTTCAGTGGTCGGCGAGTCCCTCGGGATCGGCGCGGCCTCGGAGGACCGTATCGACGTGGTGGGAGATTCCCTCGAGGGCTTTCCGCTGAAGGGCTTCAAGCCGCCCAAGACAATGACCGTAACGTGGAATCTGCCGTACGGCGGCGTACTGCGCCGGTTCCTCGAGAATCGCATGGTCACGCGTCCGAAGATTCAGGCGTCGGAGTGCGCGCTGTGCAAGGTCTGCCTCAACCACTGTCCCCCGGGAGCGATCACGGAAACCGAGCGCGGCCTGACGATTGATTACGGCAAGTGCATATCGTGCTACTGTTGTCACGAGTTATGTGAGAACGACGCGATCAGGCTCGATCGCCCCCTCATGGCCGGAATTCTCGGCCGCTTGACGCGCTAGGCGATTTCCGCCGGCGTATCTGCTCGTTTTATCCTCCTCGGCGTGCTCGCTTTCGCGCAATCGTCAATCCGTCGCCGATAGGCACGAGACTCAGATCGACGCGTTCGTCTCCGTGAAGCTTCTTGTTGAACGCCTTGATCGCCTCGGTATCCTCATCGTTTATAGACGGATCGGCGACACGGCCGCCCCATAGCGTATTGTCCACCGCGATCACCCCTCCGGGTCGAATCAGTCGCAACGACCGCTCGTAGTAGTCGTCGTACTCGGTCTTGTCCGCGTCGATAAAGACGAAGTCGTAGGTCTCGTCTTGACCGTCGTCGAGCAGTCGGTCGAGCGTTTCAATAGCGGACGCGGACCGGAGTTCGATTTTGTCTTCGACGCCCGCCTTCTTCCAGTACTGCCGGGCCACGGATGTCCATTTTTCGCTGGTGTCGCATGCGATCAATCGTCCGTCGGGCGGCAGCGCGAGCGCGGTCGCTATCGAGGAGTATCCGGTGTAAACGCCGATCTCGATGGTTCTGACCGCGGCGAGCATCTTGACAAGCAGCCCCATGAACTGGCCCTGCTCGGGGGATATCTGCATCGATGATTCGGGCCGCTTCGCGGTTTCGGCCCTGAGCTCGGCGAGAACCGGATGCTCGCGCAGGGATGTGTCAAGGATGTATTGATAGAGCCGATCGTCAACTTCGATTGTGCGGGTGGTCATGGTTGTCTCCACGGCCGACGTGTGAAAAACTGTAACCGTTCGCCGGGCCTGCGATAAGCCCTTGGTATCTCGCCGGCGGACCATTACGAAAAACTGTGGGCGCGTTCCTTCAGATGATGCGCATGAGTGACCGGCGGCGCAAGCGGCCGGCCTCAAGGGGCGCCTCGCGCTGAAGAGGGCTCGAAAGGCGATGCCCGACCGATGAACCTGGATGTCCTCAAGCTTATAGCCGACGAATTGAACACGCTCCTTACCGGAGGGCATATCAACAAGATTCACCAGCCCCTCCCGAGAGAGATCGTGCTTCGCGTACGAGTCGCCGGCGCGGGCGAACAACGCCTCATGATGAGCGCGGACCCTCAGCTGGGTCGGCTTCACCTGACGAAATTGCGCATTCCCAATCCGCCGCGACCTCCGCGGTTCTGCGCGTATTTGCGGGCCCATTTCCAGGGATTTATCGTGAGAAGCGCGTCCTGCGCGAAAGACGACCGCGTCGTGCGTATCGCCGGGGTGAAAGGGAAGGGCGGCGATGCGATCCGCCGCGATCTGATACTCGAGATCCTCGGCCGCGACTCGAACATGATCCTTCTGGACGCGGACACGGGCGTCATCATGGACTGCCTGCATAGGATACCGTATAGGGAGACGACGACGCGGCCGGTCGTGCCGGGCGAAGAGTACGTCCCGCCGCCCAAGCGCGATTCCGCCGCTCCTGCGGTGTCCGTGGGACCGTCCGAGCGTTCCGTTCCCGGGATAATCGTCGGCGCGCGGGGAAAGGGGCGGCTCACCACCGGCGCGGATCCGAACACCGATCGAGTGTTCCCTTCCATGAACGAGGCCGCGGACGCGCTCTACGCTCCTCGGTTGGAAGGTCTTCTTCAGGACGGTTTACGCAAGGAGATCGCCGCGCCGCTTCGGGCGAGGATTCGTTCCCTCGAGCGCCGGGAAGAGAAGATCCGCCGCGATATCTCGAAACTCGAGAATCTCGCTTCCCGTCAATACGAGGGGGAGTTGCTCAAGGCGAATCTCCACAAGATCCGGCGGGGCGCGCCGTCGGTCAAAGTGTTGGATTGGGCGACCGGCGAGGAACGGAAGGTCGCGCTCGATCCGTCGCTCAACGGCCCAAAGAATATGGAGCGAATATTCAGGAAAGCGGCAAAAGGCAAACGAGGAGACGCGATCGCTCGGGAGCGGCTCGAGCAGACCATCGCCGAACGCGCGGCCCTCGAGGACCTGCTCTATTTCGTCAACCACGCCCGCGATACGGCTGAACTGGAAACGCTCGCTGAAGAGGCCGCGTCCCAGGTAA
Organism: uncultured Syntrophales bacterium; assembly: GCA_964385875.1. Lineage (GTDB taxonomy): Bacteria > Desulfobacterota > Desulfomonilia > Desulfomonilales > Desulfomonilaceae > CAYLRL01. The sequence goes on from CAYLRL010000022.1 coordinate 3,752, forward strand.
GGAAGCGGGAGCGGGGTTCCTCGGCCTCAAAGCGAGTCGAACAGGCGCGCGCTCCGCTTTTTCATGAATTCCGTTCGCCGGGCGGTTTGTCCGCGCTTGTCGGTAAGAGCGCTCGCGGCAACGATCATCTCCTCCGGCGCAAGGCTTCCAAAGGCGACCTCTGGTTTCACGTGAAGGGACGCCCCGGCGCCCATGTGCTCCTTCGCAAGGAAGGCGGCGCCGAACCGACAGACGAGGATATCATCTTCGCGGCCGCGCTTGCGGTGCATTTCTCCGGCGCTCGGGGCAAGGGCAAGGCGGAGGTAATGACGACCGACGTGAAAAACGTCAATAAGCCGAAAGGAGCGGTTCCCGGGCAGGTTACGGTGAGCCGGTATTCGACGGTGGTCTCAGACGGCTCCGAGGTCGAGGGCTTGGACGCAAACCAGTGACGGGACGCGGCGTAGGCGGGTGATTCAAGGGTTGAGCCGGGCCGCTGAGGTCGAGTTACTCGTCCTTGACGCTTTCGATGATCTTTTTGGCTTCTTCGTCCAAACCCAGGTCCCCGTACTGGTCGAGAACTCTTTGAGCAGCGACGCGCGCCGCGCGGTATCGCTTATAGTTCCGGTAGGTCCTCGCTTTATACAGCTCCTTTTCGCCCAGCTTTCGCCTCGCTTCGCGATACTTCTCTTCGGCTTTTTCCTTCCATTCGCCGGCGTCGGGCTCGTCGATTACCGTCTTGAAGGCTTGAGCGGCTCTCCGGGCCATGGTGCTGTCGCGGTCGGTGTCCTTGATCTGTTTGAAGTAGGCCATTGCGCACATGTATTCGGCTCGAGCCTTATCCTCGTGGTTGGGATAGAGCTCCATGAACTGCTTATATCGTGCGATAGCCTCCTCGTACTTGTCGAGATTGAAGAACGAGTCCGCGATTCGCTCGTACACTTCGGGCATGTGCTCGAAGTCCGGATGTGCGGATTTCAATCGTTCGTAGAGATCGATCGCTTCGTTGTAATCCTGCTTTTCGAACTTCTCCCGAGCGCGTTTGTACAGCTCTTCGGGAGAGGGTTCCTTATCGGCCTGCGTCGAGTTCCAGATCGAAGGACATCCCGCCAGGAAGATTGTTACGATCGCCGCAACGATTATGTGGAGGACCGATTTACCCATCAACGCGCTCGGAGGGTTGAATGAAGTCGACTGCTCTGTACCAGCGGCGCAGAGTCGTGTCAAGAGGACATTTGGACGAAACCGCTTCACGCGGTTCGATGAAGAATCTTGTCCGCGAGTTTCTCAAACGCCCGCTTCTCCTCACTGTCCGGAAAGCTCTCGAGATGAGAGACTGCGGTCTCGAGGTACGACCTGCTGCGCGCCAACGCTCCTTTGACGCCGCCCCGGCGGTCGAGAAAATCTCGAACCCATTTCAGGTCGCCGTCTTCAGCGGACCGTTGGGCGATGAGCCGGCGTATGCGATCCTTCTCATGGGCGTCGGCGTCCTTTAGCGCAAGGATCATCGGGAGCGTCAGTTTGCCTTCCTCGAGGTCCTTGCCGGGCTTCTTGCCCATGACGGCCTGCTCGGACCGATAGTCGATAACATCGTCCGTCATCTGGAACGCGATGCCGAGATTGAATCCGAACGAGGCGAGGGCGTCTTCGCGGTCCGGGCCCAGTTCCCCGAGAATCGCGCCGCCTCGGCACGCGGCTTCCATAAGCACGGCGGTCTTGTCGATGATAATCTTGAGGTAGTCCTCTTCCGAGACATCCACGTTTCCGATGTTCATCATCTGAAAGAGTTCGCCTTCGCTCAGTCGTTCCGTTGTCTTTGAAACAATCTGCAAGATTCTAAGATTATTGAGTGACGTGAGCAGCGAGAAGGCCTTTGCCAGGATGAAGTCGCCGCCCAGCACGCACATCTCATTCGACCAAAGGGTATTCGCTGCGGGCAGTCCCCGTCTTGTGGCGGCCTGATCGACCACGTCGTCATGAAGGAGTGTGGCGGTGTGAATGCTCTCGATAGCCACGGCCAATTTCAGGGCGTCCGGCCCGACATAGCCGCCCATCCGGCCGCTGATGGTGACAAGCTGCGGTCTGATGCGCTTGCCGCCGCTGTTCATGATGTGAGCGCCGATCTCGAACGCGACCGGCACGCGGCTGCGCAGCTGGCGGATCAGCTCCTCTTCGAGCTTGTCCATTTCGATTTGGATGGATTCGAGTAGATCCAATCGCCCCTCCTCTGAATCGAAAGGATTAGTTTAACACGAGGGCAAAAGGTCGGCAAGTTCAATGGTAATGGTTCACCGGGCTTGAGGCGGCTCTGCGCCCGGTGAGGATGGAGGGGGAGACTCATCTCCCCCTCCAAGCCTCCCCCATCGAGATATCAAGCGCTTTTCGCCGGCCCGGTGAAAGTTACGTTCAATGAAATGCCGCGCGAAGACCCAGGGACTGCCGTGAACCGGATGTCGGAATCGCGACCGTCCCTGAATTCCACAGTCATCAGCGGACGGGTCGCATAAGATAGAAGACGTACGCGAAGTGGTCGCCGAACCGAGCGGAAATGTCTATCTCACGCTCGTGCGCCCCAATCATAGCGGCCAGCTCGGGATCACGCTCGGCCTCGGGACGCAGGCTTTCGATCCTCTCCTTGATCGGAAGGCAGTAGGAATCCCACCACGCGGTCCGAGGAAGAATGAAATGATCGAAGACCTCGAAGCCTTGCTCTTCGGCCGCTCGGATGTTTCCTTCGATGTGGGTGATGGCCGGATACTCCTCATTCCAGAAGGCTCGCGCCTCTTCCGGCGGGTTCTCGGTGATCCACGCGGCTTCGGTGGCCGCAATCACGCCGTGTTCGGAGAGCAACGGCCGCCACAGACGAAGTCCCTCCGGGAAGCCCACGATAAAGATCGAGCCTTCGGACCAAATGAGATCGACGCTTCCGGGCGGATCCTCGAGTTCGTCCATGCTCTGAAGCCGGGTGGTGATTAGACCGTCAAGACCGAGGCGCTCGGCGGATCGACGGACCGCGTCGAGAAACGGTTCGTGAACGTCCACCGCAGTAATCGGTGTCTGAAGCTCCTGCGCGAGGATGAGCGTCTGGCGGCCGGGGCCGCATCCCACATCGAGGACGCGCGGCCGGTCGGGCAGGGGAGGCAGTCTCCGCAACGCTTCGCGGGTGGACGCGTCGTCTCCGGGCCCTTCCCGGGGCAGATCGCTGTGTATTCGAAAGAACGCCGGCGGGGGTAGTTCCATTGCCATAGGTTGCTCCGTACGGTTTGGGGAGTGAGTCGATGATGATGATCGCGCGCAGACGCCCGTGAGGCAAGCCTCCATCCGAAGCGGCGTTTTTCCCTATTCAGGTTCCGTGCCCCTCGTCGGAGCGACGCTGCCGCGCAGGCGTCGCCGACCGGACGGATATCTTTCTTTTCTCAACCGGTTATGGTATTCATATAATACTATTGGAGCATTTTCCGCATGCGGGACGTATGAATCGACCGGCCCTCATACACGTCGGCTTCGCAGTCGCCGTGCTCTGTGCCTGCCCTTTTGTGCACGCGGCCGAGTCCGCGCCCGACTTCGGCGAGGGCATCGCGCTCAGAATAGCGGGTAAGAACCGTCGCGCTGCGCAAGTCTTTCAGCGATTCCTGGAGACGCGACCCGATCACGCCGGGGCGTGGACTCACCTGGGCGCCGCGCTCGAGGATCTGGGAAAGCGCAGAAACGCGGAGCGAGCGTACGAGCGGGCTCTGGACATCGAACCCACAAGCGCTTCGGCCAGGCGCAATCTCGAAAACCTCCGGGCTGCCCGGACGATACAGAGGGCCGATGATGAGCCGAATGCGGCGTGGCAAATCCTCGTAGCGCAAGGGGCGGCGGCCCTCGATGAGGGTCGGTACGGCGATGCGCTTGAGGTGTTTCGGGTCGCGGCGGGATTGGCCCCCGGCGATCCTCGACCGTGGCTCTATTCCGCGCTGGCGCATGAAGGCCGAGGTCGGCGACGAGAGGCGGAGCGGGTTTACCGTCGAATCATCGAACGTTTTCCGTCGTACGCGCCGGCGCGGGTGAATCTTGTCCTCCTTTTGCTCGAGGATAAGCATCGGGATTCGGCTTCGCGGGTTGTTCGCGAAGCGCTCGAGCGCCTTCCCGACGATCCCAGCCTTCGGTATCTCGCCGGCTTCCTGGATGCGATCAAGCCCGGCGTGGAAGGGAGAGCCGCCTATTCGGCGTACACGCGGGAGACCAAACCATGAGAGGCGTGCTTTGGGTTCTGACGCCGGCCCTCGTGCTGCCGCCGGTCTTCTTTGCGCTGCTGGCGTTTCCGGTCCTCGACGATGAGATTGAACGGCGCCGTCCACTTCTTTCCGCGTTCTTCCTGGCCGGGGCGCTCGAAAGGGCGATTGCGACCGCCGAGAAAGCCGGCGGCCGGGACCTCCCGCCCAATTACGGCGCGATTATAGCGGAATACGGCGATTTGAGGTCGAACCCTCGGCTTGATGCGTTGGCCGAACTCTCCGCGTCGACCGTCGATCTCAGCTCGGCCGAAGCCGTCCTGGCCTCGGCGATGCTCCGCGTTCGGAATCTCCCGTCGGATTTGTTGTCGAGCGATCCAATCCGTGACATCCACGCGAGCTTGGACACGGCACGGCGTCGAGAGCTCCTCGCGGACCGACAACGAGATCGGCTGCTGCGTCGTGAGATTCGCGCGTGGCTCAAGCATCAACCGCCCTGTTTCGGGCCGATGCGCGGCGCGCGACGTGATTTTCCGCCGGCGCTCACGAACGGGTCGTTGCTTATCTGCGGCGAACGCGTCCCCTTGGAACGGTCGGACGTTCGGCGCAGGATTCTCTACGAAATCGAATATTTGCTCACCGACTTCCGGGAAAGCGCAGGCATCTGGCTGAAACGTAAAGACCGATACGGCCCCTTGATCGCGCGAATCCTCGAACAAGAGAAGGCGCCGGCGGATCTGGCGCTCCTCGCCGCGCTCGAGTCGGGGTACGCCGGCGCCGCTCTATCGCCCTCGAAAGCCCGAGGGTGGTGGCAGTTCGTCAAACCCACCGCGGTCAATTCGATCGCCAAGGACCCGGCTCTGGACTGGTCGCTGGGCGTGAGGCCATGGCGGGACCAGCGCTGCGATCTCGTGCTGTCCACCCGGTCCGCCGCCCGGTATCTGAAATGGATGCGATCGCGGCTGGAGGGCGCGAGCTGGCTGACGGTCGCCGCCGCGTACAACGCTGGCCTCAGTGAGCTACAATACCGAATCGAGGCGTACGCAACCTCAGTGTATTGGGACTTGAAGCTTCCAAAAGAGACCGAAGAATACTGCCCTCGATGGATCGCATTCAAAATCATCGACGAGCATCGCGATTTCTACGGCTTCCCCTCGGCCGACATTCCCGCGCTCACCCTGGACACCATCGATGAAATTCGTTTGGAAAAGGATTTGCCTCTGAGCCTCCTCGCGGTCATCACCGATTCTTCGGTTCGATTCATACGGGAGATCAATCCATCGATCCCTCGTGCGGAGCGGGGATTCAGGGCGACCGTGGGAAAAACTTCGGTCGTCCACACGATCCATGTGCCTGAAGGCACACGGGAAATCGTGCTTCATGTGCTGACCGCGTCGGGCTACCTCGACCCGGCCGGCGATCGATCCGCTGAACGGATACAAGGTCCCGGATCGAGAAGCCGAACAGTCGGCCGGACGCACGGTCACGTAACTTCGGCCTCCTTCTTGAAGCATGAACCGACCCACAAGACTCGTCCCCCGGTTCGGGGGGAGCCATGACGTGTGTCGCGCTTATCACCTCCGGCGGAACCGGCGCTCGGATGGGACTGACCTATCCCAAACAGTACGTGGAGCTCGACGGGGTCCCGATCTTGGCGCTCACACTTCGCCGTTTTCAGGAGCATCCAGGGATCGACGAGATCGTGGTTACGTGTCCGGCCGGCGACGAAGACCGCTGCCGCGTGCTAGTGATCGATCGATTCCGTCTCTCGAAGGTCAAGACCGTCCTCGCCGGCGGGGCGACGCGGCAGGATTCGGTGCGCGCCGGACTGCGCGCGATCGATTCCGCTGACGTCGTCGCAATACACGACGGCGTTCGGCCGTTTGTCTCCAAGCGGGTGATCTCGGAGACGATCGAGGCCGCTCGCAGGGCCGGCGCCGCGCTCGCGTGCGTTCCGATCAAAGATACGGTGAAACGGGCACGGGGAGAGCGCCTGGAGACGGTCGATCGATCGGACCTGTGGTTGGCCCACACGCCCCAGACTTTCCGGTTCGATCTTATTCGGGAGGCCCATGAAGCGGCGCGCGCCGAGGGATTCTCAGCCACCGACGACGCCGCGCTCGTAGAGCGTATGGGACACCCCGTCGCCATCGTCGAGGACTCGTGGGAAAACCTCAAAATAACGATTCCTCAGGACGTGGAGCTCGCCCGATTCATAGCGGATCGGCGTGACACCGGCGCGCGTTCATAGGATCAACGCGGGGTTTCCCCCCCAACGCTCTTCTACAGGGAGAGGGGATAAGAATTTACGTTCACTGATGTTTTTCCGTGTTTTCACCGGGCGGCGCAGCCGCAAGAGGGGTTTTTCACCGAAGCGCCGGCCTCCGGGCCTGCCGGCGACGAATCATTCCCAAACACTGCCGGTGGGCGCTCGCGACGAGATTGCTTCGCTCCGCTCGCAATGACATGTCGTGAGGGGTTCGCCGCGCGGAAGCGCCGGGGTCCGGGCGGGCCGGCCTCCCGGATAGGTTGGCGGATCGTCGAAACGGAGCGGTCCTGACAATCAGATCCACTGCTCGCGACCCATTTCTCCGAACTCCAGGCAGGTCTTGGTGAAATCGTCCGCGACGCGCACCGGGTACTTCCCGCTGAAGCATGCCGCGCAAAAATGTTTGGCAGGATAGGGCATGGCCTTAAACAGGCCTTCGAGGCTGAGGTACGCCAGTGAATCCGCGCCGATGAAGTCACGGGTCTGGTCTACGCTGTGCGTGCACGCGATGAGCTCGCCCTTGCTCGAGAAGTCGATTCCGTAAAAACAGGGAAAGCGAATCGGCGGACAGCCGATCCTCCAATGGATCTCCTTCGCGCCGGCTTCTCGAAGCGTTCGCGTCCGGAGTCGGCTTGTGGTTCCCCTCACGATGGAATCATCGACCACTACCACCTTTCGACCCGCCAGGACATCTTCCACGGGATTGAGCTTCAGCCTGACGCCGAGATTCCTGATGGTCGGTGAGGGCTGAATGAATGTCCGGCCCACGTAATGATTTCGGATGACCCCATACTCGTAGGGGAGTCCGCTGCCCTGGCTGTATCCGAGCGCGGCATAATTGCCCGACGCAGGCATGGGCACCACGATGTCCGCGCCGTCGGCGGGATTTTCGAGCGCTGCCTGAAGTCCGAGCTGTTTGCGCACGTTGTACACGCTGTGGCCGAAGATGAGCGAGTCGGGCCGTGAGAAGTAGATATACTCGAAAATACACATGGCCCCGTGCGACTTTGCCGGTCCCGCGATGGATCGGAGGCCGTCCTTATCCGCAATCACGATCTCACCGGGTTCAACGTCGCGGATATACTCGGCTTCGATGATATCCAGGGCACAGGTTTCCGAGGCGAATATTATTGCGTCGCCTTTGCGGCCGATGCAGAGCGGCCGAAATCCATACGGATCGCGCGTGGCGAGCACCGCCCGCGGGGTCATCATGACGATCGACCACGCGCCGCGCAATTCGCTGAAAACCTTGACGAGCCGCTCTTCAAAGGGGCCTCGTTTGTGCATAATCAGATGCGCGATGAGCTCGGAATCGGTCGATGTTTGGAATATTGCCCCCCGGGCCTCGAGTTTGCGGCGTAACCGGTCGATATTGACAATATTTCCGTTGTGTCCCAGAGCGAAGATCCGGTCGATTTGCTCCACAAGGAAGGGCTGGGCATTTCGGAGCATCGAGGAACCCGTAGTGGAATATCTCACGTGACCGATGCCCAGCGATCCGGTGAGTGATCTGAGTGTCTCCTCCTTGAGCACGTCGGACACGAGTCCCATCCCCTTGTGAGACGTGACATGGGTTCCGTCGCTTACCACCACTCCCGCGGATTCCTGGCCCCTGTGCTGCAGCGCGTAGAGCGATAGATAGATGAGACGAGCGGCCTCCTCGGAGCCGCACACGCCGACAATGCCGCAGGCTTCTCTTTTTGACGGGAATTCGATCACCGTAACCTCGTTGGGGGCGACGCGTGCGCCGGGGGCGACGTCACAGCCCGAGCGAGGATATCGCGCCCGGCCCCGGACGAACGGAAAGTCGGGCTTGAGCCGAGTTCGCAGCTCGGTCCACACTGGGAAAGTAACGCAGGCTTCGCCGCACAGTCAAGGGCGCAGCGTAGTTCCGGGAACGCAGTTGAGTCCCCGTGTGCGCCTCGAAATGGGGATTACGTGAGACAGTCATGGTCCGTCGCCTGATGAGTCCCCGTGTGCGCCTCGAAATGGGTCTGATGTCGAGCGAGTAAAGCGTGGGAAAAAGTTCCCCACGCGACGCGGCAAACGCTTCTACGGATCGCGGGAGGAACGTTGCGGTTGAGCCGGCGAAGGCGCTCGGGACGGTCCACGCTAACGGGCGGTTCGGCCGGGGCTTCTCTTGAAAGCCGCACCCCAGCCCATCCGAGGATCCCCGGACGGTTTTTCGACCGGCTGAGGCATCGCCACGTCGGTCTTGGGCGCCTGACGCTTTGCTTGGGGCTGCGCGGCGCGTTCAGGCTCAGGAGTTCGTCGCTTCGGCTGAGACGCGGCTCGTGGCGATCGTCTCTCGGGAACCGGATTGACCGATTCCCGGGGGGGCGGCGCGGCGCCGGGGACGGTTCCCGGCGGATAATACTCAACCGTGGTTCCCTCGGGAGTTTCGGTGATAATCCTCACGGAGCCCGGAGGGAGATCGTCCACATCGTCGCGGATGGGCGGCGGCTGTCGGGGCGAGTACTGGCCCGGCCTCAGGGCAGGGCCTCGCCGCTGTTCTTCGGCTTCCCCGGGGGCCGCTTCCTGAGGGGCGGAATAGCGGACGGGCGGCTGCGCGTTGGGTTGAGCGGGCGCGCCGTACTGATACTGATATGTTTGGCCGCCCTGCGCCCCGTAATTGTAACCGTATCCGGGGGCCGCCTGTTGTTGGGGCGCGTAACCCTGCGGAGGCGCGTAACCCTGCGGAGGCGCATAGCCTTGCGGAGGCTCGTAACCCTGCGGAGGCGCGTAACCCTGCGGAGGCGCATAGCCTTGCGGAGGCTCGTAACCCTGCTGGGGGTAGCCCTGGGGGGCCTGCGCGCCCGGCTGTCCGTACTGACCGGCTTGAGGCGACTGTCCGCCGTAGAAGCCGGGATTATTAAATTGCTGGAGCATGGATTCTTGGGGGCTGGACGGACCGAAAATTCCCAGGCCTTCAGGTCCGAGGAGCGATTGAAAGAGTCCTTGCGCCGACGCGACGCCGTGAGCCGCGAAGATCAGCGCCAGAGATATGGTGATTATACGTATCATGGGTTCGCTCCTTCCGCCGGGGGCATCCGACCGAAAAGCATTGTGCACGGCCGCACAAACAGATTATACTCTTATTCTTAACTATTTTAGAATACTGGACTATCACTGTCAAGCGATAGTTTGAGCTTTTTTTCGAAGAATCCATGTAGAAGGGCCTTTGCGCATCGTCCGCGCGGCCGAACCGTTTACCTGCGCCGCTTCCGGACGGGCCCTCCCCGCGACCCCGGAGCGGAATCCGCTGGGTTCCCGGGCGTTCAATTCGATCCTTCAAGCGGTTCTTTTTCGAAAGACACCCATAAGCGAAGAGCGTTCACAGGAAAATCGGGCGAGACTTCGGACTGAGGATTTGCGGGGCTTTCGGTGGGTCGGCAGGGGGTCAGATCTCAAGGGGTGAGAGCGTGTACGCTCGACTCCCGAGACCGATCTCCTCCGCGTAGGCGAGCTGATGGTCCCAGTCGATGTTGGGATAGAGGGCGCGAAACTTGTCCGTTCCGGGTTCCAGCGCGCTCTCCGGACACGACTCGGGCTTGCCGGGGGCGTGATTGACGAGATCCGCTGCGGCCTGGTCGATTGCGACCGGATCGCGGGACGCGAGTATTGCCAGGTCGGGCACGATCGGCCTGTCGGAGAAGGGCGTGCAATCGCACAGCGGCGACACGTTATTGACAAACGTGACGAAAAGCGATTTTCCTTGTTTTTCGCCGAGTACTGCGGCCGCATATTCAACCATCTTCTCCATGAAGACGGGAATGGCCTGATTCCACTGAATCCTGATTGCGCCTTCGGGACAGGTGAGAATACACTCGGCGCATCCAATGCAGCGTTCGGGATTGATGACGGCCTTGGTTAGACCGTCCCTCTCCTCGAGGGAAATGGCGCCGCCACGGCACCAGACCACGCATTGGCCGCAGCCGACACAGCGTTTTCCCGAGACTTTCGGGGATATGTTGGAATGCTGTTCGAGTTTTCCGGCCCGGGACGCGCATCCCATGCCGACGTTCTTGAGCGCGCCGCCGAATCCGGAGAGTTCGTGACCTTTGAAATGTGAGAGCGCAACAAGTCCGTCCGCGTTGTGGATGTCCGCGGCGATGTGAGCGGTTTGCACATGGCGACCGGCGTACGGCGCTTCGACGGAGTTGTTGCCTCTCAGCCCGTCCGCGATCAGCGCCGGCGCTCCGCTCACTTCCCTGGTAAATCCGTTGTTGAACGCGGTGATGAGATGGGAACAGGCGTCGGTGCGGGATCCGACATAGAGGGTGTTGGTGTCGGTGAGAAACGGCCTGGTCTCGAGCGCGATCAGGGACTCGACGATTCGCCGCACGTATTGGGGCCTGATGTACGCGAGGTTGCCCTCCTCGCCGAAATGGAGTTTGACGGCGACCAGGTCTTTGCGTCGAAATGCGGCTTCGGGTTTCAGAAGCGCAAAGAGCTTCTCGAGTTTGAGCGGAACACTTTTGTTCCAACTTGCGGAAAAGTCGGTCAAGTAGACGGTGGAAGGCAACGGGCAAACTCCTGAGCCGTTTTCTTAGAAAAAACATGCGGATTATGTCGCGGACTCATCGAAATCACAAGAAGAAATTTTTTGAAAAAAAAGGCTTAGCGCGGTAATATAGCGCTGAGGATCCGGGGATGGAAATGGACTGTACTCCCTAGTCAACTGTTGAGGAAACGAAGATCCGGAAATGAAAGATCGAATCGGCGAAATGTTGCTGCGCGCGGGGGTGATCGACGAGCAACAGCTCGAGAAATCCCTGGAAATACAGCGCACCCAGGAATGCAAGGGCTTCGAAGCCCTGGTCAAGTTGGACTTCCTGAGCGAGGAAGACCTCGTGGAGTTCCTGGCGCGGGAACTCGGATATCCCACCGTATACCTGGATGAAGTGGACGTCGATCCCGACGTGGTCAATCTCATCAAACCCGATGTCGCTCAGAAGTATATGGCCATCCCGTACAGTCGAGTAGACTCGTCCCTGCATGTGGCCATGGTCGACCCGACGGACCTGAGCGCGATCGACGACATCAACTTCATGACCGGCCTTCAGGTCGAAGTCAGCATCGCGTCCCAGTCGGAAATCCGGAAAGCCCTGGATATGTACTACGATACGGGGATGGCCGTTAACGATATGATGGAGGAGTTCGAGGACGACGATCTCGAGGCTCTTGCCGACGACGTGAGCGACCTGGACGTGAACGACATGGCCAAGATGGCCGAGGAAGCGCCGGTCGTCAAACTCGTCAACATGGTCCTCAGGGAGGCGATCACCAAGAAGGCCAGCGATATTCACCTCGAGGCGTATGAAAAGGTGCTGCGGGTGAGACTTCGCATAGACGGAGCGCTCTACGAGTTGATGAAGCCGCCGATGAAGCTGAAAAACGCCCTGGTGAGCCGTCTCAAGATTATGGCCCGACTCGACATCGCCGAGCGGAGACTCCCTCAGGACGGCCGTATCAAGATCAAGCTGGGCAAGGGAAAGGATATGGATTTCCGGGTGTCCGTGCTGCCGACCCTCTTCGGCGAGAAGGTGGTCATGCGGCTGTTGGACAAATCCAACCTGCAGCTTGATATGACGAAGCTCGGATTTGACGAAGGCCCTCTCGTGCATTTCAAGGAGGCCATTCATAAGCCGTTCGGGATGGTGCTCGTCACCGGTCCCACGGGCTCGGGCAAGACAACCACGCTCTACAGCGCGCTCTCGGAATTGAATGATTCCGAAGTGAACCTTTCCACTGCGGAAGACCCCGTCGAGTTCAACCTGTACGGCATCAATCAGGTGCAGATGCACGAAGAGATCGGGCTGACCTTCGCGTCGGCGCTGAGGAGTTTCCTCCGGCAGGATCCCGACATCATCATGGTGGGTGAGATTCGAGACTTCGAGACTGCTGAGATCGGGGTCAAGGCGGCGCTCACGGGTCACATGGTTTTGTCCACGCTTCACACCAACGACGCTCCCCAGACGATCAACCGGTTGCTGAACATGGGTGTGGAGCCGTTCCTCGTGGCCAGCTCGGTCAACCTGATCGTCGCTCAGCGTCTCGCCCGCCGAATCTGCCCGGAATGCAAAGAGGAGATCGAGCCCCCGGCGGAGGCTCTTCGAGATATCGGCGTTAAAATGGAGGACATAGGGGCGTTTCCCGTGTATCAGGGAAAAGGATGTCATAACTGCAATCAGACCGGTTTCAAGGGACGTGTGGCCTTGTACGAAGTTATGCCGATCAGCGATGAGATCAAGGAGTTGGTCCTGGCGGGCGCGTCGGCGATGGAAATCAAGAGGGAAGCCATCCGTCTCGGTATGAATACCCTTCGGATGGCGGGAGTGAAAAAGCTGAAAGAGGGCGTGACCACCATCGAAGAGGTTGCCCGAACAACCATGGCGGATTGATCCCCGCATATCACGTCGGAAGGAGAACGCACGATTATGAATTCGGTCGAGGAAACAGCCTGACCCCATTCAGTCATGCCGTCGTCTCTCTGAAAAGGATGTCATAACTGCAATCAGACCGGTTTCAAGGGACGTGTGGCCTTGTACGAAGTTATGCCGATCAGCGATGAGATCAAGGAGTTGGTCCTGGCGGGCGCGTCGGCGATGGAAATCAAGAGGGAAGCCATCCGTCTCGGTATGAATACCCTTCGGATGGCGGGAGTGAAAAAGCTGAAAGAGGGCGTGACCACCATCGAAGAGGTTGCCCGAACAACCATGGCGGATTGATCCCCGCATATCACGTCGGAAGGAGAACGCACGATTATGAATTCGGTCGAGGAAACAGCCTGACCCCATTCAGTCATGCCGTCGTCTCTCTGAAAGGGAAACAGAAGTGGCCAGTCTTCATGATTTTTTGAAAGAAATGGTAGAGCGAGGAGCCTCGGACCTCCATGTTACTCCCGGTGTTCCTCCGATGATTCGAGTCCGCGGCGAACTTATGCCCTTGGATTATCCGCCGCTCAAGCCGGTGGAGACGAGACAGCTTTGCTACAGCGTGCTCACCGACGTTCAGAAGCACCGCTTCGAGGAAAACCTTGAGCTTGACCTCTCGTTCGGCGTGAGAGGCCTGAGTCGCTTCCGGGCGAATATCTTCATGCAACGCGGCGCGCTTGCGGGGGCATTTCGTCTCATACCCTATCAGATACGCTCCTTCGAGGAATTGGGTCTCCCTGCGGTGGTCAATGAGATGTGCTCGAAACCGCGCGGCCTCATCCTGGTGACGGGTCCGACGGGTTCGGGCAAATCAACGACGCTTGCGGCGATGATCGACAAGATCAATTCGGCACGGCACGAGCATATCGTGACCATCGAGGACCCGATCGAATTCACGCACCAGCATAAGTCATGCATTGTCAATCAGCGGGAGGTGCATGCCGACACCAAGGGTTTTCACGCCGCGCTCAGGTCGATCCTTCGACAGGACCCGGACGTCGTGCTCATCGGCGAGATGCGGGACCTGGAAACCGTTGAGGCCGCGTTGACCGTTTCCGAAACCGGCCACTTGACGTTCGGCACGCTCCATACCAACTCGTGCGTACAGACGATCAACCGCGTCATCGACGTCTTTCCCTCGCACCAGCAACCCCAGGTGCGGGCCCAGCTGAGCTTCGTTCTCGAAGGCGTCATGTGCCAGACCCTCATTCCGACAATGGACGGCCGAGGCCGCGCGTTGTCCCTCGAGATCATGGTTCCCAACGCGGCAATTCGGAACCTCATCCGAGAGGACAAGGTTCATCAGGTATACTCGCAGATTCAGGTGGGCCAGGCGAAGTCGGGGATGCAGACCATGAACCAGTCGCTTCTGCTTCTCTACCAACGAAAGGTGATCTCCTTCGACGACGCCATGGCGCGCTCCCATGACCCCGATGAACTCAGGCAGATGATGAGCGGCGCGCAGCAGCCGAGCAGGAGGCCGAGACAAGCCGGCTGAGCGGGACGACGCGGTCCCTCTCCGCCGTGAGGAGTATTCCGATGCCCGAATACGTATGGAAAGCCAAGACCACTGCAGGAAACGTGATCTCCGGAGAGATGAACGAGGTCAACGAATCGGTCGTCGAGACCAAGCTCCGGAAGATGAACTATGCCGACATCAAGGTCAAGAAGAAGCCCAAAGACCTCTTCGAGAACGTTTCGATCTTCCAACCGAAGGTAACCACCAAGGACGTGGTCATCTTCACCCGGCAGTTCGCAACGATGATCGACGCGGGTCTTCCGCTGGTTCAGTGCCTCGAGATTCTCGCCAGCCAGCAGGAGAACAAGACCTTCAAAAAGATCCTCGGCACGGTGAAGAGCGACGTGGAAGGTGGGAGCACGTTCGCGGAAGCTCTAAAGAAGCATCCGAAGGTGTTCGACGACCTCTACGTCAACCTGGTTCACGCAGGCGAGACGGGCGGTATCCTCGACACGATTCTGCGGCGGCTCTCCGTCTTCATGGAAAAGTCCGAAGCGCTGAAACGGAAAGTCAAGGGCGCAATGATCTACCCGGCCGTCGTAATCACCATCGCGGTCGGTGTCGTCGTCATGTTGCTCGTGTTCGTTATTCCGGTCTTCTCGACGATGTTCGAGGGCGCCGGGCAGAGTCTCCCCGCTCCCACTTTGATCGTTTTGAAGATGAGCAACTTTGTGAGGGCGTACGCCATCCACATGGTCATCCTTGGCGTGATAATCGCATACGTTTTCCGAACGGTTTACCGAACCGAAAAGGGGCGACTCGTCTTTGACCGGTTATCGTTGAAGGCGCCGGTTATCGGGATGCTCCTCACCAAGGTGGCCGTCGCGCGGTTCTGCGCAACCCTCGGGACGATGATTTCCAGTGGTGTTCCGATACTTGACGCGTTGGAGATCACAGCCAAAACCGCGGGCAACAAGATTATTGAAAATGCGATTATGAGCACAAGGACCGCGATCTCCGAAGGACGAACCGTCGCAGAACCGCTGATGGAAACGGGAATTTTTCCCGGCATGGTTGTGCGTATGATCGCGGTCGGTGAAGCCACCGGCGCGCTCGACGCAATGCTCGGCAAGATCTCGGAGTTTTACGACGAAGAGGTCGACGCTGCGGTCGAGGCGTTGACACAGCTCATGGAGCCGATCATGATCGTCTTTCTCGGCGGGGTGTGCGGAGGCATGGTCATTTCTATGTACCTTCCGGTCTTCTCGATGGCCGGAGTCATCGCCGGCGGCGAATAACGTCATCGCCGGCGGGCTTTTCACTCGTCCGCTCCAAGGGACCAACGATCGGTCGGGATTCGAGGCCGACTGAGATGATAATCGCGCGTATACCGGGCATTCCGTGACGTTTTCCACTGGGCCCATCCACGGAGGCTGAGCAAGCCTCCTTTTCTTTTGTGGTGAGCCGAAGCGCTAACGCAGCAGGCCGCAACCGACGGAATCGGGGCGGCCTCACCGCTTCGAACGTCTGGTGCAAGGCTTTAAACGCGGCGTTTCCCTTGACTTTGTCCGGGGAAAACGATAAGTAAGCCATCTGATTTAGGCAGAAACTCGGGAGACTGTGGACATTGTCTGAAGCAGTGCACCAACCCAAGCAGACTCCGGGATCGTCCCTCGTCGAAGCGCGACTGCGCAAGATCAAAGACCTCGAAGAGATGGGCGTCCCTGTATATACCGTCGGATTCTCCCCGGATACTCGGTCGGGCGACTTCAAGGAGCGCTTCGACGGGAACGCCGGTCCCGCGCCGGGTGAAGACGTCGTCGCCATGTGCGGTCGGATCCTCGCGCTCCGCATTATGGGCAAGGCTTCCTTTATTCGGATTCGGGACGAACAGGGCGATTTCCAGGCGTACGTCGCGCGGGACACCGTCGGCAAGGAGGCGTACAAGCTCGTCAAGAAGCTCGATGTGGGAGACATTATCGGCGTGAGAGGTCGTCCCTTCAAAACTCGGACCGGCGAACTCAGCGTGATGGCGGACGAGTTCGTCATGCTCACCAAGTCGCTCCATCCGCTCCCGGAGAAATGGCACGGTCTCACGGATGTGGAAACCAGATTCCGGCAGCGCTACATCGACCTGATCGTCAATCCCGCGGCTCGCGATGTGGTGCGGGTGAGGAGCCGAATAACGGGGTTCCTCAGATCTTTTATGATGGAGCGCGGGTTTCTCGAAGTCGAGACGCCGATGATGCAGCCCATACCCGGCGGCGCGACCGCGAAGCCCTTCGTGACGTATCATCATTCCCTTGACCGGAACCTGTACCTGAGAATAGCCCCGGAACTGTATCTCAAGCGTCTGCTGGTGGGCGGATTCGAGAAAGTATTCGAAATCAATCGAAACTTCCGCAACGAAGGGTTGTCCACTCAACATAATCCCGAATTCACGATGATGGAGTTCTACGAGGCGTATGCGACCTACGAGGACTTGATGTCGCTGACCGAAGAGATGTTGACGGCTCTTGTGCGGGAGGTCAGAGGAAGCCTGACGATTCGATACGGCGCCGGCGAGGTCGATTTTTCGCCGCCCTGGGAGCGTCTCACCGTCAGCGAAGCGCTGGCGCGTCACACGGATTTGACCGATGACGACGTCCGAGACGCGGAAACTCTGCGCCGAAAAGCCCGATCGCTCGATCTGGACGTTACCGACGAGGATTCCGTGGGCAAACTGCAGATGGAGATCTTCGATCAGGTCGTGGAAGAGCGACTGTGGGGGCCGATATTCATTCACAAGTATCCCGTGGAGGTATCTCCCCTGGCGCGACGGAGCGAAGACGATCCGAGTCTCACGGACCGGTTTGAACTCTATATCTGCGGACGTGAGATCGCCAACGCGTTCACGGAATTGACCGATCCCTTCGATCAGCGCCGACGCTTCGAGGAGCAAGTTCGAGCCAGAGACGCCGGCGACGAAGAAGCGCATTTCCTGGATGAGGATTTCCTCACCGCATTGGAGTACGGCATGCCGCCGGCGGCGGGCGAAGGTATCGGGATCGATCGGCTTGTCATGTTGCTTACCGATTCGGCGTCGATACGTGAAGTTATTACGTTTCCGCACATGAGACCGAAAACGGTTGTTGAATGACACTTCCTTTTGAGATCCGCGTCGGCCTGCGGTATATGCGGGCGAAACGCAAACAGACCTTCATTTCCGTCATCAGCGCGTTCAGTGTTCTCGGAGTCATGCTCGGCGTCATGACGCTGATCATCGTGCTGGGCGTGATGAACGGATTTGAACGGGACCTCACCGAGAAGATCCTCGGCACGGTCTCCCATCTGGTGGTGATGAGCCATTCGGGGCGCTCGATCTCGAACTGGCCGCAGGTCATGGACGAGGTGAAGGAGTTCGACGGCGTGAATGCGGTCACGCCGTATATTTACGGCCAGGCGATGCTTTCCACGCGCGGGAAGGTGCGCGGGGTGATTGTTCGAGGGATCGACACCGCCACCGCGGGGAACGTGATTTCTTTGCCCAAGTATCTGGAAAAAGGGAAGCTCTCGGACTTGAACGCTGAGAAGAACGGACTGAACGGGCTCATCGTGGGTAAGGAGTTGGCGACGCTCAATTCGCTTCGGGTCGGCGACGTGGTGCAACTCTTCTCAGCGTACGGCAGGCCCAGTCCTATCGGACCCGTGCCCGACGTAAAGACCTTCCGGGTGGCGGGGATATTCAAGTCGGGGATGTATGAGTTCGACGCCAATCTGGTCTACATGGGCCTCGAGCAGGCTCAGGACTTCTTCAAATTGGACGACGGCGTGACCGGCATTGAAGTGACGGTCGACGACATCTACGCGGCTCCCCAGCTGGGTCGCCGAATCGAGGAAACGCTGGGCACGCCCTTTTGGACGCGCTCGTGGAAGGACATGTATCGGAATCTTTTCAGCGCGCTCAAGCTCGAGAAGATCGCCATGTTCGTCATCCTCACCTTCATCGTGCTGGTGGCCGCGTTCAATATCATCATCTCGCTGATCATGCTCGTGATGGAGAAGAGTCGCGACATCGCCATCCTGAAGTCTCTGGGCGCCACATCCGACCGGATTATGCGGATCTTCATCATCCAGGGGATGATCGTGGGCGCGGTGGGCACCCTTTTGGGGGCCTTAGCGGGACTGGCTGGTTCGGCGCTCCTTAAGCGGTATCCGATAGTCGAACTCCCCGAGGAAATCTATACGATCACCACGTTGCCGGTGGCGGTGAGAGTCTCCGACGTGGCGATCATCTGCGCGACCGCGGTGACGATCTGCTTTATTGCGACGATCTATCCGTCGATGCGCGCCGCGCGATTGCAGCCGGTGGAGGCTCTGCGCTATGAGTGACCGCATGCTCTATGAGACGCGCGACCTCTGGAAGACGTACGGCAACGGGGCCAAGCGGATCGAGGTGCTGCGCGGGGTGAATTTCTCGGTCAAGAGCGGCGAAACCATCGCGGTCGCCGGACCTTCGGGCGTGGGGAAGAGCACGCTGCTGCACATCCTCGGACTGCTCGACAGCGCGGACAGCGGAGTCGTCATCCTCGACGGGGACGATATGTCGACGCTCAGCGAAACGAATCGGGCTCGCGTGCGCAATAAGAAGATCGGTTTCGTGTTCCAATTCTTTCAGCTTCTTCCTGAATTCACCGCCTTGGAGAACGTGTTGATGCCCGCCCTGATCGCGGGCCGTTCGCCCGACGAGTATCACGACAAGGCCGTCGGCCTCTTGGACGAGGTCGGTCTGGGCGCGCGGGCGAGCCATCGCCCAGGCGAATTGTCCGGCGGAGAACAGCAGCGCGTGGCCATGGCTCGGGCGCTCATCATGGAGCCGAGCGTGGTGCTTGCGGACGAACCGACGGGCAACTTGGACCCCGTAACGGGTGAGGAAATCGAAATCCTCATGCGCAATCTCAATCGATCCAGAGGAACCACACTTATCGTCGTTACCCATAACGAGTCGCTTTCCCGATCGATGGACCGACGAGTAGGCCTGATCGCCGGCAGACTTGAGGAGCTTCACTGATGAGGCTTCGAGTGACAAGCGTCGTTCTTTCGATCGTTCTCGCGATATGCGTCGCAGTTGCGTGCGCCGCGGACGAAGAGCCGAAGAAGCTGATGATCTTCCCGTTCAAGTTCGTCTCCCAGGAAGGCAAGACTTCCTTCGGGAACGAACTTCCCGTTATGCTCGGGTCCGAACTGACCAGAGGCGGGGACATCGAAGTGGTCTCCGGGGCTTCATTTGTGGAACTCGTCCAAGGCCGGAAGATCGATCCCGGCAGGATGGCGCGGATGGCCCGCCGGATGGACATCTTCGCCGTTTTGTGGGGGGCCTTGAGCAAGCTCGAGCACGGGTATGCCCTCGAAGTGTCAGTCATGGGCCGCGATCCGAAGCAGAAGCCGAGACTCTTCTCCACAACGGCCGCAAGCATGGAGAAGCTCATCGAGGACATGCCGAACCTCGCCGCGCAAATCGGAAGGGCGGTCCTCGACAGGCCGGTCATCGGCCGAATCAAAGTCGAGGGGAACAGGCGCATCCAACCGGACGCAATCCTCAACAAAATGGATCTGAAATCGGGCGACCCGTTCGTTCGCTCGCAGCTCGCGGAAGAAATCCGCTCGATTTACGGGCTCGGTTACTTCGACGACGTGAAAATCAGCGCGGAAGAAGCCGACGAAGGGCGAGTGGATATCGTGGTCGAACTGAAGGAACGCCCGTCGATCAAGCAGATTCAAGTCGAGGGCAATACCGTCTTTTCCAAGGACGACATCCTCGATGCGCTGACCACCCGATCGTTTTCCGTCGTGAGTCTCGAGAAAATCCGAAACGACATCGAGAAGATAAAGAAAATGTACGAGAAGGAGGGTTACTTCCAACCCGAGATAGACTATGAGGTCAAGGAGCTCTCCCGCAATGAGGCCGACCTCGTCTTCAAGATCGACGAAGGCAAGAAGAGCTTCCTCACCGATCTGGAATTCGACGGGGCACGGAAACTCCCCGATTCCGATCTCGCGAAGGTCACCGGCCTGAAGGAGAAGACCTGGTACTGGTTCCTGGATCAGTCTGGTCAGTTCACCCGTGAAGAGCTCGACAAAGTCCGGCAACGTTTGATCGCATACTACCTGGACAAAGGGTTCGTCCGTGTGCAGGTGGGCGAGCCCAAGATGACCATCGACAACGGCCGGGTGACGGTAACCTTTCCCATCCGGGAAGGCAATCGGTATCAGATCCGCAAGGTGGACGTTGCCGGGGATTTGATCAAACCCAAAGAGAAGCTGATCGAACAGCTGCAATCCAAGCCCCGCACCTGGTTCAGCCGGACCGATGTGGGCAAGGACATCCAGAGCCTGACCCGCACGTACAATAACCTCGGATACGCCTATGTCGACGTGGAGCCGCGGCAGAATATCAACGACGAACACAACTTCGTCGATCTCACGTACCATATCGACCAGAGCAAGCGTGTCACTATCGGCAGAGTCGACATCCGGGGAAACGAGCATACTCGTGACAAAGTTATTCGTCGTTCCCTCGTCATCAATGAAGGAGACCTGTACGACGCCGACAAGATCGAAGCTTCCCAGAAGCGGCTCGAGGCCTCCGAGTTCTTCGAAGCCGTCAGGATCAACACACAGCCGGGGACTCGTCCCGATCTGATGAATCTCCAGGTGGAAGTAATCGAGAAGAAGACCGGCCAGCTCTCCGCAGGCGTCGGCTATTCGTCTCAAGACGGCGCTATGGGGAACATCAACCTCAAGGAGCGCAATCTCTTCGGGCTCGGCATTGAAGCCAACGCGAAATCGAACATATCGGGACGGCGGATCAGCTACGAGGGATCGCTCACCTATCCGTACGTTTTCGACACGTTTTTCAGCGGCACAGTTCGGGCATATCGCAATCAGCAGAAGGAGCAGTACTACTTCCGGGAGAGCGAAGGCTTCGGCGTGTACACCGGGCACCCGCTCTACGGCGCGTGGCATGTGAATGGCGGCTTCTCCCGTGATTCCACAAAATTGTCAGGTGTCGAGCGCGGGTTCGCGCCGGCCATCGAGGAGTACTACGCAAAATTCGGCATGACCGCGGAGAGCCAGAAAAATCTCTCCCAAAACACCCTCGCCTTGAGCTTCGTCAGGGACACGCGCGTGGGCTCCACCATCCCACGGGGGGGCAGCATGATCTCGCTGAGCAGCCGGTATTCGGGTCTCGGCGCGGATGTGGAATTCTCCCGACACTTCACGGAAATGGTGGTCTACCAGCCCCTCTTTTGGAAAGCGATTATGAAGGTGCGCGCCAACGGCTCCATGTTGGTGGAATCAGGGAACAAACCGATACCCTTCGATCGGCGGATTCTCCTCGGGGGCATTCATACCATCCGCGGGTACATGTTCGGGCAAATCGGTCCCAGAGACCGACACGGCTACCCCATAGGAGGGGACCGCGCGCTCTATGCGAACATCGAATGTCTGTTCCCGCTCCTGGAAAGCTACAATCTCCACGGAGTGGTCTTCGCGGACGTCGGCAACGCCTGGAACGTCGAAGACAGCCCGTTCCCGGAGGAAGTGAAGGCCGGAGCGGGCGCGGGAATTCGCTGGCTCTCGCCCATGGGCCCCATTCGCCTGGAATATGGATGGAAGCTTACTCCTGAAAAAGGAGACGTCGCTGGAAAATTCGAGTTTGCAATGGGGCAGCTTTTCTGATTTACACATGCCAATGAGGTCGAAGAGCGAGAACCCCCTCGACCGAGCATGTAGGACATACCGCATGAAGCGGAGGTTCGGCGCTTCGAGAGCCACGGCGGCGCACCGCGTCGGATGTTTCTCGGAACTCCGCGCTTCCGAACGAGAAGATCCGGTAAAGGAGTGATTTTATGAAGAGATGTCTGGCCCTACTGTGCGGCGCCGTCCTTGCGGCGTCGGTGCTTTTTCCGGGAGTCGGTGAAGCGGAAGGCCTGCGAATCGCCTTCGTGGACATGAACGAGTTCGCTGCCAAATCCAAGCGTCATCAGGCCGTACAGAAGAAACTCATGCAGTTGCAGGCCCAGAAGTCGGCGGAACTGGAGAGCCTCCAGAAAGAGCTCCGGCAGATGCAGCGCGATCTCCAGAAACAAGGCCCCTTACTGAAAGAAGACACCCAGGCCGCGCGGATCAAAGAGATCAGCGTCAAGGAGATCGAATTGAAGCTCGCTAAACAGCGGGCGGAAAACGAGCTCAGAAACCGAGCCCGAGAAGCCGACGAAATGCTGCGCGACGAGATCGTGGATATTATCGGCAAGCTTCGACAACAGCTGAAACTCGATTTTGTGCTCAACGGCGCAGGCTTGCTCTCGGCCGCAGACAAATACGATATCACCGACCGCGTGGTCAAGGCCTACGACAGCGCAAAGCAGCCTCAGCCGAGACCCGCGCCGAAGCGGTCCGGCGCAAAATAACGGCCCAATCCGACTCTACTTTCCAAGAGGAGCGTTCCAATCCAGATGCCCGGCATGCGTCTTGACGAACTGGCTCAGTTGATCGAGGGTGTAGCTTCGGAATCGCCGGGCCCTCGGATTTCCGGCGTGAAGCCGATCGAGTTTGCCGGGGAAACGGACATCACGTACGTCACCGACGCCAAGTATGCGGAGAAGCTCACGGAAAGCGCGGCCGGCGCGGTCATCGTCCCTCCGGGCATTGAACCGGGAACGCTCCCCTTCATTCAAGTCGACAACCCGGAATTCGCGTACGCACGGCTCACTGCGGTTTTCTATCCCTACCCCGCGGTAGCGGCCGGCATAGCCCCCAACGCGTCCGTGGATCCGGACGCGACGGTGTCGCCCACCGCGTCGATCGGGCCTTTTGCGGTTATCGGTCGCGGCTCCTCGATCGGAGACAACGTTGTGGTCGGCGCCCATTCCGTCATTGGTGATGACTCTCATGTCGGCGAAAACACTCGGATATTCCCGCATGTGACGATTTATGACAACGTCCGGGTCGGCAAGCGGGTCATCATCCACTCCGGAACCGTTATCGGGTCGGACGGATTCGGCTTCGCCCCGGGGATGACTCCCGACGGGCGACCGGTAGCGCTCAAGAAATATCACAGTGGAAGCGTAGAAATCGGCGACGATGTGGAAATCGGCGCGCTGTGCGCTGTGGATAAGGCTCTTGCCGGTGTGACGACCATCGGCGCGGGGGTGAAGATCGACAATTTGGTGCAGATCGCCCACAATGTGCACGTCGGTGAGGGGAGCGTAATTGCCGCCCAGGTGGGCATCGCGGGGAGCTCCTCCTTCGGCCGCTACGGCATGATCGGCGGACAGGCGGGTATCCGCGATCATGTGAAGGTCGGCGACAAAGTGGTCTTGGCGACGCGTGTCGGCGTCTATCGAGATGTCGCGGACGGCGCCGTGATGGGCGGCGCTGTTCCGGCGATGCCGTATAATCTCTTCCTCCGGGTTCAGTCGGCCCTCAAGAGACTTCCCGATATGTTCGAGCGGATTAAGAAGGTCGAGCGTCAGGTCAAGGCGCTCAGCAAGGATGACGAATGATTCACCAAATGGCTGTCGTCTCTCCCAAGGCCGAAGTAGGGGCCGACGTTTCGATAGGCGCATACACGGTGGTCGGCGACAATGTGACCATCGGCGATGGGTGCAGAATCGGACCCCACGTGGTCCTCGACGGCCACACCACCATCGGCGCGGGCTCGACGATTTCCGAGTTCGCCTCGATCGGCGGTCCGCCCCAGGATTTCAGCTACAAAGGGGAGCCGACGCGTGTCGAAATGGGGAAGGGCGTTACGGTCCGAGAATACGTGACCGTGCACCGAGGCACCGTACGGGGCGCCGGCCGGACCGCCATAGGCGACGGCAGCTTTCTCATGGCCTATTGTCACGTCGCCCATGACTGCCTACTCGGCCCGGGCGTGGTCATGGCCAATTCCGCGCATCTGGGGGGGCATATCAAGATTGGCGAGAAAGCCATTCTCGGCGGGGTGGTCGCGGTCCACCAGTTCGTGCGGGTCGGCGAATTCGCGCTGGTAGGGGGCGTTTCCGGCGTGGCCAAGGACGTTCCGCCGTACACGCTGGCGTCGGGATCTCGTATCTACGTTTACGGCCTGAACGAAGTGGGCCTTCGGCGAAACGGCTTCTCCCGCGAAACGATCCTTCAGCTGAAACGGGCCTTCAAGCTTGCGTTTCGATCCTCCTTGCGTCTGGAGGAGGCTGCTGCGACGATTCGCGATCAGATGGCCGACACTCCCGAGGCGCTCCGATTCGCCGAGTTCCTCATTTCGTCCCGACGGGGCATGGCCCGCGTCTCCCTGAGCGGTCACCGATTCAGAAAGGCGTGACCGTGGGTCGAGTCGCGCTTATCGCCGGCGCCGGCGCGCTTCCCCTGCATGTGGCTTCCGAGGCGAATCGCCAGGGTCACGAAGTCCTCGCCATTGCGTTTCCCGGTTTTACCGATCCCCGGCTGGAACATCTCGCAGCTGAGACCGTGTGGATGAAGCCGGGTCACCTGCAGAAGGCCATAACGCTTATCTCGTCCCGCGGCGTCGACCGCGTGGTCTGGGCGGGCAAGATCGAGAAGAGCAATCTCATGCGACCGTGGAAACTGGGCCTCGACCGCCGCGCCTGGAACATGATCCGCTCGCTCAAGGACTGGCGGGACGACACCGTGCTCGCGGCCATCGCGGCCGAGTTCGCCAAAGACGGCATCCTCGTGGATGAGATCACGTCGTGGGCGGGGAGCCTCATGGCCCCTGAAGGCGTGTACACCAAACGATCGCCCACGCGCCGGGAATGGAAGGACATCGAGTTCGGCAGAAGAATGGCCCAGGGAATAGGCCGACTCGACATCGGCCAGACCGTGGTGGTCAAGAACGCCGCGGTCATCGTTGTGGAAGCCATCGAGGGCACCGACCGCGCGGTTCGACGCACCGCGGACCTCGACATCAAGGACGCGGTAGTGGTAAAGATGGCCAAACCGAATCAGGATATGCGCTTCGACGTGCCCGGCGTTGGGCCGTCCACGATCGACGGTCTGATCGATGCGTCCGCTCGGGTACTGGCCGTCGAAGCCGGCAGGACGATGATCACCGACTTCGAAGAAACGGTTCGCAAGGCCGACAAAGCGAGGATCTGCGTAGTGGGTGTGCCGCCGGACGGCGATTTGGACGCGCTCAAATCGTGAATCCGCCCGCTTTTTGAGGTCGACGGACCCCGGAGAAAACGCGCGTGCACGTTTACCGACGACTCCTCACATATCTCCGACCGTATCTCAAGAAGCTGATCATGGCGGGCTTCTGCATGGTAGGCGTCGCGTTGCTCACCGCGTCCCTTGCCTATCTTGTCAAACCCGCGTTGGACGAAATATTCCTCGAAAAGAACACGCAGGCCCTCCTCTTCATTCCCGCGGCGGTCGCATTCGTCTACATCACGAAAGGCATCTGCGACTTCGGTCAGTACTATCTCATGGCTTTTGTTGGCCAGAGCGTCATGC
This sequence comes from uncultured Syntrophales bacterium, assembly GCA_964385875.1. GTDB lineage: Bacteria > Desulfobacterota > Desulfomonilia > Desulfomonilales > Desulfomonilaceae > CAYLRL01. The sequence continues at coordinate 29,612 of CAYLRL010000022.1, forward strand.
GCGACATCCGGGAGCAGATGTACGTCAAGCTCGAGGACCTCTCGGTCGGCTTCTTTGTGCGCCATTCCACCGGTGAACTCCTCTCGCGCATGAACAACGACGTGATGCTCGTCCAGGGCGCGATGACCAGCGCGGTGACCGGCATCGTCCGCGACGCGGTGACCGTCGTCGCGTTGATCGGCGTGGTCTTCTACCGCGACTTTTGGCTCGCGCTCATGGCTATGATGGTCTTTCCCCTCGCGGTCTATCCCTTGCTGATGTTCGGCCGCAAGCTCAAGACATATTCCCGCCGCATGCTCGTGTCCCTCGAAGACATCACATCGAGGCTCAACGAAACGATCACGGGCATTCGGATCGTCAAGGCCTTCGCAATGGAAGAGTATGAGCGGGAACGCTTTCAGGTGGAAAACGAGAAGCTCTTCCAGTCGTTCATGAAGCGGTTCAAGATTCGAGCGCTCTCCAATCCCGTCATGGAGACCCTCGGCGGACTCGGGGTCTGCGCGATCGTCACGTACGGCGGATACCAGGTTATCCAGGGACAGTCCACCCAGGGAACCTTTTTCTCGTTCATGGCAGCGCTCTTCATGCTCTACGAGCCCATCAAGCGCCTCAATGAAGTGAACATCACCATCCAGGAAGGGATAAGCGCGGGTGAGCGGATCTTCGGCCTCCTGGACACGGAATCGGACGTCAAGGACCCACCCGACGCGATCGTCCTCGGCGACATCCGCGAGAAAGTCGAGTATGCGGACGTCACGTTTGCGTACGATGACGAACCGGTGCTCAAGAACGTGGACATCACCATCCGCGTCGGCGAGGCCATAGCAGTCGTCGGCGAAAGCGGCGCCGGCAAGAGCACTCTGTTGGACCTGCTGCCCCGCTTTTACGACGTTACCTCGGGCGCGGTGCGGATCGACGGAACGGACATACGGGATGTGACCCAACGATCGCTGAGGGGCCTGATCGGCATCGTCACCCAGCAGACGATCCTCTTCGACGACACGGTGCGGAACAACATCGCGTACGGTCGACCCGATCTTCCCATGGACGCGGTCAAGGAGGCCGCTCGAGCGGCGGACGCGGATGTTTTCATCTCCAGGCTCCCCAACGGATACGAAACCAGGATAGGAGAGAACGGCATCAAGCTCTCCGGCGGACAACGCCAGCGTATCGCGATCGCTCGGGCGTTGTTGAAGAATCCGCCGATTCTGATCCTCGACGAAGCCACCTCCAACCTGGACTCGGAATCGGAGAAGGCCGTCCAGCGGGCCTTGGAACGTCTCATGAGAGGCCGCACGACGCTGGTTGTGGCCCACCGGCTCTCGACTATCAGGAATGTGGATCGCATCTATGTGCTGGACAAAGGAGAGGTCGTCGAACAGGGCTCCCATGATGAACTGCTGGCCCGCGGCGGCCATTTCGCACGCATATACCGGCTGCAATTCGCCGGACAAGAGGACCGAACCGACGAATCGCCCGCCGCCCACGCCGCTCCCGTCCCCCAATGAAACGCTCTTCCGCAGCCATGACGCCGTTCCTCGCGGTTCCCGCGGCCGGCTACTATCTCGTTCAGAAGCTCAGAGAAAAGGCGTACGCCCACGGAATCAGATCGGGCGAACGGGCCGATGTTCCGGTGGTTTCCGTCGGTAATCTGCTCATGGGCGGCAGCGGCAAGACTCCGTTCGTGATTCACCTTGCCGAACTCCTCACCGCGCAGGGCCGCAAACCCGCGGTTGTGAGCCGCGGCTACCGCGGAACCTACCGCGAAGCGTGCTTGACGGTCGGCGACGGCGAGTCCCCCCGGCCGCTCACGAGCCCCGATGTGTGCGGCGACGAGCCGTATCTCATCGCCATGCGACTGCCTGGAACGCCCGTTCTTGCGGCCCGTGAGCGCATAGCCGGCGTTCGCGTCGCGGTGCGGCGGTTCGGATGCGACACGGTGATCCTCGATGACGGATTTCAGCATCTCCAGCTCCGACGCGACGCGGACATTGTGCTCCTGAACGGCTGCGAGGACAGGATGTTCCCGTTGGGCCGTTTGCGAGAGCCCCTTTCCGCGCTCGGCCGCGCGCACATTCTCGTCTTTGTGGGCCACGGTCCGCCCATACCGCCGCGTGCGCTCAAGCATGTGGCCGCGCTGCCCATTTTTCGCTGTCCCCAAATACCGGTTCGTCTCGAGACGGCCGGCGGTCCGCTTCCCCTTTCCACGCATGATCGGGAGGAGGTCGTCCTGGTCTCGGGGATCGCGCATCCGGAACGCTTTCGGCGGATGGCCCAGGAACTCGGCTGGGTGATTGCGGGTCATCACGTGATGCCCGATCATCACGCTCCGTCGGACGCTGAGCTGAGGGCGATCCTGGACAAAGCGTCCGGTCGACCCATTGTGATCACGGAAAAAGATTGGGTGAAGCTCCCGACCTGGTTCACGGGCGCCGATTCCGCCGCGGCTTTGAGAATCGGGATGGCTTTGGAGAACGAACAGGCCTTTCTTACGTTCCTCCTCGATCTTGCGGCCAGGGCCTTCGACCGATGAGCGATCTCGACGGTAAACGCATACTCATCGTCAAACCCAGCTCCCTGGGTGATGTGGTCCACACCTTGCCGCTCGTCCATGCGCTCAAGCGCTGCGCGCGTTCCTGCCGAATCGGGTGGATTGTTCAGAAGCCCTTCGCGGGCGTGCTCGAGAACGACCCGGACATCGACGAAATCATTCCGATTTTCATACCTTCCACCAGCGACCCGAACGCGCCCCCGGGCGCGTGGCGACGCGCCTTCGCCTCAACCGTGGCGGTCCTCCGGGACTTGCGCCGGCGATTTCGGGACGAGCCGTACGATTACGTGCTGGATCTGCACGCCTCCTTCCGGAGCGGACTCTTGGGCCTGACCAACCCGGGGGGAACGCGTATCGGCTTCGCGGACGCAAAGGAACTGAACCCGCTCTTTCAGCGGCGCAGGCTCACGACCAATCCGGACAAACCCCATGCGGTCGACAAGAATCTCGTGTTTGCGGACTTCTTCGGCTGCCCGCCGGTCCGGGAGGATTTCAGAATCGCGGTCGGCCGGGAAGCCCGTGGGCGAGCCGAACGATTCCTCGAAGACTCGGGCGTTACGGCCGGGAGCCGCTTTGTGTACGCCAACCCCGCGGCCCGCTGGGCGACCAAGTACTGGACCGCGGAGGCCTGGGCCGAATTGGCCGATCTGCTCATTACTCGGTCCGACGCGGCTGTGGTCTTCGGGGGAGCGGCCGGGGACGCGGCGTACATCGACACGATCGCGGCGCGCATGCGCGAGAGTGCGATCATTGCGGCCGGGAAGCTCACGCTTGGGGAATCGACCGCGCTGCTAAAACTCAGCGATGCGTATGTGGGCGTCGACTCGGGGCCAATGCACATCGCCGCGTTCACGAACACGCCGGTGATCGCGCTCTTCGGACCCACGGACCCGGCGAAGGTGGGGCCGTACGGCGAGGGACATATGGTGGTCCGCCGGATGGATCTCGAGTGCCTGGCGTGCCGCAAACGCTCGTGCGACGATCCGAAGTGCCTCGCGGGTATTTCGGGCCGCGATCTGTACGAGCGGATGACGGCTCATCTGGGCTGGGCCGGTTCAGAGAAGTAACGCACGGTTGTTTGAGGGGGGCGGAAGAAGAGCCGCGGACCGTCCTTATTCCCCAATACGGGCGCCGTCGATTGCCAAACCGCGATCGAAACACAAAGAGGGCGCGAATCTTCGCGCCCTCTCGGTGGTTTTGCCTTGACAGCGGCTGGTTGAGAAGAAGGACTCCTTACCGATCTCAACGCCGTCCGCGAAACGGTACAGGCGCAGGACCGGGCGGAGGCCCCTGGGGGTGAGCGTACAGCGGAGTGGGCGGCGGGCCACACGGCTGTGACTTGGTGATTTTGACCTTCTGCGGGTGCGGCCTCGGCGCGGGAAAGCGCCCCATAGGGGGAGGCAGCGGATTCGGGTCCTCGTACTGGGGCTTGAAATCGTCCGGGGTGAAGCACTGCCCCATGCAAGAGCCGTTGGGGGGAAAGTAATAGGGAGCGTAATAGAGGAACGGACCGAATCGGTATCCGGTGTATGCTTCGGCCTGTGCAGCGAAAGCGCAGGCGAGTAGTGCGAATGTGAAAATAAGAGCGAGCCGCGAGGTTTTCATAGGGAGCGCCTCCATGGTTCTTCAGAAACCGCTTTAGGCAAGATTATATCAAGTATGCTCAATGCTTGTCAAGATTGATTAGACTCGACGTGTTGTAACGGTATAGTTGTTTGATATCTCAATATAAAATAGGATAAATCGCGCCCCGGAACCACGCCCGCCACTCCCGTGACGCTCTCCCGCAAGTCCGCTCTTGACGCAGACCGCGCAAATGTGTTCAAGTATAGAATTTAGATTTAAACGGCGAATCGAACGTCAGGCATATACGACGGAAGGGGTGGAAATGAGCCAGTATAAAACCGAAGACGTCCGCAATATCGCAGTGGTTTCACACGCCGGATCGGGGAAAACGACGCTCTGTGAAGCGCTGCTCTATGACGCCGGCGCTGTGGATCGGCTCGGCAAGGTGACCGACGGCACTTCACATCTTGACTTCGAGCCTGAAGAAGTCAAGCGTCAGATCACCATCAGCACAGCGCCGTTTTCTGCGGAATGGAAAAAGAAGAAGATCACCATTCTGGACACTCCCGGCGACCCCAATTTCAACGCCGAAGTGACGGCCGCTCTGGCCGCGGCCGACATGGCCATGCTCGTGGTGGACGCGGTCGATTCGATCAAGCCTCTTACCGAGAAGGTCTGGTCGAACATCGAAGCGCGTGGATGCCCCCGAATCCTCGTGGTGACCAAGATGGATCGCGAGCGCAGCGATTTCGACAAGGTTATCGAAGATGTGAAGGAGAGTCTCCACGTCAAACCGCTGGTCCTGCAGCATCCCATCGGCAAAGAAGCGGACTTCAAGGGCGTGGTGGATCTCCTCTCCATGAAGGCTGTGACCTTCGATGGTGACGGCAAGAACGTCGCCAAGGGAGAGGTGCCCGCAGACCTGAAAGATGACGTTGACGCCAAGCGAGAGGTGCTCATCGAGGATCTGGCCGAGGTCGACGACGAGTTGATGGAGCGCTATCTGGAAGGCGAGGAACTCGGCGCGGACGAACTGGCCGGCGCGCTCAGCGCGGGCATTCGGGATCGCGTCTTCCTTCCCGTGCTCACCTGTTCGGGCCTTCACAATACGGCCATACAACCCATTCTCGATCTGATCGCGGACGCGTGCCCGTCGCCGGCCGAGCTGCCCCCGGTAAAGGGTCAGACGCCCGCCGGCGAGGAGGCGGAACGCGAGCCGTCTCCGGACGCGCCCTTCAGCGCGTACGTCTTCAAGACATTGGCGGACCCCTATGCGGGACGGCTTACGCTCTTCCGGATCTATTCGGGGTCGCTTACCCCGGATTCGACGGTTCAGAATTCTTCCCGCGATGTCAAGGAGCGCTTTGGGCAGTTGCTCACCATTCAGGGCAAGACTCAGAAATCCGTAGAATCGGCCCAGGCCGGCGACATCGTGGCGGTGGCCAAACTCAAAGAGACCCTGACCGGGGACACACTCTGTGATCCGAACAATCCGATCGTCCTTCCTCCGGCCCCGCTGCCTCAGGCGGTGATTTCCTTCGCGATCGAGCCCAAGGCCAAGGGTGACGAGGAGAAAATAACCCAGAGTCTGGCCAAGCTGGCCGAAGAGGACGTGACGCTCACCGTGAGCCGCGATCCCCAGACCAACGAATTCCTGATTTCCGGCATGGGCCAAGTCCACATCGAGACCACCGTGGACAAGCTCAAGCGAAAATTCGGCGTCGACGTGAATCTCAAGACTCCCAAGGTCCCCTACAAGGAGACGATCAAGGGCAAGACTCAGATCGAAGGGAAGCTCAAGAAGCAGACGGGCGGCCGCGGTCAGTTTGCGGTGGCGTGGCTGGAACTGGAGCCCCTTCCTCGGGGTGAGGGCTTCGAGTTCGTCGACAAGATCGTGGGCGGCGTCATCCCTCGGCAGTACATCCCCGCAGTTGAAAAGGGCGTCTCCGAGGCCATGGAAGGCGGCGCGGTGGCCGGCTATCCGGTCATCGACGTCAGGGTGACGGTCTACGACGGCAAGTATCACGACGTCGACTCATCGGAACAGGCCTTCAAGATCGCGGCCTCCAAAGGCTTCAAGCAGGGCGTGCTCAAGGCCGATCCCGTTCTGTTGGAACCGGTCATGAACCTCGAAGTGGTCGTTCCCGAGGAGTGCATGGGCGACGTCATGGGCGATCTCAACTCCCGCCGCGGCCGTATCAGCGGTATGGACGCCAAAGGATCGAGTCAGGTCATCAAAGCCCAGGTGCCCATGTCCGAAGTATTGAAGTACGCGTCGGATCTGACTTCCCTTACGTCCGGTCGAGGTATATTCTCTATGGAGTGCTCCCATTACGAGGAAGTGCCCTCGAACATCGCGGAGAAGATCATCGAGGCGGCTGAACGCCCCGAAGAAGAAGAGGACTAATACCAATGTGCTCTCCAAGAAGTAAGATTAAGGCTCTCACCGTTGCTCTCCCGGCGAGACAGGGGACAAGATTGTACGTTCACAGCGTGTCCTCCCCGGGTGGCCCGGACGTCATACGTCCGGGCGGGGCAGCCGCAAGAGGAGCTTTTCACCCAAGCGCCGGCTGAGTTCTCAATCTCCGGCGTTCATCCTGTGAAGGCGCGCCGGTATAAACGAAACGGTCCGTGCGAGCCCGTTCACCGAAACGTGAGCGGGTTTCGCGCTCCCGCAACAGGATATCCCCTATGGCCGCAGGAAGAATCACCGCTGTATGCGTCAGTAAGAAGAAGGGCGTTCCCAAGACCGACGTCGGTTCGGGCGTGTTGGAAGAGGGCTTCGGCTTGACCGGCGACGCTCACGGCGGCGATTGGCATCGGCAGATTTCGCTGCTGTCCGAAGAGCGGATCGCGACAATGCGCCACAAGGGTCTTGACGTAACCGCGGGCAGCTTCGCGGAAAATCTGACCACCGCAGATTTCGATCTCGATTCCGTCGAAGTGGGGGATCGTCTCAAAGTCGGCCCGAGCGCGATCCTGGAAGTGACGCAGATCGGCAAGGAGTGTCACACGCGCTGCGCGATCTACCACATTGCGGGCGATTGCATTATGCCCGAACGAGGCGTGTTCGCCAAAGTGATCGCGGGAGGCCCCGTCAAGATCGGCGACACGGTCGAGGCCGCATGATCGGCAGGTCGCTTCGCACTGCGATTCTCGAACACAGCCAAGGCGCCGCCCTCCTGACTCAGAACCAACCGTAAAAACGCACTTCCATCGCTCGAATCAGCACGAACGCGAGGCTCGTCGCGAACGCGGCCTGGGGCGCGAGCCCCGCAAGGGAAAGGCTCAACTTGGGCTCAACCGCGCGAGCGAGTCGATACATGACGAAGAGCGTCCATGCGAGTCCCGCCCAGATAAGCAGCTCCTGGATGAAAAAGGTCGCTCGAGGCGGAACCGTGATAATCAATTGCCGAAAGATTTCGAAGTCAAAATTCTGACTGAGGATGATCGGGAAGTGGACGCCCAGATTGATCAGATAGTAGAGATGAAAGGCCGCGAACGCGGTCAGCGTCAGGGGAAGCAGAGCCAGGGCGAAGCGAGTGTACGTCTCGTGAAAGGTATCTGAGAAGGCTTGCTGTGAAAGCGCTGAGACGATCGCGTGGCCCAGATTCAACAGGCCGATGATCGCAATGAATACGATGGTGAACTGAACGATCTCGGGACCGGGCACATGTCCGGCGATGTGCTCGTACATGTCGGTGTGGGCCAGAATCTCGCTGAGCAAGCCTCCGATCATGCCCAAGACCAGAAACGCGGTTCCGGCCGCGACGAATCGCATCTCCCAGAGTTCCTGCCCCGGCACGCGCAGGTTGAGGTTGACCGCGCCGTGAGGACAGTTCTTGGCGCACGCGCCGCAGATCTTGCATCCAAGGTTGCTTGTCACCGTGGGCGCAAGCTGGCCGAAGGGACACCCCTCGCGGGTCATGGAGCCGTGATAGCAATCATGGGACGCGCATTGGGACACGCAGACGTTTCGGTCCGCTCGCAATTCGATGATCGCAGTTTTGGCCAGTACGCCCGTCAATCCGCCGAGCGGACACAAGTATCGACACCAGGATTGACGCTCAAAAATGACGCTCATCGCGACCGCGAGCAGAAAGATCGTCAGGATGAGAAGTCCCAGGTTGAAGGGCGAACTTCGGATATCGGTGGCGGTCTCGAGCCAGATGATGAAGAGAACGCCGGCCGCGACCACGAAGTCGCTTCGGTTCTTGAGGAACGCCGGGAAGGGGATCTCCCATGAAATGACCCGCTTGGCGAGATTGCTCAGTGAGCCCATCGGGCACAGCGTGCACCAGAAGCGACCCCAGAAGAACGCGCCGATAACGAGGGCCGGCCACCCGAGCGCCCAACTGAAGAGCGAGGCCATGTTGCGTTTTGGATCGGCAGGACCCAAGAAAAGTAGAACCAGGAGTATGAAGAAGAACGGCGCGACCGCGCTCTGGAGTGTCGCGGGGAAGAGGGGGCTCAGCACGGCCTGACGGACGGGTTTGAAATTGAGCAGATTGAGCTTGCCTTCGCCTTCGGTGCGTTTGATGTCGAAGGAGATATCATCGGGGAGGAGCTGATTGCCTTTGGATACGACGAGCGCGCGACGGATCGTGTTCGAGAGTTCCAGGTCGTTGCCGGGCCACGCGTAATTGACCAGAATTTTGATGGTTTGTTTGGGAAGCTCCGGGACCGGCCGCTGCAGTTCCGCGCAGTGGAGGTTGAGGTAGTGGTCGACGAGATCGGTAATTTCCCGTCTGCGCTTGCGCAGCGGCGGGATTTCCACGGAGCGGTCGAGCAGTCCGTGCAGGAGCGGATGTCGGTCGGGCGTGATTTCGTCGATGCTCAGCTCGGTGGTGCAGATGACACGCGTAACCACTTGCCGGATTTTCGATCCGCCGTATCGACTGTAATAGCCGGTGACGATCGCGTCGAGCATCTTCTGCTGCATGACCGCGGTCAGGAGCTCGGCGCCGCGTATGAGCAACGTGCCGTTCTCCGTAAGGTCCAAGTGCCCCGGACTGTCGATGAGTTTGCCTTCGGGGCTCCGGCTTTCCTCGCCGAAAAAGAGCCGCATCTGCTGTTCGGTCGGCTTGTCCTCGATATCGAGGACGGTCCCGTTGGGGTCTCCGAAACTGACTTCCGATCGCATCCTGAAAAGGTCGTCCAGGAGGAAGACGTCCTTATACTCATTGCTCATACTGTAGATTTTGTGAGCGATCGCTTCCTTTCCGACCCCGGTTTCGCCGCTGATGAGCACCGGACCTGCCGAGTCGGCCAATTCCTTGAGCTTCGCGGTGATTTGCCTCCGGGCGTGTTCGCCGATCACGTAGTCCGGGAAGGTGCTGTCCTGTCGGCTGATGAGCGATTTCAGGGCCTGCTTCTTGAGCTTGGTGGAGAAGACGCTCCGGTCCAGGCGCATTACCTTGACAGCGAGGCTCTTCAGCAGGGCGACGGCAAGATCGGGATGTTCGTGGAGTATGCGTTGGAAGAATTCCGCGGGGACCTCTCTTACGCGGCAGGGTTCCAGCGCCACCAGCTCGGTGTCCGACGGCATGGGGCGGCCGGTGAGAAAACTGATCTCACCGAACATGTCACCGGCCGAGATCGTGTCGACGGTGATGTCGTGGCTCTCGGAGTATCGGAGGATCACACTTGCGCCGCCGGAAAGCAGAAAGCGGATAAACTCGCCGTGGTCGCCGGGCGGCATAATCAGCTCGCCCTCATCGTACTCGCGTACAACGCCGGTGTGTTCGACGAGTCTCCAGAGTTTCTCGGGGACGCGATCTTCTTTGTGTCGAGGGGGCTGGGCCGCAGTTTCCGCAGTGTCTACCATTGAGTGGGCGAATCCGTCATTTCGCGGGCTGTCATCGTGACGACATCCGGAGAGACGAGACGCTCCGAAACCGCTCCGTCCGCTCGCCCCACGGTCGTCTTCTCCATGTTATACCAAGTGCGGCCCGCAGGTGCAAAGGATCGGCACGGCCGGGCGGCGGCCCTAGTCCTTCAGGTTGACGGTCTCACCGCTGGGAAGGCCCAGTTCCCGCGCGCGGAGCACCCTTCTGAGCAGCTTGCCGGAACGGGTCTTCGGCAGTTCTTCGACAATCTCGACCGCGGTGAGCGGCAGGTCCGCGTGAAGATTGGCCTTCACGAAGGCCCTGATCTCATGGGTTAGTCGAGCCGAGGGCGTCAGGTCGCGGCGAATCTTGACGAACGACTTGATGCGGGGACCGGTCTTGCTCCCTTGTTCCGCAATGACCGCGGCTTCGGTCACCGCGGGATGGACGCAAATAACGCGTTCGATCTCGTACGGTCCGATGAACTTCTGGCCCACCTTGATCAAATCGTCGTTGCGGCCCTGATGATAGTAGTAGTCATCTTCGTCCTTGATCACCATGTCGCCGGTGAGGAACCACCCATTCCGGAAATACGCGTTGTATCGCTCTTCATCGCGCCAGATTTCACGCATCATGCACGGCCAGTTGGCCTTGAGCGCGAGTTCGCCGAGTGTCAGCAGCGGCAGCGGGCTGCCGTCTTCGTCGAGCACCGCGGCTTGAACTCCCGGGACCGGCTTGCCCATCGAGCCGGGCCGCGTCTGTTCCGACGGGAAGTTGGCGATACAGATCATGCCCGTTTCCGTCATCCACCAGGTGTCGTGGGGCGTATGCTTCAGATTCTCCTTGACCCAGAAGAAGAGATCCGGCGTCAAGGCGGCGCCTACGGTGGCCACGTGCCGCAACCTGGAGAAATCGTATCGTCCGGGCAGATCGTCGCCGGCGTCCATCAATCGGCGGATGGTCATGGGAGTGGAATACCAGACCGAGACCTTATAACGCTCGATGGTTCGGTAATACGTCGACGCGGAGAAGGGGTCGGCCTGAACCACCGACGTGACCCCGCAGAGCCACGGAGCGAACGCGCCGTACACCGTTCCCGTGACCCACGCCGGCTCACCGTCGGTCCACAGCACCGTGTCGGGCGTCAGGTCGAGGACGTACTTCGCTGTGGCCACGTAACCGACCATGTCCTGATGCGCGTGCACCACCGCCTTGGGAGGACCCGTAGATCCTGACGTGTACAGGAAATAGAGCGGCGTCTCAGCGGGAAACAGTCGATTGGTGAAGGCCTTCGGCATTCGCTGAACCGACTCCTCGATCAGGGTTTCGGTCTGGAAGATACCCGGTTTGACGTCACCGGTGAGCAGAATGCAGCAGACGCTGTCGGTGGTATGCTGAAGGAGCCGTTCCACTAGGTCGGGATGGGTCAGAATTCCGCGGGGCTCGCCGTTGTGGAGCATCCACTCGAGTTCGTCGAACCCCAATCCCGGGTAGAGGTTCGAAAAGATCACTCCCAGCCGGGCGCACGCGAGCATCGCCAGATAGGTCTCCGGACAGGGAGGCTGGAAGATGAAGAGCCGGTCTCCCGGTTTGAATCCCTTTTCAACAAGGAGATTGGCCCATCGACAAGACTCGTCCCGCAGATCGGTGAAGGTGAATGTCTCGACCTTGCCGGCGCGCTCGTAAATGAGGGCCGGGTGGTTCTTCTTGGACGCGTGAAAGGCCCAGCGGTCTACGGCCTCCGTGACGATATTGATTTTGTTCCTGTCGAAGCGGGAAAACTCTTTTTCGACGGAGCTCCACGAGAAGTTCTTGTAGGTTTCACGGTAGTTCTTGAGATTCGCGTTCGGATTCTCAGGCTTTATTCGTGTCCTCATCATGATGACGCCTCTACCGCCATATGTGTCTCCCTGCCGGCCGGCGAGCCTTCCGGACCCGCGGAACGCCGGTTTAATCGACCCAGACCTTGAACCGGCGGTGGATCTCCCGAACCTTTTCCACAACGGCCGCGGCTCGGCCGGTTCGGACCGTGGTCAGCCGCTCCCTCCGTCCCTCGAATGTCAAGACATCGATGACTTCCCGCACGGACGCGGCCAATGCTCGATTGTCATATCCACCCTCGAGAGCCAGCATAATCGGCGCGCTCTCCACCGCGTCGCTCAGTAGCAAGGTGAGGTGCATGAGCCGATGATAGGCTTTTTCCGTGAGCCTGGTCCTGCCGAGCGGATCCCGCTGGTGACCGTCGAAGCCTGCGGCTACGAGGATGAGATCCGGCCTGAACCGTTTGACGATCGGCCTGAGTATGTCCCGGTAGATGTGAATGATGTCGTCGTCTCCCAATTCCTTGGGCACCGGTATGTTGACGTTGTACCCCGCTCCTTTGCCCTCGCCGGTCTCCATCCAATCACCCGTGTTGGGATACCAGCCCATGTAGTGGGTCGACACGTACATCACCCGGTCGTCGTCGTAGAAGAGATCCTGCAGCGCATTGCCGTGATGGATGTCCCAGTCGGTCAGCAGGATACGCCTGATACCGCGCCGTTCGAGCGCATATTTGGCCGCGATCCCCAGATTGTCGAAAATGCAGAAGCCGCCGGCGCGATCGGGTAACGCGTGATGACCCGGCGGGCGCACCAGCGAAAAGCAGACCCGACAGGTCTCGTCCAACACGGCTTCCAGTCCTTTGATGCAGCCTCCGACGGCAAGCCATGCGGCCATGTAGGTCATCGAGCTGACCGAAGTGTCGGGCGTCAGCGTGGTGAAGTCACGTTCGGCCGTACTCAGAATCCTCTTGATATACGACGGGGTGTGCACGAGCTCCAGGTCCTCAAGCGTGGCCGGTTCCGGCCGAATCGTGATCAGCTTGCCTTCGAATTCGCTATCGAGCATGCGGTACACGCTCTTCAGGCGGTTCGGACTTTCGGGATGCACCAGACCCGGCTTGTGATCCAAATACCTGGGATCCCGCACTACCCCGACCTTTAACGCCACTCGATCACCTCATAGTTCGAGAACCATGGTTCGTTCGCGTTCACCCGCGTCAACGAATTGGAATCCCGCTTTCTTGTACAGTTTGACGGCCCGAAAGTTGAACGACTCAACCGTAAGCCAAACGCGCTTCAGTTCCAACTCCCGAGCGTGGTTCATCGCAAAAAAGGTCAATTCCGTACCGACGCCTCTATTGCGATACACGTCGCTCACGAAAATGACATACTCGGCGTCCCCCCGTTCAGGGTTCGGAATCAGCGCGGCGTGCCCGATGATGGACGCTTCGGTTCGAGCGACAACGTTCCACGCGCCGGCGAGCAATCCTTCCACCCAGCGATCACGATCCTCTTTGTTCGCCGGCGGAAGCCCTTGACTGACGGCCGGCCGGTTAAATCCGTCGTACATCTCTTTGAGAGCCGCACAACTCTCCCCCCCGCACTCACCGACCTCGAAGCATAGTCCCGTCGCGTCTCGGCGTCTGATGATTTCATCCGCGGGCATGTCTGTTCACCGGTTCGGCCCCCAAGCGTGGGCTGACGGCCGTACCCTACCCGGACATCCACCGGACGTCCGGCGGTCGAAACTCAAGCCCGAAAAGCGATCGCACGCCCCGAGAAAGCCCTGGGTCGAGTTCGAGGCATTCGCGACGAGCGTTGTGAAGGCCGAAACCGTGACCGCAGCTCCTCCGGAATGCCCGTTTTCCTCGTTGATAGCGTAGTTTCCGGGGAACCCGGAAGAATGTCAAGTACGAACGAAGGCGGCGCGAAGCCGTCTCTCGGGACCCCGACACGGTTGTTCCGACATCCGCGCGGGGAAGAACGCTCACTCCGCTCCGTCGGCTTCCCAATAGGTCTCGGTTCCGTTCTTCTTGGTCGCGTCGAGGCTCCGCGCGCGGAAAAACAGAATGACGATCACCAACGCCCACGCGACGAAAAGGTAGACAAACATCGAGCTGATGAGGCCGACGTCGGAGTACTCCACGAGGGGCCGGCCGAACAGGATCAGGGAGACGAAGAACAGCCATACGCTGAATTCACGCTGTCTAAGTAGACTTGTGAGTCGGTTCATGGCCGTGCGCTCGTCGATCGACGGGATATGTCCGCGCTCCAAACTTCCCCCATCGAGATATCAAGGGTTTATCGCTATCGCCGTGAACGGTTACGATTCGAGTTCAGAATAGCATATTGTTCGAGGGGGAGCTATGCGTTCCCGTGGCTCTATATAATCCGATGTATGATCTTTTCAATCTATTGGCTTGACACTATAACATATTCCGTTCATTATAGTCTGCCGATCGCGTCGTCTTCGCCTTCGCGGTCACTCTCCTGGAGAACGCCATGAATTTCGATCGCGCCCTCACGTTGTTCGCTCGGCATCTCGAATCCGAAAAGGCTCGCTCTCCAGAGACCGTCCGGGCGTACCTCAACGATCTGAACGATTTTCGCACGTACCTTCAATCGCGGTCGGGCCCGGTCGAGGTGGGCGCCGTTACGCCGATCCATGTGCGGGGATTTGTCGCGGATCGGTTCGGGAAGATCACGAAGAGTTCGGTGGGTCGCAAGATAGCCGCTGTTCGGACGTTCTTCCGATTTCTCATTCGCGAAGGGGCGGCGACCGCGAATCCGGCAGCGAACGTCCGTGCGCCGAAGCGGGACAAGCCGCTTCCCCGCGCGCTCACCGTCGACGAAATGGATCGCTTTTTCAGCCGCAATCCCGAGATGCGGTCGCGCGATTTCGCGATCTTCGAGCTCCTCTATTCATCGGGTCTGCGAGTGGGTGAACTCACGTCGATCGCGCTCAAGGACCTGGACATCAAGAACGGCTGGGTGCGGGTGATCGGCAAAGGCTCGAAGGAGCGATACGCTCCCATCGGTTCACGGGCCCTCAAGGCGCTCGAAGAGTATCTGCCCGTGCGTTCGACACTCGCGGAACGCGATCCCGGCCGGAGCGTCGATGCGCTCTTCCTGAACAATCGTGGCGCGCCGTTGTCATCACGGAGCGTCCGACGTATACTGAAGGACTATCTCGACCCTGCGGGTATTTGCCGGGACGCGTCGCCGCATACGTTTCGTCATTCATTTGCGACGCATCTGCTTCACGGCGGCGCGGATTTGCGATCCATCCAGGAATTGTTGGGCCATTCGAGCCTTTCGACGACCCAACGATACACGCGGATGGATCTCGGGCGCCTCACGGAGGTTTATGACAAGGCGCACCCGCGAAGCGGCGCGATCGGGACGAAGGTCGAAGAGGACGCTTCATGATGCGCCGCGCATGGGTCGCCAAGCCGGCGAACGCCCGGCAACGTCAATGCAACGGAGCGCTGCCGAATCATGACCGAACCCGTTCGATCCACCACGGTTCTCTGCCTCCGAAAGGGCGATAAGGTCGTCATGGCCGGGGACGGTCAGGTCTCCCTGGGAGAGGCCGTGATCAAGCGATCCGCACGCAAGGTGCGGCGACTCGGTAAGGACGAGAAAGTCCTGGCGGGCTTCGCAGGCTCGACCGCGGACGCGATGACGCTCTTCGAGAAATTCGAGGAGATGCTCGATAAGTATTCCAACAACCTCACTCGCGCGTCTGTGGAACTCGCCAAGCAATGGCGGACCGACAAGGTTCTTCGACGTCTTGAAGCGCTCCTCATTGTGGCCGATGCGGAAAAGACGCTTCTGTTGTCGGGCGCAGGAGATGTGGTCGAGCCCGATGACGGCGCGGTCGCGATCGGATCGGGCGGCAACTACGCGCTGGCCGCGGCAAAGGCGCTGCTCCGCCATACCGACAAGGACGCGGCGGATATCGCGGCCATTTCCATGGCCATAGCCGCGGACATCTGCGTGTACACCAACGATGAGCTTGCGGTGGAGATCATCGAATAGACCTCCGTTGAGAAACGGCCCGGAAGACGGGCGCCCGACAAATCCGGGAAATCGCTCCGCTGAATGGCTCCGCGCTTCGCGCACAACAGCCGGCAAAGGATTATGAAAAACCTTACCCCACGTCAGGTCGTCGCCGAACTCGACAAGTACATCATCGGCCAGGACAAGGCCAAGCGAATGGTCGCCATCGCGCTTCGAAACCGCTGGCGGAGGCGCCAGGTCCCCGAAGAGCTGCGCGACGAGATCGCGCCCAAGAACATCATCATGATCGGACCCACCGGTGTAGGCAAGACCGAGATCGCGCGACGTCTGGCCAGATTGGCGGAATCTCCCTTCCTCAAGGTTGAGGCCTCCAAGTACACCGAAGTGGGGTACGTGGGCCGTGATGTGGAGTCCATGATTCGCGATCTCGTCGAGATCGGCATCGGCATGGTACGGGAGGAAGAATACGAGAAACTGAGACCCAAAGCCGAAGAGCTCGCCGAGGACCGGTTGCTGGATATGCTCCTGCCGAGCAGATCCAAGACGCGCTCCCACGCTCCTTCCGGCGCCGGCGCGGACTCGGCGGAAGACGAGGGAATCGACCAGGCGCAGCGTACGCGGGAGAAATTCAAGAAGATGCTCCGATCCGGCCGCCTCGACGATCGAGAGGTCACGATCGAGACCGAGCACAGTTCGATCCCGGTTGTCGAGGTGTTCTCGCCCCAGGGCATGGAAGAGATGGACATCAACCTCAAGGACATGTTCTCCAATCTCTTTCCCGGCAAGACCAAACAGCGTCGCGTCAAGGTCCCCGAGGCCATGCAGATCCTCGTCCAGGAGGAGCTGGGGAAGCTCACCGACGCGGACAAAGTCGTCGCTATGGCCAAGGAACGGGTGGAACAGAGCGGGATCGTCTTCATCGACGAATTGGACAAGGTCGCGGGACGGGGCGGCGTCCATCACGGACCGGACGTCTCCCGAGAGGGCGTTCAGCGGGATCTCCTGCCGATCATCGAAGGCTGCACGGTCAACACCAAACACGGCACGGTCAAGACCGATCACATCCTGTTTGTCGCGGCCGGCGCCTTCCACGTGGCCAAGCCGTCGGATCTGGTCCCCGAGCTTCAAGGACGATTCCCGCTGCGCGCGGAGCTGGCGGCGCTCACCGTGGAGGATTTCATCCGCATCCTCACCGAGCCGCGTAACGCGCTGGTCATCCAGTATCAAGAGCTGCTCCGAACTGAAGGCGTAGAATTGGACTTCCCCGACGAGGCGGTCGAAGAGATCGCCCGACTGGCCGCCGAAGTGAACGATCGAGCGGAAAACATCGGCGCTCGGCGTCTCCATACAATCATGGAGAATCTCCTGGAAGACGTTTCGTTCGAGGCGCCGGATATGCACGGGGTGCGGGTCAACGTGACGGGGGAGATGGTTCGTGAGAAGTTGCAGGATATTGTAAAGAGTGAGGATTTGAGTCGTTACATTCTGTAGAATTGGGTTGAGATCCGCGGGCATTTCTAGAAATTATTACATGAGAAAACTTGCACAGCTATAATAGAATACTGGACATTTTGTTGTAATTTAGGTAAAAGTACTCCGGCGGTTATCGGGCCCTCCGCGGCCCCCGCCCAAAATATCCCCCGGAGGAAACGCCATGACGCACTCTGCGCGCCGCGCCGGACGCTGTCAGAAAATCCCTCTGATATCAGCTTCTTCATCCACCGCGGCCCGTTTTGCCGTGGTCGTTATTGTCCTCTGTGTGATATCGTGGACCGGTCCCGCATTCGGGCTGTGGCTGCCCTGGGCCTCGGAGCGGGACAAGATCGACCGCCGGCTGAACGAAATATGGTCCGCTCTGATCAATAAGGATGATTGGTACTTGGGTCAATATATCACGGGATCCCGCACCGCGACGTTCGTCGAGGACGAACGGAAGGTAATCAAGGCCCAGCGCATAGAAGAGGTGAAGATTCGCGTTAACAACGTCAGGTTCGATCCCCGCACCGGACGGATGGCGTTCGTGGTCTTCAAGAAAACGGTCGTACGGGAGGACGGCAAGGAGATCTCCGAGACCTTCATGCGCGTCATGAAGAAGGACGGCGGCGAGTGGCGACTCATCACCGACGCGCCGCGAACCCGCGCCGATAAGGAGAGGAAGAAGAAGAAGCGGATGCGTATCGAGCGGCTGAAGACGCAGACGTACGGCAATCCCGAAGTGGGCGTGACGCACGTCACGCGCTCACGACTCGTCATGCCCGACCGGCGTCCCGCGAAACCGATTGTGGAACCGGCTGAAGGAGGGTCCTAGATCCATGGAGAGCGGGAAAAAGGGATGTATATTCTGTCAGATCATCGAAGGGACGAGGGACGCGGAAAAGGTGTATGAAGACGATCTGGTCACGGCCTTTTGGGATTCCAATCCCGTCCGTCCGATCCACATTCTCATCGTGCCGCGTGAGCACATCCCTACGCTGAACGACATCCCCGACGACAATCAGATTCTTGCGCATATCGGTCGTGTCGCAAGCAAGATCGCTCAGGATTTCGATGTCGCCGAATCGGGGTATCGTTTCTTCATCAACGTCAACCGCGGGGGCGGCCAGGAGATCTTCCATCTTCACGCGCATCTCATTTCCCGCGGCACGGACACCGCCGGCTGAGCCGACGTCCGCACATGCCCGGTGATTCCATGAGCGACTGTGTATTCTGCAAGATCGTCAACGGAGAGATCCCCGCGCGGACGGTGTACGAGGACGAGCGCGTCGTCGCGTTTTGGGACGCCAACCCCGCTGCCCCCATTCACATTCTCATCGTACCGAGACGGCACATACCCACCCTCAACGACGTCGAAGACGGCGATCCCATCATCTCTCACATAACCGACGTCGCAAAGAAAATCGCTCGGGACCGGGGAGTCGCCGATCGCGGTTATCGCTTCTTCATCAATGTCAACAAGGAAGGCGGCCAGGTGATCTATCATCTTCACGCGCACGTGGTTGCCGGCCGTCATCTGGGCACGTATGCCATAGGCTTGGCCGTTGCGATATCGGTCGGCTGGCGACGCCTGATGAGACTTCTCGGACGGGGGGCCTGACCGCGGAATCGCCTCGGTAGGTAAGGAGAGACTCTGTACTCTCCCGAGCCGAAATCGCGCGTTCTCGAACTTGCATCCCACAGGAGGGCGCCCCTACAGGGAAGGAGGTTCACACGTCGCGCGGCAGGATCGTTCGACGGGTCGGATCGACACGGAAGGCGTCCATCGAGGGATTCGACGGTGACGTGATGTGCGGCGTTCACCGCGGCGTCAAGAGCTTCTACAAAGTCAAACCAAGCGAGGAGCATCCCGCTGCCCTCGACTACCTGGTAACCGCAATCGGCGCTTGAATGACCCTCGAGCGCGGTCGGCCGCCGGGAATCTCGGTCGACCGAGGCTCACGCGATATGACGGCGAGTCTCGCCGGCCGGTTCTCCCTGGCACGCCTCCCAGAGCATGATTTCCCCGGTCTTGTTCCGGGAGGCGCGCATCCATTTCTCCCCGATGAATCGATGCAACGTCAGTCCGCACAAGGCCGCCATCGAGACGGTCATGCACCACCAGATTCCCACCGCGCCCACGTCGGTCGCGTGCGCCACGCCCAGGATCAGCGGAATGCGAACGATCCACATGGCGGTGATGATGATGCGCATTGCGGCGAAGGTGTCTCCCGCGCCCTGAAGCGCGCCCAGGAGCGTGACGCCCACCGCCATGAACGGCACGGCCACCATGTTGATGCGCAGATAGCGGGTCATTTCGGCCAAGACCGCGGGGTCGTCGGTGAGGAGCGCGGCTAAATGCGGCGCGCTCGCGAAAATGCCGGCAGCGGGGATGAGAATAATGCCCAGGCAGAGGACGGCAGCGGCCTTCGCGCCGGATTTCGCTCCCTCGGGATCTCGCGCTCCGAGCCGATTACCCGTCACCACCGCGGCGGTCATGTTGAACGCGAAGATCGGCAGAAAAATGAGCGCCTCGATGCGCAGACCCGCGGTCAAGGCGGCAAGCGCCGTGATTTCACCCTTGTCGAGTAGTCCCACGAGGAAGTACACGACCAGCGTACCCGCGTTCCACGCGACATGCTGAACCGCCGAGGGGGCCCCGACCTTGACCAAATTGCGGAAACACCGGCCGATGGGATTGAGGAACGCCCGGAGTTGAACCCGAGTAGGGCCCAAGCACATGTGAGCCGTGTTCAGCAGCATGCCGGTCGTCATCGCGAGAGCCGTGGCGATCGCGATGCCCCGATACCCCAGCGCGGGGATCGGCCCCCAACCGAAAGCGAGGATGAAGTCGCCGCCAACGTTGACCAGTGCTGCCGCGAACGCATTGAACATCGCGATGCGAACACGACCCGAGGCCCGGAGCACACCCGCGGTAATGATCGACAGATAGGTGGGCACGAGCACCAGCGAGAATATTCGGATGAAGTCTTCAGCGATCTCCTGAATCTCGGAAGGCATTCCCGCGATTCTGACGATCGCCTCGGGGTTCAACGCAATCGCCGCGGTGAGGAGACCGGCGATAATCACACCGAGCGTCATCGAGTGCGTCGCGATTCGGCCCACACCGCGCGAAGCTCCCGCTCCGTACGCCTGCGAGACCAGCGCGACCGTCCCCACGGTAATACCGTTGGCCAAGATCATGAGGGTCCAGTAGAGCTGTCCCACATATCCCACCGCGGCAAGGACCTTGGTTCCGATGTATCCCGCCACATACACGTCGGTAATGCCCACGGCAAACTGGAAGGACATGATCAGGATCATAGGCCAACCGATGGCCCAGGAATCCTTCATGAACGGACGTATGTTCGGCGCGCCGAAGCGCTCGCTCAGCATGGTTCGGGATACGCCTTCGTTCGATTTCCGCGGCAGGCCGTCCGCGTGACGTTGTCCTCCGATCGTCTTGTCCAGGGGGGCGCTCACGCGCCGAACGCGTGACTCAGGACTCGCCGGCCCGGCCTTCGGTGGACGATCCCGAACGAGTGTACGAGAAATGAGACTGAACGAACAGCCATTTTCCGCCCTTTTTTCTCAGGACCGCGGTCCACCTAGCCGGAACCGTGACGCGGCCGTTTCCCGTGTCCACATCCGCGACCCACTCCGACGCAAACCACGCGACCGGTCCCTTGGATTCGACCGCAAGCCAGGTGAAGTCCACCTTGGCCGACTGGAATCTCGCAAAATCCGCGGCGTAGCCCGCTCGTATCTCTTCGAGCCCCACATTTCGGCCGTCGGTTCGCGCATCAACGAAGATCGGTACGGGGTTCTCGGCGACGAGGCTCATGATGGTGTCGAGATCTTTGCGCTCGTACGCTCGAGCATACGTTGTCAGCATGTTCCCGATCTCGGTTTCGGCCGACGAAGACCGGGCCGGGGAGCCGCCTGCGAAGGCGAATGAGACGATGAAGAGAAGAATTCCCGATGCGATGGTCATGCGAGTCATGAAGCGATTCCTTTCCGTATGATACGACCGCCGGCGGCGGCGCGGGGCCTGGTCCGGAGAAACGGTCTCATATCAATGTCCGACGGGCGGCGCAAAAGGTTTCCGGAAAAGGCGGTCCGCCGGCCGACTTTTGAACCCGAGGCGCAAGCCGGGGGGGCGGGGGTTTCGCTTGAATTTTTGAAGCGCGGAACCTATAGTCTCCGGTGGTTGCATCCAGGGCGGATATGTATGTACCCGGTCGAATGACAATCCCAGGGGAGAACACAATCTCAGATGCCAAGACGGAACGATATCGAGTCAATTCTGCTCATCGGGTCGGGGCCGATCATCATCGGGCAGGCCTGCGAGTTCGATTATTCGGGCACGCAGGCGCTCAAGGCGCTTAAGGAAGAGGGATACCGCGTCATTCTGATCAATTCCAACCCCGCGACGATCATGACCGACCCTGAATTTGCCGACGCCACGTACATAGAGCCGCTCAAAGCCGACTTCATCGAGGCCGTCATCGAACGAGAACGGCCCGACGCGCTTCTCCCCACCCTTGGCGGTCAGACCGCGCTGAATCGCGCAGTGGAGCTCCACGAACGGGGCGCCTTGGAGAAGTTCGGCGTGGAACTGATCGGCGCAGGCTTCGAGGCCATTAACAAGGCCGAAGACCGCGAACTCTTCAAGGCCGCCATGCACGGCTGCGGACTTGATCTGCCTCGGAGCGGATATGCGGAATCTCTCGAGCAGGCGTGGAAGATCGCCGAAGAAGTGGGCTTTCCCAACGTTATCCGTCCCTCGTTTACCCTCGGAGGAACCGGCGCCGGCATCGCGCTCACCCGCGAGCAGTTCGCCAGACTCGCCGCGTGGGGTCTCGACGTTTCGCCCGTGGGACGCATTCTCGTTGAAGAATCGGTTCTCGGTTGGAAGGAATTCGAACTCGAGGTGATGCGGGACAGCATGGACAACGTGGTGATCATCTGTTCCATCGAGAATTTCGATCCCATGGGCGTTCATACGGGTGACTCGATAACGGTCGCGCCGGCGCAGACCCTCACGGACAAGGAGTACCAGATCCTTCGAGACCAGTCGGTCAAGATCATTCGAGAAATCGGCGTCGATACGGGCGGATCCAATATCCAGTTCGCGGTGAATCCGGAGAACGGTCGGGTGGTGGTGATCGAAATGAATCCTCGGGTGAGCCGTTCGAGCGCGCTCGCGTCCAAGGCCACCGGCTTCCCGATCGCAAAAATAGCGGCCAAATTGGCCGTCGGCTATACGCTGGACGAAATCTCCAACGATATCACGCTCAAGACGCCGGCATCCTTCGAGCCGACCATCGATTACGTGGTGACCAAAATCCCGAGATTCACCTTCGAGAAATTCCCCGGCGCGGATACAACGCTTACCATGCAAATGAAATCGGTGGGCGAAGTCATGGCCATCGGCCGTACCTTCAAGGAATCGCTCCAAAAGGCGATTCGGTCGCTGGAAATCGACGTGCACGGTCTGGAGCGTCGCCTGCCGACCGGTCTCCCCCGGGAAGAGATAGTGCGCCGCCTTGCGACGCCGACTCCGGATCGTCTCTATTACCTGGCCGATGCGCTCCGTGAGAGTCTCTCCATTCAGGATGTGTACGACGCGTCCAAGGTGGATCCGTGGTTCCTCAGCCAAATCGGCCGGATCGTCGAGATGGAGGAGGAGATCGCCAAACCGGACGCGTTCGAGGGCGACGACGGCGTCTTCTTTTTCAAGATGGCCAAATCGTACGGGTTTTCCGACATCCGTTTGGGGGAACTCACCGGTCGTTCCGAGGAAGAGATCCGTCTGGCCCGGCGCGCCAAGGACGTCCGGCCGGTTTACAAGCGGGTCGACACCTGCGCGGCCGAGTTCGAGGCGCACACGCCGTACCTCTATTCATCCTACGAGGACGAGGACGAATCAGGCGTCACCGAGAACAAGAAAATCATGATCCTCGGCGGAGGACCCAATCGCATCGGCCAGGGGATAGAATTCGATTACTGCTGCGTGCACGGCGCGTTCGCGCTCAAGGAGGACGGCTTCGAGACGATCATGGTGAACTGCAACCCGGAGACGGTCAGCACCGACTACGACACGTCCGACCGCCTCTACTTCGAGCCGCTCACCCTCGAGGACGTCCTCGAGATCGTCGACAAGGAGAAGCCCCACGGCGTGATTGTGCAATTCGGCGGTCAAACGCCGCTCAAGCTTGCGGTTCCGCTCTGGAACGCCGGCGTCCCCATCATCGGCACCTCTCCGGACGCAATCGACCGGGCGGAGGACCGGAAGCGGTTCAAGGAATTGCTCCAGCTCCTCGATCTCAAGCAGCCGCCCAACGACATCGCCCACTCGTATGAAGAGGTCATGGAGACGGCCCAACGCATCGGTTATCCCCTTGTGGTGAGGCCCTCGTACGTGCTCGGCGGTCGCGCGATGGAGATCGTCCACGGAAAGGACGATCTGGAAGCCTACCTCCAACACGTGGTCAAGGCGTCCCCGGAGCATCCAATTCTCGTGGACGGGTATCTGACCGGCGCGGTTGAAATCGACGTGGATGCGGTCTCCGACGGCGAAGACGTGGTCATCGGCGGCATCATGGAACATATCGAGGAAGCCGGCGTTCACTCGGGGGATTCGTCGTGCTCGCTTCCGCCGTACAGCGTCGGCCGCTATCACCTGGACGAGATTCGCCGGATCACACGGCTGATCGCGCTGGAACTGGGGGTGAAGGGCCTGATGAACCTGCAATTGGCCCTGAAGGAGGGCGAGATCTACGTGCTTGAGGTCAATCCCCGCGCATCGAGGACCATCCCGTTTGTCTCGAAAGCCATCGGCGTCCCGCTGGCGAAGATAGGCGCTCGAGTGATGGCCGGCAGGAAGCTGAGGGAACTACACTTCACCCGGGAAGTCATTCCGCCGCACATGAGCGTCAAGGAAGCGGTCTTTCCGTTCATCAAGTTCACCGGGGTGGACACGATCCTGGGCCCTGAAATGAAGTCCACGGGCGAGGTCATGGGCATCGACTCGGAATTCGGACCGTCATTCCTCAAATCTCAAGTCAGCACGGATTTTCCGCTGCCGAAGACCGGAACGGTCTTTCTCAGCGTAGCGCCTCAGGATAAGCTGGGAGCGCTCATCGTCGCGCGCCGCCTGCGCGAAATCGGATTCGACTTCATCTGCACGGAAGGAACCGGCGCGGAACTCCGCGCGGTGTCCATCAACTGTCAAATCGTCGGGAAGGTTCACGAGTCCGGCGCCAAGGATGTGACCGACCTTATCAGGGGCGGTGAAATCCAACTGGTCATCAACACCGCGTACGACAAGAAGTCGATCCAGGACTCGTACCGCATTCGGCTCGCCGCGCTCAATCACAATGTGCCGTACTTCACCACGCTGGCCGGCGCAAATGCGCTCTCCCTTGGTTTACGCCACCTGTACCGAGGCGACGCGTTCAAGGTGATGCCGCTCCAGGAGTATCACGCGCTCATTGGGCCGGGGTTCGGCCGCGAGCCCGGGCGCGGCTGACAATCTCGAACGCGCGGCGTTCGTCTTCGGGCTTCATGAATGAGACTGAGAGAGGCGGCGTAGGACGGCCGAGGGATTGGTGTTTCTCGATTCCCAAGGGATTGTACGGGAGCAGGGTGACCGTGTCCGCTCCCGCGTCTCGGAGCGCGGCGACCAGTCCCGAGAGGTTGGCCTCCGTATCCGTCACTCCCGGCACGATCGGAATACGGGGGCGAACCGAGGCTCGATCGTCGCGTATCAGGCGCCTCAGGTTCGACAAAATCCGCTTGTTCCCCACGCCGGTGTACCGCTTGTGCTCGGCAGAATCCGCGAATTTTACGTCGAAATAGATCAGGTCGAGGTAAGGGAGGACTCGACGCTGAAACGTGGAATAGTTGAAATAGCCGCACGTCTCGAGAACCACACTGACGCCCGAGGACCGAAGGATGGGAAGGAGTCGTTCCAGATAGGACGGATGAGCGGTGGCTTCACCGCCCGACAGGGTCACTCCTCCTCCGGAATGACGGTAGAAGGGCAGATCGCGGAGCAGAAGGTCCGCCAGATCCTCCGGCGTGTAGGTTCGCCCGACCATGCGAAGCGCGGATGACGGGCACACGTCCGCGCACGCGCCGCAGAGATCGCACCGAGACCGTCGAATTCGCACCGGATCGGCCGTGTCGATCGCGTTCCGGGGACACGCGGTCACGCACGCTTCGCAATTGACGCACGTCGAGCGGGTGAACGCGATCTCCCGCTCGAAGCGCTGTGTCTCCGGGTTGTGACAGAAGAGGCACGTGAGGGGACACCCTTTGAAGAAGACCACGGACCGAACGCCCGGACCATCCTCAAAGCGCCCCCGCGCGATATTCGTCACCAGTGGGATGCGACTCATTCCCCCGTCCGCTACAGCAGTCCGAATCGATAGAAGAGATCCCGGGCCATGTACCCGAATTTGAACAGGTAGTTGACGTTGCCGTACACTTGAACGTCATTGTCGAGCACCGCGCTCAGAGCGTCTCCGTGAACTCCCTTGAGAAGAAACGCCCGCAAGACGTCGTCGTTCTTGAAGACCACCTTCACGTCCCAATCATCGACCGCATGAGGGTAATTCTTCATGTCGTCGTGCTCAAAGACCGCGGTCGAGTCAATACTACCGTCGGGCGTCTGGAAGACGTACGTGCCTTCGAAGCCGACGATGTTCTTGTGGAAGTCTTCCAGCAAGCCGATGCGATGGGCGTCAAAGGCCAAGTTCATTCCGGCTAGGAGGGTTTCCAAGAATTTGTCCGTGAAGGCCTCCTCCAATTTCTCTCTTACGTTCGCGATCGGATCAAGGTTAATCATGTCTCCTCCTTCGCCGAATCGATTCATCGACGGAGCGATCAACCGTTTCGGCGAGACGTGAATCGGTTTCGTCCGCGCTATTCGTACAACGGCACGTCCTCAAAGACCTGCATGCGGCCTGTGGAGAGGAGATACTCGGTGCGCTCCAGAATCTCTTCCTGCATCTGCCTGTTCAGATCTTTGAAGTACGCGGTATACCCGGAGACCCTGACGAGCAATTCGGGGAAATCCTCAGGCTTGTCCATAGCCTTGCGGAACGTGTCGTGGTCGGTGATGTTGAACTGAACCTCGATACATCCGTCGCGCGTTCCGCCGGCGGTGTCGAAGCAGCCTTTGACCATTGCGGCCAGCCGGTCGATCATATCGTTGTCGCTGCCGTCATGGGGCGTGAACTTGAGATTCAACGCGATCCCGCTGGAAAGGAACTCGGACGGGATCTTGGCCACCGAATTCAGCGCCGGCGTCAGTTCGGGCGTCACGTTCGAGACCGGAGTGACGCCGCTTGCGAAGTTCTCATTCTTGAGCCGTCCGTTGGGGAGCGCGCCCGTCAACCTCGCCAAGCCGGCGTGAATGGTCATGGTCCAGCATCCCACCCGATATGTGCCCCCGCGATAGGTCGTTATGCCGGCCACCGCGTTGTTGATATCCTCCAAGAGCGTGAGCGCGTTCCCGTCGGCAATGTCGTCATCATTCCCGAACTTGGGCGTGCGCTCCGGGTTCTTCAGCTGGGTGTACAGGTCCTGATGACCGAAGAAGTTCGTGTCCAACGCCTTCAGCATCCTGTCGAACGTGACCGTTCCCGCCTGGAAGATGTGCTTTTCGATTGCGCTCAGGCAATCCGCGGTGTCGGCGAGGCCGATCAACGTGAGACCGGACGCGTTGATGACCGCGCCGCCTTCGATGAGATCCTTGCCCTTGTCCGAGGGGCCTTCGAAGAAGGTCGACAGGATCGGAGTCGGATAGAAGTCCTGATGACACTCGCCGAAGAGATCGTTGAGCCGCGTCGCTTGTTCGATAAGCCACACGAGCTGGGTCTTCACCGCGTCCTTGAATTCCGCGAAGCTCGACAAACTCCGAGGATCCCCCGTCTGAGGACCGATTTGCGGACCGTCGGGCCCGATTCCCGTTCGGCGATGTTTGCCGTTGTACAGGGCCAGTTCGAGAGCGGCCGGGAGATTGAGGAGAATCGCGGCGTGATGGCCGTACGTTCGCCCCGCCGAGGCCGGCTCGACGCAGCCCACAATGCCGAAGTCTCGGGCGTGCTCGATGCTGTCGCCTCTCTCGGTCAGCGCGTTGATCACGGCTTGATCGTTGTGAATGGCCGGCGTCGCTTTCGTGTGAAGATTCACGTCGCACAACCGTTTCAGATACTCGTCGGAATTCTGCTCCGGGTGATATCGCGCGTTGAGGTTGGGGTCGCGGAGCATCATCAATTCCGTGGCCCGCAGGATGACGTACGTCAGATCATTGACCGCGTCCGCTCCGTTCGAGTCGACACCCCCGACGGTGATCGCCTGATTCGAGCCGGTTCCGCCGAAGAGCTTCTCACCCGTGTCGATCATCATCGGCACGTGATCGCCGATCTTGAGCCACAAGTGACCCACCAGATCCGTCGCCTCCTCCGGCGTGAGCGCTCCGGCGTCAATGTCCGCGCGGTAGAGATCGTAGAGGACTTGATCCAGGCGACCCAGGCTGAGTCCCACGTTGGCGTTCTCGAGATGGCAGGCGGTCCACACGAGCCAAACCGTGGTCAGGCCCTCACGAAACGTTCGAGCGGGCTGCGCGGGAACCCGAGCGTAAATCGCGGCGATGGCGTTCAGCTCGTCTCGCTCCGCGGGATCGGTCGCGCGTTCGGCCAATCTTGCGGCGACGTTGGAGAGCTTCCCCGCATAGGTCAACAGTCCATTGAGGACCTCCGTCTGTGCCTCGTAAAACATGGCCTTGTCGCCGCCCGGCGGCGACTCGTTCAGGTGATTGCGCGCCTCTTCCAACATTCCCGACAGCCCGGCTTTCAACGCCTTCGAGAAATCGGGAATCGTGTGAGAGATACAGACCGGTTTGCTGCACAAATAGAAGACGATCTGCTGCATCAATTGAATCTCGGGCGCGGATTTCCGAACGCCGTAGTCGCGCAGGTTCTGCTCGTACAATCGACTTCGCCCCAATTCCAGGATGTTCTTCTTCATCCAGGCGGGAAAGATCGTGAAGTTGAGCTCTTCGATGTCGGTGGATGAAATGAAGTACGGGTTCTGATCGCGTGTCTTGAGCGTGCGCA
The DNA here is from genome assembly GCA_964385875.1 of uncultured Syntrophales bacterium. Lineage (GTDB taxonomy): Bacteria > Desulfobacterota > Desulfomonilia > Desulfomonilales > Desulfomonilaceae > CAYLRL01. Next base: position 58,005 of record CAYLRL010000022.1, read on the forward strand.
ACTCGGGCCAGAGCGTGAGCCCGATCAGTTCGGGGTAGAGCGGCACGCCCTTGAACTTGCTCGTGGTCGAGCCCGCAAAGGGCGATCGATCGTCGAGCTTTACGCATTTCATCGACGAGTCATGAAATTGGGTGTGGCGAACGATCGGAGTTCGTTTCCCGAGGACGTAGCGATACGCGCGGGCTTTATCGAGTATCGATATCTTGTCCTGATTAAAGAGCCCGTTTTGCGCGTGATACATCGTCAGCCACCGCGGGCGCTCGACGCAGACCTCGGGCACGGCCTGGAAATAGGCCGCGCGCATCTTCATCAACGGAGTGGTCTCCGCGGGACGATACGTGGACAACTGTAAGACGGCCGGAGAGATTTCGGGCATGACGCCGTTTCCCCCTTCCTTACGTGCGGCGCTTCCCGGCGCCGCTCATGGTGACAGCCCCGCGCCGACCGCTTGATCGACGCCGCGGGTCGTTGATATTGGACGGATTCGGGATTCCTCCCCTTCTGTGAAGACGCATCCGTATTCGTGCACGGTTCCCCGCGATCGAGACATTCCGTGACCGATCGCGCGGTCCCCGGTTCGTGTGACGCTCCGGTCGTCCAAACGGACGACCGGCCCTCTCGGCGGCCGTCAATGTGCGATGGAGAGGCGTGCCCGCTACCTATTCAGTATAGAGCGCCTAGATATTGAAGATCAATAACTTTCGTTCGGCAAAGCCGTGCCCCCTCGCGTCTGCGGTGTGCTCGGCGGAGCCGGGCCTCTCGGCTCACGACAACGGCCGGCGCTTCCCGATCTCTTACCTTTCGGCGTTTGAACGATTCTCTGTCAGCCACTCCTCCATAATGATACGAAGCGATCCGAGCATCGCCGGCAGGTCGGACAACTCGAATTTCAGAATGCCGGAAGCGTAGATCGGCCCGGTCTCGTCAGACCCCTCGCAAATCGACGTAAAAAGCGTGGTCATGTCGTCGACCAGGTCGAACCCGGGGTCGTCCTTCACTTGTTTGAATCCCTGAAGCGTATAGGTTCGGCCGTCCTCGGACTGAAAAGAAAACGTGTACCTCATGTGAAGCCAACCGGTCTTCCCGTCGCCCAACGAGATCCCGAAACGTCCGTTTTGGATGGCGTAGGGCCCTCCGAGCGGTTCGAACACGATCGTACCATCGAGCGCGGCGGGTTCGCCGTTCGCGAACCCCGTGAGGTCGAAGACGCTGACGGTCACGTCGAACCGGCACACGGTCCCTTCTTGGAGTCCTTTTTCCAGGCCCTCGGTGAACTCGGTCTCTCCGACACCGAGAGCGCCGGACATGGTCTCTTCAAACCGAATCCCCGGCAATTTTGAACGTTCCATGTGAACCTCGGCGATAGGACGGTCGACCGCGTTCGGCTCGACCTCTTTTCCTCGGAAACGGCGCTTTGGCCGCGCTAGAGTTTGCCCAGGACGCGATTTTTCAGATTCTCCCGGCGCATGGTGAAATCCGCCTTTGCCGCCTCGCTGAAGGCCTCGAATGACTCTGCGACCTCTCCATTATCGAGAGCGTGCTCGATCTCGGTATGAAAGGGGCTCGCAGGTCGGTTGTTGCAGCGAGCCTCCCGCACCGTCACCTTGAATCCCTCATCCGGATCGCGTTCGTCGTTGAACATGCGCAAGGACGTCGCGTCGAGTTCATCGTTCACCAGCACGATCGACGCGCCGTGTATGGGCTCGGGCTTCAGCGATTCCGCAATCCATCCGCCCGTATTATAGATCTCCACAGGGACGCGCGGCGCGTTCAGGTTGAATCGCTCGCACCCCTCGAACGGCTTGTGGGTATGACCGAAGATGAAGAGCGTCTCGGGAATGCGCACGCGGGCGAGGATTTTGTCGGTATCCTCGGTATCGTCCAGGACAGTTTTCCCCTCCGCTTGGGCCTTCAGCGCATACGCGATCTGCCGCCTGACGGGGCCGTTGACGTACCGGTGGAGCGTCTCCAGGCCGTCGTCGCTCAGGTAATGATCGACCGACGATCGTTCGCTCCGGCCGATGTACCAATCGATCGCGTCCATTAGGTACTCGAATATTCTTGGTTCCGCGAATTCCGGCATAATGGGAATGTCAAACTCCTCAGCCAGTCCCTTGGCGAAGTTCCGTTTCACTTTGGAGAACGCCCTCTTGCTCAAACGCTTCTCGTAGACCAACTCGAGGCCGGCGCCCGACTGCCACGATCGGCCCAGCGCGGACCATACGAAATCTATCCACGCGAAGTTCTGGCGCTCGACGTCCCACACGTGACGGGGTTCGTCCTCCCCCGGAAAGATCCACGAATTGACTTCGCTCATCAGCCAGTAAATCGATTCGGTGAAATGACCGTGATGGAAGACAACCATCTTGTTCCCGTCATCCCTCAGGCAGGCGAGGTTGGGATACGCGATCTCCAGCGTAAGCGCCGGGTTTTCCTGCTTGATCGGAGATATCAGGTGTTCGAGCAAGTAGGCGTGAACCGGATGCTTCGCATCGAAGGAGAGCAAGGGCGTGGTGTGCCACTGTGGAGGAATAGCCGACGCAATCCCATTCCTGATCAGGTATTCGGTGTATTGGCGTTCGCGCGCGGTCTCCCATTGATGATGGTCGTGATTGCCGGGGATAAGGATGATGCGATCGAAGAGGGGGTCCGCTCCCCCGCAAACCAATCGGACGAACCGCCGAAAGACCATGGCGGCTATGTGCGTGGCGCAGAGAGCGAGTTCCAAGACATCGCCGTTCAAGACAAGCGTGGGTTTGGGCTCTTGATTGGGCCAAACCATTCGGCGAAGCTCTTCGAGAGCGTCGACCAGCCGTTCGGCCACGATCGCGGGGCGGGTGGTGTCGACGTCGTCCCGGTTGGGCGTGAGCGCTGTCAGAAGGCTCTCTCGATCTCCGAAGTGTAGGTCCGACATACACACGAAACGGATACGTGCCATGGTTCCTCCCCTTTCCGGTAAGTTCGAACGCGTAAAATGCGGCGGCGCGATTGGAGTGGGAGTATAGCGGGTGGGGGGTCAGTTTGTCAACATAGATTTTTTCAGGGCTGGAACGGTGGTCAAAAATAACCTTTAGCTCTCGGCCGAACCGCGGCCCGATCGCAAGCGCGCTCCAGCCCTCCTCCAATCCCGATAAAGCCTCTTGGAAAAACCCCCGGGGAGACGAAGCACCATACGCTGCGACTATTTATCCGGAATATCAATATTTATGTCGCGACTTCACGAAGGCGCAGTCGCAACGGTTTCCGTCCGCCGGGAGTGCGAAGTCGCCGGCAAACGCTGCCCTCCCGCGGAAAAAACCCGGAAGCGATACGAAGCCCGGCAGTGCGATGAAAAGTTCGTAACCGTTCACAGGGATAGCGATAAGCCGTTGATATCTCGATGGGGGAGGCTTGGAGGGGGAGATGA
>CAYLRL010000023.1:0-58660 GCA_964385875.1 uncultured Syntrophales bacterium
TTGGAAACATGACTTGACAGGCCGATGAATAGCGTGTATAAGGCGTCCCGGGGATAGTGGCGCAACATTTTTCGTGATTTGGTATTGGTGAAAGGAGATGTAACATGACCAAAGCTGACTTGGTGGCCCACATTGCGGAAAACGCCGGCATTTCAAAGAAAGCGGCCGGCGATGCTCTCGATTCCGTCATCGAAGCCATACAGGACGCCTTGAAAAAGGGTGAACGGATCAGGATCGCCGACCTCGGCAGTTTCAGCGTCGTAACCCGCAAGGCCCGCAAAGGCGTGAATCCTCGAACGGGAAAACCTCTTGAGATTCCTGCTACGAAGGCGCCGAAGTTCACTGCGGCCAAGAGCCTCAAAGACGCGGTGAAATGACGGTCCACCCGCGCTTCCGGATATGAGTCTGCGACGAGACCCGCTTGTTTCTGCGGTTCATGACTGCGCGTTGACCCCGTCCAATCATTGATCCACATGAAGAAGCGCTTGGTCGGTCGAAAAAATCGGGCCGACCAAGTCGCTTCGATGTTAAGTGGGAGGCAAAGCCGTGCCCGACGCTCCGGTACCGGGATGGGGGACGCGGTTCCTGCGCGCGTGACGCTCTTATCGCGCTCGGGCGGGGTCGGACCGCCGCGCGGGGTGATGAACTCTTCCCTTTTGCGCCGGCTGGGTGTAAAAGAGCGAACCGGCGTTGTCGACGCGCGTCACGTTTCCGACGGGATTGATCGATGCGTCGGGTCGGCGTCGCGGCCGGTGATGAGACGCCGTACCTCGGATTAGAGGATTTTCTTATATGAAGAGGCTTCTTGCGCTTATCGTCGGTCTGCTCCTTACGCTGCAAGGGTGCGCCGCTCTGTTGGACGGCAAGTACGTGGGAAATGAGGGCAAAGATTCTCCGTTCAAGCCCATGCCCAACAAATACGAGCCTCCCGCGGATCCAACCACACGATAATCCCAAAGGACACGGGCCGGACCCACCGGCTTATTTTGGCAGGCGGACGGGAAACGTTCCTCGATCGGCGTTACGGCGTGTCGGGATCGCCGAACTCATCCCAGCCGGCGCTTAGCCGGCCGTGGGGAGCGCTCTCCCGGTATTCACCGTGGACCGGCCTGTGCGACGGTCCCGGCGGACGGAAACGACTGTGAGACTCTCCTTCGGGTTCCATCGGTCCCATTCCTGGTTCCGGCGGAATCATACCCGGGGCGGGCGGCGCCTGAAATTCACCTGAGGAGCGTCCGCGGGGAGGCCCAAGCGGCCCGCGGGGAGGGGGCGGAGCCGGCGCGCGAAGATGCGGCTCGGGCCTCGGAGGGCCTTCGGAACGGTGGGGATTGACAATCGACCGGATCTCCCGATGGAAGTCCTTGAGGAAAACCATCAGTTCCGCGCGCTGCCTCACCGAAAGAACCTTCGATATCTCGTCGTACTGTTCGAGCCAAAAACCGCGAAGTCGGGCCCGCTTCTCTTTGATGGAATCGAGGAGGCGCTTCAAGTCCGTATCGTCGTCGGGGCGATTGCGCGATTCATGCAGCGCTCGACGGAGCTCTGCAAAATCCGTCCGCAACTCGGATTGCAGCGCGGCGCGCTCGTCGAGGAATTTCCTGCGTATGGCATAGATCTTATCCGCGGTTGCTTTATCCAGATCGAGGGCCTCCATCATCTTCCACATTCTCAGGATTTCCATCCGCTCCCGCGCCTTTTCCCGTTCGCCGGGCCGATCGTACCCGTAGGCGACCGCGGAGGCGACCAACGTCGTCATCAACGCAATCGTAAGCGCTTTCTTCATAGGGACCTCCTTGTCTTTTGCGGTGTGAGGCTTTCGGACTCCACCGAGCATCGTCTCCGAACCGGCGCCGGACGTCGTGGATCGCGCGCGGCGCGGGTCAGAGAAGCAGGTGGTTCGATTCCTCTTCGACCTCGAACCAGCTGATGTACGTTTCTCTGTAGGCTTCGCGGTCTTTGGCGAGCACGCTTCGTATCCGATCGTAACTCACCGTCGCGACCGGGCGTTCGTCCGGCGTCGGCCCGTACACCCGGTCGAGGTTCTCCATGACCTCGATAGCGACTTCCGGTTGGATTTCAGTGGGTTGAGACTTCTCGTACACCCCGAGAATGACGACGATTCCGACGAGCGCGGCCGCGCCGAACGCCGCTGCAGTCTTCCACCATAGCGCGCTCGCCGCGCGGTCACGGAGTCGAGCGTCCAGGCAGGCGTCGTATCGGGCCCAGAACTGCTCGCTCGGGTCGGGGGGCGCGTCCGCCGCCGTCTCTTCGAGCAGTTCACGGACCTCCACGCGCATGCGTCGGCAGTCGGCGCATTCGGAAAGATGCGCTTCGAGAACAACCGCGGCCGCGCTGTCGAGGCCCTCGTCAAGATCAGTGAGGATCAGAGTTTCCGCGTGTAAACAATCAATGTTTTTCATTGTCTGCGCCCATTGTGCGGCGGAGTGTCCGAACGGCCTGAAAAAAGTTGGCGCGCCCGGTCCCCGGGGAACCGCCGAGGATCCTCTCTATCTCCTGATAGTCCATTTCTTCATACACTCGGAGCTGCAGGGTCAGTCGCTGCTTTTCAGGGAGGCGTTCGATCGCTTCGCGAAGGCGGGCCCGGCGTCTGTCAGCGTCAATGGATTCGCCGGCGGATGGATTTCCGGCGGGAATGGTCTCGATTTCTTCCGAGTCATGTCGTCTCCGCCTCCGCAGATGATCGCGAGCCGCATTGAAAGCGATACGATAGAGCCAGGTCTTGAACGATGACGCCGCCATGAACCGGGGAAGACCGTTGTACGCTTTGAGCAAGGCCGTCTGCGATATGTCCTTCGCGTCCTCTTCATCTCGGAGAATTCCCAGGAGCGCGATGGTCAACGGCCGCGCGTGTCGTCTCACAAGCTCGTCAAAGGCGTCACGATCGCCTCTCCGGAAGCGTTTCACCAAGTCCGCGTCGGTCATCGCGTCCCCGATCTTCTCTCAACAGACGAATCAGATCTCTCACTGTTAAACGATCTCGGAAGAAATTGCGGAAAATTTCGCGACGCGCGGTTCCAGTCGAGGGAAGACCGAGGGATATCGGCGCCCCGGATTAGCGACGAAACCAAAACAGGCCCCTTTCGGGGCCTGAAGCTTTTAGCTTGTGATTACCTTTTGTTCGACGCCGGCCTACCTATGATTTATGCGGCTTCGGCAGGTTCCTTGGCTTCTTGTTCGGTTCGCACATACGCGCCTTTGAGTTTCTGAAGGGCGGCGCGTTCGATCTGCCGCGCCCGCTCTCGAGTGACGCCAAAGTGTTTGCCCAGTTCCTTGAGCGTCAGAGGGTCTTCGGTCAGGATTCTCTGCCGTATGATGTATTGTTCACGCTCGTTGAGCGTCTCGAGCGCCTCGTCGGCCCAGTCTTTGAGTCTTCGGCGTTCGATGAACTCCGCGAGCTCATCCTCTTGATTGGGCGTATCGTCCTGCAGTGTGTCCACGAACGAGTCGCGAGATCCATCGCCGACTACGTCGTCCAAAGAGAGGTCATGGGCCTTCATTCGAGCGGACATATCCAGGACGTCGTCTTCCGAGACATTGATTTTGTCGGCGAGCTTGGCCACGTTCCCAAGGTGCTCGTCGTGATCCTGCGATTCGGGCAGATCCGAGATTCGGTAGAAGAGCTTCCGCTGAGCCTGCGTCGTTCCCATCTTGACCATGGACCACGAGCGGATGATATAATTCTGGATGTAGGCCTTAATCCACCAGATTGCATACGATATCAAGCGAAAACCCTTGTCCGGGTCGAATCGTTCCACGGCCTTGATGAGACCGATATTGCCTTCCTGGATCAAGTCCATCAGTTTCACGCCGTAATTCTTGTACCCGAGCGCCACTTTGATGACGAAACGGAGGTTCGAGGTTACCAGTTTGTTGCCGGCCTCCTCGTCTCCGTGGTCTCGGTATCGTACGGCAAGTTCGTTTTCTTCCTCGCGGCTAAGGACCGGATAGTGCTCAATCTGCGAAAGATATATTCTCAGTCCGTCCGTCTCCATCGCGTTCGTCATTGTATCTCCTCCCGGTTGCTATGCCGAGTTGCATTCATGAGATAAGATGCCTAAAATAGGAAAACGTTTCATGGCGGAGGAGAAAAAAGGGGTGTTTACGCGCGAAATGGGGATGTGTGGTCGCTGCGCTGTTCTCGGATGACGAGACCTGGAGCGCATTCTGTTTTGTCCCCCGACTCAGGGGATTCTCGACGAGTTGGGTCGACTTTTTTCGGCCCCGCCGTTCTTCCGGTGGATTCACCATGCTCGATAAGCTGTGGGTGCGTCTCAAAGGTGAGCTGCTTCTTCTCAAAGAGGAGATCTTCTCCGACGACGATGTCCGGGAGAAGGCCGAGACTCTGGTGGAGAAGCTTGAGCGCCGCTTCGGAACCGAGGATCCGGATCCCGCAGGCAGGCGTGCGCTTTCGGATCGGGTCGAGAAGCTGAGGCGACAACTCGGACGCGCGTCTGATGAATCGACTGTGGAGCGCCGTGAGGACGCTGATTTGCCCTCCGACCGTGAACTCGAGGAGGCTTTGGAAGAGGTGAAGCGCCGAAGAGAACAAAAGAGGGCGAAAGGCTCCTCATCGGAAGCGCTTCCGCCCAATCCAAGAAAACTAGGCTGAATTCACGCGTCTTCGTCTTCCTCGCCCGGCTCGGCCATGGGGCTCTTCTCATCCGATTCGGACTTCGAGTCATCGGGCCCGGATTCAAATTCCTTCATGCCCTGCGAGAGTTCATCGAGGCGCTTGTTGACGAGATAGTTGATCGTCCCCTCGGGATACTCACCGTCGTCCTGCACTTCTCCGGCTTCGATCCCCGTAAGCATCTCAATGCCTTGATCCACATGATCCACGGCCCAGACGTTGAACTTGCCGTCTCGGACCGCCTGAACCACTTCAGGATCGAGCACGAGATCCCCGAGGTTTCTTGTCGGGATCATGACTCCCTGTCCGCCGGTGAGGCCTTTGGCCTTACAGACCTTGAAGAAACCTTCGACCTTCTGGTTCACGCCTCCGATGGGCTGCACCTGACCGTGCTGGTTGACACTACCCGTCACCGCGACGCTCTGATCGAGAGGCACGTCCGAGAGCGCGCTCATCAGGGCGTACAATTCGGTAGACGACGCCGAATCGCCGTCAACGCCGCCGTAGGATTGTTCGAAGCAGATGCTGGCCGTGAGGTTGAGGGGTTTGGTCTGCGCGAAGCGGTGTCTCAGGAAGCCCGAGAGAATCAGCACGCCCTTGTTGTAGGTGTTCCCGGAGAGTTCCGCTTCCCGCTCGATATTGACGATACCCGCTTTTCCCATGCTGATCTTGGCGGTGATCCTCGAGGGTCTGCCGAAGGAGAACTCGGGCATCGAATAGACGCTCAGCCCGTTTATCTGGCCCACCTTCTTCCCGTCGGTGTCGATCATGAGGATATCGTCCTCAATATATTCATGGATTCGATCCTCAATCATGTTGACCCGATGCAAGCGATCCGTGTTCGCTTGTTCAACGTGTTCCGCCGAGACCGTCGAAGCGCCGGCTTCCCGAGCTTTGAGGTCGGATTCACGCGCAAGGTCGGCGAGCCGTTCAAACTGTGTAGTGATTTTCTTCTTACGGCCGGCCCACCTGACCCCCAGCCGAGCGATCGCTTCCACCCCGCTCCGATCGAAGGGGAGCAGTTCGTCTTCCTTGGAGACGCGGGCGACCAGCCCGACGACCTTTCTCAGATTTTCCTCGGTGTTCGGCATGTTGTATTCGAAATCGGCCTTGACCTTGAAAATACTGCGGAAATCCTCGTCGTGCCAGTGGAGGAGGTCATAGATTTCCGGCTCGCCCACCATAATGACCTTGAGCTTGATCGGGACGCTTTCAGGCTTCAGTGCGGAGAGAAACAGGAAGGAGAACGGTTCGTTCTGAATCTCCAAGACGCCGGAGCGCAGCGTCCGCTTGAGCACCGGCCACACTCCGGGCTCGACGAGGGCGTCTCGCGCGTTCAGCACCAGAAAGCCGCCGTTCGCCTTGTGCAACGATCCCGGCTTGATATGGCGAAAATCGGAGGACCACATCCCGGAACGGTCCATCGTCCGCTCGACCGCGCCGAAAAGATTGCGATAGGTCGGGGTGTACTCGAAAACCACCGGCGGTTTGGAGGTATCGGAGTTGTCCACCAGGAGGTTGACTTCGTACGGCCTGTACTGGTCGGGATCGGGCGGAACAAGCATTGGGGGGCCTTGGCCTTCACCGCCGGGCGCCTGCTGCGGCACGACGCGGGGGCGAAATCGATCCAGATTGTTGACCACGTCTTCTTCCACTTCTTCGAGGTAAATCCGGACCGATTCGGATTCGTACGCCTCCTTGAGAGCGTTCATCATATCCTGGAGCATCGGTCCGACCCAGTCGCGGGCCAGCTGCTCGAGATCCTGCTGAATCTTCTTGTCGATGTCCCTCGCTTCCTTGAATATCTTTTCCATCTCCTGCGTGAGCTCTTTGTACTTTTCCTTGATTTTCTCGAGTTCTTGCGCGGAGAATTTGCCTTCTTCCACGAGTGATTCCAGTTGTTCGATCTTCATGGCGTTGCCGACGACGACGGGCGCGAGGTCGGGCCTCGTGTACGGGCCCACCTGGACTTGCACCATCATGAAGTTCTCGGACTGGACCTTGTTCTCGAAATTCTTGAACAGGGCCTTCTGTTGGCCCATGTGACGATTGACGATTTCATTCCGAGCGGTTTGAAATTCCTCGCTCTCGAACATGGCGGGGATCTTCTTCTTCAAGGTGTCGATGAGATTGCTCATCTCCTTCTTGAATTCCGATCCTTTTCCCGCCTTAAGGGTAATGAGCCTCGGTTGGTCCGGATGCTTGAAGTTGTTCACGTAGCAGAGATCGTCGGGAACCGGTCCTTCGTCGTTGTGCTCTTCCAGCGATTTCTCGACGGTGAGCCGGCGTCCGGCGCCGTTTATGCCTGCGACAAAGATATTGTAGCCGGGGCTTTTCATGGAGAGGCCGAGCGCGAGGGCTTTGACCGCTCGACTTTGGCCGATGATCTCCTCGACGGGCTCGATATCGGCGGTTGTGTCCCCCATCATCTCTTCGAGGGAAGCGGTCCACGTCAATTGCTCCACGGACACGGCAAGCTCTTCACGCACAGTGGTCATAGCATACTTCCTATCGACAAATTGGTTTCCGGAATCTCCCCGGAAGCCGGTTCAACATAACCAAACTCGCCGGTCAAAAGACGGACGAACGGCAAAAAGAAATGCGCTCCGATGGTTCGCCCTTCCGGTGTTTTCCCCCTGCCGGACGGAGCGGGCGCGCCGTCTTACAATTTAATGAGCTCTTTAATGTCCGACCTGTCCCACGGGAAGAGCGCGTCTTTTGACTCCCAGAGGAGGTCGAGCACTTCCTCTTCATCCAAATAGCCCTTGTCTTTGAGAAGCTTGAGGGCGCCGATCACTACCCGGCCCACATCGAAGCCGTAATACTTTTCTTCCATAACCTGTCTCCGTATGACTGAGAGCGTGAGCGCAGGGCTACTTCTGCTGCTGATAACGCTTGAGGAAATCTCGAAGCACGGCCAGCGCGTCGGCCTGGATATCGATGAAATTGACCCCGACCATGAATGTGTGTCCTGCGACCGTGGTTCGCCGCTCGTACCACTCCACCTGTCCCAGCAGTTCCACGGACTCGAACGACTTGCCCAATTCAAGCACGATTTCCAGCGTATTGCGGGCGTACGAGGACTCGGTGAAGGAGAGGTGCCAGCCGTCGTGGGTCATATTCTGGGTCTCGAAGACCAGCCCGACCAGGTTGAGCGACGACGTAACGGCACGCTGCTCCGCGGATCGCTTCGTCGGGTCCGCGCCGTGAATAATGGTATACCGGAACGGGATTTGGGCGTCGATGGTTATTCCGGAGTACAGACGGCTCGTTGATTCATCAGTCATGGAGTTTCCCGCTTCATCCGGGTCGCCTCGACCTTCTGCGGCCGGGGCGCTCCCCGGTCTATTTCCCGCCCTTCGGCGCGCCGTGTTCAGGAACACCGGGCTTCGCCGGCTCGATCCTCGCCGGGAGCGCTGAAGAGCATTTCATCAACCAATTCCACCACCAGGTGGACCACCGTCTGGTGAACTTCCTGAATGCGCGGGGTCGGACCTCCCGTCACCGGGACGAAGACGTCGCAATACTCAGCCATCGGACTGCCGGCGGCGCCGCCGAACCCCACCGTGGTCAGACCGGCCTCCCGCGCGGCCTTCAGCGCACGGTTCACATTTGCGGATCGACCCGAGGTGCTGATGCCGAGGGCCAAATCGCCAGCTCGACCCAATGCCTTCACTTGCTTCTCGAAGACATCTTCGTACGAATAATCGTTGGCGATTGACGTCAGCACCGAACTGTCGGCCGTCAGCGCGATTGCAGGCAACGGCGCTCTCTCTATCAGATAGCGATTCACGAACTCCGCCGCAATATGCTGCGCGTCCGCAGCGGAGCCTCCATTGCCGAAGACGAGCACCTTGCCGCCGCTCCGCATGGTCCGAGCGACCGCCTCCACCACAGACTCGAGGACGCCGACGCTTTCCTCGAGAAAAGCCGTCTTCAGTTGGATACTCTGTTCAAAGACTTCCCGGATGCGTTTTTCCATCGTCTCCAACCACGTCGCCGCGGCCTCTCGCCGGCTCAGCGCCGGATTCTGACTCAACCTTTATCATATATTGCCACACAAGGGAATCTGGAGTCAAAAATAGAGTTACCGCGTAGCTACGTCGATAGGGGCCGCGGATTGCCCGGGGGGGGGGCGCCGGGTTTGCCTCGATCGCGTGCCTGCGATGAGCCGGCGCGCGGAGTGGGAGATCGACGCGTGTGCGGAGCCGTTTCGCCGGTCATTTCCGATCCGTTTGAGTCGTGTGGCGCCTGTCGGGTGATGGTAAAACGGAAGAAATGGGTAGCCTACCACCGCCCATGCCTGCTACAGTATAGAGAGGGAAGTCTTGCGCAGAGGCTCTTTCGGTCGGTCGGGAACAACCGGCCGATCCGAGCGGCCGACCATGCGCCGCTTGACCCGCATCGTCACATGAAGGAGTCCCCAGGTGGGACGCCCCGGCCGGCGTCGCCTTCACACTGCCAATCTCTCGGAACGGTTTAGCGATTTTCCATGGGTCTGCAGAAACACGACGTCGTCGACTACTTCGACAATCGAAAGATCTCGTGCGGTCTGGTCATCGAGTTCGACAACAAGAAGGTCCGCGTCCTCAGCGAGCAGGGCAAGGAAACCAAAATCTCCCGAAATAGGGTGCTGGACGCGGTCAAATATCCTGGATTTCCGGTCCACGGCGCGGTCGACGAGCAGGTCGGCAGTCTGAGACAGATATCCGGCGAGCGAAACCGCATAAAGCAAACCATCGATCTGGGCGAACTCTGGGAAGTGGTCGGACCGGAAACCGGTCGGATGGGTGTCGACGACCTGAGCGAACTCTTCTTCGGGAACAGCGTCGACTCCAACTGTTCCGCGTCGCTCCTGCGGGCAATCTTCGAGGATCGGATCTATTTCAAGATACGGCCCGACGGGATCGAAGTCTCGGCGCCGGAACGCGTTGAACAGGCCCTCGTACAGAAAGAGAAGGAAGAAGAGCGACGCGCGTTCGTCTCAGCGTCCGCAGAGTTTCTGGACAAGGTTGTCAAAGGAGAGGACGTGTCGCCCGATCGAGCTCCCAACGGCCTCATCGAGCTGTTGGAGGAATCCGCGTGCTTCGCGAAGGACTGGCAAAGCTTTCGCACGGCCAAGGATCTGTTTGAGCAGGTGGGGGCCTCCCCGGCGTGGGACCCCTTCCGCGTTCTGGTGAAGCTCGGGGTTTGGTCCGAAGACGAGAACATCACCCTTCGCGCGGAGAAGATTCCCGTCGAGTTCGATGAGGAAACCGAGGCGCTCGCGGCGGAGGCCGCTCGCAGGCCCTTGCCCGCCGACGTGACCGATCTGACCGGCGAACACGTCATCGCGATAGACGCGGTCACCACCCGGGACGTGGACGATGCGCTCTCGCTGACGCGCGACAACGGTATCGTGACGGTGGGTGTGCACATAGCCGACGCGGCGCACTTCATCGATCACGATTCTCGGCTCGACCAAGCCATCAGGGAGCGCGCCACGTCGATATATCTTCCGGAACAGACCATACCCATGATGCCGGCGGTGCTCTCCGAGGGCGCGGCGAGTCTGAATCAAGGCGAGGACCGCCCCGCGCTCACCATGCTCGTCAGGCTCTCTGAAACCGGTGAATTGATTGATTCCCGGTTGATGCGCTCGATTGTTCGTGTTCGGGAGCGGCTCTCGTACGAAACCGCGGATGAACGGGTCGAGGACCCGACTTCCCTCGAGGCGCAACTCTATCGGGTCGCGGAAGGGCTCCGCGCTCGGCGGGCTGCCGCCGGTGCGGTTCTGTTCAAGGACCCGGAACTCACGGTCAAGGTGGAAGAGGACGGCGCGATCGACGTCGCGGTTCGGGACCGTGAGACGCCTTCTCAGATACTCGTCTCGGAAATGATGATCCTCGCGAACACGCTTTTTGCGGCCTTTTTGCGTGAAAACGACATTCCCGCGATCTACCGGAGTCAGCCTCCGCCGAGCGAACCGATCGAGCTGGACGACGAGTACGATCCCGTGAAGTCCTATGCCGCGAAGCGGCTGCTCGTTCGCGGCGAGGTCGGAACAGACCCCGCGCCCCATTCGACATTGGGCGTCGAGCAGTACACCACGGCGACATCGCCGTTGAGACGGTACTGGGACCTGGTTATTCACCGGCAGATCAAGATGTTTCTGACGGAGGGGAGGCCGCTGCTGAATCGTTCCGAGTTGGACAACCTCCTCGTTCACGTCTCCTATCCCGTAGAACGGGCCCTGAACCTTGAACGGGAACGGAAACGATATTTCGCGCTCAGGTATCTCGAAGGCCGGAAAGGTGAGGAATTCGAGGTGGTCGCGCTGTACCGATTTCCTCGATTTCACTTGGTTCAGATCGTCGAACTGGGCCTCAACGCGGCCCTCAATACGCCCGATAACCTTCACATGAGACCGTACGATCGCGCTTTGGCGCGCATTGACAAACTTTCGCCCAGAGATGACAGGCTGATTCTGTCGCTGGTGAAGCTGGTGGAAGACAATGGCAGGTGAGAAGATCGCCATCGAGATGATCCCGACGCCGGCCACGCAGGATATACCGGATAAGGAGATCCTGCGCCTGTCCCGGATTACGAAGATCCCGGTTGAGAAGGTCAAACGTCGGATTGCCACGGGGAAAGGCATCACCATCGTCACCCAGAAGCACCCAAAAGTGGCTGAGTTGGTGAAGCTGGTAAAAACCCTGGGATTTTCCGTCACCACAACTCCGGTCGACAAACGCAACAACCCGGCTCAGGCCTTGAGCAAAGCCAAGACCACCATTCCTATTCAGCCCCCGCCGTCAAAGAAACGGGAGGCGGAATGGAACGTCGGCCAGGTCATCGAGAACCTCTACGAGGTGACCGACATCAAGTACGGCGGTATGGGAGCGGTCTATGTAGCGCGCCATATGCGCTGGAACACCATGCTGGCCATCAAGTCCCTTCTCCGGAAGCTCCGGAAGAACGAGGAAGACCGCGCGCTCTTTGTCAAAGAGGCGGAGACCTGGATCGATATCGGGTTCCACCCCAATATCGCGGCCTGCTACTACGTCAGGAACATCCTCGAAAGCCCGCGGATCTTCGTTGAATACGTGGACGGGGGCGCGCTCAAGGAATGGCTGATCGGCCTTGGAAGACCCGCCGGTTGGGATCTCATCATCGATCTCATGGTTCAGGCCGCGGACGGACTCGAGCACGCGCACGTCAAAGGCCTCGTCCATCGCGACGTCAAACCCGCCAACTGTATGATGACCCGGGACGGCATCCTGAAGGTCACCGACTTCGGACTGACCAAACGGCGCACCATGGATCCCGCCGTCGGAGAGACGACCGCCGAAATCACCGGAACGGTGGTCATCCGGCGGGAACGCGAGTCGGTAACCGCGGCAGGTATGGGCACACCCGGGTACATGGCCCCCGAGATGTGGATACCGAACTCGGAGGTGGGCCCACCGGCGGATATCTACGCGTTCGGCGTGATGTTCTTCGAGATCTGCTGCGGCACGAAACCGTTTCCGGTCAAACGGGGCGAGAAGCGGGACAAACTGGCGCTGGCGCATCTCAAGAAGCCGCCTCCCCGTCCCCGGAGCGTCCGGCAGGACATGCCTAAATCCATCGAGAGCATCATTCTCAAGTGTCTCGAGAAGAAGCCGGAAAGCAGGCCGGAATCCTTCGCTCAGATCCGAACCATGCTCGAAGAGGCGTACGAAGGCGCGTTCAAACGACGATATCCGCGTGAGAGACCGGACGAAGTCAAACTTCATTCCGATGCGCTCAACAACCGCGCGGTGTCGCTCATGGACCTCCACCACGAGGAAGAGGCGCGCGAGGCCCTCAAAGGCGCTCTCGATGCGGATCCGCATCATCCGGAAGCCGTGTACAATCTGGGCCTTCTCCAATGGTTTCAGACCAAGAATCCCAATCCGGAACTGATCGTGCGCATGGAAGAGGTGGTCAAGTCGCCCGAATATCGGGGCAGAGGCGGCCATCTGCTGGGTCGATGTCTGCTGACGATGGGGGAAGCGGAGCGAGCCGTCAAGGCCTGCGAATTGTCCCTCGCAACCGAGGACGCCACCGAAGGATGGCTCAAGCCCTACGCCATAGGTCTCATCGGTATGGGGCGAGACGAGGACGCAATCACGTATCTGGAGACCTACCTCACCGACATCACCCACAACGACGAAGCCGAAGGATGGCTTATCGGAGCGCTCGTACGGACCGGCGAGACCGAAAAGGCCCGGCGTCGAGTCGAGGAACTTCCGGAGAATTCGGCTCTCGCCGGCAAACCCGTCGAGCAGATCGAGACGGAGTTTCGTTTCTCCGGGACTTCGGCGCGGTATATCCTCAAAGGGCATAACGGCTGGATTACCTGCGTCGCTCCGTTTCCCTCGACGGCCCAGGTCATCAGCGGATCGCGCGATCGATTTGTGAAGATCTGGGACGCGGAGACCGGCCAAGAGCTCAAAAGCGTTAATGTGGTGGGCGATCCCCCGGCCTCGATCCGCATTTCACCGGACGAGCGGCTGGCCGCGATCGCGGGAAATCGCGCCGGCGCGCCGGTGAAGCTCCTCGATACGGAAGCGGGAAAACTCGTGGGGAACCTTCTCACGCAAGATCAGGTGACGGCCCTCGCGTTCACGCCTGACGGCGACCGCGTGCTTGTCGTCGAAGCCAGAGGCTTGGCGAGGATCTGGGATACTGCCGAGTGCAAGGCTGGGACCACCTTCAAGGTACCCAGGCACACCGCTGCAGAGGCGATGTACACCCAAGCAGGGATCCCGGTCGTCTTCACCGCCGGCATGGACCGGCTGGTCAAGAAAACGGAAGGCGAAAACACCGACCCCATGGTCTTCGAAAAGGGTCACACCGAGCAGATAACGGCGATGAGCGTCGATCGAGAAGGACGCCGCGTGCTCACGACCGGTCGGGACAGGCAGGTCATCGTGTGGAACGCGGAGACCGGCGCGACCATCAGTGTCTTCGGTGTTCATTCGGACACGGTGACCTCGCTTGCGTTGAGTCCGGAAGGAAGACGCTCCGCGAGTTTCGACGCACAGGAGGGCCTGAAAGTCTGGGAGGCGGAAACCGGGACGGTCCTGCGAACGTTCGATCCCGCGGAGTACGGCGCGGACTGTTTGGCGTTCTCCGCCGACGGCGCGCAGGTTATCGCGGGCGGTCGAGGGATGGCCGTCTGCGCATGGGACGTGTACGGCCGCGCGATTTGGCCCGAAGTGGCGCTTGCCAAGATCCGGCCGGTCACCAAACAGATCAAGTCGGATCGGGAGTTCAAGGAGAACCTCCAGAAGGCGGGCAAGGCCATGCGACGCGGCGCGCGCGCAACCGCGTACGGACTCCTCAGGAAAGCCCAGAAGCTGCCGGGGTACGAACGCTCCGATCAGGTCTTGGCCGCAATACTCCGTATGAAGGACTATGGAAAGCGCCTCGGACTTCGCGGCGGATGGGGGAGGCGGGTCTTGACGACCCCGTCCGGTGTGATGGCGGTCGGGTTCTCACCCTCCGCAATTGCGTTCCTGACTGCGCAGTCGGATCACACAATCCGTATGTGGAGCACGAAGACGGGCGACTGTACGAGGACCTTGAAGGGCCATACGAATCTCGTCGCGTCGATCTCGTTTTCGCCCAACGGTCGGGAAGCGGTCTCCGGGGGAGACGATCGAACCGTGCGCCTCTGGGATCTCAATATGGGGAAAAACAGCGCGACGCTTCAGGGCCACACGGAGAGTGTGAGTTCGGTTGCGTACTCCCCGGCGGGCGATTTCGTCCTGTCCGGGTCGTGGGATCGGACGGTCCGGCTCTGGCGGATTCCCGATCATACGCTCTTCAAGACGCTCAAAGGGCACGACGACAGAGTCTCGACGGTCGCGTTCATCCGTGATTCGGGGCTTATTCTTTCGGCAGGCTTCGACGGTGTGGTCAAGATGTGGGAAATCGCCTCGGGACGGGCTTTGCGGGATCTCAGGGGACATCGGGACCAGGTGACCAGTCTGGACGTGTCTACGGACGGGGAGCTGCTCATCACCGGTTCCATGGACGGCGCGGCCCGGATTTGGGACGTCAGGCGCGGCACTGCGGTTCGGACGCTCGAGGTGGACGAGTCCGGCGTCAGGGCGGTGCAATTCACCCCTGATAGCCGCTTCGCGCTCACCGCGAGCAACGATACCCTGCTCCGAGTGTGGGACACAGCCGGCGGAGAATGTATCAGGGAGTTCCAAGGACACGCCAAGGAGATCACCTCAGCCGCTGTCTCCTGGGACGGCCGATTCGTCCTGACCTCCTCCGTTGACGGTACGGTGAGGCTCTGGGAATTAGACTGGGATTGGGAATTCCACGATTCGGAGGACGCGGGGAAGCCCGATCCGTTCGATTGACGGGGACCCCATCCGAACCCTGCCGTCACAGCATGGATTCGTTATGGGAACCTGCGCTCACTGCGGGATATCCGCAAAAACCGTGTCCGACACAATCGGCTGGTGCTCGGAATGTATCCGAGGCGCGTTCGACGAGATGTGGCCCGCGGTCAAGGCCGGTCTCAAGACCGTCGAGGTCGGAAATCTCCATCTCCTCGGCGATTATTATCCGTGAGTCGGCCGAGACTCCCGGCCGAAAGAATCCCGATCACGGTCACTTCCGATTCGCGGAATTCGGCGGGAACTGCTATAGTCTGATGGTAAACGTTCACGGGGATAGCGATAAGCCGTTGATATCTCGATGGGGGAGGCTTGGAGGGGGAGATGAGTCTCCCCCTCCATCCTCACCGGGCGCAGAGCCGCCTCAAGCCCGGTGGACCATTACGTCTGACGACACCCATCTCCGATTGAGCGGAGTGGACACAAGGCCGAGCAGGCGCCCGCCTCGTCCGGCGAGCGGGCCGAACTCGCGGGAGAATCTCGCGTTTCGGTCGGGCATTGTTCGGCCGAGAATCGATTGCGGCGACCATGAGCGAAACACCACGACAACTCTGGCTGCGGGATTCATTCGAATCCGATCTGGCCGACATTCTGGACCGCCACGACAAGCAGGTGTTGTCTCGGGACGGCGTCATCACAGCCGCGGTGCTCATCCCGCTGTTTTGGAAAGAGGGCCGTATTCACGTCCTCCTCACCAGACGATCCAACGAAGTTGCCCACCACAAGGGTGAAATATCCTTTCCGGGCGGGAAGCTCGATCACGACGATCCCAGCCTCCTCCATTGCGCGTTGCGGGAAACCCACGAAGAAGTGGGGATCGAGCCTGCGGACGTGCTGGTAGTCGGTGAACTGGACGACTTCTATACGGTGGCCACTCACTACCTGGTGGTCCCCTTCGTGGGAATGATCCCGTATCCCTACGAGATGACAATGAGCGAGCGGGAGATCCATGAGATCATAACCGTTCCGCTCGAGGTGTTCGTCGGACCCACGTGGCGGAGCGAGGAAACCTGGAACCTGGATGGACGACCCATCGAAGTGGTCTTCTATGACTGGCGGGGTTACCGTATCTGGGGCGCGACAGCGCGTATACTCAAGCACTTCACCCGATTGCTCGACAGGTGGTCCGATCTGGCGGTGTAGGTCCCCCGCCTCGGTATGCCTCGTCGGTCCTCCGGGCAATGAGGAGGGATGCCAACCATGTTAGACGACTCCCATCGTGATCTGCCCGAGGATTTTATCCGTTGCGTGAACTTTCACGGCCATCTGTGTCCCGGATTGGCCATAGGATACGCCGCGGTGAAGGCCGCCGAAACCGTCCTGGATCTGACGCCCGCGGAAGATGAAGAAATCGTCGCGATCGTCGAGAACGACTCGTGCGCGGTCGACGCGATCCAGGTCCTGCTCGGTTGCACCTTCGGCAAAGGCAACCTGGTCTTCCGAGACTGGGGAAAGCATGTCTACACGTTCATGGAGAGGAAGGGCGGTCGAGCGGCTCGGGTGCGCCTCAAACCGATGGAGCGGACGGGACGCGCCCAAAGGGCCGAGCTGAGGAAGAAGATCGCTCGCGGCGACGCCACTCCCGACGAGCGGCGGCTGTACGAAGATCTCAAGAAACAGGCCGCTCTGGATATCATCGAGACCGATTCGGACAGATTGTTCCACGTCCGGGAAATCGAGGCCGAGCTTCCGCCCCGGGCGCGCATCGTGGAAACCCGGGCGTGCGATCGATGCGGCGAGCAGACGGTGATCGACAAGATGATCGAGAGCGACGGCGCGACGCTCTGTCGAGGCTGCGCGGCCGATCGATCCCGATCCTCGGCGGCCGCACTCGACAAGTCTTCACCGCGATGATATGGTTGAAGCGGTTTCGACGTGTCCGTGCGGGCGCGTACGATGTCGAGATCGAAATACTCCGCATCGAAGGGTCTCCGAGATCCTCGTCCGCGCCGGCGTAGAATCGGCGGGCGGCCTCTCGATAGCGCATTGTTCAGAGTCACACACATATGCAGGAACAATCACCGTCTCAACTTCATGTCTACGTTTGGAACGATCCGCGGGAAAACAACTGTAACAGCATCGTGGTCGACGGCAAGGTACCGCTGCTCATCGATCCCGGCCACCTCCACAGAGTCGAAGACCTCAAGGGGCGTATGAGGGCCGAGGGAGTCGATCCCGATTCAATCAAGACCGTCATCTGCACCCACGCTCATCCGGATCATTTCGACGGCACGCGCGCGTTTCACGATTCCAAGATCAAGATCGGCATCTCCAGAGAAGAGGAGAACTTCATCGAGGACGTGGGCCGACCCATGTATCTTCAGCGCGGCGCGCAAATGCCTGAATATCGTGTCGATTTCTACCTCAAGGAAGGCTCCCTGATCGTGGGCAAGCACGAGTTCCAGGTCTTCCTGACACCGGGACACAGCCCCGGCGGTATATGCGTCTACTGGCCGAGATATCGAATCCTCTTCTGCGGCGACCTGGTCTTCTACAATGGCGTGGGCCGATCCGACATGCCCGGAGGCGATGCCAAGCGCTTGAAGGACAGCGTCGAAAAGATGTCCAACCTCCCGATCAGCCTTCTCGTGCCCGGCCACGGGCCTCCCGTTCAAGGTGAGGACGAGGTGCGGAAGAACTTCGATTATGTGAAGAAGGCGTTCCTGAGTTTTCTCTGATGCGTGTTCAAAAAACTGGCAGGGGTCGGTCGGATTTTTGTACGTGGAGATGATCAGCCATTTCGTCTGGTTACCGAAATCCGGCGCCGTTGTTCAAAAATTTGGACAAAATCGGCCGGCGTTGACTATCCGGAAGGATCGAAGGGTGCGAGGCTAAGCCATTGAGAGGTCGGGACTATTTGTCATTTTGGCACTGGAGGGAAGTTTGGCGCCCGGCTTGCATCTCTTCTCGGGTAAGAAAACAATCTATTCCTCCTACGCCAACTGTTTTTCACAGTTGGTTTTTTTTTGAAGCTGCCTGAAACGGGTACGGCTCCTATGAGGAATTGTTCCACCGGCACAAAATGGGCCCTCGCGGCTCTTCTTATATGCGCTCTCGCGGCGGTTTGCGCGGACCCGCCTCCCCTGAGGGCGGACGATGCGTCCGGAAGGATTCTCGTCATTCCCTTCCGGATTGAAGGATGTGAAGGCAACAAGGATATCCTGGATTTTTCGGAGCATGTGAATCGGCATCTTCGACGTTCGATTGACCTGCGGGGAGGGGCGCTCTCGATAGAAACGGCCGAAACGGTTGACAAATTGCTCGAGGAGCGCGGCGCTCCCGTTGAAGACGAGCAGGCGTGCGAACTGGCCCGCAGCGCGGGCGCGGACTGGGTAATCTTCGGCCTTCTCTCGTGTTCGGAGTCCACGTACCGGATGCGGGGCGTCATGTGGGACGTCCGTCGGGGTCGCCGCTCGGTGGTGACGGATCTTGAAGTGGGCAGCATCTTCAATCTGCCGCAAGTACTTGGGATCTTCGTACAGAATGTCAATACTCGCATTCACGGAAGCCCGCGCCTGCCGTTGTACAGCAGCGCGGAAGGAGACCCCAAGACTCGCCTTGCGGCCTCCCATCCCACACCGGGATTTTCCGCGGAACGTGGGCCGTGGCGCAGTCCGGAGATTCCCGGCGCGGTGCGATCCCTGGATATCGGTGATCTGGACGGGGACAAACGGAACGAACTGGTGCTGCTGGCGGAGAACGGTCTCTCCATCAGGAGATTCGAACGCGGCGCGCTCCGGACCTTGGCCCAGTTTTCCGAATCGCCGGCAGCGTACGTCAGCTCCGAAGTGGAAGACATCGACGGAGACGGCGTCGCGGAGTTGATCGTCTCATACCGAAAGCCCGACGGCATGGAGTCCGCGATTATCAGGTACGTCAACCGCGATTTGCGCGTGTCCGACAGATTTCCCCACCGGATAGCGGCGTCCGTGCCCGACCCTCACAACCCGGGCCGTCGGGTCCTTGTCGCACAGCGGACCGACGTCGACAATCTCTTCACCGGGGAGGCCGCGCTCTATCGCTTCGAGGACGGCAACTTCAGGGAAGTCGGCTCGACCATGCTCCCGCCCGGGACCTTTCTGCTGAGCTACGCGTCCGGCGTGCTCGGAAAGAACGGGCAATTTATGCGGGTCATCCTCAATCAGGACCGCCGGATCATGGTCTTCGATCGGGAGAATCGTCTCCTCTACAGCGTCACCGACAGGATTTACGGACTGAACCGTCGCATCTCCATTCCTGGTCGGGACGGCGAACAACGGGAAATCACCTTTCCCGGTCGGCTCCTCATTACGGACACGAACGGCGATTCGGAGAATGAGCTGCTGGTCATCAAGTACGTGGCCGGCGGCAGTGAGATTCAGGACCTCGTTTGGGAGGGCGGCCGATTCGTCGAGAAATGGAAGACCATCCGGAGTCGAGGGCTCCTGTCCGACTTCAGCATCCGTGACTTCAAGAATCACGGTTCCCGCTCACTGGTAGCCATTCTTCTCACCACCAATCCGTTTCAGCTGCTTCTGGGGGGCCCTCAGAGCGTGGTATTCGCATACGACCTCGGCATGTGAGAGCGCCGCGGCCGGCTGATCGCCATCGCGTGAAGGGTGGAGGCCCGCTGATGAACTCGCTTTGAGAGCGCTTCAATTAACAATCTGGTATGTTGGCGCCGGTGATTCGGGGGGACTTTGTGATACGAGAAGACCCGCTTCCGGGAGGAAATAGGTCTTCGGTAGAGAGCAGGACGTGGCAGATCGTTTGCCCCTCTCGTCAAAGGCGGGCCGTGACTCTAAACCGCCGGTCGTCCCGAGAACGCGGAAAGGCCTCCCGGCCTTTGCAGGCAGTAGGGAGGCCCGGAGAAGAATTGCGGACCGCGTGAACGGTCCGCAAGGCGCTTGTTACACGATATACGGCACTATCAAGAGGGCCACCATGTTGACGACCTTGATCACAGGGTTCAAAGCCGGGCCGGCGGTGTCCTTGTACGGGTCGCCGACCGTGTCGCCGGTGACCGCGGCCTTGTGGGCTTCGCTGCCTTTGCCGCCGAGGTTGCCGTCTTCGACGTACTTCTTGGCGTTGTCCCAGGTGGCGCCGCCGGTTGTCATAGCGATCGCGAGGAAGAGACCAACGACGATGCTGCCGATCAGCAGTCCGCCGAGGGCTTCCTTCCCGAGCACGAATCCTACGAAGAGCGGGATAACGACGGGCAGCAGCGACGGGATGACCATCTGCCTCTGAGCGGCCGCGGTGACGAGATCGACACATTTGCCGTATTCCGCCTTCACGCCGGGCTCACCTTCTCGTAAGCCCTTGATCTCACGGAACTGTCGGCGCACTTCGTCCACGATCGCTCCTGCGGCCTTACCGACCGCAAGCATACACAGGGCCGCAAAAAAGTACGGAATGATGCCGCCGGCCAAAAGCCCGATCAGGATCTTGGGATCGGACAGGTCGAACGAGAGTTCCATGCCGGCGAGACCTTCCAGTGCGCGGGTGTACTCGGCAAAGAGCACCAACGCCGCCAGAGCGGCCGAACCGATCGCGTATCCTTTGGTGACGGCCTTCGTGGTGTTCCCCACCGCATCCAAGGGGTCGGTCCGGTTGCGTACTTCTTCGGGCAGGTCGGCCATTTCGGCGATACCGCCGGCGTTGTCGGTGATCGGCCCGTACGAGTCGATTGCGACGACGATACCGGTCATCGAGAGCATCGAGACGACCGTTATGGCGATGCCGAAGAGGCCGGTCCCCGTGCTCCCGGAGAATCCGCCGCCCAGGCTGAACCCGATCGCGATGGCGCCCGCCAGCACGATGACGGGAAGAACCGTCGAAATCATGCCGATTGCGAGGCCGGCGATGATGTTGGTCGCATGACCCGTGGAACTCGCTTGGGCCACATACTTGACCGGACCGTACATGCCGGTGAAGTACTCGGTGATGACGACGATCAGGCCGGTGAGGACCAGGCCGACAACGGCCATCCAGAAGACGTTGATCGGCGAGATGATGTAGGCTTCACCGCCGAGGGGCGCCCCGATGGGAAGAACGCGGGCGACCAAGTAGAAGGCGATTGCGGCCAGTATACCGGAGACCGCCATGCCTTTGTACAGCGCGCCCATGATGTAGAGGTCCTTCTCAGCCTTCGACTTGCTCAGTCGCACGAAGAACGTTCCGATAATCGACGCAATGATCGCCGCGCCGCCGATCAGCAAGGGCAGGAAGAAGGCGGACGAATCCATACCGTAGATGCTGTTCGCCAACAGCATCGCCGCAACGATGGTAACCGTGTACGTCTCGTACAAGTCCGCGGCCATACCCGCGCAGTCACCCACGTTGTCGCCGACGTTGTCCGCGATAACGCCCGCATTTCGGGGATCGTCTTCGGGAAGATCGGCCTCGACCTTACCCACGAGGTCCGCGCCCACGTCCGCCGCTTTGGTGTAAATACCGCCGCCCACACGAGCGAACACGCTCATCAGCGAGCTGCCGAATCCCAAACCTACCAATGCGCTGAAGAGGTGATGAGGATCGGGATCATAGCCGCGAGCGACCAGGAAGAACCCCGCAACACCGAGAAGAGCCAGGCCGGTAACCACGACGCCCGTCACGGAACCGCCCTTAAAGGCGACGTCCATGGCTTCGGGCAAACCTTTGCTTGCCGCTGCGGCCACGCGAACGTTCGCGTTCACTGAAACCTTCATGCCGAGAAAGCCCGCGAGAGCCGAGCCCACCAGACCCACGACGAAGCCGAGGGCCGGCATGACGCCGAGCGTGAACCAGAGGATGATCACCAGAATAATGGCGATGATCGCCACCACCTTATACTGGCGGGTGAGGTACGCCATAGCTCCCTCAGCCACGTACCCCGAGATCTCCTGCATCTCCTTGGTTCCCGCGTCCTGCTTGAAGACCCAGCCTGCCGTTATCAGGCTGTAAGCAACGCCTAGCGCCCCGCATATCAGGGCTAGATACACGACCCAGTCCATCCACCTACCTCCTTTATGAATGTCAGTACAAGCCTTAGACTGAAAAGGGGATCATTTGTGCAAGCCTAGTCGCAAAGACCGGTAATGTCAAGGCTAAATACAGCGCTCAGGGCCCAAACAGGTCGTCTCCGAGTATCAAATCGAAACGATTTTAAAGGAATGAACACGCGCTTCTGACGGACTTTTAACGATTCGGACGGCAGCCCCCCCGGCCGGCCGCTCTCGGACCGGTCCACCGCAACCATGTCCGATTTGCGCCGACGGTAGGGCGCCGCCCCCCTCCGATCCGGCCTCTCGATCAGGCCGCCCGCGGGTCCTCGGCCGAGCTATTTCCCCACGGGAACCAGCAGCAGCGGCGCCGTCGAAGCGGGCAGACTCAGTACGGATCCGACCTGAGCGTCATTGAACGCTCCAACCGTGCCCACGCCCAGACCGAGCGCTTCCGCCTGGAGGTAGAGATTCTGATTGGAGTTTCCCGCCTCCATGAAGACATAGTTATTGCCCCGGGAGCCGTACTTCATCGTGGTTCTCGAAAAAACCGCGGCTATCACGATCACCGCCGGCGCTCGAGCCATCCACATCTGCGAAAGGGCCGCGCCGGCGAGCGCCGTCCGTTTATCCCCCTGAGCGACGGTTTTCAACGCATTCCCGAAGGGGTCGTACTGATACACCCCGGCGGCCAAGTCCTTGACCGTGTCCTTGCCGGTGACGATGAACAATTCCAGAGGATAGAGGCCTCCAGCCGACGGAATGGTCTTCGGCGTGGCGCCGGTCACCGCGTCCGAGGGAAGGAGTCCGTTCCCGGCCCACAGCAGTTGCGACACCTGTTGCAAAGTCAAAGGAACCCCTTTGAACGACCGGACGGAGTGCTTCGCCGCCATTGCAGCTTCCACCGATATCTTGCCCGTGTAGCTCGGCGTGGGCAATTTCACCGCGTTCGAGGCGGCGAACACGGCGAACGGACCGAGAGCCAGACAAATCGCGCAGCACACCGTCACCGACTTCCGAAATAGTTTCATGAGCGCCTCACAGATTCTGGATATTGCCGGAGCTATATCGCACCACCGTTTGAATTTCAAGAACCGAGGGAGGGCGCCGCCGCTCGAACGCCTTGACCGGAGCGCCCTCGATTCTTGTTTGGAAACGCTCTTTTTTTCGGTCCGCTCTTCGGGTATAAGCTTGTAGTCCTTCGCCGCCCCGCGGGGGTTGGGCCGCCGTCGTTCGGTTACAATGCGCCGGACTCGTATGGTGATTATCTAAAGGAGTGAGCAATGCAGCGGACGTTGTCTATAATCAAGCCGGACGGAGTTTCAAAACATCTCATCGGCGAGGTGATTAAGATATTCGAAGACGCCGGTTTTCGCATAGCGGCCATGAAGATGAAACGGCTTACGCGCGAAGAAGCTGAGGGTTTCTATTATGTTCACAAAGAGCGGCCCTTCTTCGGGGAGCTTGTCGAGTTCATGACCTCCGGTCCGGTTGTCCTCATGGTTCTCGAGGGCGCCGACGCGATCAAGAGGAATCGTGAACTTATGGGCGCGACCGATCCCGCGGAGGCGGCCGAAGGGACGATTCGTCGAAAGTGGGCCGACAACAAGCAGAACAACATCGTCCACGGGTCCGATTCCGAGGAGAGCGCCGCGTTCGAGATCGGCCATTTCTTCGCAGGAATCGAAATCGTCTGAACGACAGCCGCGCGCGGCGTTAGGCGCGGAGCCGGAACGGGAGACCCTCGCGGACCGGCCGAGACGCCGGCGGATCGACCGCGTCCAAACTCCGGGACTGCCGGCAAGGCCGAACCGTCGAGCGAGCTAGGGTGTTTGTTCACACCATGCTGGAAGAACCGCAATCATACCTCCCGACCGAGAGGCCCGATCTCGCGGACATGACCCACGAAGAGCTCGAGGCTTTCTTCCGGAACATGGGAGCGCCGCGATTTCGCGCGGTTCAGGTCATGAAGTGGATTCACCAAGAGCGCCTGAAGTCCTTTGACGGCATGACCAACCTCTCCAAACGTATGCGGGCCGATCTTGCGCGGCGAGCCTGCATCGGGTTCCCGCAGATCATCGAAACAACCGAATCCGAAGACGGAACCCGGAAGTTCCTCCTCCGCCT
This sequence comes from uncultured Syntrophales bacterium, assembly GCA_964385875.1. Lineage (GTDB taxonomy): Bacteria > Desulfobacterota > Desulfomonilia > Desulfomonilales > Desulfomonilaceae > CAYLRL01. Next base: position 24,162 of record CAYLRL010000023.1, read on the forward strand.
CAAGGATAATCGAGCGGTGGAAACGGTGTTGATCCCGGGGGACGACCACGACACGCTCTGTATGTCCACCCAGGTCGGATGCGCGATGGGATGCCGGATCTGCAGGACCGCTCGAATGGGGTTTGTGCGCAATCTCTCAGCTGGGGAAATCGTCTCCCAGTTGCTTGTCGTGCGCAATGCGGATCCGTCTTCACGCATCACCAACGTGGTCTTCATGGGAATGGGAGAGCCGCTGGCAAATTTCGACAACACAGTGAGGGCGGTCCGTATTCTTACCCATCCGAACGGACCTGGCATCTCACGGCGGCGGCTGACGGTCTCCACATCGGGGCTGGTTCCCCGCATACGACAACTGGGCGAAACTGTTCGCGCCAAGCTCGCGGTGAGCCTCAACGCGGTCACCGATGAGCAGCGCAATCGGATCATGCCGATCAATCGAACGCATCCCCTGGCCGAACTGCTCCGAGCGCTCGAGGACTATCCTTTACCGAGGCGCGAGCGCATCACCATCGAATACGTTCTTATCCGCGGCCTCAACGACTCCGACGCGGACGCCCGGGAACTGGTTCGCATCCTGAATCCCATCCGGGCCAAGGTGAACCTCATACCCCTGAACGACGACGGGATCGAAGAGTTCCGAGGTCCGACTCCTCAGCGGGTCGAGCGGTTTCAGGAGATCCTCATGTCCAAATCGCTCATGGCGATTGTTCGCCGAGCCCGAGGCCGGGACGTGCTCGCCGCGTGCGGACAACTTGCCGGCGGGATCACGGAAGGCAGATGAGCGTCCATGTCGATCGCCTCATCGACGCGTTGTCGTCGCCGGCGATCTATCCTCATGCTCCCGAATCGGTCGAGATCATTCAGACGCACATCTCGGTCATCTTTCTCGCCGGGTCTTTTGTCTACAAGGTGAAGAAGCCGGTCGACTTCGGCTTCCTTGATTTCACCACGCTGGAGAAGCGCACTCATTTCTGCAACCGCGAGGTGGTCCTCAATTCTCGCTTCTCAGAGGGCATCTACCTGGACGTAGTCTCCATCCATGAGGACGCGGACGGAATCAATCTCGAAGGAAGGGGTGAACGCATAGAAGCCGCCGTCCTGATGAATCGCATACCTCAGGACAGGGTGCTGCTGAACATGCTCGAGGAGGATCGCGTCGAACCCGATATGATGGACCGCCTCGCCGAGCGAGTCGCGTACTTCCACGGGCAGGCCGAAACGGGGCCGGAGATTACCGGCTTCGGTTCCGTCGAGGTAATTACTCAGAACATCAGAGAGAATTACGATCAGACCACACCCTACGCGGGCCTGACGCTGGACGCGGCAACTCACGATAAAATTTTCGAGAAATCCCGAGACTTCATTCAAGCGCACAAGGATCTGTTTCGACGCCGTATGCTCGAAGGCCGTATCAGAGATTGTCACGGCGACCTTCATCTGGATCATGTCCTGATGTTGGACCGGATCATGCTGTTCGACTGTATCGAGTTCAATGATCGGTTCCGGTACGGCGACACCGCCGCGGATCTGGCGTTTCTGCTCATGGATCTCGACTTCAAGGGCTATCCGGCGTTTGCCGAGCGAACGGCCGGGACCTATGCGAACGCCTCCGACGATGACGGAATCCTCGATCTTCTTCCCTTCTACAAGTCGTATCGAGCGGCCGTCCGCGGGAAGGTGCTCGGCTTCGAGCTGAACGAGCCGGAGATCTCCGAAGAAGAAAAGAAGACGGCGCGGGAGACCGCGCGCGCTTACTTCGATCTGGCGCTCGCGTATCTCAGTCCGTCTCCCACTCCGGCGCTTATCATCACTGTGGGACTGACCGGAACGGGCAAGAGTTTTGTCTCCCGCAAGCTTGGAAAGCGACTGGGTGTGCAACCGATACGATCGGATGCGGTGCGTAAAAAAATCTACGGCGTTCCGCAAGACGAACATCGCCTTGACAAGTTCGGCGAGGGGATCTATAAGCCCAATGCGACGGAGCGAACGTATGAGGCGCTCGTCGAAAGTGCCCGCCGATCGTTGGCCGCGGGTGAGTCGGTCATCGTGGATGCGTCCTTCATTCGCTCCAAACATCGAGACCGCTGCAGGCGTCTGGTCGAGGAACTGAACTCTCGTTTCGTTATCATCGAAGTCCGCTGTCCTGAGGAAACCGCCCGGATGAGGCTGCGAAAGCGCACGGAAGGAGCTGTCGACCCGTCCGAAGGGAGTTGGGAAATCTACGTTCGACAGAGAACCCAGGCCGACCCGATCCGCGCGGACGAAGAAGAATTCCGGCGGTGTTGGGATTCGACCACCGACGTCAATCACTTCCTTGCTCCGCTCGTGCGGGATCTCATCGCCGGGAGGTAGGCGGGTTCGAAAACGATGTGGATGAGCTTGACCCGACAGGCAGGCTAATATGAGACGCGCCGATATTTTGGCCTTGTTTCTCACGGCAATCGCGATGTTCGGATGTGTTCCGCAACAGAAAGAGCCGCAAACCGACCAGCTAAAAGAACGCGACATCCGCTATGCGGCCGGTATTGAATACCTCCGAAAAGGAAAGACTCCACTCGCCATCAAGGAGCTCAAGGCCGCGGCCGCGCTCGCTCAAGAAAACGCGGACGTACGGCACGCGCTCGGGCTCGCGTACCAGCAAGGGAAGTTCTACGATCAGGCGATTGAGCAGTACAAAAAGGCCCTCGAACTCGATCCGTCCATGACCGAGGCCCGGAACAACATGGGCACGGTCTATCTGATCAAAAGCGAATACGAGAAAGCGATCGAACAGTTCAAGGAGTGTATGAAGGATCCCGCGTATGAAACTCCCGAGAACGCGCAGTACAATCTCGGAGTCGCCTATTTTCACCTCGGCAAGCTCGACGAAGCCGTGTCTCATTACGAGAGGGCGATTATGCTGAATTCGAAGAATCCCCTCGCGTACCACAATCTCGCGTACTGTTACGAGTTGAAAGAGCAGTACGACAAGGCGCTTGATTTCTATCGAAAGGCCTTGGACGAGAACGCCGCGTTCGCGGAAGCTCACGCGCGGATCGGCATCCTGCTCGAGAAACGTAAGCAATACCGAGAGGCGCTCAAACACCTCGGACAGGCCGTCGCGATCGATCCCGACCTCCTGGAAGCCCAATTGCACGCCGGGGTTATCCTGACCAAAATCGGGGAGGTTGACGAGGGTTATAGGAAACTGAATCTCGTCGCCAAGGCCGATCCGGGCGGCAAGTGGGGCGAACTCGCTCAGAAGAAGATCGAGAAGTTCAGGGGCGACAAGTTTCGGGGAATCAAGCCGGAGCCGCTGAGGCGGTAGCGGACAGGTCGGCGTCGGGGTGTAATCGACGGTCGGTTTCGAACTCGGAGCGCATGCCCGCGCAAACACCAGGAGGAGGGGAAAGGTATGCCGACAATCAGGCGGGCTTTGATCAGTGTTACGGACAAGACGGGTATTGAGGAACTCGGCAAGGGGCTCAGCGCATTCAATGTGGAGATCCTCTCCACCGGCGGAACAGCGAAGGCCATCTCGGCCGCAGGCGTTCCGATCATCGAGGTCTCGGCCTTCACCGGTTTTCCCGAGATGCTCGACGGGCGCGTCAAGACCCTTCATCCAAAGATCCACGGCGGCATCCTTGGAATACGCACAAATCCCGATCATGTCAAAGCTATGGAAACGCACGGCATCGAGCCCATCGACATGGTCGTGGTGAACCTCTACGCGTTCGAGAACACGATCGCCCGTCCCGGCTGTACCCTCGAGGAGGCGATCGAAAACATCGACATCGGCGGCCCGACGCTCCTGCGCGCATCGGCCAAGAATTACCCCTTCGTGACGGTCATCACCGATCCCGCGGACTATGAGGCGGTGCTCGACGAGATGAAGAGTTCCAACGGGGTCGTCTCGGCTGCGACCAATTACCGCCTGGCCAAGAAAGTTTTCAGACTCACCCATGAATACGACGGGGCGATCACCCGGTACCTTGACGCAACACCCGGACCGACCCTCTAGCCGGAATACACAAGGAAAGCGAGACATGGTCGATATCCACGCAGGCATACTTATGGGCAGCGACTCGGACCTGGACGTCATGAAAAAAGCGGCCGGCGTGTTCGATGATTTCGGCGTTTCATATTTCATGACCGTGGCCTCCGCGCATCGAACTCCCGAGCGAGTGGCCGAAATCGCGAGTCGCGCCGAAAAAGAAGAATGGAAGGCGATTATCGCCGGCGCCGGCATGGCCGCTCACCTAGCGGGCTTCCTTGCCGCGCATACGATCATTCCCGTGATCGGCGTGCCATTGGCGTCATCGTCCTTGGACGGACTCGATTCGCTCCTTTCGACGGTGCAAATGCCGGGAGGCGTGCCTGTGGCCACCATGGGCATCGGATCGGCGGGCGCCAAAAACGCCGCACTCTTCGTCGTCGAGATGATGGCGGTCTATGACGAAACGCTTCGGGGCAAGCTCAGGGCCTACCGCTCCGAACAGAAGGACGCGGTGGAAGAGAAGGCTCGAGCCGTGGAACAGGCGCGGACATGAGCGGCGGGCCGATTACGGTTGAAGCGCCGGAACCGTTCGTCGTCGAGGCGAATGGGGCTGTGATCTCGCTGCGCCTCATGGATTGTTTCGCCGGCATGGACCGCATGGACGCAGAGTCGGTGGATGTGGTCGTCACCTCACCGCCGTACAATCTCGGCGTCGCGTACGGCGTGTACAACGACCGGATCGATCGTGAGTCGTATCTCGATTGGCTGGAAGCGTGGGCCGAACGCGTCGAGCGTGTGCTGTCGCCCCAAGGGTCGCTCTTCCTGAATATCGGCGGCACGCCCCGGGACCCGTGGGTCCCTATGGAAGCGGCCATGCGTATCCGGAAGATCCTCACGCTCCAAAATACCCTGCACTGGGTCAAATCCATCGCTATCGAACCCGAAGAAAACGGCGGCGATCACTCAGTGGTTCGGACGAGCCTGAACGTCGGCCACATCAAACCAATCAACAGTCAACGATTCATCTCCGACGCTCACGAATACATCTTCCACTTCACGAAAACAGGCGATGTGCCGCTCGATCGATTGGCCATCGGTGTGCCGTACAAGGACAAGTCCAACGTGACGAGGTGGAAGTCCGCCGGCAAGGATCTCCGGTGCCGCGGCAACGTATGGTTCATTCCGTACAAGACGATCAAATCTCGGAAGGACCAGCGTCCCCATCCAGCGACCTTTCCCCCCAAGCTCGCCGAAATGTGTATCCGGGTCCACGGCGTCGACCGGGTCAAGCTGGTCATGGACCCGTTCATGGGCCTGGGAAGCGCCGCGGTCGCATGCGGCGATCTCGGTGTTTCGTGCGTGGGCTTCGAGATCGACCCGGAATATTACAACTATTCGTGCAGACGACTCGGGGACTTCGATCCTTTCGCCGGCTGGATGTGACGGTGCAACGGCCTCCGATCGGTCGCCCCTGACGGGGTTTCGGAAAGCGTAATTGGGCCGGCTTGTCGACGATCGATTGTCACGATGCGCGCCGCCTAAGGCGCCGGCGGCCTTACGCCGGGAGGCGTGTGGGTCTCACAAACCAAGGATCTACGTTATCCGACTTCTGCGGCCTTCGGTTGACCTGTCCCGGTGGACACCGGAACGTAGCGATCTCAAGAAAATGCCCTCTTGCGGCCGCGCCTGGATTGGTTCGCTCCGCCGTCGGTACGTCATTGCGAGGAGCGCAGCGACGAAGCAATCCCAACGGTATTCGAAGCCTCCGCGCCGAGATTGGTTCGCTTCGCCGTCGGTACGTCATTGCGAGGAGCGCAGCGACGTGGCAATCTCAACGGTATTCGAAGCGTACGCGCCGAGATTGCTTCGCTCCGCCGGCAATGACATGGTTGAAAGGGGCCTGCGCATCCTAGGGGTGGAACCTCTCCCATGGAGAGTCGGCGCCATGACAATGCATAGATTGGGAGTCTTCGCAGAGGGGCGAAGAACCGCTTTGTCAAAAGGGGGTTACGCGGAAACTTTCTTTCTTCTCTTCGGCGTCGCTCCTCTCGTCTCTCATTCGCCCAGGTAGGTCAGCGCTTGGCGGTGGACGGTGGGGCTGACTTCTTCGGGGATCTTGTCCGCGATGGTGCGCAGGGCGGCTTTGACGCGGTCCTGCTCGTCGGGTTTGAGGTTTCGGCATTGTTGGAAGGTGTTGAGGAGTCGGCTTGCGGTGTAGTCGTTGATGCGGGCGAGTTCGACCACGCGGTCACGGACCCAGTCGATGCCGTGGTCGGTCCAGACTATTTTGGTGTTGGCGCACATGGTGAAGAAGAGCGCTCGGGCCCACGTGGGTTGGTTGATATCGAACGACGGGCGATTCTTTTCGGTTTCGATCATGTCAAAGACGTCGGGGTTGGTTCCCAGGGCGATCACTCGCAGGTAGTTTGCGTACCCGCTGAGGAACGGCCGCCACTGTTCGTAGACCTGTTCGAGGATGCCGCGGCGTTCCGGGTGTGAGCTTCGATTGAGCGCGACAAGCGCGGAGACCCGGTCCTGAGCGGTGGTGGCGGAGGTGTAGTGATCGACGATGAGTCGGTGGGAGTCTTCCGAATCGTCTATTGCGATGAGTCCGAGGAGTGTCCCTTTTAGCATGCGCTCTTCGATGCCGTCCTTCGGGGATTCGGTGGGGCGGTAGGTGTCGATTGCGGTGAAGAGGTCGATCAGCTTGGGCCGATATTCGGCGTTGACTGCCTTCATGATGGTTTCGCGAGCGGTCACGAGTTCCCGATACCAAGCCGAATAGCGCCGATCGAGCGGCTGTTCTTCGATCCTGAGGAAGTAGGCTTTCAGGGACGGGGCGAGCGTATTGTCGTCGAGGATTTTACGATACAAATCGAGCCAGATTCGGTTAATTTCGGCCGACGGGTCCTCGAGGAGCCGAATGCGTTGTTCGTCGGTCAACCGAGCAAAGGCTTCAACGCGATTGAAGAGGTTCGTATCGAGCCGAGTCTGACGAATGAGCGTTTCCCGATCCGAGCTTTCGTGAACGAAGACGCCGTAGAACGAATAATCACGATTGAGCGACGCGACGGCCGGCTCTTCCGGGATGCTGTGGAAGACCAGTTCCGCTGAGGATTCGGTTAACTCGAATACCTGTTCCGTGGCGGGGAAAGGCTTGCCGTCGGGGCGGATAAGCGCGGTCTCGATCGGGATATGAAAGGGTTCGCCGTCTCCGTCCACCTGTTGCGTAAAGGTTACGGTGAAGCGCATGGATTCCGGATCGTAGGCGGTCGTTGCGGTCACGGTCGGGTAGCCGGCTCGGTGTAGCCAGCCGGTCTTGAATTGAGCGAGCGATCTACCCGAGACTTCTTCGAAGCATTCGAAGAACTGATCCGTGTCGGCGTTGGAGTCCTTGTAGCGCGAGAAATAGAGCCGCGCGCCTTGCCTGAATACTCCCTCCCCGAGGACAAGCCGGAGCATGCGAATGACTTCCGCAGCCTTGACGTACGTGACGCCGTCGATCAGCTCGTCCGGGTCGTTGAACCCGGTTCGGACGATGCGTCCCGCGCTGCCGCTGTCTTCGATCGCGAGGGGCCCCAGGAGCGGACTGCGGATGGAGTCGACCTGGTTGAGTCGCGTGAAGACCGGATCGAAGACATCCGCGGTGAATTGTCGTTCCACGTCGACGGTATACGCCTCGTTGAGCCAGACGTCGAACGGTGTGGCCATGGTGGTTTCGCTGCCGCACTGGTTATGCTCGAATTCATGCACGATCACGGCGTGGGCGTAGATGAGGGATTGATCCAAGGTATGCTCGTCAATGAGCGCCGCGTCGGTGACGATGGTGGTGTTGCCGACGTTTTCCATACCGCCGTAGTTGGATTTGTTCATGGTGATGGTGCGGTAGGTTTCGGCGGGAAATTCATAGTCCTGGGTACGGTTGATCCAGAGGACCGCCTCCTTGAGTATTTCCATGGGAATGCGAACGCCGTCGGTACGGCCGGGCGGGACGAGATACTCGAGCCGGACGGTCCGACCGGACGGGTACGTGACGTAATCCGCAAGCTCGCCCCACGTTCCCGCGCAGACCAAGAAGAGGTACGGCGCCATGGGAACGCTGTTCTCGAAGGTGATGGTCTGACGGCTCGGATCGTCCGGCTTGGGAACCGGAACGCGGTCGGGGTTGGTCGTTCGGCTGATATTGCCGTTGCTGATGAGATGGGTGTACCGCGCGTCGGCCTCGATGGTCGTGGTGATCGTGCATTTGGCGCGACAATCGTCGAAGATCGGCATGATGCGCTGAAATCCCCATTGCTGGCACTGCGACATATACTGCTGCGGCGCGCCCTCCGAGGTTCCGTCTTTGTAAATCCCTTCGAGAATATTGTCGGTGGGAACGCATCGGGTGAGCGTGCGGATACGGAACCGGTCGTTCTCGTTCACGGGTCGCGGCAGCGTGACTATCAGCTTGGAGCGATCTTTCTCGTAGGTGAAGTCAAGGGCGTCGCCGGGGCCGCCGGCCGGTTCGTCGATATTCACCCATTCGACGGAAACAATTTCGAGATTTTTTGCGTCCAGCTCGACCTTATCCATATCGGTTCGAGCCGTCATATCCAGGCAATTGCGGGCTTCGACGAATTCCTCGAGGAAGTTGATAAAGATGTCCAAGTGGTTCAATTGGACGGGCATCTCGGTGAAATCTTCCGTCTTATACCGATAATGAGATCCGGCCACGGGGGCTCCTTTTCGAGGATGGAATTGCCGGCCGCTGCGGGGATCGAAAATACTCGGGAGCGAGCGCTTTTTCGGGACGAAGTTCGGACCGGCGTATCGACGTCAGGGTAGCACCGGGTCCGGGGCTTTGCAATTGTTCGAGCCGCGCGCGCCGGCCCTGGCGTGGAATAAATGTGGGACGACGGCCCCAGGCGCGTTCGCCCTGATGAGACCCGTCGGAGGCGGACGGAGGGGGCGTGGAATCAAGCCCCCTACGCCGTTTGCTTACGGTTTGAGCTTGGCGGCCAATGTTTCGAGCGCATTGGAAAGGAATCGACGCGCTTCCACCGAGGACTTGCCGGCGGCTTCTTCGACGAGCGCGGCCGCTTGCCTCATCTTGCTCTTGGCGTCTTCAGCGAGGGGTTCCAACGATTTTTCGAGCGCTTCCATGCGCTTCTGGATGTGTTCCCGCGTCTCCGCTGCGCTCCATCGGCCTGCGGCGCCCTGCATCGTCGGCTCTACGGGACGCCAGTCGGTGAACGGAGTGTACGATCGCTTCAGCAGGTTTTCATTGGTCTTTTCTTCAATCATGATAATCTCCCTCCATGTTCAGCCGGCGCCGAACTCCCATCTTCGCAAGCTGCGCGCCGGCTCCGGTGTTCGATGGAGAATTCGACACGGTCTATCATACCGTCAACCGTACGGAGGCGGTAGGGCGGAGAATTTTCGACCCACGCGGCTCGTCGTCGGCAGCCCGATGCGCTTACTGCTTCGGGATAAAATCGCTAACCGCTTCCTTGACGCCTCCCACAAAGTCGCCGATCCGACCGAACAATGAAGAGTCGTCTCCCCGCCGAGCCGCAGGACGGGCCGACGTGGGCCTCTGAGGCGGGCCGACTCGTTCAACGCTGAGCGGCGCGGGTTTGAAGGCCTCCATAATGAATCCGCCGATCGGGTTCGGTCCGGAAGTGCGCTGAGCCTGCTGCCGGACAGGGGTGACCGGCTGAGGCGCCTGTCCGGCCTGCTCTTGGGGCGCGCGAGCGGCTCCGGGAATCCGCGCGGTGACATATCCGTTGTCGTCCGGCTCGAGAGGGATGACGTCGCGCGACGCAGGCGGTCTTGATGTGGGTTGAGTCTGAGTCGGTCTGCGGGCTGCGGTATCGCCGTAGGGCATGGCCGCCGGCAGAGGCGGCAATGATGGAGGCCGAGTGGCGGAAACCGACGACCTACTCCGAGTGGTGGGAGGAGGAGCAACCCCTCGGGCCGACGGTCGCGCAGGCGGAAGAGCGGGACCGACCTCCCGAGCAGGGGGCGACGCTTGAGCCGTCCGCATGGGCTGCCTCGCCGGCCGGCCGCGCGAGGACAGTTCCTGCGAACGATCTCGATTTCGGGCGGGCTTTTGATTCTCCGTTTGTCGTTGCGCAACGGTTGCGCGGGTTTGAGGCTTGGGCGCCGGTCGCGAAGCAGTGGGTGTCGGCGCCTCGATGTGAGAGGCGCTCTGCTCTTCGACCGCCCCGGGCGGCGCAAGCGGAGCCTTTACCGCTCCAAAGCTCAGCCGTCTGGGCTCAGGTTTTTGCCGAGGCGTCGGCGCGGCAATCCGCGGCTCCTCCGTTGCCGGGGGAGGAGCGTCGAACTCGCGACCTAACGTCTCCGGCCGACCCTGCCGTTCAGTGGAGGGGGAATGCGTCGAAGCCAAGGACGCCTCCGGGACGTGGGTCCGGGCAGGCGGAGGCTGAGTCCGGGCGGTCGAGACGGTCGCCGGCCCGAGCAGAGATTCGAGGAACGACGCAAAGACAGGATGTTCCCAATTGATCATCCCCGCCTGGTGACCGACGATCTTCCCCGAGCGATCGATCACGTAGGTCGTGGGAACGCCGCGAATTTCGTAAATCGCTTCCGACCTGCCATTGACAACGAAATTCGTCGGAGCCCCCGCAGCGGATCGATGTTGGCGGAGTGACAGCCGTCCCGCAGGATCGTGCGCGAAGGTGAACGAATAGTTCCCGTGATTGACATAGTCCCTGATGCGTGGGGCGGGATCGAAGAGATTGACGCAGACGATTTCGAGACCTCTGTCTCGGCATTTTCGGTTGATACGCTCGAGTATAGGCTTCTCCATGCGACACGGCGGACAATCGATGCGCCAGAAGTTGAGCAATACCACCTTGCCTTTCAAGGAATTCAGGTCGACGCCGCAACCGCTGAGGTCCTGAAGTGTCATATTATTTGCGGGGCAGGGCGTTTGATAGAGGTTGAAATTGAGCGCCCTCAGGCGGTTGACCGGTACGGCCGCCGAACAGAGTACCGGGACCAATCCGACGAGAGCGAGAAGGGCGAAGGAGCGAAGCAGGGCAAAGGGCATATCGGGGCTCCTCTCCGGAGACATAAAAGCAGAAAAATCCTACAACACAACAAAAGCTATTTCAAGGACTTTGTCAGGAGGTTCGTCCCTTGCTTTTTTAAACGGCATGGCATATAACCCGCGGTGTTCCGGGGGGGGCAAGGCGATCGCCGGCGCCGAAAGGCGCGGGAGGAAAGTCCGAACTCCATAGGGCAGGATGCCGGGTAACGCCCGGTGGGGGCAACCCCAAGGCAAGTGCCACAGAAAGTAAACCGCCTCCGATTATCGGAGGTAAGGGTGAAAGGGTGAGGTAAGAGCTCACCGGTTCCCGTGGTAACACGGGAAGCCAGGTAAACCCCATCCGGAGCAAGACCAAATAGGGAAGCGCTTGAGGGCGGCCCGTCCGAAGCTTCCGGGTAGGTCGCTGGAGGCGACGGGTAACCGTCGTCCTAGATGAATGATCGCCGCCCGGTCAACCGGGAACAGAATTCGGCTTATTGCCCACCCCGGACCTCCCAGGGAGGCGCCATGTCGGAAGAATCATCTGAAGACACCGGACGAACCGATGCGACGGAAGAAGAGATCCACTCCGAAAACGCCGGCGGCGAAGGACCCGTCGAAGCTCCGCAAGCCGTGAAACGTCGGCGATTCGGGTTTTTCAAAATCCTTCTCGTGGTCGTCCTCGTGGCCGGGGCCCTCGTCACGGCTCAGGCGACGGGATACGTCCCGGGCTTCGAGCGGGTGAAACGGGCCGCGGTCGCGGTGGTTGAACGCCTGCCGGATGTCGGCAATCTTCGCAGGCTGATCGCAGAATCGGGCGAGGGAACGACGGGTGAGCGCACCTCGTCGACGGAGCAGGTCGCATCGACCGATACTCCGCTCGCCCCGGTCTTCTCCGGCGGAAGCGCGGCGGATCTTCTTTCCGAGAAGACGCTTCTCGATTCGATCGGCAAAGTGCCCGGCGATCCGTCGAGATTTTTGCTCAGCGGGTTGGATTCGGCCGGCTCGACACTCGACCCGACGGATCCTACCCGGACGTGCCCCGCTGATCCGCTGCAACTCGCCTCACGCGGGAGGCCCGAAGAGTCGCACGTACCGACAACTCGACCGGGCCGGACCGGCGAAGAAGACCCCGGCAAACTCGATGACGTCGAGCTCGATGAAGAGCGGACCCCGCCCGACAAGAAGCCGCCCGCAATAAAGGAAGCCGGCCGGGATCGCGGAGACGCGACAGGAACGGCAGAGCGCCAGGCGGTCAACGAGACGGACAGGCCTGCTCCCGCGTCTGCGGTTAAGCCCAAACGAGACGCGGAGCGGGGGAGCCAATCCAATTCCCCGAAAAAGGGTCGTCCCGCGTCACAACCGATCAGAGCGGCGGAAGAGATCCCCGGGGAAGAACGGCTTCCGGCGAAAGGTAAAGCCGGCGAGGCCCCGGAAAGCCCCGAGCCCGATCCGGAAGTAACCGTCGAAGAGAAAAAACCCGAGAAATACCTCTTGCCGGGGTCGCTGAAGGTCAACGTCAAGAATTACAAAGGGACCAAGGTAACGTGGGCCCTTATGATTATCCTGGACGATTCGGGTTCGATGGCCCACGATTCCAAGGGATGGAAGCCGGATCGTTTGCGGGCCGCCCTTGACTTCGTAGGGAGTATCGCCTCCACGTTGACGCCCGGTTCCAAGGTGGCGGTCCGGGACTTCTACTGCGGCGGAGGTCGATCGCGACGCGGCAAGTGCCTCAGCCATATGCTGTATGATTGGTCCGATCCGCCGCTCAAAGGCTTCGAAGAACGCCTGAAGAACGCTCATCCGAGGGGCCGCACCAATCCGTGCCTTGCTGCTGCGTTTTCGCTGAAGAAGGACTTCGCCGGCCTTGAAGGATTGACTCCGCGGGTTCTCATTGTGACAAACGGATTCCGTGGCTGCCCGTACCGGGAAGTGCTCCGCGTGATAGACCGCAAGGGCGGCCGCGGCAAGATCCGCATTGATGTAGTCGCGGTGGGGATGAGCCCGAAGCGCCGGCGAGGTTACGAATTCTTGGCGAAGAAGACCGGCGGCGTGTTCCTGCCGGTGGACGAGCCGTCCGAGACGAAAGCCATGCTGTCTCGATATGATGACGCGCTGAATACGCCCACGCTGAAGCCGATGGAGGTCCGTGGAGAGAAGTCGGTGGTCAAGATCAACAACGGTGAAGAGATCACACTGGCGCCGGGACTTTATACATTGCTCTTGCCTCCGATTCCGGGACTTCACAAGGATAAGCGGGCGGTTCGCGATATCAAGATCAGCTCCGGCGACAACAACATCCTCAACGTGACCGTCAGAAAAGGCGGGCTGAAGATCACCGCGTCAAAGCGGTAGCCTTTCGGCGTTCGCAAACCAACAGGGCGGGATCGAGCCGAGAAGTCTACGCGGCTCGATCCCGCTTCGCATTTTCGTCGGCTGAAGACGCGGTTGATCCGGCAAAGCTCCCGGGGCAGGATTAGGGTCTCGCCGGATTGCGGAAGAGTCCGAAAAGTCGCCTCATGGTGAAGCGAACACAGCCACCTCCGGACATCGGCAGACTCCAGATAGATCCTCCGCCCTTCTATCTCCATGCCGAGGTTCGGCGCGGACGGTCGCTCTGGCGCCTCCCGGCACTGGCGACGGGGTTTGCGCTGCCGGCCGCGTATGCGGTTCTCATCGGCGCATCGCGGCCGATTCCGTCTCTCGCCCTGCTCATGGCGGTTTCGCTGGTCTCGGCGAGTTTCTATCTTGGTGTTCGGTTTTTCGCGTATTGGGCGGCATGGCTGCGTGCCATGACCGCTTACCAGGCGGTGGGCGGTATTCATCCTGCGGCGAGGGGAGAGTTGCCTCGTAATTATTATGTTTTTGTCTTGCTCGCTCCGGTGGGCGCCTTCGCCGCGGCCGCTCTTGTTCCCGCGCTGTGGGGCACGGGCTTCGGCGCGGAAATTACGCTCGCGGCGGCGGTGGTCGTGGGAATCAGCATTCGAGACGCGCAGTCGGCGCTCAGTTTGCTCGCGTATGATTCCAAATGCTGGATAAAGGAGACTGACTCGGGGTTCGACGTATTGAAGCCGATTGAGCGCGCTCGGGAGGACGAACCGTGAGAAAGCGTTTCACTGCGGCCAGCCGTTTCAGCTTGATCCCGCGCACTTCAGTGATCTGGTCGACCCGAGTGAACGGACCGTTTCGGCGCCGGTGATCGACGATACGCTCGGCCAACCACGGTCCGATGCCCGGGATTGCGGTTAGATCCCGCTCGGACGCAGTGTTGGCGTTGATGGGTATCCCTGCGCAGAGCAGGCGTCCGCCGTGTATCCGCTCCCAAAAGGAGACCGATCCGTCGGACGCGATGCGGATGACCCTGTTGGGAGGAATCATTTGAAGGGAGTTTCCCCGAACCCGATGGGTGGGACAATCCAACCGGGCGAGAATACCGCTCAAATTCTCCGGCCCGGGACAGACCGCGGCGCCGAGGAGACGGTCGCGCCACACGACTTCGTACAGGCGTCGCGAGTCGGAGGCGGTCATTTCAATGGTCGACGGCGTGAGCGTATCGTGCGCGCATCGGATCAGATGTATTCCCAGCCCGATCAGGGCGAGGAGGATCACGGCCCGGGCGAGGCCGATATCCCGAACGTCGGGGCTCATGGAACCGGCTCCACCGCGTCCTTCTGCAGCTTGTAATCGATACTGTCCACGAGCGCTTCCCACGAGGCTTGGATGACGTTCTGACTGAAACCGACCGTCCACCACGTATCTTCGCCGTCCGTGGATTCAATAAGCACGCGTACCGTTGCGCCTGTGCCCGATGTCCCCTCGAGGACGCGGACCTTGAAGTCGGTGAGCCGCACCTCGCTCACCATTGGATAGAACGCCCGGAGCGCCTTTCTGAAGGCCAGGTCGAGCGCATTCACCGGACCGTTCCCTTCGGCCGCGGAAAATTCCATCTTATCGCCGACCACGATTCTGACGATGGCCTCGGAATAGGTCTTGGCGTCACCCTCCCGCTTCGAGTTACTCACCTGAAAGCCGTGAAGGCTGAAGTATTTCGTGTGTAATCCGACCATTCGCTTGAGCAGCAACTCGAACGATCCGTCAGCGATGTCGTAGTGAGCGCCCCGGGCCTCGAGGTCCTTGATTGTTGAGAGGATCTCGGGGATTCGTGGATCATTCGGCGTCAACGTGACGCCGTACAGAGACGCCTTCTGTATGACCGCCGCCCGACCTGCCTGATCGGATATGGGAAAGGAGCGGGAGTTTCCCACCAATGCGGGATCGATATGCTCGTACGCCGCGGTGTTCTTCACCACTGCGCTGGTATGCAGGCCGCCCTTGTGGGCAAAGGCTGAAGCGCCGACGAACGGTTGGGATTTGTTGGGCGTCCGATTCGCCATCTCGTCCACGAAGTCGGCCAAATGCTTTAACTGCCTCATTCGTTCGGGGTCGAAATCCAGCCGCCTCATCTTGAGGGCCAGATCGGGGATGATCGACGTGAGGTTGGCGTTGCCGCATCGTTCACCGATCCCGTTAATGGTGCCCTGCACGTGACGCACGCCGGCCTCCACGGCCATCAGCGTGTTGGCGACGGCGGTTTCGCAGTCGTTATGCGCGTGAATGCCGAGCGTCGCTCCGAGGCTTTCTCGCACAGCTCGGATGATGTCGACCAGTTCGCCGGGGAGCGTTCCGCCGTTTGTGTCGCACAGGACCAAGACATCCGAACCTGCCCGTTCCGCGGCCCGAAGCGTTTCGAGCGCGTACTCGGGATTTCGCTTAAAACCGTCGAAGAAGTGCTCGGCGTCGAACAGAACGCGAGAAAAGCGGGATCGGAGATATGCGATCGAGTCCCCGATCATTCTGATATTCTCGTTCAGCGGGACCGACAGGATTTCTCTCACGTGAAGATCGGAGCTCTTGCCCACGATCGTAACGGCATCGACGCCGCAGTCGACAAGCGAAAGGATTTGAGGATCTTTTTCCGGTTGAATGTCGGCTCTGCACGTGCTGCCGAACGCGACGATGCGCGAACGGGTAAGATCCAGGTCACGCACCGCGTCGAAATAGCGCCGATCTTTCGGGTTCGACCCGGGATATCCGCCTTCGATGTAGTCAATGCCGATTTCGTCGAGTTTCCGGGTGATCCGGATCTTGTCCTCGACGGAAAAGGTTATGCCCCAGGTCTGAGCGCCGTCCCGGAGCGTTGTGTCATAGAGTTCTATTCTTTCCACCATTCTTCTCCACCCAATTCGCTCGATGTCGGCGTCTTGGGATGGGGCGATCGACGATACGCGAGCGGGCTTCCCACGCGGTTGAAGAGAGGGCCCGGAGATGCCGGAGTTTGTTCGGACCGTCGGCGTTCAGGCGGTGGGCGCCTTGTCCAATTCAAACACGTCGTGAAGAATCCGCACCGCCAACTCCGCGTATTTCTTCTTGATCACGCATGAGATTTTGATTTCCGACGTGGATATCATCTCGATGTTGATACCCTCGTTGGCCAGAGATGTGAACATTTTCGACGCCACGCCCGAATGGGAACGCATGCCCAAGCCGATGATGGAGACCTTTGCGATATCTTCGCTTCCCGTAACCTCGGTAGCGCCGATTTCATCCTTGATTCCCTTGACGATCTCGATCGCCTTTCCCAGGTCGTTCTCGGGTATGGTGAACGATATATCGGTAATGCCCTGAGCGCTGGCGTTCTGGATGATCATGTCAACAACCACGTTGGCGTCTGCAAGCGAGGAGAACAGGGTCGAAGCGACCCCGGGCTTGTCCCGGACGCCCGTCAACGTAATCTTCGCCTCTTTGACGTTGCAGGTGACCGCGCGAACCGATTCCTTCTCCATATCCGTGTCCTCCCCTGTGACGAGAGTTCCTTCGTTGTGATTGAAACTTGATCGGACTTCGATCGGCACGCCGTAGCGCATCGCGAATTCGACCGCTCGGGTATACAGGACTTTGGCCCCCAACGAGGCCATTTCGAGCATCTCCTCGTACGCGATCTTCCGCAGTTTCCGCGCTTTCGAGGTAATGCCCGGATCGGTCGTGTACACGCCGTCCACATCGGTGTATATCTCGCACCGATCCGCGCCCAACGCGGCCGCAACCGCAACAGCGGAGGTGTCCGAGCCGCCGCGGCCGAGCGTGGTGATGCAGCCGTCGCGATCGACTCCCTGGAAGCCTGCCGCAATGACAATCCTGCCTTGATCGAGGTCGCACTTCATGGCGCCGGCGTTGATCTCTTCGATGCGCGCGCCGCTGTGCGCCTGATCCGTGACGATCGGTATCTGCCAGCCGCAATAGGATCTCGCCTCGTATCCCATTGACTGGAGGGTGATCGCGAGCAACGCGATCGTCACCTGTTCGCCCGTTGACACGAGCACGTCCATCTCCCGGGGACTCGGATGGGGCAGGACTTTTCGGCCGAGATCGATGAGGCGGTCGGTTTCGCCCGCCATGGCCGAGACAACCACCGCGACCCGATTGCCTTGGTCCTTCGTCGCGGCCACTCTTTCGGCGACGTTGCGAATTCGATCAAGATCGCCCACGGAGGTTCCGCCGTATTTCTGTACTACGAGAGCCATGAATGTTCCCTCATCATGAATTGCCCCACAAACGAGGCGGGGATATCCTTCGCGCGTCAAACGGCCAGATTACCTGTATCGGTCATCAGGATCAAGTCCCTTGATCCGGGATTCCCATGAGCCCTCCTGATCCCACTCCAATCTGATCCAACGGCCGTGATCGCCCTCACCGAAGGTAATGACCACCGTGAGCGGATCGTCGAACAGGTCGCGGGCCTTGGCCCCCCATTCGACGACAAGGACGCCGCCTTCATCAACCACATCGGCGATGCCCAAGCTCTCCGCTTGATCCGCGTCGATCCGGTACAGATCCGCATGATGGACGGGAGGCGAGGATTCGTAGGAGTTAATGAGCGTAAAGGTCGGACTCACAACGTCGTCTTCGGGAACGCCGGCCGCGCGTCCTACAATCCCCTTTGCCAGGCGAGTCTTACCCGCGCCGAGCGGACCCTCGAGAAGCGCCGTGTCGCCCGCCCTCAACAGAGCGCCCAAACGCCGGCCGAACGCTATGGTCTGGTCCTCGTCACGACATTCTCGGGTCATCGTTTGCTTCATGGCCCGCCCCGGCGCAAAATGGGGAAAAATGTCTCGACTTCGCGTTTCCCACGCCGACCGCAAACCATAGCCGGGTTCGTTTCGCTTTTCAAGGTCGCATTGCATACGGTCGTTCCCTCGGTTGTTCAGCGAAGACGTAAGCGGTTCGGATGCGCGGTCCTTGTCTGACGGAATCGTTCGTGTTAGCCTATGAGCGGTGTCGGGGCGAACAGATTAGTATCGTTGAGGTAATTGACGAAAACCTCGGGCGAGTTGTAGCGTGATGAAGGTGATTGACAGTCTCAAGATCGCTATGGAAGGCCGCGGCCGCGCCGGTCGATCGTTCGTGACGCTGAGCTATGCTCAGAGCCTGGACGGATGCATTTCCGCGCGCGGCGGAGAATCGTTGGCCCTGAGCGGACAAGAATCGCTCGTTCTCACACATGAGCTTCGGGCCCGTCACGACGCCATCCTCGTCGGTATCGGAACGGTGCTTTCCGACAACCCCAGGCTGAGCGTTCGCCTGTGCGACGGAGACAGCCCGCAGCGTATTGTCCTCGACAGCAGACTCAGAACGCCCGTCACGGCAAACCTGCTCAACGATTCCGGCCGTTGCGCGTGGGTCGCCACACGAGGGAAGCCGCCCGAGGATCGCGTTACCCTGTTGGAGAAAACCGGAGCGCAGATCATTTCGGTTCGAGCCAACGCGCGGGGGCAAGTGAGCCTCACCGCCCTGCTCGACCGACTTGGATCGCTCGGCGTTCGAAGTGTTATGGTCGAGGGAGGGTCGCGGGTGATCACGAGTTTCCTGCTCGGTCGCTTCGCGGACTTCGCGGTTCTGACGGTTGCGCCGGTCTTTGTGGGCGGACTGCGGGCGGTCAACGATCTCGGGCAATCCGACCCGGAGTGCTTTTTGCACATTGAGTCACCGCATCATATGCCCCTCGGGGACGATCTGGTCATCTGGGGCGGCTTGAACCGGCAAACCGATGAAGCGTCTCACAGCGCAGTTCGATGATCCGTTTCGCGTATCGATCCGAGAAGAGCCGATACCCGGTCCCTCGGCCGGCGAGGCGCTCGTCCGCACACTCTATTCGGGCATAAGCGCCGGCACGGAATTGCTCGTGTACCGAGGTCGGTGGCCCGAGGGGTTCCCCCTCGATGAGACCATACCCTCGCTGCGCCGTCCCTTCGGCTATCCCGTCACGTACGGCTACTCATGCGTCGGGCAGGTGGTCGGCCTCGGCCGCGACGTAGACCCCGCTTGGGAAGGCGCTACCGTCTTTGCGTTCAATCCTCATCAGAGTCACTTCACGGTGAAGCCGACAGACATGATCCGTCTACCCGACACGATCGCGCCCGAATCGGCGGCGCTTCTTCCTTCCCTGGAGACGGCCGTGAACCTGGTGACGGACGGTCGCCCGCGGATCGGCGAGTGCGTCGCGATCCTGGGCCTGGGCGTTGTGGGGCTGCTCACCGCCGCAGTCTCGGCGTTGATGCGGCCC
Source organism: uncultured Syntrophales bacterium (assembly GCA_964385875.1). Taxonomy (GTDB): domain Bacteria; phylum Desulfobacterota; class Desulfomonilia; order Desulfomonilales; family Desulfomonilaceae; genus CAYLRL01. The sequence goes on from CAYLRL010000023.1 coordinate 43,797, forward strand.
GCCACGGTCGTCGCGTTCGACGGGATCGCCAAGCGGCGAGCCGCAGCGTCGGTTCTGGGCGCACACATCACGTTCGGCGCAGCGGATCCGGACGCAATCGAAGCGGCGCTCTCAATCTGTCTCGAAGAGCATGAGTCCGACGCGGTCGACCTCACCTACGAACTGACCGGCAATCCCGCTGCCCTCGAAGCGGCGATCGAACTGACCGGATTCGGCGGCCGGATTATCGTGGGATCATGGTATGGAGCGAAGCGGGCCCCAATCGATCTGGGCGGGAGTTTTCACCGTCGGCGCATTTCTCTGATCGGCAGTCAGGTGAGCACGCTCGCGCCGGATCTGACGCCCCGCTGGACGAACAGGCGGCGCATGAAGGTCGCGCTCGGGTTGCTCGAATCCCTGCCGTGCGGCGATCTCGTAACCCATCGATTTCCGATCCGCCGCGCGGACGAAGCTTACTCGCTGCTTGATGAGGCGCCGGAAGAGGCGATCCAGGTGGTATTCACCTACGAGGAGGAGTGATGTCGAAACAGAAGGGGAGCGCTCGATACTCGGTTGCGGTGCGGCGCTCGTTTGTCGCGCGGCATTACCTGGTCGGCGGTGATTGGGGCGACGAGAACGACCTCCACTCGCACGCGTATCAGGTCGAGCTGGAAGTGGAAGGCGCCGACCTCGACGAGCACGGCTATCTCGTCGACATCGTCGATATCGAGGAACGGCTCGACATTCTCACCGCATACTATCGGGACCGGACGCTCAACGAGCTTCCGGAATTCGACGGGTTCAATCCGAGCATCGAACACTTCTCGAGGATCTTCTGCGACGCAGTTCTCGAAGACTTTCAACAGCCCAACGTCACCGCAATAACCGTGCGCATATGGGAAGCGGAGATCGCATGGGCGTCATTCCGACGGGAGATCGGATGAAGATCGGGCTGGTCATTTACGGGGATCTGCGGAACGTCACCGGCGGGTTCTTCTACGACCGGAAGATGGTTGACTATTTCACGTCTCAAGGCGATACGGTGGAAGTCTTTTCGCTTCCCATGCGTTCGTACGCGAAGAGTCTGCTCGATAATTTCGACCGCGAATTTCTGCGACGACTCCTGCAGGCCCAGCTGGACGTCGTCCTTCAGGACGAGCTCAACCATCCCTCGCTCTTCCTCGTCAACAAGAGCCTGAAGCGACACACTCGCTATCCTATGGTCTCCATCGTCCATCATCTTAGAAGCAGCGAACTCAGATCCGAGTTGCGAAATCGCCTCTATGCCGTGGTCGAACGCCGCTACCTCGATTCCGTAGACGGATTCATCTTTAACAGCGAGACCACGAAGCGGACGGTCGAGGATCTTGTGGGCGCCGCGAAGCCGTCGGTCGTCGCGTATCCCGCGGCGGACCACCTGGACGCTCATATCGACGATGACCGAATACGTGAGCGGGCCCATGAATCGGGTCCGATCAAGATTGTCTTCGTAGGGAGCCTCATCCGCCGCAAGGAACTCCACACGCTGATCAAAGCGGTCGGAGCGCTTCCGAAGGATTCATGCCTCCTCGACGTGATCGGCCGCCTTGATGTGGATCCGCTCTACGTGCAGGAAATCCAGGACATCATGGTCGCCCAAGGCGTCAAACACCACGTGAGCATTCACGGACCGCTGGATCATCGGCTCCTGCGGGATCACTTGAGAGAAGCCCACGGGCTCGCGGTCCCATCGTCGTACGAGGGCTTCGGCCTAGTCTACCTCGAAGGGATGGCCTTCGGACTTCCCGCGATCGCATCGACCGCCGGCGCGGCGCGGGAGACCGTCACCCACGGCGAAAACGGCTTCCTTGTCGAGCCCGGCGACCCTCAGCCGATCGCCCGCGTCATCCGTAGGCTCCACGCCGACCGAAACCGCCTCGCAGACATGGGTGTCGCCGCGCGAAAGCGCTTCCTCGAGCATCCCACCTGGGAACAGAGCGCAGAAAAAGCCCGAAGCTTCTTGCTCGATATGACCGCGCCGCGCCGTCGGCGCCGTGGGGCGTTGCGCCGGGATAAGAGGAATATTGGTTTGGAGTTTTGCGCCGCGGTAGATGTGTGCCGGGAGTCTTGAGATTGGGCCTTTGTTGTTTTCCACATTAACCGGGCTGATTTGTTCTGACTATTTGGGACATGTCCGGTGGTTTTTCCGTTTGGTAACCGTGCGCCGGGATAGCGATAAGCGGTTGATGTCTCAATGGGGGCGGTTTGGAGGGGACCGACCAAGGGGAACACCGACGAGACGGCCGCGGCCCGGACACAGAGCCGGAGTACCGCGTCGCTCGGACTCCGAGGTGTGCGTGAAGCTGCAAAGAAGGATCCAAATGCACGGTTCACAGCTCTCCTCCATCATGTCACCGTCGATCTTCTCCGGTCGAGCTTCCCGGCTTTCCTGCGACAAGCCGCGCCCGGCATCGACGGTGTTCCATGGAGAGACTACCGGAAGGACTTGGAAGGTAGGTTGCATGACCTGCATGATCGCATACATCGCGGGAGTTATCCTGCCCAACCCTCCAAGAGGGCCTACATTCCCAAGCCGGATGGGCGTATTGTACCTCTAGGCACACCAGCGGCGGGGCTGTGACCCCGGGGGCGATGTGATCATCGTCCGATACGCCGCCGACGTCGTCCTGGGGTTTCAACATCGATGGGAAGCGGAACGCTTCCTGACGGACCTTCGAGCCCGTCCGGACCAGTTCGGTTTGGCGCTTCACCCCGATAAAACCCGCCTGATTGAGTTCGGCCGTCTCGCTGCACCCAGTCGGCGGCGTCGGGGTCCGGGCAAACCGGAGACCTTTGACTTTCCGGGTTTCACGCATATCTGCAGTGCTACTCGGAAAGGTCGCCGCTTCACCATCAAGCGCAAGACCATCGCCAAGCGGCTGCGCGCCAAGCTCTCGTCCGTCAAGGCTGCACTCCGTCGTCGGATGCATGGCCGGCTTGCCGATACGGCCGAATGGCTCAGGAGCGTGGCGCAGGGGTTCATGACTTATCATGCCGTCCCCGGCGCCCTTGCGAGTGTGAAAGCTTTCCGCATGCAGGTTGCCCGCCTTTGGTTTCGCACGCTGCGACGCCGAGGCGATCGCCGGCGCCTCACCTGGGCTCGGTTTGGTCCTTTCGCCAACCGTTGGCTCCCTCGTGCCCGTATTCTGCACGCATATCCTGATGTGCGCTTTCGCGCCTCTCACCCAAGGTAGGAGCCGTATGCGGGAAATCCGCTCGTACGGATCCGTGCGGGGGGCGCCGGGCAACCGGCATTCCTACCGCGACCAAGGAAAGGAAGTCCCAGCGTCCACTTATGAGCGAACACTGTTCGAGGAGAAGATGTTACGCTAAATCAACCGTCCTTTGTTCCAAGTGTCGTCCGATTCGTCGTGTCCGGAAGCTTTGCTCTTGATCAGCCTCCGCAAAGGATCTACCCGAACCGAGCCGTAATCCGGATTTACATCCACTGAGACCTCAACGCCGAAGCACTCCGCAAGACTGCTTTTCGTCACCACCTCGTTCGGTGGGCCGCCGTAGATCAGCGTTCCCTCTTGCAAAGCAAAAAGACGTGATGAACACCGGGCGAGGAAATTGATGTCGTGGGATACCGTCAAAACCGTCGCGCCGGCGCCGTGAATGCGATCGAGGATGTCAATGAGCGACAACTGGGACCAGAGATCCAGATGATTGGTCGGTTCATCGAGGAGGAGGAGATCCGGCTCCTGCGCGAGGGCCCGAGCCAGCCGGACCCGCTGACGCTCACCCCCGGAAAGCTTCGTGACGTTTCGATTCCTCAGGTCGGCGAGTTCGCATAATTCCAAAATTCGATCGGTAACGGCCAGGTCGTTTTCATTCTCGAAATAAAGACCCTGATGATAAGGAAACCTTCCCAGCGCGACCGCTTCCTCGACGCTGAAGCTGAATTCGCCCGTTTCTTCCTGGCTCACGACGGCTACTCTTTGGGCAAGCTCCCTTCGGGAGTACTCATCGAACCTCCGCCCATCCAACCGAATTTCGCCTGCCGGCGGTTGGAGCGCTCCGCTGAGGAGCCTCAGCAGGGTGGTTTTTCCCACGCCGTTCGGCCCCATTATTCCTATACGCGCGGCCTTTTCCGCGGTGAACGAGATGGAATCCAATACGACTCGATCGCCGTATCGGAAGGAGACATCGCGGCATTCCAATAACGGCGGCGGCATAGGCGACGCTCCGGGTGTCTGCGCTGGGGTCCTGCCGGACATCCTATCGCCTCAGCAGGAGATAGAGAAAGAACGGAGCGCCCGTGATAGCGGTTATAACGCCTACGGGCAGTTCGATGGGATAGGCGACAATCCTCGCTGTGCAGTCCGCGGCGGCGAGGAAGGCCGCGCCGCCGAGAAAGGCCGCCGGTAGCAGCACGCGATTGTCCGGTCCAAACAGGAGCCGCAGACCGTGGGGAACAATAAGTCCCACAAATCCGATCGAGCCGGCCACGCTGACTACCGATCCGGTTATCAGCGCGGCGCCTGCCATCAACGTGAATCGAGTCCGACCGACCACGAGGCCGAGGTTGTGAGCCGAGTCGTCTCCGGTGATGAGCACATTCAGTCTGTTGGACTGCCAGAAGAGGAAAGGCCACCCTACGAGGACCACTGCGCCTGCGGTGGCGACCCTCCGATAGTCGGCCGTCGAGAAATCTCCCATAAGCCAGAAGAGAACACGCTGTAGTTCGTGGGTCCAGGAGAGGGACATGATCAAGAGCATAAGGGCGTTCATGAGGGAACCCACAATGACGCCGGCGAGAATGACCGTCTCGACATAGGCGCCTCCGCGTCGGGCGTGCGCCAGGCCGTACACGATGCCAACCGCAATGAGGCTCCCTGCGAACGCGGACAGAGGCGTTCCGATCATCAGCGACCCTCCGGCCAACACGATCGAAATTACCGCTCCCAGCGCGCCGCCTGCCGAAATCCCCACAATGTAGGGGTCCGCCAGAGGATTGCGCAAAATTCCTTGGAACACCACTCCCGCGGACGCAAGCCCCGCGCCGGTCAAGCACGCAAGCAACGTTCGAGGCGCCCGATAGTAGAGCAGAATACGGAGCGCGCTCTCGCTTGTGCCTGAACCGTCGGTCAAACCGAGGAGCCCGGTCAAGCTGAGATTCGTGGTACCCACAACAAGTGAAACAACCACGGTCACCAGGAGAACCACGCTCAAACCTGCGCTCACCAGGGCAACCTTCATTCGAATCGGGTAGGGCGTGGAGTTCCGTTTCACGGCGCGTCGTCCCCGGAGGCGACCGAACCCTCGTCGAGGTGAGACCGAAGGTTCGCTTCGGGGTGCAGCGCCTCGGCCAGCTCTTCGAGAGCCGTAATGATGCGAGGAGAGGGACGGGCCATGAGATCGCCGTCCATAAATACGAGCCTGCCGTTGCGCACCGCTTTGAGCGTCGGCATGGCGAGCCAGTACTCTTCGCACGTCTTGGCGGTTCCGCACTCCTTGTCCAACGTGATGACGACATCGGGGTCGGCTCTGATTACATGCTCCAGGTTGACCTTGGGATACCTGCCCGGAACATCCTCCAGAATGTTTACGCCGCCGGCGTCCCGAATGAGCGCTCCCACGAATGAAGAACCGCCTGCGGCCACCAGCGGACGTATCCCGACCGCGAAGAGGACGGTTGGTCGAGACAGGCCCTCGCACTCGGCTCGTACGGCAGCGCGTCGGCGACGCATTTCTTTGACGACATGACCAGCGCGATCACGACAATCCAAGAGAACCCCGAGTTTATCGATGAGTCCGGCCACGTCGTCGATGCTTTCGCAGTCACTTACAAAGACCGGCGCTCCGAACGACTTGATGCGCCGGGCGACCTCCTTTGACGCTCCGGCCTTGGTAGTGACGACGAGATCGGGCGCGGCCGCGATAAGCCGCTCGAGATCGGGCCGCATGTATGCGCCGACTACCGGGACGTTCTTCGCTTCAGGCGGATTGTTGCATCGCGTCGTGCGCCCGACGAGGCGGTCGCCGCAGCCCAAAGCAAAAACACACTCGGTCAGACTCGGCGCGAGGGAGACGACCCGCTCAACCGGCCCGGCCGTGCAAACCCGTCGCAACAGGAAATCGGTAACGCACGTCCGCGCGGTGTCCGCCGCTCCCGCGAACGACACGCCGATAACAGTCAGCGAAATAGCGATGAGAAGCCGATCTACGACTCTACTACGAGTTGTCGGACCGCGTTCTCTTGAAAATGATCGGCACAACATAGCGAATACTCCCTTGTCGGCAACTCGACGGAATGGGAGGAAATCCCTCTCCCGCCTTACGAACGATCTTCAGCGCGGCCTCGTCCAAAGACGGATGACCGGAGGACTTTGCGATGTCAACCTCCAGGAGGCCGCCGTCACGGCCGATCACAAACGCGACCGTTGTTTCGCCGTGCTTCCTCTTCCGCCACGCGTTTCGGGGGAAGTAGATCGACCGCCGGATGGAGTCGAGCACGCGATCCCGGAAGCGGAGCATATCCTCCCCTGCGCCGGCATGGAACCGGGTGGCCGCGCTCGCAACCCGAGGCGCGCTCTCCAGGGCCGGTCGCCCCGATGCCTCGGGTGGCGGTTCCGCGGTTTCGGCCCTCTTTCCGGCGCGCTCGGAAGAAGCTTCTTTCTCCTGCTTCGACTGCGTCCGCTCCTTGGTGGATGTGCGCTCTACCGCCGGTTGGGCGCCCACTTCATTGACCTCCGCCTTCGGATTCGAATCCGGTTCGACGCGGTTCCAATCGGACTTGGTGACTACTCTGTATTCAGGCGTTTCGGAATCCAAAGCGAGCATCGCCTTTTTCGGCGGTTCGGGCGAGGTCGGCGCGGTTGTTGGTTCCGGAGGTTCAACCGAGCTCTCTCGGACGGGCTCTTCGCTCAGGACAGCGTCTGTCGGCGTCGGTACCGCCCGTTTTTCGACCGGTTTGTCAGCCGGCTCTTCCGCAGGCGGCTCGATCGGCTCTTCCGTGGTCGTTTCCTTCTTCAAGACGGACGCGCCCGAGCTCGAGGATGAGGGAACGGACGCGGGGGCGGCTTCCGATGCTGATGTCGGTTCGACCGCGGTGTCGGGGGCGGGAGCTTGAAGCGTCACATAGACGCACTCGGTCGGGTGTGCTTCGAGGCCCGGATCGACCGCGTCGATCGGAACCGCGCCGCAGCACAGCAGGACTACGACGTGAACCAGAATTGAGCCGGCAAGGAAGGGGAGAAAGCGTATCATGGTTCACCCTCCCGCTCCATTTTCCCATCGTCCCCTTCTTTGGTGATGATCGCGATCCGGTTGAGGCCGCAATCACGAATCTGCGATAAAACGTCGATAACGCGACCGTAATCCGCGCCGCGATCGCCCTTGAGCACCACCAATCGGATCGGATCGATCCTGTGGGTCATTGTGAGGTGCGCCCGGAGCGCTTCCGGTGTGACCGACCGATCGTCGATATAGATGTGGCCCGCCTTGTCGACGGTGAGGACGATCTCCTCCTTTTCCAACTCGACCTTTTCCGACGAGGCCCGAGGAAGTTCTATTTCAATACCCGGCAGGACAATGAAGGTAGTGGACAACATAAAGAAGATGATGATCAGAAACACCACATCCACCAATGGTGTGAGGTCCAACGTCGCTTCATCGTGTTGTCGCTTCGGCGTCCACATTAGACCCTCGCCGGCGCGTGAGCCGCGGTCGGAGGATCGTCGGGCCGCTCTCTCTCGCCCGTGTCACGGCTGACGTTCCGCAAAGGGCTTTCTTCGCCGCTCGATGCGACAGCGGCTTTCATGAAGCATTCGGTAAGTTTGACGGCTTCACGTTCCAGTTCGAGTGACCGGCCGGCGGCCGCGCTCTGAACGACCTTGTGCATCACCACAACCGGTATGGCCACAACCAGACCTGCGGCGGTGGTGATGAGCGCCTCCGATATGCCGCCCGCGACCAGCGCGGGATCTCCTATCGAATGCTTCGATATTGCCGAGAACGCTTTGATCATTCCCGAGACGGTTCCCAAGAGTCCGAGAAGCGGCGCAATGTGAGCCACAGTCGACAGGATTCGCTGGAAACGCTCCAGACCGGCGGCCTCTTGTCCGCCCACTTCCGAAACAATAAACCGGATCGTTTCGCGATCGTCGCCCAGATGGGTCAGCCCGGCGAGCGCTACCCGAGCCAACGGCGACCGAGAACGGCGCTCGCACTCCCTCGTGGCAGCCTCGATGTTACCTGCCGAAACGAAGTCTATGACCTTCGACGTCAGTCCCTCGGGGATGATTCGCGCCTTCCGCAGGCTCCACAGGCGCTCGAAGAACACGGCGAGCGCCGGTACCGAACACGCTGCCAGCGGATACATCACCGGCCCTCCCCGAGCGATGATGTCCGCCAGGCTCTGCGCTTCCTCCGTCAGTGCAACAGAGAACTCCATCGAAAATCCTTCCTGAAACCAAAAAACCCGAGCCTCAAATAAGGCCCGGGAGTGCACCCAGTTTACTTCTTCCCAAAAAGGCCGTCCGCGCGGTTGAGCGTCGACAGGCAGGTCTTCTGGCTCCCGGATCGTCCTACTCCCCGAGCCTTCCCACTCCGTTTTCCGGAGCAGTGGTCTTCACGGGTTTCGTCCCCGGTTACAGCGGCGGGACCGCGCCGGACTCGCACCGGCTTCCCTTTTAAGCGCACATGCGCCTGTCGACCAAAATGCTATGCCGAAACGCGAAGTAAGTCAAGCGAGACCGTTCAATCAATCGAAAGCCGAGCGCCTTGTCAGGGAAAAGGAGTAACGTCCGGATGTTGCCGGCCTACGCCTTCGGATTTCGTAATGGTTCACCGGGCTTGAGGCGGCTCTGCGCCCGGTGAGGATGGAGGGGGAGACTCATCTCCCCCTCCAAGCCTCCCCCATCGAGATATCAATGGCTTGTCGCTATCCCGCTGAACGGTTACCGGATTTCGTCGCGGCTCGGCAGAATCCTTGTTCAATTCTCTGTCGACTTGGTAAAGTAAAGGATGGGTCGCGGTAGGAACTCTGGTTGCCCGGCGCCCCCCCGCACGATTCCGTACGAGCGGGTTTCCCGCATACGGCTCCTACCTTGGGTGAGAGGCGCGAAAGCGCACATCAGGATATGCGTGCAGAATACGGGCACGAAGGAGCCAACGGTTGGCGAAAGGACCAAACCGAGCCCGGGTGATCCGCCGGCGATCGCCTCGCCGTCGCAGCGTGCGAAACGAAAGGCGGGCAACCTCCATGCGGAAAGATTTCACACGCGCAAAGGCGTCGGGGACGGAATGATAATTCGTGAACCCCTGCGCCACACTCCTGAGCCATTCGGCCCTATCGGCAAGCCGGTCATGCATCCGACGACGGAGTGCCGCCTTGACGGATGAGAGCTCGGCGCAGCTGCGTGGCAATGGTCTTGCCCGTGATGGTGAATCGACGACCTTTCCGAGTAGCACAGCAGATATGCGTGAAACCGAAAAAGTCGAAGGTCTCGGATTTGCCCGGACCCCGCGGCCTCGACTGGGTTCAGCAAAACGGCCGAACTCAATCAGGCGGGTTTTGTCAGGGAGAAGCGCTGAACATGGCGCGAAGAGCCCAAATCAATTAGCCGGGCGCCGTCTACCATGTCATGTTACGTGGGAACGGCGGCCACGATGTTTTCATTGACGCGCCGGACCGGATTCGTCTCTACGATCTGTGGCCTTGGAGATCACCTGCCCCTGACCGACCTCGGTGCGCAACTGGGCCGCGACCTGTCCAGCCCCAGCCAAGCGGTCACGCGTCTATGCACGAGTGCGGAAACGAATCCCCACTTGGCGGGCGAGCTTGAGAAAATGAAGAAAGATCCTGGATAAATACCCATATGTCAAGCCTGACCCCGAAACCTCGCGACTCGTGCCCGTCTGCCTGCGAACCACTCGTCTGCTCGGGGAACCCAGCCCCGCCGTTTTTCGTCATGTTAACTTTGGTTGGTGGATTTGGCCTTGTCCGATCCTCAAGTTCGCTCAAGCTTTTGCCAAGCCCGGCGCTTGGTCAACTTACTTGCGGAATACCAGGCGTTGCGTGAACGATCCTGAAGATTGAGTTTTCCCGGCTTGTTTTCCCAGTTGGCGATGCACAGCGCGCTCACGCCGAGCAGCCGCGCGAACCGGCTTCGGGACATACCGAATTTCGCTCGGAGGCGCACAACGGCCTCGCTGGTGACGGGCGGGACATTCGACGGATCGCTCGACGGCTCCTTCCTCCGGCCGCGGCCTACTTGAGGTTGCCGCTTCTCCTCGTCCTGTTTCTTTCTCGAGTTCGTTCTTTGCTTCTTTTTACGTGAGGGCGGCTGCTTGGGCTTTGACGAGGTTTTCTCAGGGGGAGGAGACGGCTGCGTTTCGGCGGGCGCCGGCTCATCAGACAGTTCAATGCCGAACACGTCGGCCAATTCGTCATCTGATATTTGCTTGCGGCTGCCGCTCTTGGCGGTCGCGACTGCGGCTTGAGCGTCAACACTGATCAGCTCTTCGTGGTCGACACCGCGGAGAAGGAAGAGCAACTGAGGGTCTTCGTCGAGCCGAGCCCCCACTCCGTAGAGCACTGCGGCCACATGTTTGCACATCACGGCCCAATCGGGGCAGCTGCACTGCAGATAGAGCTCCCCCGGCAGGGGAAAGAGGCCCTCGTCACGGTCGGTAACGACGGACATCACATTGGCGGAAAGCTTGCCTTGCAGCAGCTCGAGAAGAGAACCGATCTGTCCGCCGCATCGGTTTTTCACTCGTTCCCACTTTTCCACCGGCAGTTCATTGACGGCTATATTTACCGCGTAAAGCCGGGAGCCGCTCACCATGGCGTGCACTTCGCCGCGGGTGATCTCAAGATGGCAGACCGATCCATTGCGGACATAGGTTCGGCCTCGCGGCAAACGGTTTTCGTAGTCGCTGAACGACTCCATATGATCGCACCAGGCTTCACCCCAGAATGTCCGCGCGATTTTCCTTCCTTCAATGGAAACAGGCTTGATATCCACTCCCTGTTTCCTGAGCGCGTCCATTTTCTTGCCGGCTTGCCGGCGTCGTTCGGCCACCGGCACATAAGGCCTCCAACCGTAGAAGCTCATCGCGATTCTCCTATACGTTTGCTCGATCGATGTCCAACGACACGACCCTCAGCAATTCCTCGTCGCTCATCTCCGTCAGCGCTGATTCGGCGCCGGCCTTGAGGATATCCTCGGCAAGATCGGTCTTCTCCTCGATGAGGGCGTCGATTTTCTCTTCAACCGTCCCCCGGCACACAAACTTGTGTACCACGACATTTCGATGTTGCCCTATGCGAAACGCCCGGTCGGTGGCTTGGTTTTCCACCGCGGGGTTCCACCAGCGATCGAAGTGGATTACATGCGACGCAGCAGTGAGGTTGAGCCCCGTACCGCCCGCTTTGAGAGACAGCACGAGAAACGGGGGCCCTTCTTCCGCCTGAAATGTGTCGATCAGGTTCTTACGTTTATTCACCGGGGTTCCGCCGTGCAGGACGAGGCCTCGACAGCCGAAAACGTCCCCGAGAAATGCAGCCAGCGGTTCGGTGATCTCCCGAAACTGGGTGAAAACAAGCGCCTTTTCCTGACGGGACGCAATTTCCCCACACAGCGCCTTAAGTCGCTCAAACTTTCCGCTCTCGCTCGGCTTGTATCCGCCGTCTCCGAGGAACTGACTCGGATGATTGCATATCTGCTTGAAACGCATTAGATAAGCCAAAACGAGCCCCCGGCGCTTCATTCCATCCTGCTCTCGAAGCGTCTTGGCCAGTTCCTCCACCGACTTGGCGTACACAGCGGCCTGCCTCTTTGCCAAACCGCAGAACACTTTCATTTCCGTCTTCTCGGGAAGGTCCGTGACGACGTTCTTGTCAGTCTTGAGTCGCCGGAGGATATACGGGCGAACCAGGTTCCTGAGCGGCGCATAGCGGTCATGCTCTCGCTCTTCCAAGGCCTTGGTGAATTTCTTGAATTTCGCGGCCGAGCCGAGCAGTCCCGGACAAAGGAAATCGAAGAGCGACCAAAGATCCGCGAGCCGGTTCTCGATCGGCGTGCCGGTAAGCGCGATCCTGGCGTCCGCCTTGAGTTGTTTAACCGCTTTTGTCTGGCGGGCTCCCGGATTCTTTACGGCTTGCGCTTCATCCACAATTACGAGCAGCCACTGTACTTCGAGCAGCCATTTCTGTCTGAGCAACATTCCATACGTGGTCAACACGACATCCATATTCTCGAGCGCCGCGCGGGGATCATGAGCCGCCGCGGCCAGAGATTCGGGGTCCATCTCCGAAGGGTGGACGAACAAAGCTTTGAGGGAGGGTGCGAAGCGTTCCATTTCGGCCTTCCAGTTCGCCAGCAGCGATGCGGGAAGCACCAGAAGGGACGCTCTTTTGGTTGATTGTCCATTTCCCTTCAAAGTGAGCAGAAGCGAAAGAACCTGGATGGTTTTCCCCAATCCCATGTCGTCTGCAAGGCACGCTCCCAGTCCCAGCTGCGTCAAGAACCGCAGCCAGTTTTTCCCGGTTTCCTGGTAATGACGAAGTGTGCCCTGAAAATCCCCGGCGGGCCCATCCGAGTCCAGGCTTTCCGGATTGCGCAAACCCGACAATACTTCGGAAAGCCACTCGCCCGCGTCAACAAAGGCCCATTCGTCGTTTTTGTTACTCGCCGAACCGCCGGCGTCCAAATTCTCCGACGCTCCCGCCAAGAGTCTCATACCCTCAATAAAGGAGATACCTCCCTCGTTAGAGCGGGCTTCCACCTTTTTCCAGTGTTCAAGCGCCTCGGACAGTTTATCCCGGTCAACTTCGACCCACTGCCCCTTGACGTATACCAGACCGTCCTCCGCCTCCACGATTCGGCGCCATTCCTCCTCGGTCAGTTCCTGATCGTCCAAGGCGACGTTTACCTTGAAATCCAACATCGCATCCGCGCCGAAACCGCTTTGCCGTGTGTCGCCAACCGTTACGGCCACGCGCGGACGCGGTCGTTTCCGCCACCAATCGGGGAGCCTCACGAGGATACCGCACTCTTCGAGAACGGGTACGCTCTTGAGAAGGCGGTAGGCTTCGGCCGGCGTCCACGCCAAGGGGTGAAATATGTCCCCGGAATCAACCATTTCCTTGACCAGATCAACCCTCTCCGATGCTCGATAAACGGGCGAAAGCAGGTTGACCAGCTCTTTGTTGTTTCCCTCTCCTGCATACTCCTGAAGAGCCTTGCCCAACGGTCGGTACTGAACCCGCCCCACCGCGGAAAGACCCGGCGCGTACGTGGCCAGAAACGCGAACGGCGCTTCGGCGTCACGCTTGTTCTCCGCCAGATGGAAACACACACGTCCGACCTGATGCCAGAGGGGGGCATGCCTTTTAAGCCATCCTCGCGGACCTTCTTCCGAACCTGCCATCTCGTGCCGTACCCAGGTGTCCAACTCAGTCCAAAGTGCTCGAAGGACCTCCTCGTTGAGGTATTCCCCACCACGCATCGGCGGCGCGGAGAGCGCCATGGCGGCAAGATCCGACTCCGGAGGCGGTTTCAACGGATCGGCCGGCTTTCCGTTCAAATCCGGCGTGCGACTAATCTCTGTTACATAACGACACGCGAATTCGCGCCAAAAAACCAATGGCGGAGAAAGCGGCGCGTCGGGCTTCATCGCCGCAAGAGAGAAAAGGCCCGCCGCCTGAGACGACGAAAACGCTCGCTTCGTTTTCTCCATTCGAGCGTCAGACGTCGTTTCTCCCAATCCTCCGCTTTCACGCACGAGGAGGCGACCGGAAGGCGTAAGAGCGAGTTCGTAGTTCATTTCAACCGTCAATTGATTTCGCGCTCGGCCCTTTCGTCAGGATTTGAAGGGGTCAAGCAGGTTAACGTCCATTGCCGCTCTCCGTTCGAGCGATACCGAAGTTACGGCTATAAAGCCTTGGGTTCATACATCGACACGATATGTGCGCCTCTTTGGCCCGGCCGTCTGCTCGGTCCGTGTGGCCCAGCCCGGAATATTCGAGGCGCGGTGCTCGGCATTTTCCTGCCCAGAGCCTTATCGACAACGGATAGTTCCGTCTCGGCGTCCTATGGCGGTCCGTCCTGATGCGTTGAGCCCTATCGATTCGTGACGTGATTGTCAAGCGCGAAAAGCGCGTTTTGGCGCGCTTCTCTGCGGCAAAATTGCCGAGCGGTTATTCAGAGCCGACCATAGGAGGCGATTCCGGAACAAGCCCGGGGAGGTGATCATTCCGTAGTGAGCGGCCCCAATTCAAGAGCCGAGAAAAAGACCTGTACAAGGCGGCTCGCGCTCTCGTGTCCGGGCTTATCGGCCAAAATCGACCTTCAGATACCTTGTCGTGCGAAGTCGTCTTGGAGCGGATGCGAGGCCTCATGGACGAGAGCCGATGGACGGCGTACAATACTCACAATATCAGGGCCATATATCACAGTATAGTTAGTCTATAAACGTCTACCTGGCAGGCGATAAGCTCTTGATATCTCGATGGGGGAAGTTTGGAGGGAGAGCAACGGTAATGAATAAGGCTCAAGGGGCCGCCATGAACAGAATTGGCCCGACACCCGACTTGAAGCCGTCGGCGCCGACGGAGAGAAGAGTATGTGGAATTTTGCCGATGAACTGTTTTCCGACTGGATACAGCTCCTGGACATACTCCATGCGCGGGACAAGCTGTGGACGGCAGCGCACTCGACCACAAGCAGGAAAGCCCCGAAGCGAAAGAGTGCGTTCGTGAAAGGCTTGTCGCTCTCTTCACGGGACAGGTTGATCACGTCATCGACGATTTTCGCCTTGCGCCGGGAGATGGAAGGTAATGGTTCACCGGGCTTGAGGCGGCTCTGCGCCCGGTGAGGATGGAGGGGGAGACT
>CAYLRL010000024.1:0-56793 GCA_964385875.1 uncultured Syntrophales bacterium
CCATTGATATCTCGATGGGGGAGGCTTGGAGGGGGAGATGAGTCTCCCCCTCCAGCCTCACCGGGCGCAGAGCCGCCTCAAGCCCGGTGAACCATTATCGATACTGAATACGGGCTTGTTCGTTCGACGACGTTCCGCGGATAAAAGGTCGGCTTCGTATTCCGGTTTCTCATAGGGAGAACCGTCAACGACCGCCGACGGGGAGACAAGACTGCACAATGGCGGTTTTCGGCCTCTTTCGTTCGGACCGAACCCTCTTCACGGGGCTGTGCGTCTCCGCTGCGTGCTGCATGTCCGTCATCCTTCTCACCATTTTTTTTCCTCGGCCTTTCGATTACCTGAACTGGGCGCTCTTCGACTGGAAGACGCGCGCCGCTGCGCCCGCCCGGCCCTCTCCCGACCTGGTCCATCTGGACATCGACGACAAGGCGATCATCGAATGGGGGCAATGGCCGTGGGACCGTGAGAAGAGCGCTCGGATCGTCCGTCGGTTGGCCGAACTCGGCGCCAAGACGATCGTCTTCGATATCCTCTACTCGGCCAAGGGAAAGAGCGAAGAGGGGAATAGAGCCCTAATCGAGGCCATTCGGGAAACGGGGACGGTAGTCTCCGCGGTGGGGCTGGGAAGCGTGCAATGGAATAACGAAGATCCGATCGTCCCCGCGGACCGAAAACGCGCGGTCGCTGTGGACAGCCGATGTTGGCCGATGGATGAGGCAGCGCGGTCCGAACTGATCGGCGTGAAGCGCTTCAAGAACACCATGCTGCCGCTGCCCGGGATCAGTGAATATTCGGAAGGGCTCGGCCACATCAAGGCCCTGCCCGACGCGGACGGCGTGCACCGCCGCGTGCCGATGTTTATCCGTTTGTACGACAGAGTGATTCCAAGTCTCAGTCTGGCGGCCCTGTGCGCGTATTGGGATATCGACTCGGACAACGTGATGTTCGACGGTTCGCGGGTGATTCGTGTTCGCCGCGCCGGAGAGATTCTCAAGATCCCCGTGAATGACCGGGCGTTTATGGTGATCGATTGGTCGAGCCGGGACGACGGCTTCAAGCATTACTCCGCAACCGACCTCTTCGACACGAGCGAAACCGAAGCGGAGAAATCATTCAAATACAACGACAAAGCGGTCATCATCGCGCTCAACGTGAGCGGGATGACCGACATCGGGATAACCCCGATCGCCCATGAGACCGCGCTGAGCCGTATCCATTCGAACGCGCTGAGCAATATGCTGACCGGGAACTTCGTTCGGGAACTGGAAGCGTTTCCCTCCACACTCGTTCCCGCGGTGATTCTTGCGTTGGTCTTCGCTGTGTTTGCTCCGAGACTACGGCTCTGGCTCGGCCTCACCCTTGTGTTCGGCGCGTGCGCGGTGTTTGTCGCGGCCTCGTTTTTCGCGTTTTTCGCTCAGCGACTTGACATCCCCGCTGCCGAATTCATCACGATTGTTCTTCCCGCGGGGATGGCCGCGGTCATTGTGAGCGCGCGCTCACGGGAATCCGAAGCAGCCCGAGCCTCCGACGCGTTGAAGCGATATCTCTCACCCGAAATGCTCGACATCATCCTCCACGGAGACCATGAGATCGATCTGACGACCAAGCGGCGGGAACTCACGGTGGTCTTCCTGGACATCGAGGGGTTCTCGACGTTTTCCGAAGAAGTGGACGTAGAGTACATCAATCAGTTTCTCAACGAATTCTTCGACCGAATGACGCAGGCGATCTTCGACGAGCGCGGCACGGTGGACAAGTTCCTCGGCGACGGACTCATGGCCTTCTTCGGCGATCCCGTGCCCCTCGAGGATCATGCGGACGCGGCGGTGAGGGCGGCTCGCAGGATGCAACAGGAGATGATCGACCTCAACCGGAAATGGTACTGGTCCGGAATCGAGGCGTTTCACAAAGGGCTGCGAATCCGCATCGGCATAAGCACCGGCCACGTGATCATCGGCAATATTGGATCGAGTCGACGGATGGAATATACGGTGGTCGGATCCATCGTGAACATCGCGAGCAGATTGCAGGCCAAAGCCCCGCCGGGTGGGATACTGATGACCGCTCGCACCAAGGCGCTCCTCAAGGACCCCCCGGCATGCGACGGCCCGCAAACGATTCACGTGAAAGGGATCGATCGCGGGCTCGAGGTCTTCAGCGTCAGTCCGCCGCCCGCGCCGGAACCCGATCAACCGTAGCCTCGCCGCGCTTCAGAGCTTGAGCAGCCTTCTCGCGTTCTCGCCGAGGACAGCTGCGCGAAAGTCGGCCTCGGCGCCGGCCTCATCCAGCTCCCGTTCGTATCGCCGGATACCGAGGAGGGGGAAGTCGCTCCCGAACAGGACCTTATCCTCACCGATCGCTCTCCGGGCCGTCTCGTACACATCGGGACGATAGAGAAACGGCGACGCGGCCGTGTCGAAATACGTTCGCTTCATCACCTCGCGTATCTCGGGCATCAACGCGTACACAAAGACTCCTCCGCCCCAGTGAGCCAGGATGAAGTCGACGCCGGGATTGTCGCGGATCGTCTCGAGGAGCGCACGGAAGTCCACGGTCGTCTTGCCGGGGTATTCATGTCCGACCGGCTCGTTGACATGCAACAAGACCGGCGCGGAGGCTTTGGCGGCGACCTCGAAGCACGCCGAGAACAGGGCGAGATTATTCCCGGTCCAGCCGCCGCTGTAGACCGCCAACTCCCCCAGTCCCGCAAAACCGGCCGCCAACGTGCGCTCCGCTTCTCGATACGCCCGCGCGCCCCCGCGCGCAGAGAGCGCCGCGAAGGGGATGACACGATCCGGATAGCGCTCTCGGAAAGCGCCGACTTCGTCGTTGTTCTCCCTCACCAGAACGTGGTCGTCCCACGGAAAGCCGAAGACGACGGCCTTGTCGATTGCGGACTCATCGAGGTAGGCGATGATGTCTTCTTCGGAGGCCAGTCGCGCCTTTTGGTTTGAATAGATTGCGCCGAACGCCGGGTCGGACTGACACAAGGGGCTGCGGTCCGACCGGACTCGCTTGGGCAGGAGATGCACGTGGACATCGATTTTCATCTGCGCTGTCAACCTCGGAGCTCGACGGTAAGGGCCGCGATCGGCGGACCCGCGTAAATCGGCCCGAGGAAATGCGTATCACACTTGAATAGGAATCGTAAACAGCGTTTGCCGGCAACCGTTCACCGAGATAGCGATAAGCCATTGATATCTCGATGGGTGAGGATGGAGAGGGAGATGAGTCTCCCCCTCCATCCTCACCGGGCGCGGAGCCGCCTCAAGCCCGGTGAACCATTCGTTTGCCGAGGGAGCGCGCGAGCCGAGCGGGCCGCTCGAGAATCGAACTGCCGGTAACGGAGACACGCGGCGCAGAAAGAACTCGTCCGGGCGACGGGAAATGCGCCGAAGAAAACGCCGCAAAAGGCGCTTCACAAACGAAACCCGGCGAGCCGGAGATAGGTGGGAGCGGACGCCGGGGTTTCACGGTGTTCTTGGATTCAATGCGTGTGGTGGTGAGGATGCCATAGTCTATTATTCTTGTCAAGAAAAATGAGTGCGCCCTCGCGCGACCGCGGGCCTCGAACTTGACATCAGACCGCTAGTACACAAATATCTCAGGGTAGGAGGCTGTAACCTCGACCGCAAACAGGAGACAATCAGCGGCGGTTACGAACAGGCCACGGTACGGCGCGACGGTCGCGGTTACGGCATATGGAACCCTCGATGAGGGGGAGGATAACGTATGGCGGGAGAAGATTTTTACTCCGTTCTCGGCGTCGGCAAGACCGCCTCGACCGCGGAGATCAAGAAAGCATACAGAAAGCTTGCTCGAAAACTGCATCCGGACGTGAATCCGGGTGACAAGGCGGCGGAAGAGCGTTTCAAGAAGGTTTCTCAGGCGCACGACATTCTCACCAACCCGGAAAAACGGAAGATATACGACGAATTCGGCGAAGAAGGGCTGCAGTCGGGATTCGATCCCGAGCAGGCGCGACAGTATCGACAATGGCAGAGTTACGCGGGCGCCGGCGCCGGCCGCGGAGGCGGAGGCCGGCAGTTCTGGCGCGACTTCTCATTTGAGGGCGATAATATTCGTTATTCAGGACTCGAGGATATCTTCGGCGAGATTTTCGGCGCAGGCGGGCGCCGAGCCGGCGGCCCGAGTCCTTTCGGTCCTCAGGGGCCGCAAAAGGGCCGTGATGTGGAATCCAGCCTCGATGTGGACTTCTTGACCGCGGTCCGGGGAGGGTCGACGCGGGTTACGCTCCAAGCGGCGCCGATCGGCGGAGGGCCGCCCCAGACCGAGACCATCGACGTCAACATTCCGGAAGGCGTGACCGACGGATCGAGGATTCGGTTAGCGGGAAAAGGCGAGCCGGGCGCCGACGGCGGCCCGCCGGGTGATCTGTACATCCGCGTTCAGGTGAGGCCGCATCCGCTGATCAAGCGCGACGGAGATAATCTCCGGATGGACGTGCCGGTCACCGTGCGGGAGGCTATGGAGGGCGCGGCAGTTTCCGTTCCGACCATCACCGGTGACATTCAGCTCAAGATACCCCCGGGCACGAAGGCGGGACAAGTCATGAGGCTGAAGGGCAAAGGCGCGCGGAATCTCAAGACCAAGGCCTACGGTGACATGTATGTTACGATCAGGATTCAAGTTCCGTCCACCCGAAGTGAGGAGGCGCTGGAAGCGGCGAGAACCCTCGATCGGTTTTACGAAGGCGACGTGCGACGCGACTTACGAATCTAATGCTTCGGGGTAGCGCTTATGGCTCAAGAGTTTTACTACCGCGAGCAGGTCATAGAATTGTTCGACTGCGACGAAGAGTTCCTGCGGAAGCTTGAATCGGAGGATCTTGTCAGTACCGTTCAGGCCGATTCCGCGGATCGACCGGTGTATTCCGTTGATCAGGTGGATCGGATTCGCGTCATCATGAACCTGGTCCAAGAGATGGATGTCAACCTTCCGGGCTGCGAGGTGGTTCTCCGGATGAGGGAGAACATGCTCGAGATGCAGGAGAAATTCGACAAGATCTTGGACGTGCTGAGAGAAGAACTGCGGAGTCGGTCGCGGTGAATTCTCGGGGTATCGCGGCTGTTTCCCTTCGGTTGGCGGCCCGGGCGTGCGGCGCGGTCGTCATTGTGTTTTTCTGGGGCGCTCTCCTTTCAGCTTCTTCGTCCGTCGACGCAATACTCAAAGAAGCGGCGGCGACCAACGACCCGGTCCGGACCGTCGAGATCCTCGATCGGGCGATCGAAGATCCCTCGATTTCACGGCGCGGGAAGTCGCGGCTCTATTTCGCGCGCGGTATGGCCCTCAAAAAGAGCGGGGACTGCTTTCGCGCGATTGTCGACTTCAACTCCGCGCTTATCGGTTCCCCGAATCCCATCCCTGCAT
The DNA here is from genome assembly GCA_964385875.1 of uncultured Syntrophales bacterium. GTDB lineage: Bacteria > Desulfobacterota > Desulfomonilia > Desulfomonilales > Desulfomonilaceae > CAYLRL01. The sequence continues at coordinate 5,392 of CAYLRL010000024.1, forward strand.
TGCTCGAGAAGACCCACTGCATGATCGTCGTGGATCAGACAGAGGAAGCCGGCAGGGCGCTGGAACGGATTCTGCCGGTGGAGCCTCGCAACGCGCGGGCGTATATCCTCAAAGGGATGATCTACGAATCGGAAGGTTTCCCGGTCAAAGCTGCGGACGAGTTTACAAGAGCGCTTTATTACGATCCCTCATCCGCGGAGGCGCTCGACGCTCGTCGCCGAGCGTTGCTCAAGCTGGGCAAGCCTCGGGAGGCCCTCGAGGACGCCGAAGCGCTGATTGGGCTGAAGCCCAAACGAGCCGGCGCGTTCATCGCCCGAGCGCGAATCCACGGGAAGCTCAAGGAATACGAAAGTGCGTTGACGGACTACGAGCGCGCTGAGGAGCTCGGGGCGCCCCCGGACGAGATCGCCAAGGAGAAGGCGCTTGTCTATTTCAAGACGGATCGACCTAAGAAGGCGCTCGAAGCGCTCTCGGATTACTCAGCGGAGCGCCTCTACGATCCCGAGGGCTTGGTGCTGAAGGCGCGGGCGCACATCCTCCTCAGCGATTTCGAGCGTGCCGAGAAAGTTCTCCGCCGCGTGCTTTCGATCAACGCTCTCTATGCGCCCGCCTATCTCTTTCAAGGCGTTGCCGCGGTACGGCGTAGCCGACGAGATGAAGCGCTCGGCTTTTTCGACAAGGCAATACGAATCGATCCCTCGCTGGTCGACGCGTACAAGGAACGGTCGCGTCTGTTCATGGACCTGGGCGATCCCGTTCGAGCCGCGGCGGACCTGACCAAAGCCGCGGATCTCGATCCCGCTGACGGTGAGATCTTCGACATGCGGGGCCTCACCTATGTCGAGCGACGGCTTTACAACGCGGCGATCGAGGATTTCACGCGCGCGCTCGAATGCCTGCCCGGCGATCCTCGAATCAGCTACCATCGCGCGGTCGCGCGCTATCTTCTGGGCGAACCCGACGAGGCGCTCACAGACCTGCCTGCTGCGCTTTCCAGGGAGACCTTCGCTCCTCGAGCGCTGGCGTTGCGCGGCGTCATACGATTCCGGCAAGGCATGACGGACCAAGCGAAGGAAGACCTCGACCGGGCCGTCGAGGCGGACCCGTCCGATTCGACGCTTTGGAACAATCGCGGCTATCTGGCGTATAAACTCGGCGATTTCGACGCGGCGATCCGGGACTTTAAGAAATCGCTCAGTATCGACCCGGATTACGATAAGGCCGCATTCAACTTGCAATTCGCGCTCAGGAAGTCGCAGTCCGCGTCCGCTGGGCCGGAAGACGCCGGGGGCGAGTGAGGGCGGAAGATCTCAGTGAAGAACGACCTTCGTTACGAAGCTATTCTCGTTGATTTGGACGGCACGGTCGTCAATGGAAACACCCTCATCGAGGGCGCAGCGGAAACGCTGAAACGAATTCGGGCTCGCGGCGTCCGGGTCCTCTTTCTGTCCAACAACGCCTCGGTTCAAGCCGTCGACATTGCGACGAAAATTCGGAACCTCGGCATCGACGCCGGCCCCGATGACGCACTGAATTCCGCGTCAGCGCTTCTCAAGGGGTTCAGAACGCATGGCCCTGGGGCCCGAGCGTTCGTGGTGGGGCAACCGCGTCTGATCGAAGCGCTCGAAGCGGAAGGGGTGACGGTCACTGAAGACCCTCTCGAGGCCGACTTCCTCGTCACCGCGATGGACTACGGGTTCACCTACGATAAGCTTGCCCAAGCCCAGACCGCGCTCATCCGCGGGGCGACGTTTTGGGCGACCAACCTGGACCCGTCGTTGCCCACCGAACAAGGCCTCCGACCGGGGTCGGGAAGTCTGGTCGCAGCGATCGCGACCGCGGCCGGTCGCGGGCCGGATCGTGTGTTCGGCAAACCGAGCCCGGATCTCGCAGAGCTTGCGATGGAGAAGCTCGGCCTGCCGCGCGAGGCCTGTCTCGTGGTAGGGGATCGCATGACGACCGATATCGAGTTCGCCCACAACGCCGGGATGGATTCGGCGCTCGTCCTGACCGGCGCCACCCGCAGGGAGGATCTCCACCGATTCGATTTCTCGCCGACCTCTATTCTCGAGAGTATCGCGGATTTGGAATCCGTCTTGGATTGATGTGGGGACGGCTCGGCTGAATCGGTCGCCGGTCCGAGTCCCCGAAAACGGTTGGTATTTCCGGCCGCGTCTTGACGATTTGGCGGCCGCACGGATAGTATGGCATCGATTGATTCGATGAAAGGAGCCCGGAATGGCCGAAAACGATGTTAAGCTGTATGCGCTCAGCACGTGTGTTCACTGTAAATGCACCAAGGAATTGCTCGACGAGTGCGGAGTGCAGTACGATTGCACCGACGTGGACAAGCTCCCCAAAGACGAATTGGAAGAAATGCTCGAAGAAATTAAGAAGATCAATGCTCGGTGCTCGTTTCCGACGATCATCATCGGGGACAAAGTCATCGTCGGGTACAAGGAAGAGGAAATCAAGGAGGCCTTGGGAATATGAGCGACGCAACGGAAACGTTGTACGAGACCTTGAGGAAGATCCAGGAACCGAAGGGGTACTACTTCAACAAGGATAGGGACTACGTGTTGCAGCTCCTCGAAGGTCTCCTGGTCAACAAGGAACGCTACGGCTATATGTCGTGCCCGTGCAGGCTCTCGTCCGGGGATCGGGAAAAGGACAAGGATATCATCTGTCCTTGCGTGTACCGTGAGCCCGACGTCAAGGAGTACGGCAGCTGCTACTGCGGGCTGTACGTCTCCAAGGAATGGAACGAAGAGAAGATTCCGCACGAGTACGTTCCCGAACGTCGGCCTCCGGAGAAGTTCGCGCTGTAATTTCGCTACTCCTGAGTCCCCTCTCTCAGGCTCCCCGGGCGTGAATCTGCGGCGACTACGCACGCGGAGAATCGCCGGCGGAGCCTGTTGCGTTCGCGGACCCGTTCCGGCGGGCCGGGCGCGTGATCTCCGTCGTTCCCCTCGGGTTCCCCATTCCCGTACGGCCTAGGCTATCCTAAGACCTGAATAATAACCATTGACGCAGACGCCGAATTGATGCTACTATCGACGCCGGAAGTCTTCGCTCGCCGACCCAAAGCGGGTGAACGCCAACGTTTCGTCATCCACACTCCCGTTCCCAGTGAAACGAAATCGATCCGCCGTGAGGGGGGCCATGGGAAGAAAACCGAAGAAAACTGAGAAGTCAGCCGCTTCCACACCCGGAAATCAGAAGACCGGAGGCCTTTCTCAGAAGACACCTGACGGCACGACCATACTGGCGTTCGCCAACTTCAAAGGGGGAGTGGGAAAGACCACCTGCGCGGTCAATGTGGCCGGCTGCCTGGCGTATCATTTTCACAAGAAAGTGCTGCTGATCGATCTCGATGTGCAGGCCTCGCTGAGCCAGTGGCTCCTGGGACCTCAAATGTGGGCTGAGTGGGTGGCGCTCCAGAAAAGAACAACCTACCAGATCTTCGTGGACATCATAATGGGCGCTTATGCCTGGAATGTGCCGGAATCGACCTATGCGCTGCCCTCATGCCCAAGCCTTCGCATATCACCCGCGACGTTCGAGATGCTCGATCTCGATAACCGGCTTCATCATGCGCTCAACAAACCGTTTCATCCGAAGGCGTTTCAATGCTTGGACATCAAAATAAAGCCGGTCTGCGGCGAATTCGATTACGTCATCTTCGACTGTCCGCCGAACATGTATCTGACCACCCAGAATGCGATCTTCTGCGCGGACCTCATCGTCATTCCAACGTGTCCCGACTTTCTCTCGAATGCGGGTATCAAAAGACTGGTGGGGCATCTCCAGAGCCTGAGAGATCAGTTTCTCCTGCTCGATCCCGACCCGGTTCGGATAGCCGGCGTGGCGTTTAACCAATACGACAAGGGAAAAAAGGGGACGATGGACTCCTTTATTGACGACATCGCAGCCTATGTCCGCGAGGATCGCCATCAGAACAACGTTTTCATACCCAACGCGCGGGTCTTCTCGCGCCGCCTGCGTAAATTGTCGGCTTTGAGCAAAGCTCAGGACAACCAGCTACCCGTCAACATGTTTGATCCACAGTGCGAAGCGTCTAAGGACTTCATATTGCTGACCCACGAAATCCTGGAGGTTATCGAGGCATGAGCGAACTCAACGAGCTGCTCGATCTTCTGGAACAATTCAAGCAACGGATCGGGAACGCGCCGGCGACCAAGCGGCGGACGGTGAGCCAACAGGCCGTCAAATCTGTGAAGGGCTGGCTGAAGAAGCTCCAACCCTCGCAGAAGGACCTCAAGAAGGAACTGCTCACCCATCCGCAGGCCATGGAGATCCGCGAGATCTGGGACGGCAACAAGAAGCTGCTCCCGATGAACGATCTTGCCCGGGAACTGGGCCTGACCGTGAAGAAGCCCACCATCGATCACATACTTCTCGGGTTCTACTATCCGGAAGACCGCCTCGACGAGCTGGCCGCGCGCCTGAAGAAAGCCGCCGCGAACGATCCCGCACTCGCCGAGCGTGAAGCCTTCGTGGATCTCCGCGCTCGACTTCGTTCCCAAACCTCGCAGGACTCGATTACCGAGGAATTGGAACGCATCGCGGATAATGACGGCGTGGATAAGCTCCGGAGGTTCGCGGAAGCCATCAGGACCAAAGACCCCAAGTCCAATCGGAAGTTGTCCAAGAGGGCCAAGCCCGATCGGCTGATCGACGCGATCTCTCACCAACTCTGGCATGAGAAGCTCAAGAGCAAGGCGCAGGAAGGACGATGAGCGGGAAAGTCTATCTGGAGGATCGTATCGAACACTCACTCTGGTTGTATCCGGAATTGATCGACGACAGCCTCTTCGGGATTCGGCCGGGAATGGCGGTCCTTGGAGAGCGCTATCCCACCGTGTACCGGCAAGACGTAATGCCCGGCGGTCGCCGCGCGGACCTGGTCTTCGTGGAACCTCATCGGGTCACCGTCGCGGAACTCAAGAAGGACAGCCTGCACGTCAGCGGCGACCCGAACACGGAAGACGTGGTGGATCAGGTGGTCGACTATCTCCATCAATGTCTGAAGAAATATCCCGACCGCTCGGAATATCGGGGATTTGTCATCGGCACGGGCATCCGCGATCGCGACCGACTGGAACGGAAGATTCAGGAAGCGCCGTTCCCCGTGACTCCGCTGATATTCGGTCGGGACATTCCGTCCGCGATTCGCTTTTGCACCCATTGCCGCCGGGCGGTGGCCTACGACAGCAGGCTCTGCCCGTGCGGGGCCAAACGGGGGTAGCGCTCGAAACATCGAGCCCGAGGCGGTATCAGGCGGCGGTCGCTGCGTCGATGATCGCCTTCATGGCCGCGCCCGCTCGCTCGCGTATGATCACATCCATGATGTCGTCGAAGGGCGTCTCCGATAGATTTATGAGGATCAGCTTGGCGCCTGCTTTCTTGGCCACGACCGGCAGCAACGCGGCCGGCTGAACCACGAGTGTCGACCCGATCGTGATGAAGAGATCGCACGTCTGCGCGTGATGAAACGCGGCTCTAAGCACGTCCTCGGGAAGCGCCTGACCGAATGTAATCGTCGCGGACTTGAGCGGTCCGCCGCAGCGTTCGCAGTACGGAACATCGATTCCGTCGCGTTCCATCCGTTCCACGATCACCTCGCGTTTCCAGAGCCCGCCGCAGTCGAGACAGCTCACCTCGCGCTGAGTCCCATGTAATTCAAAGACCTTATCGGTGGAGGCGCCGGCCTTTTGGTGGAGGCCGTCCACGTTTTGGGTAATCACCGCGGAGAGTCGCCCCCGCTTCTCCAATTCGACGATGGCGTGATGAGCCGGATTCGGGACCGCGCGATCGATATCGGGGTAGGTGAGGCGGTCGTATTCCCAATAGATCCGTCGGAATTTCTCATCGGCCAGGAAGTTTTGAAAGCTGAAGTCGTCCGGATTATATCGCGACCAGATCCCGCCGGGCGAACGGAAATCCGGTATGCCCGACTCGGTCGATATGCCCGCTCCGGTGAAGACCACGATTTCCCGCGCTTGCTCGACCAGCCGGGCGGCTTGTTGGATGTTGTCCGATGTCACGGAGTGTCTCCTTGTGAGAGAGGGCCGAGACCTGAGCGCTCGGCCGAATTCTCTAATATGGACAAACAGCTGGGAGGGATTGTTTCAGAAGAACCGTCGGAAACGAGCGGAGAAGCAGGGAAGGGCGTGGGGGACGCCCCGATTGAAGCGTCCCCGTGAAGCGGCGGTCGGTTAGATCGAGTAGAAGACCTTCTGCAGGACTTTGGGCGTATAGCCGACGATGTCCAGATAGAAGGTAATGCCGCCCATGAAGAACGGCCAACCGGCGCCGAGAAGCATGGCGGTGTCGATGTCCTTGGGATCCGCGACCACTTTTTCCTGCAGGATCAAATCCACTTCGTGGGTGAGGCTGGTGAGGAGCCGATCGACGATCTCTTCGTCAAGAAACTCCTTGTCTCCTTTGTCCTTCCAGATTTCCTGCACCTTCGGGTGGACCTTGGCGCCCTGGTACACGCCGGGAATCTTGGCGTCCACCATTTGTTTGATTCGTTGATTGAGCGGGAAACGATCCGGCCACGCCTCGTGAAGGGTATCGAGCACGTGATATGCGACCGCCGGCCCAACGAGCGCCAGGAGGTCGAAGGGCGCCATGGGGAGCCCCAAAGACAAAACCGCGTTGTCGACTTGCTTGAAATCCGCGCCTTCGTCGACCATGGTTGCGCAGTCGACCATCATCTTGGTAAGGAGACGATTGACCAGAAACGCCGGTGAATCCTTCACCAGGATCGCATTCTTCCTGATCTTCTTGGCGCACTCGAACGCGGTGGCCAACGTCGCGTCGTCGGTCTTTTCGCCCTTGATGATCTCAAGGAGAGGAAGAATCGCGACGGGGTTGAAGAAATGAAAGCCCACCACCCGCTCCGGGTGTTTCAGCTTGGAGGCCGTCTCGGTGATCGACAAGCTCGAGGTGTTGGTCGCCAACAGACATGTGTCGGAAACAACCTCTTCCGCCTCGGCGAAGACCTGCTGCTTGATCGGCATCTCTTCGAAGACCGCTTCGATGACGAAGTCGCAATCCGCGAAGTCCGCGTAATCGAGCGTTGGGATCAGGATGTGCGCGAGATGATCGGCTTTGGCTTGAGGCATCTTGCCCTTGCTCACCCGACCGGCCAATTCACCCTTGACGTACTGAACGCCTTTGTCCAAAAACTCCTGCTTGATGTCCTTCATCACCACCGGCACGCCGTAGCGTTGGAGGAAGAGGACGGCCAACTGCGACGCCATAAGCCCCGCGCCGATGATGCCGATCTTGTTGATTTTGCGGGGTGTCACGTCCTTGGGACGACCGGCGGGCTTTTTCGCTCGACGCTGAACCAGGTCGAAGCTGTAGATCGAGGCCTTGCACTGACGGGTCTTGATGAGATCGCCGAGGGCCTTGTCCTCTTCCGCAAAACACTCCTCGATCGGCTTCTCGAGATCGCACGCCCCCTCGATCAGCTCGAGGGCCCGATTCGGGGCGGGGGCCGCGCCGTGGACTTTCGAATCAACGAACGTGCGCGCTCCGTCGATGACCTGCTTGGTCTTTGACACGTCGGGCGGCGTGCGTTCGATTTTCTCTTTTCCCTCGATGATGTCCTCGAGAAGAGCGAGGGACTCGTCGAAGAACTCTACCGATTCGAAAAGCCGGTCGGCAAGGCCCATTTCGAAGGCCTTGGTTCCGTTGATCATCCGATTCTGGTTGAGCGGGTTGTAGATGATCAGTTCGACGGCCTTCTCGGGACCGACCAAGCGAGGGCACAGCGTGGAGCCGCCCCAGCCGGGAACGATGCCGAGAAAGCACTCGGGAAACGCGATCGCCGTCACCGCCTTAGACACGCTACGATAGTCGCAGTAGAGCGCGATTTCGAGACCGCCGCCCAACGCCGCGCCGTTGACCGCGGCCAGTGTGGGGATCCTGAGATCCATAAGCCGCTTCATGGCCGCATGTCCGGCCGCGCCCGCTTGGCGGCCTTGGTCGAAGGTGTTCACGAAGGTGATTTGTCGAAGATCCGCGCCCGCGGCGAAAATATAGTGCTTGCCGCACAGCATGAGCCCTTTGAGGTCTTTTTCCGCCTCGATGTCGTCCATCGTTCGGTTGAGGGATTCGAGGGCCTTTTCCCCAAAGGTGTTGGGTTGTTTGTAGTCTTCGCCGTTGTCCATGGTCAGGATGGCTATCCTGCCCACGCGCGAATTGTATATATTGTAATGGAACAGAGTCGGCGCTTCAGCCATGATGCCTCCTTTTGTCCGAGACAAGCCGGGCGGAGCCCCGAAGGACTCCTGCCGCGATCGGATTACTTCTTCTTCTTGTCTTCCTTTTTCTCGTCCTTGTCTTTCTTGCCGTTGCGCTGTTTGTTCTTCCAGACGACCGTGCCGCCCTGGCCGAGGCCCACACACATCGTGGTAATCCCGTACTTCGCGTCGGGATTATCCTCGAACGCGTGCATGAGGTGGCAGGCGAGCCGGACGCCCGAGGACGCCAGCGGATGGCCGAACGCGATCGCGCCGCCGTAGATGTTCATACGAGGATCGTCGGGGAAGGTCAGTCCGAATTCGTTCATGAACGCGACGGCCTGAACAGCGAAGGCTTCGTTGAGCTCGATAAGACCGATGTCGTCGATGGAGAGTCCGGCGATCTTTAAGGCTTTCTTCGTGGCCGGGATCGGTCCTATGCCCATGATCTCGGGTTTGACGCCGGCGTAGGCATAAGCCTGGATCTGCATCTTGTAGTCGATGCCCAGTTCCTTGGCCGTATCCTTCGCCATGAGCAGGCAGCCGGCCGCGCCGTCGTTCAGGCCGGACGAGTTGCCCGCGGTCACTCTCCCCATGACGCGAAACGGCGTCTTGAGCTTCTTCAATCCTTCCATTGTCGTCTCGGGACGGGGCTGCTCGTCCGTATCCGCGACGACCCAACCGTTTTTGGTGTACACGGTCATGGGGACGATCATTTCCGCTATCTTTCCCGAGTCGGCGGCCTTCTGCGCCTTCTTCTGACAATGAAGCGAATACTCGTCCGCCATCTCCTTGGTGATTTCGGGGAACATGTCGTGGAGGTTTTCCGCGGTGGCGCCCATAGACATGGCGCTTTCGTCGACCAGTTTGTCCGTGAGGAAGCGGGGGTTGGGGTCTGCGGTCGCGCCCATGGGGTGATGTCCCATGTGCTCGACGCCGCCGGCGATGGCGATATCGCACGCGCCGAGCGCGACCTCCGAGGCCGCTGTTGTCAGCGCGCTCATGCCTCCCGCGCACATACGGTCGATGGAGAAGCCGGGCACGGTCTCGGGCAGGCCGGACAGGATAACGGACGTGCGACCCAGCGTAAGACCCTGGTCCTTCTCCTGACAGAACGCGCCCCAGGCGTTTTCACCCACCATCTCGGGCTTCACCTGGGGATTGCGGCGCATGAGTTCGCGGATAACCTTGACGACCATATCGTCGGCCCGCGTATGCCAGAAGACGCCTTTTTCGCCCGCTCGACCGAACGCGGTTCGTACGGCGTCCACCAAAACTACGTCTCTACCTTTCATGATTCAGACTCCAATCATCTGGTTTAGAACAATGCAAATGATTCTTCCGGCAGATCGATGGCCGACGTCTCGCCGCTCATAATTGCCCGAGCCTTCCCCTTGGCCAGGGAGAGGATGGTATTGGCGAAAAACTCGGCGGACGCCACCTTCCCGCGATAGAAGGCCGCGCTCCTGTTCGTTCGGACCACTTCGGCCCGCTTCTCGGGAGTGTCGGCTTTGGAATCGCTGTAGATTTCTTCGAGCCTCCGATCAGCGATCACCGCCTGCCAGAGCAACATGAATCCGACGGCCACGTCGCCGAAGAGTTCGAGGTAGGGCGTAGCGTAGAGCACGGGGACCATGAAATCTTCCGTAATGCTCTTCAGGCCGAAGTATCTCGTTACTTCAATCAATTGGGCCCGCGCTTCCGCGAACGGTTCGACGATGTCTTTTAGCCGATAGTTCTTCTTGGCGTTTTTCAGCAGATTGCCCGTCTCGCCCACGATCGACCTGAAGAGCGCGCCCTGCTGAAATCCCAATTTGCGGCCGACCAGATCCAAAGCCTGGATGCCGTTGGTCCCTTCGTAGATCGAGCTGATCTTGCAATCCCGCATGAACTGCTCGACAGGATACTCTCTGCAGTAACCGTAGCCGCCGTGAATCTGAATCGAGAGCTCCGTCACCCGAAAGCCCATATCGGTCGCGTACGCCTTGCACACCGGAATCAGAATATCGAGAAAACCCTGATACTTGGCCGCTTCCTCTTCGGTCTGCGCGGTCTTGACCCGGTCCTCGCAGTAGCCCGCGTAGTAGACCAATCCGCGGATCCCTTCGGTCATCGCTTTCATCCACATGAGCATGCGTCGCACATCCGGATGTTGAATGATCGGGATCTTGGGCGCGGTCGCATCTTTCATCCTCGATATGTCCGGGCCCTGGTAGCGTTCCTTCGCGTAGCGGAGCGCGTGCATGTACGCTCCCGACGCCTGCGCCAAACCCTGAATGCCGACTGCGAGGCGGGCTTCGTTCATCATGTTGAACATGATCCGCATGCCCTCGTTCTCTTCGCCGAGCAGGAATCCGACGCAATTGTCCTTTTCGCCGAAGTTGAGCGCGCAGGTAGACGAGCCGTGGATACCCATCTTCTTTTCGATGGCCGCGGTGATCACGTCGTTGTCGACGAGGCCGCCGTTCTCTATGCGCTTCTTGGGAACGATGAAGATGCTGATTCCCTTGGTACCGGCGGGCGCGCCTTCCACCCGAGCGAGGACCATGTGGACGATATTCTCGGTGAGGTCGTGATCGCCGGACGAGATGAAGATTTTCGTGCCGGAAATGCTGTACGACCCGTCCGGCCTCTTGACGGCCTTCGTGCGCAGCGCGCCCACGTCGCTGCCGGCCTGAGGCTCGGTCAGACACATGGTGCCGCCCCACAGACCGGAGTACATGTTGTCCATATAGGTGCGTTTCTGATGTTCCGTGCCGTACTTTTCGATGAGCCGCGCCGCGCCGATGGCCAGGCCGGGGTACATGAGCAGAGCCTGGTTCGCCGCGATGTGAAGCTCCATCGTCGCACAGTTGAGCACGCTCGGGAATCCCTGTCCGCCGGCCTCCTGCTCAACTGAAAGCGAGAGCCACGCGCCTTCGCAGTACTTCGCGTACGCCGCGTGAAAGGACGGCGGAACTGTGACCCGGCCGTCTTCCAGCTGAACGCCGATCGCGTCGCCTTCCGCGTTGGCGGGCCAGAGTTCCTTTTCACCGAGCTTCGTGGCCATGTCGAGGACCATGTCGAACATTTCTCGCGAATATTCGCCGTACCTCTCGGTCTCACAAAGCTCTTCGATGTTGAGCTGTTCGTACAGCACGAATTTCATATCGCGCTCGTCAACAAGAAGATTTGCCATAAGTCCTACTCCTCCTCATTCGGCCGCTCCCCGGGGTAGTCATTGAGTCCGGAGTCTGTCCGGACCGAGGGACGGTCATTGTGCAGGTCTGTGAAGTCTCCGGGCGACGGATGACAACGCGTCCGTAACCCCCTGTTAACCGCGGATTCGCCGTGGGTCCGGCGCCTCACACGTTCACGCCGAGACCGCCGCCCTTCATCCCGGCGTCGGATGCCGGCGTGCGGCCAAACCGAGCCTCGATCGCGCGTGTGAGCGAATCATCACCCAAATCGGGGAACTCGTCGCTTGATTCCGCCTTTTCGGAAACGCCGAGGGGAGTCGGAAATCCCCAGGCATCGGCCCTGCGCCGACTCGGCCGCCCGCGAGCGGTTCTTTCTCGAAGAGTTTCCGGACGTTCCGGTCCCGGAAGATAATCCCGCCAATTCTTAGCATTCGGTGCGAGCGTTTCTCAAGAAGAAAATTGATCCTTAGGATTTAATTAGGCTTTTCCGACACGCATACAGACCGTACCAGCTCGTTTATTTTTCGCGCTCCGATGAAGGCGCGCCCAGTAAAATCAATATGATGAGATTTCACGTCCGGGAATGACCATGACGCGTTTGTTTCATCGGTCACGGCGCAGATTTTTCTTGGCTGATCCCCTCTGTGCGCGTAAACCGGCGCGCGGGCCCTCGCGAGGCATTCCTGTACCTCGGCCGGCCAATCGAGAAATCGTGATTATCTATAGTCCTGAACACAAGGCCAAGGAGAAACCGAATGTGGGAAGAACTCAACAAAAAAACCGTCGAACTCTTCCAAAAAGGGCAGATCTCCCAGGCTGAGACCACCGCGCGCGAAGCCGTTGAAGCGGCGGAGAAGGAGTTCGGGCCCGAAGATCCGCGGACTGCGCGCAGCCTGAACAACTTGGCGGAGATCTATCGCGGTCAGGTGAAATACGACCAGGCCGAACCGCTCTGGCGGCGGGCCCTCGAAATACGAGAAAAGGCGCTCGGTCGCAATCATCCGGATGTGGCCGTCTCGTTGAACAATCTCGCCGGGCTCTACTTCGAGCGAGGAAACTACGCCGAATCGGAACGGATGTTCGACCGAGCGCGGCGCATCCTGGAGACGTCCCTCGGCGCGGACCATCCGGACGTGGCCACCGCAATGGAGAATCTGGCCGCGGTCATGCGGGCTCAGGGCAAGAATCCCGCGGCCAAACCTCTGTACGAACGGGCGCTGCAAATCCTCGAGAAGGCGCTCGGACCGGACGATCTTCGCGTGGGCGCCGCGCTGAACAACTTGGGCGATCTGATGTCCGCTCAGGAGCGGTACAAGGACGCGGAAGACCATTATCGGCGAGCTCTGGACATAGCCGAGAAGTCGTTCGGGCCGTACCATTTCAACGTATCGAGTTCGTTGAACAACTTGGCTTATGTGCTTGCGGGCCTCCGGCAGTACGAAGAGGCCGAACAGCTCGCCCGGCGAGCCGTGAGTATCGTTGAGAAGAACTTCGGTCCCGATCACCCCATGCTTGCGGACAGCCTCGAGAACCTCGCCGACCTTTGCGAAGCGATGGACAAGGAGGACGAAGCCCGAGAGACCAGGAACCGAGCCCAATCTCTTCGGTCGGTTCCGATGAGCTGAGCCTGCTTCGAGCGGTGGGGCCCGCGCTCGGCGTCCCGCCGGCGAGGATTCTATCGCACGGGGAAGGGCGCGTTCCGAGCGCCCCTTTTTTCGTCGTTCTTCCGCCTTGCCTTTTCCGGCGGGGTAAAAAACTCCATTGAGCTTCCCTTCGCCATGTGCTAGTATGCGGAACAGCGAAGTCCAGGCCGGCGATTCCTACGCCAAGCCTCTTCTCCGGCATCGCGGAAACTCGAAAAGACCCAGTTCCGGGCCGAGTTTGTGAACAGAACTAAAACGGGACGGTAGGTGGGCGCGGCCGAGCGTATCGGTGGAAGAACTCGAGATACCGATCGCGGCGGACCCTGCGGGAAATGGTCGCGGCGCGCTCTGGAGATCCGTCCAAGCGGAACAGGAGCGAACTGATGGAGGAACTCGACCATGGGAACCAACTACATAACCCGCATCGAAGACGTCTGTCGGCTCAGCGAGTTTGAGAAGAGTCAATTAAGGGACGTCAGCCGTCAATTCCTCTTTCTCGCGAACGAATACTACCTTTCGCTCATTAATTGGGACGATCCCCACGATCCCATTCGACGAATCATTATTCCCGACCTGTCAGAGCTCGATCCCCGGGGGCGCCTTGACGCTTCCAATGAAGCCGCGTACACGATCCAACCCGGTCTCCAACACAAGTACCGGTCAACCGTTATTATGCTGGTGAGCAATGCGTGCGGTGGAATTTGCCGATACTGCTTTCGCAAACGGATCTTTATTCGGCGGCACATGGACCTGCTCAACGACCTTCCCGCCGCGCTTCGCTATATAAGAGAACACACAGAGATCACCAACGTATTGGTTACCGGCGGCGATCCGCTGCGCCTGCCGACGCCGCAACTCGAGGAGATTGTCGCTCGGCTTCGGGAGATTCCCCACGTGAGCGTCATCCGAATCGGGACGAAGATACCGGCCTACGACGTCTTCCGCATCTTGGAAGATCCGTCGCTTATTAGGATGATCGAGCGCTACAGCGAAGAATCACGCAAGATATACATTATGAGTCATTTCAGCCACCCGAGGGAACTTACGGACCTCGCGGTGAAAGCCACGAATCTCCTTCAGCGCGCGGGCGCGATCCTCTCGAATCAAACACCCCTCCTGAGGGGGGTCAACGATCATCCCGACGTTCTGGCCGAACTCCTGCGGAGGCTCTCTTTCATCGGCATAGTCCCGTACTACATTTTTCAGTGCCGTCCCGCGGTCGGAAACAGAAGTTTCGCAGTTCCCATCGAAGAGGCGTACGAGATCATCGAACGGGCCAAGAGCGGTGTGTCGGGCCTCGCCAAACGCGTCAAATATGTCATGTCCCACGAAACCGGCAAAGTGGAAGTCGTCGCCAAGACCGACCAATTCGTGGTCTTCAAATACCACCGGTCGGCCGCGGATCAGTTCAACGATCGCGTCCTCGTGCTCGGGAGCAATCCCGGAGCGTATTGGTTGGACGATTATGAGGAAGTGGGTTTGGCGGGCGAGCCGATGGCGTCGTTGACCTGCTAGGAAGGCCGGGGCCCCACATGCGCCTCAGGCGAAGGTGAATCGCCACGCGCAGAAGCCGCCGGGTTGAGGTTCGGGAGGGCATGCCAGGCATTCCGTATGAATACGCTCATCGATTCCCTTGGCGAAGTTCGTGTATTCGACGACACCGGCCGAGCGGCACGGATACGGCGCAAGGCCTTTCCGTTGTCTTGTCTCCTGAACGCGGCAGCCGATCATTTCCCACACCAGCGTGTCAGGATCTTCCCAGTGCGAGGCGTGGTCGTTGTATGACGAATAGAGCCTGAACCGGAGGGCCTTTTCCAACCCGCACAGACCGGCCCGATCGCTCAGACCGAGAAATCCGCGAATCTTCGCCGCTTCGAGTCGCGCGAAGATCGACCAGCAGCCATCGTTGGTCAGCTTCGCCTCGGTCATTCCGAGATCGGATTCGATCTCCCGGAACCAGAGGCCGTCGCCGGTAAGCCATGTCTTGGCAAGGTCTTGGAGTAGTCCTACAAGCTCCTCTCGCGGCAGCTCCTTGAGCACGCGAGGTGCGCCGTCCTCCAAGGGGATGCCGAGCCGTCCGGCCAAACGACGCAACGCGGCCGAGCCGTATCCCGAAAGCACGCGGGGCTCCGCATCGAGCGCCGCGTCGACTCCGTGATCCGCAACCGTCCGCGCGAACCACAAGCCATAGTGGACAAGAACGCCCCCCGCGTAGATCCCAGCCAGCTTGACGAGTTCATCTTTCGAGAGATCGTCGATCGCGTTCGGTATGTCGTCCGCCATCAGGGCCTCCGTCGTGAGAAATCCCGCGAACCGGGTCGAATCATTCGGACCGCTTGAAATGGCCGGACCGTCCCCCGGACTTCTCGAGCAGCCGGATGTCGGAGACGACCATCTCTCGGTCCACCGCCTTGCACATATCGTAGACGGTCAACCCCGCGCACGCGACCGCGGTCAACGCTTCCATCTCGACGCCTGTACGGGCCGTCACCTTGACCCGCGCTTCGATGACGATCGCGGACCGGTCTCGGTCGGGCCGTACGTCCACCTTCACCGAAGTTATGGGCAAGGGATGCGTAAGCGGTATCAGGTCCGAGGTCTTCTTTGCCGCCATGATGCCGGCAAGCCGCGCGACCTCCAAGACGTCGCCCTTCTTGGCCCGTCCTTCGAGGATCAGGTCGAGCGTCTCGGGCTTCATGAAGACCGTTCCTTCGGCGACGGCCTCGCGCTCCGTGACGTCCTTGTCGCCCACATCGACCATGCGCGAGCGCCCTTCTTCGTCAAAGTGCGTGAATTCGGCCATTAGTCGGCTTTCCTATTTCGATGGTCGGTTATTCCTCGTCGCCAAGACGGTGGGTGAGCGCCCGCGCGTGCGCGGCGAAGCCTTCGTACCGCGCAAGAACCAGCGTTTTCGGCGCAAGGTCGCGGAAGCCGACCTCGGTGACACGAGCCGTCGACATCCGCCTCGTGAAGTCGTGAACCGAAAGCGCGGAGGAGGTCCGGGCGAATCCGGTCGTCGGGAGGATCGCATTCGGTCCTATCGAGTAGTTTGCCAGCGTGCCCGGCGTCCATCGTCCGAGCAGGGCCTCGCCGGCGAAGCGGATCTTGTCGAGGACGCGGTCGGGGTTCACGGTGAGGATCTGGAGGTGCTCCGGAGCGAAATCATTAATGAAATCTATTGCTCCCTCCATGGTCTCGGCCACTATGACACCGCCGCTCGAACTCAAGACCGTTTCGCAATACGAACGTCGTTCGTCGGGCAGTTCGGCGACTTTCTCGGTCAGAGCCCGAAGCGCGGCCTCCGCGGACGATTTGTCGGTTACGACGAGATACGCGCAGGAGTCGGGCCCGTGTTCCGCCTCGATGAGCAGATCGACCGCGGCGGTCTCCGGATCCACCGAATCATCGGCCAGCACGATCGCCTCGCTCGGACCCGCGGGAAGACCCGTGTCCACGACGGTGGAGAGGACCTGCTTGGCCGCCAGAACGTACCCCGAGCCCGGACCGACGATCTTGTCAACCTTCGGGATCGTCTCGGTTCCGTACGCCAAGGCTGCCACGGCCTGGACGCCGCCGACCGCATAGATTTCGTCGATGCCGATCATCGAGGCCGCCGCGATGGTTGCGGGGTCGGCCTTGCCGTGCGCATCGGGAGGAGTGATCACCGCGATGCGATCCACACCGGCCACCCGAGCGGGCACGCCCGCCATCATCATCATCGAGGGGAAGGACCCCTTGCCGCGCGGCACATACAGCCCCACCGAGCGTATGGGAACAATCCGCTCACCGGCGACGATCCCGGGAGCGATCTCGATCTCCCATGACGCGCGTTCCGCCTGACGGGCATGGAAACGTTCGATGTTGCGTATGGACGTCTCCATCGCGTCCCGTAGATCGTCGGAGATCGTCGAGAGCGCCTCGGATATCTCTTCGTCCGATACACGGAACGATCGTCCGCTCATATCCGCGTTATCGAACCGAAGGGAAAGCTCACGCACCGCGTCATCCCCCCGTTCACGCACTTCCCGGATGAGCGGAATCACGCGCTCCACCAAGTCGCTCAGATCGGCCCCGCCGCGTCGAAGAAGCGCTTCCCGTTCTTCGGGAGTCAGCCGAGCCAATTCATAGTAATTGATCTTCATGGATCGCCTCGTATCCGCGAACGCCGCTCGAACTCGCCTTAGGGTCAGGGCGAACCGGTTCGTTATCCTGACACGGACATCCCGACCGGTCAACACGATCAACGGCGGACGATCGTTCAGCGCTCTTTTCGGAAGCGTTCGTATGCGTTATCATGTAACCATTCGCACATACTATCCAAACATGAACCCCCAAGGGAATCGGTCATGGAACAGAAATTCGACAGGATTGAATGGAACGTGTTTTTCAACGCCCTGCGGATTGAAGCGCGGAGCATTTTGCGGGAGATCGGTTCCCAAGCGGATCCCGAGCGACTAATCGAGAGCGTGCTCAAAGATCTGGAGGCGCTGGCCCCTCGGCCTGCCGGCGAAGAGGATAGATCCGAAGACGAGATCTGGAAACAAGTGAGAGAACGGCTTCTCACCGCGGGGTACGCGACCAGACCGTATTGCATTAGGTGCGGCGCGTGTTGCGGAAAGGGCAGCCCGGCGCTTCTCGTGAGGGACCGGGATCTCTTCATGGACGACGTCTTGAGACCGGAGCACGTCCTTACGATACGCAAAGGCGAAATGGTTCATTCCAGCCGGACCGGCGACGTCGCTCCCGCGGAGCGGGAAATGATCAAGATCCGCGAAGTCCCCGAGACAGGCGCGTGCGTCTTCTATAACGCGGAAGAAAAAGCCTGCGTGATCTACGATGAACGGCCGCTTCAATGTCAGGCGCAGGAGTGTTGGAACCCCGACTCGTTCGGCGAAATCGATGGGGAAGCGCCTCTCGAGCGCAGAGCCCTTCTCGCAGCGGCCGAGGATCTCTGGCAAGTGATCGAGCGTCACGACGAACGATGCTCCTTCGAGGAATTCGGCCGGGCCATGGCGCGTCTTTCCGCGACCAAAGGGAGCACCGTTCAGGACGTGCTCGATATTCTCGCGTTCGATACTCACGTCCGAGAATTTCTCACCGAACGATTCGACCTGGACCCGGACACCGCGGACTTCTTCCTCGGCAGGCCGCTGAGCGATTCGCTCGGACACTACGGCCTCAAGGTGGAACGCGGCGACGACGGCTCATATTGCCTCACAACGATCGATCCCGCGGAGCCGCCTGAGGAGGCGGCCGAGGAGTCACCCGCGGTCGTCGTAGAAGAGTGACCGCGTGGGCAGCGGACGCGTGGAATCGGGGTCGAACTCGAATCCCCTGTACATGTACATCGTTCGAATCGGCTCACCGTGATACATGAACTCGTACGCCGGCAGGGATTCAACGCGCGCGAAGTTCTCGTAAATCGTGGACCGCACCTCCGATGACGGCAGCAATTTCCGCGGCGTAACGAAGAGGATGGTCCGTCCCTTGAGGTTTCGGAGCGTGGGCTCCCAAACATCGAACTGGGTGGGCCGCTTCCAGGGGGCCACGTATCGGGCGTAGGGGGTGCCCGGAACGTTGAACTCCAACAGCGCGCACAGTTGATAGCTGTCGCCGGCGACGACGTCGTCGGGCCGGCGCAGTTCTCCCACGTGGCGTCCCATGCGGTCCCAGCCGCGTGTCTCCCAGATGACGCGATCCGCCTTGCCGAGCATGCGTTCCATCGACAGGGGGAGGAGTCCAAGCCACGCGTGGCCGACCACGAGGACCACGGGAACCACCGCGACAATCACCGCCCATTTCAGATAGCGGAGCGAAAAGACGGTCCACTTCCCCGCGGTAGGAGTGTTCAACCGTTCGGCGATAACCTGAACTGCGAGGATGCCGGTCGAGATATACCCCATGACGGCCCAATTGGCCTCGACGTGCCCCTTGAAGGCGATCACGCCGAAGAGCGCAAGCGGCGCCCCGAAACAAAGGAGAAGGATGTTGACCGGATCGGGGCAGCGGATCGACCGGGCGAGCGCGGAAATCGACCCCGCGATCAGGCCGATGTACAGAAGCGGTGACACGAGCAGGAATTGCGCGAGATGATAGCCGAGGCCGTCCGACATGCGTCGCGGCCATGAAACCGAGCCCGACCCGATGAAGAGGATGTGATGGAGCGACGCCCAGTCGTGTTGGACGTTCCACCAAACGATGGGGAGACAGAAGAAGCCCGCGATGACCGCGCCCAACCACGGTTCCTTGGTGAGCAGACGGCTTCGATGTTCCGGACTCCACAGGAGAAACAGGAACAACGAGAAGGGAAGCAGCACGCCGGTGTATTTGCTGAGGATCGCCAAGCCCGAAAATACCCCGATCACGTAGAACCACCGCGCGTCGTTGGATTTCACAAACCGAGCCGCGGCCCACAAACCGCCCGCCCAGAAGAAGATGAGCGCATTGTCGTGCATGGCCGCGCTTCCGCCGAGAAGCGCGATCGGCATGAGATTGAAGAGCGCGGCCGCTCCGAGCGCTCGCTCACGATTTCCAAACAAGTCGACCGACGTTCGATAGACGAGATAGGTGGTGAGCGCGGAGATGACGAGAAAGGGAAATCGCACGGACAACGGGGTGGAGGCGCCGAAGAGTTCGGTCGACAGCCGAATGAGGTATGCGGTCATCCCGGAATTGTCGAAATAGGACCAGTCGAGCCTGCGGGACCACGCCCAATAGCTGCACTCGTCGGGGATGAGGTTGACGTGCTCGGTGAAAAAGATCCGCCATATGAAGACCGCCCCCAGCGAAATCACCGACCCGAGGGCGAGATGCGCAGAGGAGGAAGCGTCGCGTGCGCGACGGGTGGGACTGGCGGATAAACTCACGGGTATGGTCGCTCCTGGAAGGGTCTCCGCCGCTCGGGCCGGTCCGTGAACTTTACCGCAGCGGCGAGGCGCGTCTGGGAGATCCGCTCCTGTCTGCCGAGGAATTCGACCGACCGCTATCGACGCGCTGTTCCGATCTTAACGGACGACACCATTTCGGCTTCGTGTTCCGTCGGCCCGGCAGGGCCTTCCTTAACACACCGCGCGCCGATTCTGCAATGGAGGCCTTCTTCCGCGTCCCGCAATTCGTGGCCCGACTCGAGTTGAATGGTTGGATGGTGAATGTTGAAGCGCTTGCGTAGGACGTCGTGAAGGCTCTTCAGAATCGTATTGTTGTCCGGATGGGGTTCGTCGAGCACGACGCGCGCGGAAAGCGCATGCCGATTGCTGGTAATGCTCCACACGTGAAGATCGTACACGCAGCAGACCCATTGTTGGTTTGCGATGGTTCGTTCGATCTCGTCCACATCCACGCCGAGAGGGGCGCCCTCCATAAGAATGTGGACAGACTCCCGAATCAGGCTCGAGGACGAGTAGAGAATGAGCAGACAGATAAAGACGCTGACCAGGGGGTCCACCCAATAATGACCCGTCAGCAGAATGATCCCCGCGGCCGTGAGCGCGCCCACGGAGCCGAGCGCGTCGCCGACCACGTGAAGAAACGCGCCCTTGACGTTGAGATTGTCCTTGCTCGCCTTGAACAGCAGCGCGGCCATGACTAAATTAATCACCAGTCCAAGGCCTGCGACGAGCATCATGCCGCCGCCTTGAACGGGCGCGGGAGATTGGAAACGCTGAACCGCTTCGTAAAGGATGTACGCCACAATGGCCCAGAGCGCGACTCCGTTCACCAGGGCTGCGAGGATTTCCGTCCGCTTGAAGCCGTACGTGTGAGTGACGTTGGGGGAACGAGCGCCGATTCGCAGCGCGACCCACGACAACGCGAGGGACATTGCGTCCGACATCATATGCCCGGCGTCGGCGAGGAGCGCCAGGGAATTGAACACATACCCGCCGATCGCCTCGACGATCATGTACGTGACGGTTATGAAGAACGCGAGTCCCAGCCTGGACTGCGAATGAGATCGGCCGTGATGATTGTGATGATGATCGGTCATTGTCGGCGTCGGGAATCGCACGTCGTGTGTCGAGCCGGCGCAGATGCATGACCACGCCTGCTCAACAGTATATATACAACCCGACAGGGCGTCCGTAAACCGGGCGGCTCGCCCGATACGCAGCCGCGCGTCTTTCTGCGCCGCGTCGGCGGTCATGTTGATTCGGACGCGGGGCCCCCGGGCCACGTGATACCAAAACCAACGGAGAGCGCTTTGTGGATTCGCCGACTCTCGTCATAACCGCCATTGCCCTCGGGATGGATGCGTTCGCGGTCGCCGCGGCGGTGGCGGCGGGACTTCCCCGGATGAGCGTGCGGCATACCTTCAGGTTGACGTGGCACTTCGGCCTATTCCAAGGACTCATGACCGTGATCGGATGGTACGGCGGCGAGCGCATCGCGACCTTCTTGTCCGGTGTGAATTACTGTATTGCGTTCGGGCTTCTGGCGCTTCTCGGCGTCAAGATGATTTATGAGTCAATCGGTTCCGAAGAGCGGGATTGCCGCTACGATCCAACGCGGGGATGGAGTCTGGTCGGCTTGTCGGTCGCCACGAGCATAGACGCGCTCGCCGTGGGTGTGACGCTCGGCCTCCTCGGGGTGTCCGTTTGGCGTCCGGCCGTGGTAATCGGCGCGGCCGCGCTGCTCATGACATTCGTGGGAATGGCGCTCGGCAGGAGAGTCGGTGTATACCTGGGCCGATGGGCGGAGCGCGCGGGAGGCGTCGTGCTTATCGCAATCGGCGTTCGGATTCTGGCGGAGCATCTGGGATCGTGACTGAGGCGTCCGCCGGAGCGGCAGGCGCAAAACTGCGAGGCGACTCATATGAATGACGTTCGGGACACGCCGGAACCGGCCATCGTCGTAGAAAATCTCACCGTCAGCTTCGGCCCGAAGCCGGCCCTCCTGGATGTTTCGCTTTCGATCGAGGCGGGCACGCTTGTGGGGGTGATCGGCCCCAACGGCGCGGGGAAGTCCACGCTGATCAAGGCCATTCTGGGATTTGTCGGGCCGGATCTGGGGCAGGTTCGCGTGATGGGCACGCCGTCGCACCAGGCTCGGGGGAAGGTCGCCTACGTGCCGCAACGGGGAGCAGTCGATTGGGACTATCCGATCACCGTTCACGAGGTGGCCATGATGGGCCGATACGGGCATATCCCGTTTTGGCGCGATCCCGGTCCGGAAGATCGGAGGCTCGTCGCCGAAGCCCTCGAGATGGTGCGCATGTCCGAATTCGGGGAACGACAGATCGGGCAGTTGTCCGGCGGTCAGCAGCAGCGGGTGTTCATGGCGCGGGCCCTTGCTCAGGGGTCCGAGATACTCCTGCTGGACGAGCCCTTCGCCGGCGTAGACGCGGCAACCGAGCGCGCCATCCTCGACGTGCTCGACAGCGCGAAGGCCGGCGGCCGAACGCTGGTGGTCGTCCACCACGATCTCGCCACCGCCGCGGAATACTTCGACAAACTCATCCTCATCAAGCAGCGCGTCTATGCGTACGGCCCTCCGAGAGCTGTATTGAATCCGGAACTGCTCAGTGAGGTTTACGAAGGGTCACTGCGCGCGTTTTCGCACTTGAGCGGAGAGGAGGCCGCGCCATGATCGAAAACGCGCTCAACGCGATCGTTTCCCCCTTCGGCGAGACCTTCTTCGTCAAGGCGCTCATCGGCGGCTGCATCGCGGCGATCGTCTGCAGCGTGGTAGGGTGTCTGGTTATTCTCAGGCGGATGGCGTTTCTCGGGGATGCCCTCTCCCACGCGATGATCGCAGGCGTGGCAGGCGGCTACCTCTTTATGAAGCTGCTCTTCGACACCGAAGCGCACGCCCCGGCCATGCTCGTGGGGTCGCTCATGGCTGCGGTGGTGACGGTCGCGTCGATCGGATTCGTTGCGCGCATGTCGCGAGTCAAAGAAGACACCGCCATCGGAATCATGTATACGGGCGTGTTCGCCGCCGGCGTGGTGCTGGTTTCGATCTTCCGGAATTACATCCACATCGACCTCATGCACTTCATCATGGGCGACGTGCTCGGAGTTGCCGATCACGATCTCTGGGCAGCCGCGATCGCGGCCGCAATTGTCCTCACGATCATCATCCTCTTCTTCCGGCATTTTCAGATTACCAGCTTCGATCCGGTTATGGCCGCGTCTCTGGGATTGCCCGTCGTACTGATCGATTACGCGCTCACGACGTGTGTCTCGCTCGTGGTGGTGAGCGCAGTGAGCATGGTGGGGGTGATCCTGGTGGTGGGCCTGCTCATTACACCTGCAGCCACCGCGTACCTTCTGAGCGATCGACTCGATCGCATGATGCTGCTTGCAGCGCTTTTCGGGGTAACGAGCGTCACCGGGGGACTCTATCTTTGCATGTGGATGGATTCATCGGGCGGCGGCGCGATCATGCTCTTCTGCACGTTCCAGTTTCTTGTCGTGCTCACGTTTGCGCCGCGGTACGGTCTGCTTGCCCGCCGGTTGCGGCTCAGGCGAATGGTCCCCCAGCAGTTGACCGAAGACATTCTGGCCGCGGTGGTTCGAGGCGAAGGGGCGCCGGTCTCGGAGACTCAGATCGAGCGCTATGTGGAGAACCGCCGCTACCCGCTCGATCGGGCGCTCGGACTAATGATCGCTCAGGGGACGCTCGAATCGAAGGGTGGAGGCTATGTTCTTTCCCCGGAAGGAAAAAAAGAGGCGACACGCATCCTAAGGGCGCATCGCCTATGGGAGACGTACCTCCGACACGTGGGGATGTCCGAAGGACAACTCCACGCTCGGGCCCACGAATTGGAGCACGTCCATGATCCGAGTTCGGTTGAGTACCTCGACGACCTGCTCGGCCACCCCGAAAGAGATCCCCACGGTTCGAGGATTCCCGAAGACCCCGGGGAGTGCGCCCCCGGCAAAATATGTCCTTTGAGCGCACTCCGGGAAGGAAGGGCCGCTACCATCGAGTCGTTGGGCGAGGCCGTAGGAAATCCCCCACTGCGTCCGGGTGAACAAGTGACCGTCGGCCCGCGGCAAAGTGACGGTAATCTGTGGACCCTCATTCGAGCCGACGGATCGGAAATCTCGGTCGATCACGCCGCAGCGGACAGAATCATCGTTCGGTCGGCTTCATAGGTTGGTCGGGTGTCCGGCTCGTAACGGTGCGGCTCGGCCATGCGTCCTCCACTCGTGTGATAGTAGAGATCGCCGTCAAACTCATAGAGCATATCGATCCGCGTCGCCGAGTACGGATAGATTTTAGGAGAAACGAGCTCGACCACGCTCTCGAAGGAGCCTGTGTCCGGAGCATATCTCCAGATGATCGTTTCGACCGCACACCACCTGGTCTCCTTCGATTTGGTGATCCGTCTCAGGCGACTCTCGCTTCGGCAGACACCCACGAGCCGTTGTCAAACAACCACTACCCGGCCTCGGTATACTCGTACACCCGATCCCATGTGCCGTTGCTCCACCGGTAGCCGGTGTCGCCGTGAAGGATGAACCGTTCCTTGGCGCCTGTCTGATGGAACTCGCCGTCATACATGAAGACCGACGATGCGCCCGCAGAGCCGAACTCGCCCCATCCTCCTCCCGCCGGGTGAGTTGATCCATTCTCGAACCATTGTCCCGGCGGAGAAAAAAATAAGACTGGCGGCCGGCGGTTACCTCATGATAACATGACTCTTTTGTCGGCGGCCTGCGGAGCTTCGATCCGCGGACCGGACTCGGTCGACCGGCCCAGGACGTCGGCCGACGCATGGAGTTTCACGTGAGCGGACCAATGACCGATTCGGACGGAACTGCGCCGATCTCTCCCGCTCAGAGGGCGGTTGTGCTGATCGAGGCGCTTCCCTACATTCGCCGCTTCAGCGGCAAGCGCGTGGTGGTCAAATACGGCGGCAGCGCCATGACCGACAGCCTTCTCAAGCGCGATTTCGCCATGGATACGGCGCTCCTCGGTCTCGTTGGGATCAAGGTTATCGTGGTGCACGGCGGCGGTCCGCAGATCGGCGAACTGCTGCGAAAGATCGGCAAGGAGAGCCGCTTCATCGAAGGCCTGCGGGTAACTGACGAAGAGACGATGGACGTGGTCGAGATGGTGCTCACCGCGAAGGTCAACAAGGACGTGGTCTCGCTCATCAATTGTCACGGCGGTCGAGCGGTCGGCATATCCGGACGGGACGGCGCGTTCATTCGCGCCAAAAAGGCTCGGCCCGCCAACCTGGCTAATTCGGACCAGGATTTGGGGCTCGTGGGAGAAGTGGACCGCATCGATCCCACACTGATCGCTTCCCTTGAAGAGAGAGGATTCATTCCCGTGATTGCTCCGGTGGGAATGGGACCTGAGGGCAAACCGTACAACATCAACGCGGATACCGCGGCGGGAGCGCTTTCCGCCGCGTTGGACGCGGAGAAATTCGTGCTTCTCACGGATGTTCCCGGCGTCAAAGGCCGGGACGGCGCATATGTCTCGAGTCTTCAGGAAGACGAGGCCGAGGAATACATCGCCGACGGGATCGCGTCGGGCGGCATGATACCCAAGCTGCGGTGCTGCCTGCAAGCGCTCAGAGGGGGCGTGCGCAAAGCCCACGTTATCGACGGCCGCGTGCCGCACGCTTTGCTCCTCGAACTCCTGACGGAAGAGGGAATCGGAACGCAAATCGTCAGGGAGACGGCGCCGGGAACATCGCCTCCTGAAGAGGACTTCGCGGCCGCGTTCACACCGGATTGAACAACGACAGAGGTCGAACTATGGCATCGGACGACTTCATTGCGCTCAACGAAGCGTATGTGTTTAACACGTACGGTCGGACGCCCATCATGTTGGTTGAAGGAGACGGGTGCCGGGTCAGGGACGGCGGCGGCAAGGAATATCTCGACTTCGTGGCCGGCATTGCGGCGTGTCCGCTGGGGCACGGGGACGCGGGGCTTGCGCGGGCGATAGCGGACCAGGCGGGTAAGCTGATCCACGTCTCCAATCTCTACCATATCGAGCCGCAGATACGATTGGCGAAGCTGCTCGTCGAGCATTCCTTTGCGGACAAGGTCTTCTTCTGTAACTCGGGCGCGGAGGCCAATGAAGGCGCGATCAAGCTCGCTCGGAAGTATTTTCACGATCGACACCAACCCGACCGCTATCACGTCATAACCATGGAAGGGTCGTTCCACGGCAGAACCCTGGCCACGCTTGCGGCGACGGGACAGACGAAGTATCGAAAGGGCTTCGAACCCGCAGTCGAGGGATTCACCCACGTTCCGTTCGGTGACCTGAACGCGCTCGATGCGGCCGTCACGCCGCAGACTGCGGCCGTCCTCGTCGAACCCATCCAGGGGGAGGGCGGCGTGCGTGTGCCGCCGGCCGGCTATTTCCCCGGCGTGCGCGACCTCTGCGATCGACACGGCATGCTGCTCATGCTCGATGAAGTGCAAACGGGTATGGGCAGGACCGGCAAACTCTTCGCATACGAGCACGAAGGGATCGCCCCCGACGTGATGACCCTTGCGAAGGGGATTGCGGGAGGCGTGCCCATGGGAGCGCTCCTCGCGACGGACGCGGTCGCGGCTTCGTTCGTCCCGGGAACACACGCGGCGACGTTCGGCGGGAATCCGCTTGCGTGTGCGGCGGGCCTCCACGTTCTCGAACGCGTTCTGTCCGACGGCTTCCTTAGCCGCGTCGAGATCACCGGCAATTACCTGAGGTCGCGACTGGACGATCTCACCCGGAGACATTCTGCGATCCGCGAGACCCGTGGACGGGGACTCATGCAGGCGATCGAACTGCCCGAGTCGTGCGCCCCGCTCTCCACGTCCCTGCTCGATCGAGGCTTCCTCGTGAACTGCACGGCGGACACCGTGCTCAGGTTCATTCCACCGCTTATCGTGAGCGACGCGGAGATCGACGAGATGATCGCCGCGCTCGAAGAGGTCCTCATCGAGCGATATGGAGGCCCGGCATGAAGAAGCGGGATTTCTTGACCCTCTCGGATTTCACCGTGGACGAGGCGCTCGGGCTGCTCAAGCGGGCAGGGGAGTTGAAGAAAGGTATCCCGGGTCCCGCTGGTCCGCGGCCGCTCGAGGGAAGGTGCGTCGGTATGCTGTTCGAGAAGGCCTCAACTCGGACGCGCGTCTCCTTCGAGGTGGGTATTCGGCAGCTGGGCGGTGACGCATTCTTCCTCGGTTGGCGGGACATTCAGATCGGACGGGGTGAGCCGATCAAGGACACCGCTCGGGTATTGTCCCGGTATCTTGACGGGCTTGTGCTCAGGACGTTCGCGCACAGCGACGTGGAGGAGTTCGCGAGGTGGGCCTCGATCCCGGTGATCAACGGCCTGACCGACCTTCTGCATCCCTGTCAGCTTCTGTCGGATCTCTTCACCGCGCAGGAAGCGGGGCTCGATGTGCGGACCATGAGGGCTGCGTGGATCGGCGACGGAAATAACATGGCGAACTCATGGATCGTCGCGGCGAAGTTGCTCGGCTTCCATCTCGCGTTGGCGTGCCCCGAGGGGTACGATCCCGCGGTTCCGATCGACTCGGACGCCGTCTCCCTGACACGGGATCCGCGTGAGGCGATCCGCGGCGCGGAGATAGTCTCGACCGACGTCTGGGCCTCCATGGGGCATGAGGCGGAGCAAGAAGAGCGCCGCAAAGCGCTCGCCGGGTATCAGGTCAATCGAGAGCTCCTGGAAGTCAGCGGCGTGAACACCTACGTGCTCCACTGCTTGCCGGCCCATCGAGGAGAGGAAATCACCGACGACGTACTGGAATCCGACCGGTCACTTATCTGGGATCAATCGGAGAACCGGCTGCATGCGCAGAAAGCCGTGCTCGAGATGTTGACGGCGTGACGCAAATCGACCGGCCGGGCGCCGCGAGCGTGAGTCGGGCCCGGACGCGAGGGGATAATCGTGAATGACAAGAAGGTGAACAGGATCGTGCTGGCGTATTCGGGCGGGCTGGATACGTCGGTTATCCTCAGATGGCTTATCGATCGGTATCAATGCCCGGTGACGGCGTTCGCGGCGGATCTGGGGCAGGGTGAAGAGCTCGATTCCCTGGATGAAAAGGCGAAAGCCACAGGAGCGGACTCGCTGCACATTGTCGATCTGCGGGAGGAGTTCGTCCGGGACTACGTCTTTCCCATGTTTCGGGCCAATGCGGTTTATGAGGGCTCGTATCTGCTCGGCACGTCGATCGCTCGACCGTGCATCGCCAAAGCGCAGATGGAAATCGCGGCCACAACGGGAGCGGACGCGGTTTCCCACGGCGCGACCGGCAAAGGCAACGATCAGGTTCGGTTCGAACTGAGCTACTTCACCATCGATCCGTCCATTACGGTGATCGCACCCTGGCGGGAATGGGACATGCGCTCTCGCTCCGACCTTGTCGAGTATGCAAAAAAGCACGGAATTCCTGTGACGTCCACCGCGGAGAAGCCCTACAGCATGGACCGCAATCTCTTGCACCTGAGCTTCGAGGGCGGGATTCTCGAAGATCCGTGGGCGGCCCCGCCGGATGATATGTTTCTGCTTACCGCGGATCCTCGGGAAGCGCCGGAGGAGCCGGAGGAGATCGTCATCGGATTCCGGTCGGGCGATCCCGTGACGCTGGACGGAGTCGAGCTCTCCCCGGCGCGGATGCTCGAGCGGCTCAACGAAATTGCCGGTCGGAACGGAGTCGGTCGGGTGGACATGGTGGAGAATCGGTTCGTGGGCATGAAGAGTCGCGGTGTATACGAAACGCCGGGCGGGACCGTAATCCACGCGGCGCGACGAGCGGTGGAATCGATCACGCTCGATCGGGAGGTCGGGCGCATCAAAGATGAGTGGATTCCTCGATACGCGTCGCTGGTATACAATGGTTTCTGGTTCGCGCCTGAACGCCGAATGCTCCAAACCGCAATTGACGAGGCCGCGGGCGCGGTGAACGGCGAAGCTCGCCTGAAGTTGTACAAGGGATCGGTGACCGTCACGGGGAGGCGCTCCGAGCGTTCGCTCTACGATGAACGACTCGCCACATTCGAAGCGGACGAGGTCTATACCCAAGCCGACGCTGAGGGCTTCATCCGGTTGAATGCGTTGCGACTGCGCGTGCGGTCGATGATGGAAAGAGCGAAGTAGCATTTCCAAAAGGCGGTCGGGCTCGCCGACTCGCCCGGCATGAGGGGCAGGGAAAGCGATGAGAAGGAGACGCACAACAAGAAGCGACATACGGCCCGCGCCGCGTCGGCCTCGGCCGATGTCAAGGCGGCGGGAGCGACGTGTCCTCTACGCCGCGTTTTCGGACGAGCCTTCTGCGGGTATTCGCACAGGGCGCTTCGAAGGCGCGATGGATGAGGCGTTCGCCGGGTTCAACGCATCGATCGCGTTCGATCGCCGCCTCTATAAGGAGGACATACTGGGGAGCGCAGCCCACGTCAGGATGCTCGGCGATCAAGGCGTTATCTCCCGCGAAGACGCCGAGGCCATCGAACGCGGGCTCGATGACGTACTCGAAGAGATCGAAGCGGGACTGCTGCCGCTCCGGGAGGATTTAGAGGATATCCACATCAATGTGGAAAACGCCTTGAGAGAACGGATCGGCGAAGCCGCGGGACGGGTCCACACCGCACGCAGCAGGAACGACCAAGTGGCGCTCGATACACGGATGTTTGTGCGTGACGGTATCGATCGGGTAATGGCGGACCTCCGGGGCCTTATGACGGAACTGGTCGAAGCCGCCGCGCGCCACATCGATTATATCCTCCCTGGATACACCCATCTGCAGCGAGCGCAGCCCGTGCGTTTGGCCCACCATCTGCTCGCGTACTTCGAGATGTTCCGCCGTGACTGGGAACGCTTCCGGGACGCGCGGCCGCGAGCGAATGTATCGCCTCTTGGATCGGCGGCGCTTGCCGGGACTACCTATCCCATCGACCGGGAGGCGGTCGCGCGGGAATTGGGGTTTGATGCCGTATCGCGCAACTCGATGGACGCGGTCTCAGATCGGGATTTCATCGCGGAATTCATCTTCAATTCCGCGCTCGTCATGACCCACCTGTCGCGACTCGCCGAGGAGTTGATCATTTGGTCGTCGCAGGAGTTCGGGTTTTGCGAGCTGCCCGATGAATACTGTTCCGGCTCGAGCATCATGCCGCAGAAGAAGAATCCCGACGCGTGCGAGCTGGTTCGGGGTAAGACGGGAAGAGTGTACGGCGATCTGACTGCGGTGCTCACGATGTTGAAGGCTCTGCCGCTGACCTACAACAAGGACCTGCAGGAAGACAAGGAACCGCTCTTTGACGCGGCGGACACGGTCATGGGCTCGCTGGAGATTTTCACCCGCATGATCCCGCGCATTGTCTTTGACAAGAAACGGATGATCGAGGCCGCGGCGGATCCCACTCTGGCGGCCACTGACATGGCCGACGAGCTTGTCCGGCGGGGCGTGCCGTTCCGGGAAGCGCACGCAGCGATTGGAGAGCGAATTCGAAGCGCGCTCGAAGGACGCGCCGGCGCCGCGTCGCTCGAAAAGCCGCCGAGCCCGGAAGAGATGACGGACGCGCGATCCCACATTGGCGGAACCGCCGCGCCGCGTGTGAAAGACGAAATCGAACGAGCGCGAGAACTGATCGCTCGTATGGAAACGAGGTCGAGAGCCGGCGTGCCGGCGTAATAGAGAAGAAGTATGGCGCGTGTAAGGCCCTGGCTCATCGGTGTTTGTGCGCTGGTCTTCTCGTGTCACGGCGCCGGGTGCGGGTACAAGACGAGTCCCCGTCCGGCCTCCGCTTCGATCCCCGGAGAAATCCGGCTGGTGCACGCTCACGCCTACCCCGACCGGATCGTGCTCATGTGGGACGTCCCCGCGTCCAACACGGACGGCTCGCCGCTCGAGGATGTGTCCGGGTTCAAAGTCTATCGGGCTTCCAAACCGATCGGAGAAGAGTGCGAGGACTGCGAACGGGACAAGGAATTTCACGCGAACGTGGATTACGAAACGCCGACGAACGCGGTGATCAAAGACGGAGAGGTGCGCTACTCGGACAAACGCGTGGAACCGGGCAGAATCTACTGGTATTCGGTCTCCGTCTACAACCTGAAGGGAAGAGAGGGTCCGAGCAGCAGAACCGTGTCGGTGGTGTTCGAGCAACCGCCGCCTGCGCCGAGCGGCCCGAGCGTCCGCAGGGAAGCCGAGGGACTTATGGTCACGTGGACTCCGCCGTCTCGACCGGCTGGAATTAACGGCTACCGGGTATATCGCGGTACGCGGCCGAATCGCATGGAGCCCGTGGGACGCACGAAATGGGCCGAGACATACTTCCTGGATAAGGACGTGAAAGAGGGTGAGACCTATTACTATCTGGTCCGCTCCGTGAAGATGAAGAGGGGCATATCCCAGGAATCCCCACCTTCGGAGACCGTGAAAGCGGTCTATCACGAAATCGACTGGAAGCCGCCGGAAAACATCGGGGCTGAAGCCGTCCGAGGCGGCGTTCGCGTCCAATGGTCGCCCGTGGACATCGAAGGTCGAAAAACCGCGTACAACGTGTACCGGTCCGAGTCGGGAACCTTGATGCGACGCATCAATATATCGCCGGTTCGGCGCAAGTGGTACGTGGATCGCACCGTGCGGCCGGGACGGGAATACCGGTACGCGGTCACCGCGTTTCCTTTGAGCCGCCCCGAATTCGAATCCGCCCGATCCGCATCGGGAACCATTCAGTATAAACGGTAGGCAAGGAGACTAATGCATCATTTTCACTATGTGAACGGCGAGTTGTACGCGGAAGACGTCCCCCTCCGACGTGTCGCGGACGAGGCGGGCACGCCGCTCTTCGTCTACAGCCGAGAGACCTTGAAACGTCACTTCACGGTTTTCCGCGAACCCTTCGAGAGCATCGATCACCTGATCTGCTTCTCGATGAAGGCCTGTTCCAATATGACCGTGCTCAGGCTCTTTGCCAACATGGGCGGAGGAGTGGATATCGTTTCCGGGGGCGAGCTCTACCGTGCGCTCAAGGCCGGCGTGCCGGCGGAACGCATCGTGTACTCGGGCGTCGGAAAGAAGGCCTCGGAAATGGATGAAGCCTTGGCCGCCAACATCCTGATGTTCAACGTCGAGTCCGAGGAGGAATTGCATCTCCTGGACGAGCGTGCAGTCGGCATGGGCTCGAAGGCCCGCATCGCGATTCGCGTCAATCCGGACGTGGATCCCCGCACTCATCCCTATATCTCGACGGGGCTCAAGAAGAACAAGTTCGGCATTGATTCAAACTACGCGATAACCATGTACCGTGCCGCAAAGGAAATGCCCGGCATCGATCCGGTCGGCGTGGACTGCCACATAGGAAGCCAACTGACCGAGCTGGAGCCCTTTCTCGAGGCCGTCGATCGCATCAAGGAGCTGGTGGCTCGGCTGCGGGAGGACGGCGTCGACGTGCGGTACCTCGACATCGGCGGCGGACTCGGCATTCCGTACGAGGATGAGGAGCCTCCCGCGCCCGCCGAATACGGTGAAGCGATCGTAAAGAGCGTCCGGGACATGGGCGTGAAGCTCATACTCGAGCCGGGACGGGTGCTCACGGGAAACGCCGGTGTTTTGGTCACACGTGTCCTTTTCAGGAAGCGCGGCGCAATGAAGAACTTCATCATCGCCGACGCGGCTATGAACGATCTGATCCGGCCCAGCCTTTATCAGGCCTATCATGCGATCCTGCCGATCGCTCAGAGCTCCGACGCGGCGCCGACCGGTCGGATAACGGCCGACGTGGTCGGCCCCATCTGCGAAACGGGCGATTTTCTTGCGCTGGACCGGGAAATCGACGATGTGCAGCCCGGCGAACTCCTGGCGGTCATGAGCGCCGGCGCGTACGCGTTCTCGATGGCGTCAACCTATAATTCACGACCGAGGGCAGCCGAGGTTCT
Source organism: uncultured Syntrophales bacterium (assembly GCA_964385875.1). GTDB lineage: Bacteria > Desulfobacterota > Desulfomonilia > Desulfomonilales > Desulfomonilaceae > CAYLRL01. The sequence goes on from CAYLRL010000024.1 coordinate 38,357, forward strand.
TGTGATCGGCGACGATTATTATGTGATCCGGGAGCGTGAATCGTACGAGGATCTCATCCGAGGCGAGCACATCCCCCCTGTAATCATCGAGTCGACCTAATTAAGGAGGTAAGAAAGAATGTTTCACGGAGCTTTCACCGCAATCGTCACGCCGTTCAAAGGCGGAAACGTCGATGAAGACGCCCTCAAAAAGCTCATCCGGTTCAACATCGACGGCGGCGTCAGCGGACTGGTTCCCTGCGGAACCACCGGCGAATCGCCCACTCTGGACCACGACGAACACAACCGCGTCATCGAACTGACCGTCAAGGAAGCGGCCGGACAGGTCAAAGTGATCGCCGGAACCGGCTCGAACAGCACCAGTGAAGCGATCGCTCTGACGCGGCACGCAAAAGAGGTCGGAGCGGACGGCGCGCTCATGGTCAGCCCCTATTACAACAAGCCGCCCCAGGAAGGCCTCTACGAGCACTTCAAGAAGGTCGCCGAAACGGTCGATATCCCCATCGTGCTCTACAACATCCAAGGCCGGACCGCGGTGAACATCGCGAACGAAACCGTCCAAAAACTATCGGAAATTCCCAACATCGTCGGCGTTAAAGAAGCCTCGGGCAATATCATGCAAATCAGTGAAGTCATCCGGATCACCCCCCCGGATTTTCACGTCCTCTCGGGTGACGACGGAATCACCTTCCCCCTCATGGCCCTCGGCGGGAAGGGCGTCATCTCCGTGGTCACCAATATCGTGCCCGATAAGATGTCCGCACTCGCCAAAAGTATGCTCGAAGGGAAGATCGACGAAGGGCGGGCCATCCATTTCGAGATATCGGAACTCTGTCAGGCCATGCTCTCGATCGACACCAACCCGATCCCGGTGAAGGCCGCGCTCGGGCTGATGGGTAAGATAACGCCGGAACATCGTTTGCCGTTGTGTCCGCCGTCCCCGGAAAAGCTCGAAAAGCTGAAGAAAATTCTCGAAAAGTATGCTATCATATGAAAATAGAGGGATAAAAATGAAAGCTGCCGTAAGCGGCGCCGGCGGGCGCATGGGTAAACGAATCATAGCGCTCGCCCACGCCCACCCCGACATAGACATCTCGGGCGCACTCGACGCCCCGGGGTGTCCCGACATGGGAAAGGACGCGGGAGAAGCCGCGGGTATCGGCGCGTTGGGAGTCCCCATCACCGACGACACTGCGTCGGTGGTCGCCGGCTGCGATGTCCTGATCGATTTCTCGTCGCCCGAAGCCTCGGTCGAGCATGTGAAGGCCGCCGCGGACGCGGGAAAAGCGATCGTCGTCGGCACGACGGGCCTCTCTCAGGAACAACGAGAAGAAATGGCCGCATCCGCCCGGAATACACGGGTCGTGTTTGCGCCGAACATGAGCATGGGAGTGAATCTGCTTTTTAATTTGGTGGAGCGGGTTGCGTCGGCTTTGGGCGACGCGTATGACGTGGAGATTGTGGAGGCGCATCACAATATGAAGAAGGATGCGCCGAGCGGCACCGCGGTGCGGATCTCGGAGATCATCGCGGAAACGCTCAACCGAGACATCGATGAAGTGGGCGTGTACGGCCGGAAAGGACTCATCGGCCGGCGCACCCCGGAAGAGATCGGCGTCATGGCGCTCCGAGGAGGCGACATCGTCGGCGAGCATACGGTGATGTTTGCGACCACGGGCGAACGCATTGAGTTGATTCACCGCGCGCACAGCCGGGACGCGTTTGCCAAGGGCGCTGTTCAAGCCGCACTCTGGTTGGTTTCCCAGCCGAACGGCCTGTACGACATGCAGGACGTTCTCGGGTTGAAGGCGGGCACATGAAGTTTGTAAGATTTTCATTAGGCGGGAAAGTAACTTCGGGACGCCTGATCGACGGGGAAGTCTTTCCCGACGCGACTACGGATTTCGAGCGGAGTTATCCCCTTGAGAAGGCGCGTCTGCTTTCTCCGGTGATGCCCTCCAAGGTCGTCGCAGTGGGGCTGAATTACCGCGACCACGCGGAAGAACTCGATATGGCGCTGCCGGATGAGCCGCTCCTCTTTCTCAAGCCGCCGTCCAGCGTCATCGGTCCCGACGCGGAGATCATCCTCCCTCCCGAGAGCAAACGGATCGACTACGAGGCGGAACTCGCGATCGTGATCGGCAAACCCGCGTCGCGGGTCCCCGTGGGCGAAGCGGCGGAGCATATTTTCGGATACACCTGTCTCAACGATGTGACGGCGCGGGATCTGCAACAGAAAGACGGGCAGTGGACGCGCGCGAAAGGGTTCGACACGTTTTGTCCCCTGGGGCCGTGGATCGAGACCGAACTCGACACCGCGGATCTTTCGATCGAACTCTACCTGAACGGTAAGCGCAAGCAGGCGTCTCGGACCTCGGAACTGATCTTCGGTCCGAACGAACTCGTTGCGTTCATATCTCATATCATGACGTTGCAGGCCGGCGACGTGATCGCGACGGGCACCACCTCCGGGATCGGACCGATGACCGCCGGCGATGAAGTGGAAGTGCGGATCGAGGGAATCGGATCGCTGCGCAATCGAGCCGTGGAAGGAACGCAATGAATCGCCTCGCATACGTGGGATTCGGATCCAATCTGGGCGACCGAGAAACCGCGCTTCTGAGAGCGGTCGACGCGCTCGATCGCCTGCCGGACGTGATGGTCCGCGGTGTTTCCCGACCGTATCGGACGGAGCCGGTGGGGCTCGTGGACGGGGGATCCGAATTCCTCAACGCGGCGATATGCGTGTCGACCTCACTCTCCGCGGAGGACTTGCTCGGTGCGATGCGGACAATCGAGCGCGACCTTGGGAAATCCGAAGATCACCGGAGCGATCTCTCTCGCCGGGCCGATCTTGATCTTCTCCTCTATAACGGTGAGATCGTACACGAAAACGGACTGGAGGTTCCTCATCCCCGGATGTGCGGACGAGCGTTCGTACTCGTTCCACTTGCCGAGATCGCGGCTCGAGAAGTTCATCCGGTTCTGAAGCGTACCATCGAGGATCTGTTGAACGGACTCCCGCCGGAGGAAAGGGCGGGGGTGCGACCATGGACCGAACGCTGCGGGACGTCCGAATGACGGACCCGATCTCGGCCGGACCGCCACGGATCGAATTGTGATGTTTGAGAAGCTCGACGAGCCGAAAATCCTGATCGGAGACGACTCGGAAATCCTGAACAATATGCTCAGGGACGTCTTCGAGGAGCATGGGTTCGCGGTTTTTCAAGCGTTCGACGGCTATGAGTGCAAAACGGCTTATCTCAAAGAGGAACCCGACGTTACCCTCGTGGACATCCGCATGCCCGAGAAGGACGGTCTTGATGTGCTCAGGTTCATCAAAAAGAAGTCGTCCGACGCGATTGTGGTCATGATGACCGGGGCCGGCAGCGAAGCGACCGCGCTCCAGGCAATGAAGCTGGGCGCGGACGAGTACCTGAACAAGCCGTTCGAGACCGGCGATGTGCTCAAGGTCGTCAATCAGCTCCTCGAAGATCGAGAAGCGGACAAAGAAAATGTCCGCCTTCGAAAGAAGATCCGTCAGGGCGAACGCTACCTTGCGCATCTCACCAAGATCATCAACGAAGCCATCATCACCACCGACGGAGACGGAAAGATTCTGTTCGCCAACCACGCGGTGGTCAATATGTGGGGCTACGGGGAAGACGAGCTCAAAGGCGCGGACATCCACTTGCTCGTCCGGGGAGAGTCCGACGCGCTCCTCCGGAGAGACTTGGTCAAGGAGACGATTCGCCTCGGCAAGCTGGAAGGCGAGTTTATCTTCCGCAGGAAGGACCGGGCCACCTTCCCGGGCTATCTTTCGACCTCACTCATCAAAGAGGGCAAGAAGATCACCGGCATGGTGGCGGTGGTCGCGGATCTGACCCGACTCCACGAGGTGGAACGGCAGCTGAAGCAGTCGGAGAAGCTCGCTTCCCTGGGCAAGGTCGTGGAAGGGGTCGCGCACGAGGTCCGCAATTGCCTCACGTCGCTGGGGGGCTTCGCCGCGCGGCTGAGGAAGCTCACGGCAGGAGACGAACAGGGCAGCACGTACACGCGGATCATCCTGGAAGATGTGGCCCGACTCGAGTCCATGGTCAAGCAAATCGAGGACTACGTCCGGTTCGCAAAACGCTACTCGTTCACGTTCCGGAAGATCGACATGAGGGAGGTAGCAGAGAAGGCTCACCGGCGGGTGCTTTCTCACTTCCCCGGCAGCGTGGGGAACCGTGTCGCGTTTTCGCTTTCCGCGGAACGAAATCTTCCCAGAGTGAGCGCGGACGAGGCGGCCATGGAAGAGGCGCTGTACAACGTTATCCTTAACTCGTACGAAGCCATGCCCGACGGCGGGAAACTGACAATCGGACTCACCTCATCGAAAGATTTCATGCGTATCGCAGTCACTGATACGGGCGTGGGCATCCCGCCTGAGGTCAAGGTCGAGGTCTTCAATCCGTTCGTGACCTCGAAGACGTCCGGCGCGGGTATGGGACTGAGCAAAGTCTATTTGCTGGTAGAGGAGCACGGCGGCACGGTTGAAGTCGAATCCGAAGTCAAGAAAGGGACCACTATCGGCATCTATCTACCGCTGGAACAAGCAGTCACGGGAGTGCTTTCGGGCCGGAGTTCCCATTCGGCGGATCGAGACCCTTGAGGATTACGCGCCTTCGGGAGGCGACGCCGTGGCCGGCTTGAAGATGCGCACACGCTCGACGAATTCGGAGCGTTGAAGAGATAGAGTCGAATCAAAGGATAGCCCCGGGAGGCGGGAGACGATCATGACCACTCGACTGACTTTTATTTTCATCCTATGTTCGGCGCTGCTGGCTTCGGGCTTCATGATGAACGCTTCCGCGGACATCTTTGTTCGTCAACACAAGGACGGATACAAGGAGTTCACCAATCGACCGTCGGGACCAGGTTGGGTCTTCTACATGAAAGAGGACGGCTACCGACCGGTGGTCGAAATGACCAAACGGGGCCGTCCGAAGAGCCTCGATGAGATCATAACCGAGATCTCGTTGAAGTTCGAGATCGATCCCGCGCTGGTCAAGGCCATCGTTAAGGCCGAGTCGAATTGCAATCCCAACGCGGTTTCCCGCAAGGGCGCGGAAGGACTCATGCAGCTGATGCCGTCCACCGCGCGCGCTCTCAGGGTGGACAATACCTTCGATCCGAAGCAGAATATCGTCGGGGGCGTTAAGTACATCAAGGGGCTCATCGCGTCGTACGGCGATCTGCGCCTCGCTTTGGCGGCATACAACGCGGGACCGGGGAATGTGGACAAATACGCCGGCATCCCCCCGTATCGGGAAACGATTAACTACGTGAAAAAGGTGCTCCGATATTATAGAAAATACAAACGCTCCCCGGAGTACAAACTGGCCGAAAAATAGAACACGGCAACGGCGACCATCATATGAAGAGACACCTGCCGAATGTGTTGACCCTGGGAAGAATCATTCTTGTCCCGCCCATTGTTATTCTTCTGTTCTTCCCGGGTAAATTACCGGCAGCGGCGGCCGCGGCGATCTTCCTCGTTGCGTCGCTCACCGACTTCTTTGACGGCCTGATCGCCCGCCGGTTCAATGTTGAATCCTCCTTCGGCCGTTTTCTGGATCCCATCGCGGACAAGGTGCTCGTGACGAGCACCCTGATCATGCTCATCGCGCTCGGCCGCATTGAAGCCTGGGTGGTTATGCTCATTATCACGCGCGAAGTCGCGGTAAGCGCGCTCCGAGCCATCACCAAGAGTTGGGACACCACCCTGACGCCCAGTCCCGTCGGCAAGCTCAAGACGGTCTTCCAGTTCTCGGCGATCGTTCCCCTGATCATCCACTACAAATACAAGCTCTTCATCACCATCGACTTTCACCTGATCGGCACGATCCTCATCTACATCGCGCTCGTGCTGACCCTTTGGTCGGGTATCGACTATTTCCTCAAATTCTATCGGGAATATGAAATGCGCGAAGGTGGAAACGGACCCTGATTCGCGAGAGTGGTGGCGGAGGGAGAGGGATTCGAACCCCCGGACCTTTCGGTCAACGGTTTTCAAGACCGCCGCCTTCGACCGCTCGGCCATCCCTCCACAACAGGAGATACGGGTATGCTAGTCCACCCGTTCGGCCGCTGTCAAGACGCGTTCGGACCCATCCACAACCCGAGCCGCCTAAGGAGACGTTCCCACGACCGAAGTCTCAAGCGTGACATCGAGCCCCAGGGGGAGCGTTACGTTGGGCAGCCGGTGACCGTGAGGCACGCCGGAAATCACGGGAATGCCGGAGGACGCGGTGATCTCCTCGACAAGACGGTCCGTCTCCGGACCCAGGTCTTCTCCCTTCGGGCCGAGCATATGCCCGAGCGCGACGCCTCCCACTCGGTCGAAGACTCCGGCCAGCCGCAAATGCGTCAGCATCCGGTCGATGCGATAGAGGGGTTCGTTCACTTCTTCCACAAGAAGGATCGCTCCCTCCCAATCGGGGAAGCTCTCCGTGCCGGCGAGCGCGGTCACCATCGAAAGACACCCTCCCAGGAGCGGCCCCCGGGCTTTGCCCCCGCGAACGACGCGGACTCCCGTCCATTCGGCCCCGAACCGGCCGGCGACGTCGGGCGCGCCGGTCAGCGCTCGAACGAGCGCCGCGCGCGAGACCTCGTCCAGGCCGAGGGCAACCTGGCCCGCGATCAACGGTCCCGAGTACGTGACAAGGCCGCATCGAACATACAACGACAGCTGCAACGCGGTAATGTCGCTCATGCCGAGAATGATCTTCGGGTCCCGACGCGCCGCGTCGGTGTCCACGCGATCCAGCAGCCGCATCACACCGTATCCGCCGCGCGCACACAGGATCGCGCGAACGTCGGGATCGCGGAGCGCCGCGTTGAGATCCGCGATCCGCTTGTCATCCGAGCCGGCGAGATATCCCTCGCGTTTGAGGGCATGGGCCCCCGTCCGTACACGGAACCCCAGACCCCTCAGGACGCGCGCTCCCTGGGCCAAGCGCGCTGCGTCCACCGGTCCAGCCGGCGCGATTATCGCCACCCGCGAACCCGGTTCGAGCGGTTTCGGTACGACCGCCTCAACCATCGAGCCGGTATCACTCGCCAATGATTTTCACCAAGACGCGCTTCCGACGACGTCCGTCGAATTCGCCGTAAAATATCCGCTCCCATGTGCCGAAATCGAGCCGACCGTCCGTGATCGCCACCACCACTTCGCGTCCCATGACCTGCCGTTTGAGATGCGCGTCGCCGTTATCCTCGCCGGTCCGGTTATGTCGATACCGGCTGATCGGCTCATGGGGGGCCAAGGTCTCCAGCCATTCGTCGTAATCCTCGTGAAGGCCCGGTTCGTTGTCGTTGATGAAAACCGACGCGGTGATGTGCATGGCGTTCACCAGACAGAGACCCTCCTTTACACCGCTCTCATCCAAGGCTTTTTCCACTTCCCCCGTGATGTTGATGAACGCTCTCCGGGTGGGAACTTCAAACCGGAGCTCCTTACGGTATGATTTCATCTGCTCCTCCCTGCTATACTATGGGATAAGGGCCGTTCGCGCCGGGCAATTATGCCACGGGATCCAAACCGGGCAAGAGGGAATCCGTCTCGGGTCCGACGCAACGTCCGGGAAACAAGAGACTTCTCGGGAGGTTACCATGCCGACGGTCGGCGATATCATGTCCGCGGACGTCATTACCGTGACGCCCGAAACTCCGCTTCGCGAACTCGCGGAGATTCTGTCAACCAAGAACATCAACGGCGTTCCGGTCGTGAACGCGGACGGCGACGTGCTGGGCGTCGTGTGCGAATCGGACCTCGTGAACCAGAATCAGCCGTTGCACATCCCCACGGTCTTTGTCATTCTCGATTCGTTCATCCCCGTGGAAAACCCCTTTCGCCTCAAAGACGACATCAAACGCCTCACCGCAACCACGGTGGGGGAAATCTATTCCGCGCCGGCGGTAACCGTGACCTCGGATACGGACGTCTCCGAAGCCGCGCGGCTGATGGCGGACAAGAAGTATTACACGCTCCCGGTGGTGGATGAGGGGAAGTTGGTGGGGATAGTGGGGAAGTCGGACGTGATCAGGTCGGTCTACAAGTGATCGGGCAATTAAAGTGTTATTACAGTATGTTATCAGTTGTTTCTCATGTTGTGGTTTGAAAATGTCTACTATTTCAGAAATCACTTTAAATTTTCTTGACAAACACCTGAAATCATGGTTTAAGAGGTCCCAGTTCAGCGGGTGGCGTAGCCCGCTACTCAACATACCTTTTCTCCATAGGCGAAGCCCCGGTTTTAATCCTCCTTTCCGGGGCTTTGGTTTGTACGCCCTCTCGAAACGCGGATATCTCACGCCCTGCGCGGTTCACCCTTCACTAAAAACGAAAAAGGCCGCTCGGCCGGCCTCTCCGGGAGGAGAATTCCATGAGGACCCGGCATTTCATCGGACTTGCAGTCGGCGCTCTCGTTGGCTTCGGTATTTACCTCGTCATTCCTCCGGGAGGGGGATGAGGAATCTGGTGTAATCCGGTGACCGCGTCCGGATTCGGCGCGGTGGTCGGGTTGGCGATCGCCTCCGGGAGAGGCCCTGATCGGGACACGGGAAAGAACTCGGGTAACCGTTCACCGGGACAGCGATAAGCGCTTGATATCTCGATGGGGGAGGCTTGGAGGGGGGATGAGTCTCCCCCTCCATCCTAACCGGGCGCAGAGCCGCCTCAAGCCCGGTGAACCATTAAGAACTCGGAAAGGTCGGCAGGTGGACAGGAATCGACTGATCGAAATCCTTGAAGAGGTGAAGTCCGGAACGCTTCAGCCCCGTGACGCCGCGCGGTTGTTCGAAGATTTGCAGACGGAAGAATTGGGCTACGCGACGGTGGATCATCACCGCGCCCTTCGGATCGGTTTTCCCGAGGTCATATTCGGCGAAGGAAAGACGGGGGATCAGATTCTGGGTATTTTCGAGAGCTTGCGGAGCCGCCAGAGGACGGTTCTTATCACCCGGATCGACGATGAGAAGGCGCGTGCGCTCAAGGAAATCTATTCCGACGTCGATCACAATCGGGTTGCGCGGACCATTCTTTGGAGATCGGGCGATGTCCCGGTAACGGGGAGGGGTGAGATCCTCGTGACGGCCGCCGGCACCTCCGATCTTCCGGTTGCGGAAGAAGCGCGAGTGACCGCGTACGCGCTCGGCAATCGAGTTGAATCGCTCTACGACGTGGGCATCGCGGGGATCCATCGGCTGTTGACGCACAACGAGAGGCTTCGCAGCGCCTCGGTGATCATTGCGGTCGCGGGGATGGAAGGGGCGCTCCCCAGCGTGATCGGCGGACTCGTGGATAGGCCGGTGATTGCAGTCCCCACCTCGATCGGATACGGCGCGGCCTTCGGTGGATTGGCCGCTCTCCTGGGAATGCTCAATTCCTGCGCGCCCGGCGTGATGGTAGTGAACATCGACAACGGCTTCGGCGCTGCGTACGCCGCGTCGATCATCAATCGCGGGGAATAGGTTCGTCCGGACGGAGGCACGTGGGCGTTTTCGACGGGCTGCCCGTCAGGGTTTTCTGCGCGGTGACGATCATCTGATGTCCGTACGGGGTGAAGCCGACCACCGCGTCGATGAGCTTGCGAAACGGCTTGAGCGCAGGCTGTGCAGGGGCGAGGCCCCGCTCGGGGTGGTAGAGCTTCCGTCTCAGGTTGAACGATCGCGTCCGGATGCGAATTCGGCCGAAGCCCGCCTGAGTCAGGAGTTGTCGAATGGTCGCGGGTTCGAAGAGGTAGATGTGGTCGGCGCCGTTGAGGTACACCCATTCCGGTCCGTTCACCATTCTCGACAGCGACGCGAAATTCGTGGTGGCGAGCCGGAGGAGGCCGCCCGGGCGGAGCGCTCGGCGGATGTTCGCAATTGCCCTGACCGGCGAAGTCAGGTGTTCGATAACGTCCCATATCCTGACGACGTCCGCGCTCTCCGGCGGAGGCGTCATTTCTTCCGCGGGCTCGACCAGAATCCGATCGAGACCCGCTTGTCTCAGATACGCGATCGCCGACTCATTGAGCTCCACCGCGCAGGTTCTCCATCCCACGGCAGCGGCTTCGGCAAGCAGCCGACCCCGTCCCGCCCCAACTTCCAGGATGGTGTTGAGTCGTCGATACGGCTCGTATGAAGCTATTTCCCGCGTCAGTCTTCTCCGTTGGCGCTCGGTGAGTCGATCTTCACCCATCGTTCCCGTCCCGGAGGAGGTCTGTGCTTCCAGGTGGTCGGCGAGCCTCGGGTTCACATACACCAATCCGCAGCTCCGGCATCGCACATGACGGAATCCCTCCTTGTCGAAGAGGAGTTCTTCGTCCCTCCGACCGCATAGATCGCACGGAACGGAAATGAGATTTCGCTTCACAGTCAGGCGCGCGCTCCCCGCGAGCCGACGACGATTATGCTCGCTCGCGTTCCCGCACAATATCGCCGGGCGACCGAAAAGGCAATTCAGGCGGAGAGACGTCGTTCGGTCTCGAGCGCCGTGGACCAGCGCGATTCCTCTCGGTCACGAGGCTTCGGCCCCTTGATGGCAGGCGGGAATCATGATAGGGATGCCGGAATTCGCAAAGAATTGGCGAGGTCCGAGCGTGGAATTGAAATCCATCGCCGACTTCCTCTTTGAAGTCGGCATGCTGAAACGAACCCCCCGATCCGGCTTTCAGTTTCTCGGCACCGGCAAGGAGACCGTCGCGGAGCACAGCCTGAGGACCGCGGTCATCGGCTACGTGCTGGGCAAAATGTCGGCCGACCTTGACGTGAACCGGATCGTCTCCATGTGCTTGTTCCATGATTTGGTCGAAGCGCGAACAGGCGATCTGAACTACGTAAACAAAAAATACGTCACCGCTGACGAAGAAGCCGCGACCCGCGACATGACCGAAAATCTCCCCTTCGGGGATGAAGTCCGACGATTCATCAACGAATTCAACGAGCGCCAAACGCCGGAATCCCTGGCCGCGCACGATGCGGATCAGATCGAGATGATCCTTCAGCTCAAGGAGTTGGGCGATCTCGGCAATCGCTATTCCCAGGATTGGATATCCTCGGCCCTGAAGCGGTTGCGCACCGACGACGGGATGCGCCTTGCTCGGAGCATCCTCAACACCGACTTCTCCGCATGGTGGTTCAAGGAGAAGAAGGATGACTGGTGGATTAACGGCGGTCGAAGCGAGACGAGTGAGAGGTAGTCACGTGGACTCGGCTGCGCCGGTCGCCCCCGACGGGAAGCGCTCACCCGCCACGCGCTCGTTTGCCGGAAGTACGCTCCATGAATAGACGCACACGGTCGAATCCGTCGGACCCGGTCGGAATGGCAAGCGCCGGAGGTAAGCGGCCGCTTTTATTAGTTCGCATCTTCATTGCTTTGTTCGCGCTCGTCACGGTCGCGGCGGGGTCCGCCGCCGCGCAAACCGAACCTCGACCGGCCGGCGGAGAGGGATGGGCCGAACCTGCGCGAGAGAAGTTCCGATGGCTCTTCGGCGACGGCGCGGAGGAAGCCGCCGCTCCCGTGGATCTGGTCCCGAATCTTACGAGATTTCGCAGGACCGTCAGGTCCGCGCGGAAGCTCTACCTCGCCGGGGACATGAAGGAAGCGATCGCCGAATATCGGAAGGCGCTGAATCAATTCGAGGCTTTCGTGAGGGATCTGCCGCCGGCTCTGCCTGCATTCGGCTCTCTGGATGAAGGCCTGGCGGTGTACGATGAGTTCGCAATCAAGCTGCTCGGTCCCATTCATTTGGAGCCGAAGAAGCAGTACACCGCGGCGGTCTTCGAAGTCTTCGAGCGGCGCAGGATCTGCCGGCGCATGCTCTGCCTGAAAAAGGCCGGCGTCATCGAGCTGCACGACGTTCCCGCAGCCTTGTTGAAGCGGGAAGCCGAATTGCTCGAGCGTATCTACGATATCGAGCGACAATCGATAACCGCTCGGTCTCGTGAATCCGACGCGCTGAGGAAGGAACTGGACGCGGTTCGCAGAAAACTGGAAGCCGCATCCGAAGCCTACGCGATTCTCACCGGCGCGCGGCGCGTTCCGCTGGACGGAGTCATAACCGGGACGCTCAACGACAATGAACTGATTCTTGATTTCAACCTCCTGCGCGACCGACTGGTGATCGGCGTTATCGCTAAGGAGGGGGCTGAGTATTACCAGGTTCCCATGAAGCGGGAAGAGGTGGATCGTGAGGTGGTTCGCCTCCAGAAAAAGCTGAAGGAATACCGGCTCGGCGATCGATCAACTTTCATGGGCCATGCCTGGAAAGAGCCGTGCCGCCGCGTCTACCGGCGCCTCTTTGGGAAGACGCCGCCGATCCCCGACTCCAAGACCGTGATCTTCGTTCTCCCTGACCGATCCCTCTGGTACACCCCCTTTTCGGCTCTGCTCGACGCGGAAGACACGCCGTTCGGCAGGAATAGGGTCGTCTCGCTGATCCCGTCCGTGGACATGTTGGAACTGGCTCGATCGCGACGCGCTCATCCCGCCTATTCAGACGCGAATCGAACGCTTCTGCTCTTTGAATCACGTCCCCGTATTCCTGAGGAGGAGGCGCTCGCGGCGCTCGGCGCCGAAGCGGGCGGGAAAAGGAAGCGCCGGCGTGTTCCCCCGCACGAACGCATGAGGCGATTGATTCTCACCAACCCTGTGTATCCGGAGCCTTCGCCGGTGACCGACCGCTTGCGGAAGCTTTTCAAGGAGTGCGACGCGTGGTTCGGCCCCGCAGCGACGCCGGCGCGATTCATGCGATACAACAATACCCTCCCAGGTGCGCTCCTGGCGGCCGTCCCGTTCGCTGTCGGCGATTCCTTCGACAAAAGCGCCGCGCCGAGCTTCTATTTCTCTCCGGGGCCAAACGGCAAACGACAGGCGCCGGTTCGGCGATTCTTCGATATGGCGATTCTCTCGCGCCTCACCGTGCTGCCGACCGCATGGTTCGAGATGAGAGACCCGGACGATCCGGTAGGCGAAGGTCCGTTGTTTGCCGTGTCCGCGTTTTTCTATGCGGGAATGCCGGCGGTCCTCATGAATTACTCGGACCCGACGTGGGGCTCGGAAGACACGTTTATCACGGGTGTTCTGGAAGCGATCGCAGGGGGGAAATCGGTCTTTGACGCGCTGGCCGCTCCCGAGCGGAGTTTGCCGACGGGCGTGGATTCATCGTTTTCGGGTCGACCGCCCGATTGGTCGGGATGGATTCTGTACGGCGATCCGGGAAGATAGGAATGATCGGGGAGTGTACCGTTCCGACCGCCCGGAGCGAGACTGCGGGTCTTCGAGTCCGGCCGGCCGCAACGGCTATCCGAGATCAGCGCTCCGTGGTGGGGAGTCGTCTGGCGAGTCGGGCAATGGTGCGCGAAGCCGTATTCTTGTGATAAATGCCCTTTGAGACGCCCTTTTGGAGGAGAGACGAGGCCCTCCTGAACAGTTGCTCAGCTTGGTTGTCCTTTTTCTCGGCGGCCTCGACGTACTGTTTCACGGCCGTTTTGACCATGGATCGGTAGGACATGTTTCTCAGTCGCTTCTTCTGATTTTGTCGCATCGCCTTAAGCGCTGAGGGATGATTGGCCATGCACCGCTCCTTCGATTCGTAATGATTGGTTGTTCTCGGCTCGGCCTCGCTGTGGGGAGGCTCGAAGCACCGAGACTCATAAAAGGGAATATATGCCGGAAAAGCCTCCGGGAAGTCAAGCTTTTTTATCCGAAGATCCACGATCGGAAGAGCGAGCCGTCACGCGCGCCGCCGGTGTCGTCGGCCTCTGGACTACGCTCAGTCGAGTCTTCGGTTTTGTCCGCGACATGACCATCGCGCTCTTTCTCGGCGCCGGCCTCGGCGCTGACGCCTTCTTCGTCGCGTTTCGCATCCCTAATCTCCTTCGCAGGCTTTTCGGCGAGGGCGCGTTGTCCGCGGCGTTCGTCCCCACATTCGTCGACACGCTCCAGAAGGGCGGGCATGATGAGGCGAACAAACTGGCGCGCGTCACATTCACGGTCGCCGCGTTGATCCTGCTCGGGGTGACGATCCTCGGGATAGCGTTCAGTCCCGCTGTGGTGAAACTCATCGCGCCGGGATTCGCTGACGATCCGACCAAGTTCGGGCTCACGGTGAGCTTGAACCGGATCATGTTTCCGTACATCTTTTTTATCTCCCTTGTCGCTCTGGCCATGGGAGTCCTCAACTCGTTCGGTTATTTCGCCGCGCCCGCTGCCGCGCCGGTGCTCCTTAATATTTCGATGATCACGAGCGTGTCGGTCTTCTGCACGTTTTTCAACGCTCATCCCACGTACGCCCTCGCCGGGGGGGTTGTGGTTTCCGGGCTTCTGCAGCTTCTCTTGCAGCTGCCCTTTATGCGCGCGGCCGGCATACGCCTCCGACCCGATTTCAATTTCCGCAATCCCGCGCTCAAGCGAATCGGCATACTCTTCGTGCCGGCCGCGTTCGGAGGAGCGGTGTATCAACTGAATGTCCTGATCGGCACCATTCTCGCGTCGCTGCTGCCGGCCGGAGGAGTCTCCTGGCTGTACTACGCGGATAGGCTGGTCGAATTGCCGCTCGGGGTGTTTGCGATCGCGTTGGGGACCGCGGTTCTCCCTACCATGTCGCGGCAGGCGAGTCGAAACGACACCCAGGGCCTGGTCGAGTCCGTGTCGTACGCGCTACGGCTGATAGGCTTTTTCACGATTCCCGCGTCGGTGGGGCTCATTCTCTTGCGGGAACCGATCATTGCGGTGCTCTTCCAACGGGGGCTTTTCACGTACGAGGACACGCTTCAGTCCGCGTACGCCCTCCTCTATTATACCGCGGGATTATGGGCTTTTTCCGCGTTGAAAGTGATCACGCAGGCGTTCTTTTCCCTCAAGGACACCAAGACGCCTGTGTACGCGGCAGTGGTCGCGGTCGTGGTGAATCTCGTGGGGGGGCTGATTCTTATGGGGCCCCTGCGCCACGGAGGGCTCGCTTTGGCTGTCTCGCTGGCGGCCGCGTGCAACGTGTCGGTTCTCTTTTGGATCTTGATTCGCCGACTCGGCGTGTTTCCCACCCGGACCTTCCTGGCGTCGATCGGTCGGATAATCGCGGCTTCCCTGGCCATTGCGCCGTTGCTCGTCTACTGCGACGCGCAGGGAGACTGGGCGCTCGGCCTGACCCTGCGCAACGGGCTGCTTCTGGCGGGAGCGATTCTGGGAGGCCTCGGGCTCTTCGTCGGCGCGGCCTTCCTGCTCGGCTGTCCCGAGCTCCGTTCGATGGTCGGGATCGTGCGAAGGAGGGCGACCGTATAGGCGACCGCCGGCACGCCCCGCTCGAAATCCCTCAGACGAATATGTTCTCCTTCTTCTCTCGGCCGATGGTCGACGAGGGTGTGAACCCGTAGTTGTGGCCCGGGTAGACGATCGTGTCGTCGGGGAGGGTGAAGAGCTTCTGTGCGATCGAATTCTTGAGCACCTGGAACGAGCCGCCGGGGAGATCGGTGCGACCGACGCCCCCGACGAACAGCGTATCGCCCGTCAACACGTATCCCGGTGTGTACAGGCAGATTCCGCCCGGGGAGTGACCCGGGGTATGAATGACTCGGAGGGATTCGTTTCCGAAGCTGATCACGTCGTTATCGTGGAGCAGGACTTTGGCGGGAGGCGATGGTTCCGCCTGGAACATGGCCAACATGCCGGGGTTGGTGTTCACCAGAGCCTGCGCGTCCGCCTCGTGAATGCATATGGGCGCGCCGGTCGCGTCGCTCATCGACTTGTTGCCGGCTATGTGGTCCACGTGACAGTGCGTATTCACAATATACTTGATCGACTTGATTCCCACTTCACCTGCCCGGCGGAGAATCGGCTCCGAAGGGCCGCCCGGATCCACGACCACGCCTTCTCCCGTTTCCGAATCTCCGAGCAGATAACAGAAGATCTGAAACGATCCGACCTCCATTTGTTCGATAATCATAAACTCCTCCGTCTCAATAGTGCGGATTTAGACCAATCCTTTTCGGTTATGGTTCACCGGGCTTGAGGCGGCTCTGCGCCCGGTGACAATGGAGGGGGAGACTCATCTCCCCCTCCATTCCTTCCCCATCGAGATATCAACGGCTTATCGCTATCCCGGTGAACGGTTACCCTTTTCGCCTACCCGATTCAGACGCGTAACCGAAAACACCGCGCTTCGCGGAATTTCATACACAATGGGGCCGCAGTTCCCCGCCGTCAACCTGTGACGCTCGAACCGGCAGATCGCAGGACCCGGCGAACAATCATCCGAAGAAAGCAGGCTGCGACCGGCTTTAGCGAAGGGCCGGCGGACGGTATGCGCAATACGGCTCTTCCGCCATATATGACCCGCTCACCTCGTACGCTCGGGCGCGGCATCCTCCGCAGAAACGAAGATAATCGCACCTGCCGCACTTCCCCTCGAGATCCTTGAAACTTCGCAGCTCGTTGAAGAGCGGCGCATTGCGCCAGAGGTCGTCGAATTCACGCTCCCGGACGTTGCCCGCCTGGACGTCGAAATACCCGCACGGCTGCAATTCCCCGGTCGCTGAGACAAAAACAAATGACAATCCGCCGAGACATCCCCGAGTTCGGGCGTTCAAACCGAAGGTCTCCGTGGTGACGTCGAGGCCCTCTTTACGCGCTTCCTGTCTCATGATCCGATAGTACTGGGGAGCGCATGTCGCCTTGGTTTCCATGCTCGTCGCCCGTGACAGATGGTAGAATTCGACGAGCGACTGTTCATACTCGTCGGGTCCCATCTCTTTGCCGGACATCTCCTTGGCGCGTCCCGTCGGTACGAGCAGGAAAACATGGAATGCGTCCGCGCCCACCTGCTCGGCGAGCTTCATGATCGCGGACAACCGCCCGCGATTCTCCTTGGTGAGCGTCGTATTGATCTGAACCGACACGCCGGCGCCCCGGAGATTGCGCACTCCCTCGAGCGCTCCCTCGAATGCGCCCGAGACCTGCCTGAACGCGTCGTGTTCCTCGGCCGTGGGACCGTCGATGCTGATACTGACCCGCGCAATGCCTTCGCTTTCCATCCGACCGGCCGTGTCGGGAGTTACGAGCACGCCGTTGGTCGCGCAGACTACGCGCATGCCGGCGTCCCGGCCGTATGCGGCGAGTTCGAAGAAATCCGGCCTGAGGAGCGGTTCACCGCCGGTGAGTATCAGTATGGGTTTTGAAACCCGGGCAATGCCGTCTATGAGAGCTTTTCCTTCGTTGGCGCTCAATTCGTCGGGAGCCGGCTCTGGGCACGCTCCCGCCCGACAATGAACACACGAGAGATTGCACGCGCGGGTGATCTCCCAGGCTACCAGTCTCAGATCGAATGAATGCACGCGGTCCTCGATTATGGAGTATCGCCCTGGAGGATCTTAACCGCCTCCAAAGCGTGGTAGGAGATAATAAGGTCCGCGCCGGCCCGCTTGATCGCGGTCAGCGATTCCATCATGCACGCGGGGCCGTCGATCCATCCCTTTTCCGCCGCGGCCTTGATCATCGCGAATTCACCACTCACATTGTAAGCCGCCAAGGGCAGGTCGAACGCTTCCCGGACTCGGCGGATCACGTCGAGATACGGCAAGGCCGGCTTTACCATGACAATGTCCGCGCCTTCGTCCACATCCAGCGCAACCTCCCGGAGGGCCTCATCGGAATTTGCCGGATCCATCTGGTACGATCGTCGATCCCCGAACTGCGGGGGCGATTCGGCCGCATCGCGAAACGGACCGTAGAACGATGACGCGTATTTCGCCGCGTACGACATAATGGGCAGTTCGTCGAATCCGGCTTCGTCGAGCGCCTCCCGGATCGCGGCCACACGTCCGTCCATCATGTCGCTCGGCGCGACCATGTCCGCTCCGGCTTTCGCGTGGGAAACGGCTATGGCGGCCAGAAGATCGAGCGTAGCGTCGTTGTCCACGTGCCCGTTGCGAATCACGCCGCAATGCCCGTGGTCGGTATACTCGCAGAGGCAGACGTCCGTGATCAGCACCAGGTCCGGATACGCTTTCCTGACTCGGCGAATCGCCTGTTGGACAATCCCGTCCTTGGCGTATCCTTCCGAGCCCTTCGGATCCTTGCTTTCCGGAATGCCGAAGAGAAGAACGGCGGGAATACCTCGCGCCGCCGGTTCCTCGATTTCTTTGACAAGCATGTCGATCGAGAGCTGATAATGACCGGGCATGCTGCCGATCGGCTTCTTCACGCCTTTCCCCGGCCGCACGAAAAAGGGGAGTATGAAATCCGCAGGATCGAGGCTCACCTCGCGGACCATTCGTCTCAGCGCAGGGGTCTTTCTTAATCGTCGGGGTCGATAATCAGGAAACCGCATCTGTTCTCCCGTAATTCTTCTGGCGCAAACAGTCCGACTTTTTTATAATCGTGCCGGGAGGTTCTGTCAACGCCATGAACCCAC
>CAYLRL010000025.1:0-56259 GCA_964385875.1 uncultured Syntrophales bacterium
AAGCCTCCCCCATCGAGATATCAATGGCTTGTCGCTATCCCGCTGAACGGTTACCAGTATCGATACACGCCGGCGCGGATGTCAACCACTATCCGGGCGCGGCGCGGCCCGAGCCGCCCGCAGTCGGCCGAGGCCGCCGTTCTTGCGCGGCGCGAGGGGTTATGGTACTCGTACCACGAGCCGGCGGCCGGGAGAGTGGAAAGGCGCGACGGAACCCGCAATCGAGGTGTCCGTTCGCCCCCGGCTCGCGTCGGTTGAGGAAACGCCTTGCGTCGACCCGGATTTGATCGGCCGCGTCACATAGAGGGCCTTTTCCGCCACGAACGATCATGAACTTCACAGAAAGGGGCGATGCGAGCGCGCCGCGCAGGCCGAATCCTCGAGGAATCGACGCCTGATCGTCGCCGGTCCCCGCCAATCGTGAACGGTCGCGAGCACAAATGGATCATCCTACGCATACAATGAATAGACGCCGGGCCGCCTCCAATAAGGGATTCGCTCTCCCTCTGATCGGCGCCCTTTCCTTTTTCGTCGCCGCAATTGTCTCGGGACAAGCGGACGCCGCCGAGTCGCCCAAGAGCAAGATACGCGATCCCCATGAACGCGCGGCTTCGATCCGGCTCATCGCGCCGATCAAGACGGGCGCTCGGGGGTGGGTTCGGCGGACCGTCGAGAGCGGCGCCCCGGTAACACTTACGAACTCTTATCTTTTTCAGCTCGTGAAGGGCGTCTCCCAAGAGAATCAGAAACGCGCGGAAGAGTCGATCATCGCGCCGCTCCTGCGCAGGACTCTGGCCGAACTTGTCGCTGCCGCTTCCGACGCCCAAACCAAGCGTCTCTTCGGTATTCCGCTTGTCCTCCTGACCGATGAAGCGCCCGAAGGTTTGGACGAGGAAGTAATTCAACAGGCGCGACGGCTCACCGAGGATCCTCTGTTCTCCCCGAGGGGCCATTATACTGAGTCCGACAGGTTGAAACGCTACTTCCGGGCGATGAGGTTCCTGGCCCAAGCGTCGATCGACGTTTCGCTCGATCGATCTCGATTCCCGTATCCGCGTGAGTTGCTGTTCCCGTTCGAGACGATCCATGCAGTGGTCGACCTGTTCGCCGACCCGAAACGTGCGGGCCTCGTGAACGCGTGGCGGCTCGTGCACGAGTTCTATTCGAACGTGAACGGTCCTGCGGACATGCCCACATTTTCGGATATGGCCGAGATAATGTCAGAGCGGTCCCTTACGAAGGATGCGATTATCGCGTGGGCCGAAGCCCGGGGCATGCCGAGAATCAATCCTGAAGCGGGTATTGCCATACAACCGCTGGGCGAGCGTGTCGGTCTCCATGAAGTGGTGATCGATGAGTTCAAGAACAAGCTGATGACCGATGAAACGCCAAAAGCCGTCATGGCGCGGTATCTCCGCTTTTCCAGTCTCTTCGCGGGCTTCGATGGGCCCCAAGGCCGTATTCGGGGCATCGAGGAGCGGATCGCGGGCCTGCGTCTCGACACATATTATAATCTCGCCGTAGCTGCGATCGCGGAGGGCGCGCGGGCTCGGACCGACAAAGCGTTCATCCACAATTTCCATGCGGCCGCGTTCGCCGCGCTTGCCGAACAGACAGCCTTGATGGCGAAGACGTCGGTAATGGTCCGGAAGAGCTCGATGGGCTCGTCGACTCGTGGTCCAACAGCTGAATTGCGACTCGAACCGAACGCGCGACCGTACCTGGCGGCCCTGACCAAGGCGTTGGACCGAATGAATCGGTTGTGCGAAGACCTTCCGCCGACGCCGGAAGGCGCCTCGGACGACGATCCCGAATTTATTGACATCCGACCGGCTCTCGCGGCTCTTACGCGAATCGCAGACGGCCCAGGGATCGTGACGCCTTCGGAGAGCTCATGGGAAACGGTCTATCCCGCGGTGAACAAGCTTCCCAGGGATCCCGCAATCACGGTGGACGTCTTCCATCTGGTCGGTAGGTCCGGAATACGCCATTATTACCAGTGGGCCGTCGCCCCCTTTGGAGCTCGATTCAATCCGGCCTCGGCTTCGGGCGGCCCAATAGGCATGGAACTCGTGTTCTTCGAAGCGTGGAGTGATGAAATCGTCCCCGGAAGCGAGGGCCCGCTCAACAACCTCCAGTGGCGAGGACGAATCCTGGACGGCCGGCTTGGAGATCTGCCGACGCTCGTCGATCTTCCCTCAGCGCCGGTGGACGCTGAATGAGCCGGGGTCGTGAGATTCCCGAACGGTCCGGCCCGGCATGAGATCCTCCCTCGGCCGGCGCCTCGAGGCCCGACCGGGGATCGCTCACACAAGGCGGTAAAGGAACATGTCTTCAGAGACTGCCGACACGGAACGCCGACTCGTCCAGCGGTGCATCGCCGGCGACAACGCCGCCTGGAACGAATTCTTCGAGACCTACAACAGGACCATATACCATGTGGCTCGGTCGAGAAAATGGGGATTTCAGCCGGATGAAGCCGAAGACGCGGCCCAGGACATCGCCGAAGAGATCGTCAAATCCCTCGAGACGTTCGAGTTCAAATCGAGCGTCCGGACCTTTGTCTTTCGCATTGCCGCCAACACCTGCATCGCCCGATTGCGAAAACAACGGGCGCTCAAACGGAGCGCCGACGCGGACCCCGTCGCCTTGGACACGGTGGGGGGCGCGGAGTTCGAGGAGGCGGTCCAGGCTTCGGATGAAAAACATCTCAGTCCGGAAGAGGCCCTGGGCGACGCGCAGAGGGCCTCGGTTGTGCGGGACCGGCTCCGATCGTTGAGCGAGACGTGTAGGCGGATAATTCGGCTCCGCTACTGGAACGAACTCTCCTTCGCCGAGATCGCCGCAATCATGAAGGCCAAGGAGAACACGGTCATCGTGCAAATGAAACGTTGCCTCATGAGACTGGCCAAGTCGGTAAACCGGGAGGGCCGCGATGGATGTCTGCAGGAACCCTGAACTGAACGCCGAACTTGTCGCCGCGCTGGCCCCCGAGGAATTCGGAGAGGAAGCGAGGCGTCTCGAGGAGCACGCGAAAGGCTGCCCCGTCTGCGCTGAAGAGCTCCGAATGCTCCAGGATGTGGACGCCTTGATTCGTGAAAACAGGGAGACCCTTGCCGACGCGCTTACCGATTGCCCCGAACCCGACGAGATCACGGCCTTCGCTCTGGATGACAGGGTCGACCCGTTTACGGCCGAGCACCTCAAGACCTGCGCGGACTGCGCGGTGGAATTCGCGCTGGTGAAGGAGCTGCGCAGCGAAGTATCGCTCTCTCCGGAAGCCGAAGAGCGAAGAGACGACGCGGCCGACCCTACGGCGGACCTGTGGGAGAGACTGCGAGAGTTCTTCAACGTGCCGTCTCTAGCCCTCGGCGCGGTCGTCGCATGCCTTCTCGTCTTCGTCCTTTACCCTGCTCGAGTCGATAAGCTCACCATGCGTCCGGCGCTCAGCGATGTGACGTGGACCGCGCCGGAAAGCGGGTTGAAGCTGATGAGCCCTCCAGTTGCGTCCATTCAGAAGAAAGAGGTGGCCCTCGTGCTCCTTGTTCCGGAAGGCGCCGAGCGGACGGCCTTCTCCGTCGATACAATCTACCGCGAGATCAAGCTCCCCGCGAGACTCTCTTCCGTGTACCGGTTCACGTCGCCGGGCCGATTGAAAGAGAAGCTCGCCGGCGCCGACGATATCAGGAATCCGGCCGACCTGGTCGCCCCGATCTTCACGCGGACCGACGCGAGCTATCTGATGGCGTTCGAACTCATCGAGAGCGACGATGGAAAAGGGATTCGAGGAACGATCTTCGGCAAGGACGGCCGAAATCTCGGCGCTATTTACCATCCGGGAGTGGACGCGAACCGCGTGCCCGAGCGCATCACGTCGATGGGAGCGGCCCTGCTCATCCAGGCCGAAGAATAGCAGCGGCGGGAGCGCAGGATAGGCAGATCGGCTCACCGGTCGGTTTGGGTCCGAAGAAGCGTGTCGTGGATGACGTCTAAGAGCTTGACGATGTCGACGGGCTTCTCGACGACCCCGTCGACACGGCTTTCTTCGATCTTCGCTTCTTCGTCCAGCTGGCCGCCCCAACCGGTAAGCAGGACAAACGGCGGCTTTTCGACCCCTCGGGTGTCCGACGCCTCGGCGAGGGCTTTGCCGACCTGCCAGCCGTTCATGACCGGCATACCCAGATCGCAGACAACGATATCGACCGTCTGCGTCTCCAGGAGCCTGAGCGCCTCTTCACCGGACCGGGCCGCGTACACCCGATGGCCCTGTTCGGTAAGGCCTTCAGCGAGCATCTTGAGAACCGCCTCCATATCGTCCACGATCAGCAGACGCAGGGACGGCCGTTCAGGCGGAGCGAGGCCTATCCGGGCCTCGGCGAGGGCTGCCATGGCGGCGGGGAGGGTCACGACAAATTCAGCGCCTCGTCCTTCCTCGCTCTCCACGGTGACGCCGCCGCCGTGACGCCTCACGATCCCGTAGCTGCCGGCCAGACCCAATCCCGTCCCCTCGACGCCCTTCGTGGTCCAGAACGGCTCGAACACCCTTCCGAGATTCTCAGAGGCTATGCCCACGCCGTCGTCCTTGACGCTCAACCGAACGGTTCCCTCGGCCGCGGTGGTTTTCACGGTGATCGCGCCGCCTTCGGGGAGCGCTTCGACCGCGTTCTTGATCAGGTTGACCACGACCTCGAAGAGCTCATTCTCCTTCCCTTTGACGTAGCAGCCCGCCTGCAGATCACAGGTGAGCGAGATGTCGATACCCTCACGTTCCGCGGCCGATTTCCACCAGGTTCGGCTCATGTCGACCGCGGCCCGGACCGCGTCGGAGAGATCGAAGACGCTTCCCTCGAGGGGAAGCTCTTCAGTCCGGACGCGTGCGAAATCTTGGAGCCTCTTCACGGTGTCCGCGCCGAGCCTCGACCCTTCCAGGATCTCGTGAAGATCGCGTTGCGCCCTGGAGACCGAGCCGGACTCGATATTCTGCAGGGCCATCTGTACGCGGCCCATAACGATCTGTAAGAGATTGTTGAAATTGTGCGCGACACCCGCGGCCATTTCTCCCACGGCTTTGATCCGTTCGGTTTGAAGCAGCAAGGACTCCGCATTCTTACGTTCCGTAATATCCCGCAGGAAAACCACCAATCCGGCCGGCGCGCCGCTTTCGTCGTGGAAACCCGCGCCGCTCACGCTCACGTCGAGCAGTCGGCCGTCCTTGGTCCGACGTTTCGTTTCGAAGCCGGCGATCACCAATCCCTGGTCCAGGGCCCGTTGGATCATTGAGAGGGTGATTTGTTGCTCGTCTTCGGGAACGTACTCGATGGTTTTTCCGCCGAGCTCATCGAGAGTCCATCCGAACAAACGGGTGAACGAAGAATTGACGTATTCGACGCGTCCCTCCATGTCATAAATGACGATGGCGTCCGGTGTGGAATTGAGCAGCGATCGGTACCGCTCGCCCTGTTCTTTGGCTTCACCGTATAAGCGGCGGTAGCGCTCCTCCTTTTCCCTGAGCTCCCGTTCGGCACGTTTACGTTCGGTTATGTCTCTGACCATCGCAAGGATAAAAGGCTCGCCCGAGAGTTCCATTCGGGTGAGGCTCACTTCAGCGTCGAATTCATCGCCGTCGAGGCGGGAATGCTTCCATTCAAATATTTGAGGTGTTCCGCCGAGGGCTGCCCCGATGTAATTGCGGGCCATGGCCTGAGACTTCTTCCCGTCCGGCTGACGCGGGGGCGAGAAGTCCCAGGGCGTGCGGCCTATGATTTGCTCTTGTGCGCAGCCGAAGAGGTCGAGCGTACGGTTGTTGCATTCGAGGAATCGTTCGCCTTTCGTGAGAAAGATCGCTTCCTCCGCGGACTCGAAGAGCGTTCGATACTTGACCTCACTCTCCTGGAGGGCTTTCTCGGTCCGGGCCTGCCTGCTTATGTCCTCGTACGTCATCAGCTGAGAACCGTCCTCGAGGACCGCGAGATAAAAGCGAACGATCTTGTCTTCTCCGTTTTTGCAGCGCACGGTGAAAATTCGAGGCCCGTAATCTTCGGGCAGCGCTCCCGGGACACCGTCGCGCCGCCAGATACGGCGGATCGTCTTGCGATATTCCTCGTCCGGGTACGCGCGTTCGAACCAGGCGTCCGCGTCGGGGATATCCGCCGCGGTGTAGCCGAACATTTCGGTGAAGCGGGGATTGAGGTATTCTATTCTCCCATCCGAACGAAGAACCGAGAGGCCGAACGGCGCGGCCTCAGTCAGGAGCCGAAATCGGCGTTCACTTTCTCGGAGCTTGTCTTCGGCGAGTTTGCGCTCGGTGATGTCGCGGCAGATCGATTGAAAGCCCACGCATTCATCGCCTTCCTGCAAGAGACGAACGCTCTGCCCCAACCAGATAACACGGCCGTCTTTGGCAAGGACGGGGAACTCATAGTATGTGTCGGGGGCACGCTTGACGAATTGCAGACCATAGAAGCGCTCCGCGTGCTCCCGATAATCCGGATGAATGAGATCGCCGTAATGGCGACCGATAAGCTCGTCTTCCGTGTATCCGGACATCCTCAGGCCGGTGGGATTCATCATGGTGAAGAGACCGTTTGCGTCGGTGGTAAAGATGATGTCGCCGGCGCGCTCCACAACCTGCCGGTACCGTTTTTCGCTCTCTCGGAGGGCTTCCAGGATGCCCTCGGCCTCACCTGATTCGGGAATCTCCGAGCTTTCGCGTTCCGACCGGCCGGGATCCCGCTCGAGGAGGACGATCCGCCGACGCAGGCGGTCGATTTCGAGCAGCAGTTCTTCTTTGGTTCTGTCGACGTCTTTCATCGGGACAACATCGGCGCGGGGCCGCGACGTAACGGGGCAGGCGCCCGAAGCCGGTCCTAATCACTCTTGACAGGGAATCGGGGGTGAACCTATGATCACCATTCGATCGTCACGTCCGATCGACGTGAATAGGTCGACTATACCATACTTTACGGGGTTTCGGGGCGAAGCGGGTATGTTCGAGTGCGCGACCGGCGACGCGCTGATGCGCGCGTGGTTGCTGCGCAGTCTCCGATCGCTTGTAATGGTTCACCGGGCTTGAGGCGGCTCTGCGCCCGGTGAGGATGGAGGGGGAGATTCATCTCCCCCTCCAAGCCTCCCCCATCGAGATATCAATGGCTTATCGTTATCCCGGTGAACGGTTACGATCGCTTTTGCAGGAGACCAAGGAAACGCGACAGTCGTGTCGTCCGCTGATCGAGGATCCGATCGCGCGTCAACGGATCGCGCAGGCGTACATTGAGGTGATGACGCGCAAGGTCCACGGGATCCGCAGTCTCAGCCGGCTTCTGAGCGGGTCAAATCCCCGGTCCGGAGGGATCGATCGGCACGCTCCTCCGGAGCGAAACCAGTCAGCGAATGTGCGAAACCGCAACGAGTCTGCTCCGCCCGAAGAGCCACATCCTCAAGGACGCTCGCTACAGCCTCGATCGCGGGATGTGGCCCTACTCCAAACCTTCCCCATCGAGATATCGCCGGCTTATCGCTGTCCCGGTGAAGGGTTGCTCGGTGAGAATCCTGGTGAGGTTGGCTTTGGCCCCGGCCCACGTAGCGCACCACGGGTGAGGCGAAGACTTGGCTAGTCACTGTCCGATCGCGGCCGTCCTCGGTCGACATCCTTATAATCCGAGCCTCGAAAGCTCGCCCCGACCTTTTCCAATTCGCGGCCGAACTCATTGACCAGTCGGCGGATCAGGTCTCGCCGTCCCGAACGATAGAAGACGAACAGGCTCATCATATTGAGCGTCTCGTCGGACTCCCCGGTTGCGGGAACGCCCATGCTCCGCGCGATCGGTTCGAGGTCCCGAATCATCTCGGAGACGCTTTGATACCGCTTGTCCGGGTCCTTCTTCGTCGCCTTGAACAAGACGGAGACGAGGCGGTCGGGGAGCTCGGGATTCAGCGCCCGGGGATCTTTCATCTTGGCTTCGAGCTGCCACGAGATTTGCTCTTCGATGGTTCCCGCGGGACATGCCCGCCGGCCGGTGAACATCTCGTATGCGGTCATGCCCAGCGAATAGATGTCGGAGCGCGCGTCGATCGGCTTCTTGCCGATCTGTTCCGGAGAAATATACGCCAACGTTCCCTTGACGAGGTCCTCGGTGATGCCGGGCGCGCACGCGAGGCCGAAGTCAAAGATGCGGACCCGACCGTCCGGCGTTATGATGATGTTGCCCGGCTTCACGTCGCGGTGGACGACTCCCCGCTCATGCGCGTGATTGAGCCCCGCGCAGATTTGAAGCAGGAAACCGAGCGACCCCTCCGGGGGCCGGGGATCGGACCGGGCCAAGAGCAGCGCGAGCGTCTTCCCTTCCACATACTCCATGACGATGAAGAACGTGCGGTAGATCTCCTCGACATCATAGACCTTGACGATGTTCTCGTGATTGAGCTGAGCGATTGTGCCGGCCTCATTCCGAAAGAGTTCGATGAACGCGGGATCGACGGCCCGTTCGTGTTTGAGCATTTTGATCGCGACCGGCATGTTGATGGCGGTATGGCGTCCCTTGTACACGTAGCTGAACGAGCCCTGCCCGATCGCCTCGTCCACGGAGTACTTCCCCACTACCCGGTTTGAGGTCAGGAATTCGCTCTCGAGACGGCGCGCGGTGATACGCGTCAGGAATTGTCGCAACTGGGGGAACTCGACGCAGTTCTTGTCGAAAGTCGCGCGTTCGATTTCCCATAATTCCATGTCGGTTTCCGCGACGACGTCCGCGGTTCTCGGCGCGCCCGAGAGAATCGCCATCTCGCCGACGATGTCACCCGGGCCCATACGTCCGACCAGTTGGGAAAGGCCGTCCACGCCCCTATTGGCCGCGCATTTCCCACGGCGGACGATATAGAAGGAATCTCCCGGCGTCCCTTGTTTGATGAACGTCTCCCCTTCGCTGACGAGCACGGGCCTGATCGCGGTGAAGAGGTGGTATTTGGCCTCGTCCGGGATCTCGTCGAAGAAGGGACTCGCCATGAACCATTGGAAGTCCTCCTGGGTAATCGACGCGCCGGTTCCGGTTCGGCCGTTCTTTTCCATGCCTGTCTCCACGCGCGCGGCAGCGCAAAGATGGGGCGACATCAAGCTTGTTCGTCGCCGACGCCTCGATATATCACGACGCTCGCCGGATCGACTTCCGAGCCTCCAGAAGAGGTCCTCGGTATCCCTGCCGTTCCAGTAAGCTTCGGAGACGATCCGCTATGTTGGGCGGCTTGAAGACGAACCGCAATCGCGTCTTCATGAGGAGCTGATTCAGTCCCCAAATATGCCGCCAGTAGGGCTTGTCCATGTGAAGCAACTCGCCGAAAAACGCGGTCATGCGCGACAAGGAGGTGTACTTCTCGTCAAATCCGAGCATGACTTCGGGGCGGACCTTCGCCAACTCGATCATCTGTTCCACGGCCCGGTCGACATCAAGATCTTCCGAAATGTACCAGAGGGGCATGAGCGGGTCGGAATCGTCGTGTATGAAGCCCTCCCGTCGTGCGATGGACCAGAGCTTCGTGTTCGGATAGATACGCACCCCGAGGAAGTAGTTGGCCATGCTGTACGGCGGACGCGTGTCGCTGCTCAGGTAACGCTTCGTGAAGTCGATTGTCTCCTGGAGCGTTTCGTTCGTCTCACCGGGACCGCCGATCAGGAAGTACCAGAGCGCGGTATGGCGGGTCTTCCGGACGGCTTCCGCGGCTTTCACCACATCCTCGATCGAGAAGCCTTTGCCGTAATTGCGAATCATCGTCTCGGACGCTGCCTCGGGAGTGATCATGAAGGAATGGAAGCCGGCTTTCCACATCAATTCGAGAAACTTGAGGTCTATATTCTTCGGACTGACACCCATGGTTGTGAAGCTGGTCTTCCAGGGTCGTCGGACGATCTCCTCCAGGATTTCGACGCAATGGTCATAGGGATCGTTAAAGACGGAGTCCACAAAATCGAATGATTCCGGATTATACGCGTATACGGCCTCTTCGATTTCATCGACCACCTCGACCGGCGACCGCAATCGCAGCCGGCTGCCCTCCAGAACCTGATTATACGTGCAGTAAATACACCGCTGCCGACATCCGCGCTTGCTTTGCACGTTGTAGCTAGACCCCATCTTCTGGTAAGGTCTCAAATCAATCCATCGTCCCACCCGCGGATTGACGCCGGCGAAATCGGCAAGCTGCGGCGGCGTCAAATGAAATCGGCCGTCCGCCATGAGACCGACGCCGGGCACGTCATCCGCGGGGACCCAGCGCTCGATCCTGTCGAGGAGCTCCACGAAGCTGCGCTCCCCTTCGGAGACGATAACAAAGTCGGCGCCCAGTCGTTCGAGAATTCGCGCCGGACTGAGGCTCGCGCCGGACCCTCCGATAACGATTCGCGCGTCGGTGAGCGACCTCACATGGCGCACGATTTCCTCCGCCTCGGGAACGTAGCAGATCTCGTGGAGCATATTGGCGTTGTCGATATTGCGGATGGAGATGCCCACCACATCGGGACTGAACCCTTTGATCGCGCGACCAAGTTCCGACTTGACGTTCTTCCGAAAGCAGAGGTCGACGACCCTGGTCTCGTGACCTGCATCTTCCGTTGCGCCCGCGATGTAGCAAAGACCGATCGGCGGCGCGGCGAGGAAATCATCCTTGAGATTACTATTAACGAGAAGTATCCGCATACCGTTCTTTCATCGGCGCACGTTCCAAACGGTGGAGGCGCCTCTTCCTTCGGCGACACACTATAGCAGTTCTCGAACGATTTCACGAATTGGAACCCGGCGCCGTCCGGATTCTTTGATACGTCGGCGCGGCTCTCAGGCGTTCGGGCGGCCGGGAAGTGTGATATGGTGGCGGTCTTATCGATAGCTCTGAAACGCGGCCCTTCACCCAGTCGGATCGGTCACGCTTCAGCCGCAAGGAATCAGACGTGAAAAACTCGAAATCGGCGCGAAGCCGTGCGATCGACCCGGTCGACATTCTCAGAAATCTGATCCGCTTCGAGACCGTCAATCCGCCGGGAAATGAAGGACCCTGTATCGCGTACGTGAACAGGCTCGTGCGAGACGCCGGCTTGGAAACGGCCGTACTCGAGGATACGCCCAACCGTCCCAACCTGATCGCCCGACTCAAAGGCCGGGGCGACGCTCCTCCCTTCATGATGTACGGCCACGTGGATGTGGTCACCGTCGCGGGACAGCAATGGATTCATCCGCCGTTCGGGGGCGTCGTCGCGGACGGCTGCGTCTGGGGTCGGGGCGCTCTGGACATGAAGGGCGGCGTGGCCATGATGATCTCGGCCTTTCTCCGCGCGCATCGTCAGGGCCTCAGACCGGCAGGAGACATCATTCTGGCCGTCTTAAGCGACGAAGAAGCAGGCGGCGATTGCGGCGCCAAGTTCCTCGTGCGTGATCACGCTTCGCTGTTCGACGGGGTCCAATGCGCGATCGGGGAATTCGGCGGGTTCTCGGTCCGACTTGCGGGTCGGAAGTACTACATGATCCAGGTCGACGAGAAGCGGGTCTGTTGGATGCGCGCCCTGATCAGGGGGCCGGGCGGGCACGGCTCACAACCTATGCAGGGCGGCGCGATGGCCAAGCTGGGACGAATGCTCGTAGATTTGGACGAACACCTGCTTCCCGTTCACATCACCCCGCAGGTACGCGCCATGGTCGAAAAGATCGCCGAGACCCTCCCAGGGTCCGCCTCAGCGCTGATCCGCCGATTGCTCGACCCCGCGCAAACGGACGAGGTTCTGCGGACTCTCGGCGACGCCTACCGATTCTTGCTCCCGCTGGTGCGGAATACCGTCAACGCGGTGCAGGTCCAAGGCGGCGAGAAATCGAACGTCATTCCGAGCTTGATAACCCTGGATCTGGATGGACGCCTGCTCCCCGGGTACACCGCGGACGATCTGATCGCAGAGGTTCGGGAGATCGTCGGGGACGCCGCGGAATACGAAATCAAACGCCACGACGACGGTCCTGGAGAAGCGGACATGGGCCTCGTCGACACCCTCGAGGCCACGCTCCGGGAAGCCGACCCCGACGCGATCGCAGTCCCGTACCTGCTCGGCGGAGCGACCGACGGCCGGCATTTCGCGAAGCTCGGCGTCCGGAGCTACGGCTTCATCCCCATGAACCTGCCGCCCGATTTCTCCTTCATCGGTCTCGTCCACGGCGAAAACGAACGCATTCCCATCGAATGCCTCGAGTTCGGAACGCAGACGCTTTACCGGCTGCTGGAGCGGTACGGAGAGCGCCGGTTCTAGTCGGAAGCGACGCTAACTCCGCGCGAGTTCATTCATGCCGCGCCGACACCGCGCGCTCTCAATCGCTTCTTATCGACCTTTCCCACCTGTGTGAGCGGCATTTCGTCGATGAATTCGATGGATTTCGGGACTTTGTACGGCGCCATCTGCTCCCGTGCGAACGATAGGATGTCGTCCTTGACCCTTTCCGGATCGCGAGTCTTGTACCCGGCCGTCGGTTGCACGACCAGCTTGACCAGTTCGCTGCCGGGGCGTTTGGGGTTGGGTTCGCCGATGATCGCGCAAAATTCGATTGCGGGATGCTCGTAGAGCTTCTCTTCGACTTCACGTGAAAAGACCTTGAAGCCGCCCACACTGAGCATATCCTTGGCGCGATCCACGATCGTGAGGAATCCGTCCTCGTCCATGCGCCCCACATCACCGGTGTGGAGCCACGTTGAGCCGTCGTGCTCTCGGAGCGCAATAGCCGTCTCGTCCGGTTTGTTCAGGTAGCCCTTCATCACCTGCCCGCCCGACACGACCACTTCGCCTTCATCGCCGAGCGGAACATCTTCGAGCCCGGTCTCCAGGTCCATGATTCGCACCGCGGTTCCGGGTATGGGGAGGCCCACCGTCCCGACGCGCTTCGGCCCCCGGCGCGGATTCATGGTCACGATGGGGCTGGTCTCGGTCATGCCGTAGACTTCAAGGACCTTGCCGACGCCGATTATGGACTCAAGCCTGCGGATTGCCTCCACGGGAAAGGCCGACGCGCCGGAAATGCACATGTCGAGCCGCGAGAAGTCCAGCCGATGAAACGCGGGATCGTCCATGAGCATCATGTAGAGACTCGGGACATTGGCCATGAACGTCGGGCGATACGCAACCATCTCCTTGACGATGTGTTTGGTGTTCCGAGGATCGGGAATGAGGATCTGGGCCGCGCCCATTGATATGGCCGTCAAACAGAGGATAAGACCCGCAAGGTGGAAAAGCGGAAATCCCGAAAGCGCGACCTCCTCGCCGAAGCGAGGAGACACCCACGTTTCAATCTGGTCCAGATTGGTAATCATATTTCGGTGCGTGAGGACCGTGCCTTTCGGCAGGCCGGTCGTGCCGCCGGTGTACTGCACCAGACAGGTGTCGTCGGGCGAGAAACTTACTCCCGGATCCTCTCGGGGGAAACGGCTCAGAATGTCGTTAAATCCGATCACCTGTCGGCCGGGAACCGCCTCGACCTTCCCGCAGGGAACCTTCCGCAGCCAACGGGCCAGCGTGCGCTTGATCGGGGGAAGGAAATCGACGATGTTCGTTGCGACAATCTGCCGGAGGTGGGGCAGATCGTCGACCAAACCGGGGAGGCGCGAACAGAAGATCGCGTCGAGCGTAACCAGGGACTTGGCCTTCGAATCGTTCAGCTGATGAGAAAACTCACCGGGCGCGAGCAGCGGAGAAACGCCCGATGCGGCGCATCCCGCCTTTGCCGCGCCGATCTGCGCAATCACGTATTGGGGAATGTTGGGAAGGCAGATCGCGACGACGTCACCCCGGCCGCAGCCGGCCTGAATGAGCGCGTTCGCGAATCTATTGGCAAGGCCGTCGAGTTCCTCATAGGTCAGGGTAACGCCGAAGAAATGCAGAGCAGGCCTTTTGCCGAATCGGGAAACGATGTCCTCGAACCGGTCGACAAGGGTAATTTCAGGAACGTCGACCTCGGCGTCAACGCCCGGATCGTAGTACTTCACCCAGGGTCTGTCCGCGTACGACACGTCCTTCCCCGCTTGGTCCGGGGGCGATCCCGGCCGCCCACTCTCAGAGGTTCGCGACGACTATGGTCACCTCGGCTTTGACGCACTCATCCTCGCCAGAATAAAGGGAACAGGTCACGGTGCGGCTCTTGGTTCCCTTCTTAACCACCTTTGCCCGCAGGGTGACGTCTTTGTCGATGGGCGTCGGCTTGAGGTACTCGATGTTCATTGCCCTGGTCCACCCAGCGGGAAGCGTTTCCGCCCTGCTCTCCGGCTCGACTCCAATCACTTCGCAATCGGAGACGAACGCGGCCCACGCGGCGTGACAGTCGATCAAGGTAGCGGCGACTCCGCCGTTGAGGTAGCCCGGATACGCTTGGTGTTTGGGCTCGGGACACCACTCCGCGACGAGCTCGTCGCCTTCGACGCGGCTCTTCAGTTGGAGACCCCGCTCGTTGTCCGCGCCGCACCCGTAACAGATCCGAATAGGGTTATCCTTGTGCAGGCGATCTTGCATCGGCTTGAAGTCATGCATTCCATTCAGCTCCATCGGGCGGCGGTGCGGGCGCGATCAAGCATGAAAACCGCGATCCCGCGGTCACGCCGCTCCACGATAATCTTCGATGCCGGCCGCGCGGCCCGGTTCGTCAATAATCGGTTATCTCGAGTAATCCGTTCTCAGTTATGGTCCGCCGCGGCCTGGGCCCTTTCCTCAAAATACGCCTTGCCCTCGTAGGGAAAGATCGCGTGGATCAGTATCTCTTCATCCGAAAGGCTGGGGAATTTCTTCTCCAGTTCGGGCCACAGGGGCGGGATACGCTCGGCCGGTCTCTCGGTGACGGGCTCTTCGCCCTTGAGCACTCGTTCCTGCAGGCCCTCGTTCACCGGCGCGGGCGTTTGGCCGTACATTCCCTTGAGAAGGTTCGCCGTGTGGTTCGCGATGATCTTGTATCGCCCGAGCAGCACGTTGAAGGTCGCCTGGGACACGACGATCTGCGAGGTCGGCGTGACCAGCGGAATCCAACCGAGGTCTTCGCGAACTCGCGGAATTTCGTCTATGATTTCCTCGATTCTTTCCAGAGCGTTCTGCTGTCTGAGCTGCGTGGTCAAGTTGGACATGACGCCGCCCGGAATTTGCGTTACGAGCATTTTGCAGTCCACCCCGCTGTACGGCGCCTCATACTCGGAATAGAGCGTGCGGACTGCTTTGGCTTCGGCGGCGGCCTCAGTGAGCTTCTCCAGATCGCAGCCGGTCGTGTACCCGAATTTCTCAAGGGAGTAGACCAACGATTCGGTGCAGGGATGGCCGGTGCCTCCCGAGAAGGGACTCAAGACCGAATCGAGCATGTCGCAGCCGGCTTCCACGGCTTTCAGCGCAGACATCATGCCGAGGCCGCAATTGTCGTGGGTATGAAGATGAACGGGCAGCGAGACCGCCTTCTTGAGCGCCGACACTAATTCGAACGTAGTCTGAGGATCGATGAGGCCGGCCATATCCTTGATCGCGATCTGATCCGCGCCCATGTCTTCCAATTGTCGGGCTTTTTCCACGAACTTCTCGATCGTGTGGACCGGGCTGATCGTATAACAGACAGCGCCCTCCGAAGTCTTGCCCACGTCCCGCACGGCCTTGATCACCGTCTGATGATTGCGCACGTCGTCGAGCGCGTCGAAAATCCTGAAGACGTCGATACCGTTGCGGGCAGCGCATTCAACGAACTTGTAGACCACATCGTCGGGGAAATTGGAATACGCCACGAGATTCTGGCCGCGGATGAGCATCATGCTTTGGACGTTCGGCATGGCCTCCTTGAGCATCCGCGCGCGTTCCCAGGGGTCTTCTCTCAGGTAACGCACGCAGACGTCGAAGGTGGCGCCGCCCCAGGTTTCCGCGCCGTAGATCCCCGTATCGGCGAGCTTCCCCGCCACGCGCAAGAGATCATCGAGCTTGATCCTGGTTGCAACCTTGCTCTGCGACCCGTCCCTCAGCGTAATGTCGAATATTTTAACTTGCTTGCCGTTGTCCGAAGCCATCGCTGTCCTCCATCCTTCTCACCTGGTATAAGGCGGGGTCGCTTTCGGCGAACGAGTTACTCGGAGCGTGAACGGCGGCCCGGAATAGGCCGCCCGCACGACCGCATTGAAGGCCGACCGCTACGGAAGGCCGAGGCTTTCCACGTTCGGTCCGAAATCTCATCAACGATTAAGAGAATCCCCGCTTTTATTATGTATACAGTAACGCCGGGAAAAGACAACTGAAGAAAGCGAAAGGACGCGTCGACCACGCGTGTCGCCGCAGGGGAGCTTCACCCGGCGGGACGGGCTAACGCTTCTTGTTGCGCGCCTGCCGTTGGTACAGGTTGACCCAGTGGTTGTGCTCGCGCAAGGTCTTCGAAAACTGATGGGTCCCGTCATTCTTTGCGACGAAATAGAAGTAATCGGTGTCCGCGGGATTGACCGCCGCGATAAGTGAGGCCTTTCCGGGATTCGCGATCGGCCCCGGGGGCAGCCCGCGACGAACGTAGGTGTTGTACGGATGATCGCGCTTGAGGTCGCTTACCGTGATCGCCGCGCCCATCGGCTTGATTCTATAGATCACCGTGGGATCGCTCTGAAGAAGCACTCCGTTACGCAGCCGATTATGGAAGACCGAAGAAACCAACGCATGCTCGGAGGCCCGCGCCTCCTTTTCGATGAGCGACGCCAGGGTCACCACCTTGTGCATGCTCATTCCCTGGGCCTCTGCGGCTTTTCGCACGTGCTTGTTGTACACGTCGAAGAAGCGGCTCACCATCCGCCGCACCACCTTCACGCCGTCCTGACGCTCGGACTTCCGCAGGAAGTAGGTATCCGGGAAGAGATACCCCTCGAGGGAGTCCCCCTTGATCCCAAACTCGGCGAGGAGATCCTTGCTCCGGACCAGCTGGAGAAACTCATCCCGCGACATCAAGGCCGCCCGCTCGAAGATCTCCGCGGTTTGGAAGATGTCGTATCCTTCGGGAACCATGAAGGAGAACATCAGGGTCTTGCCGGAGATCAACTGATCGAGAACCTCCCCCGAGTCACTGCCCGTCTTGAGCGCGTATTCACCCGCCTGGATCTTTCGCTGTTCACCGCGGATCATCGCGACGAGCTTGAACACGAGAGGGCTCGTTATCACCCCCTCCTTCTCGAGAATTTTCCCTACCTGCGAGAGGGACGCGCCTTTCGGGATGTTGACGATCACCTCCACCCCCGCGGGAATTCGAGCGGCTTTCGGCGGTTTGGCGAATTCGTCCAAGAGTTCGGGGAGACGCTGGTAAACGGCGTATCCGCCCACACACACCACCACGATGAGGATGGTGAAGAAGACGCTCTTGAATACTGAGAAGACGGAGACTCTCATGGTTTCGGATAATCCTCGTTCCCGCGCCGATCCAGATATCCCTGAAGAATGATGACCGCAGCGAGCTTGTCGACGACCTTGCGCCTCTTCGCGCGGCTCATGTCGGCTTCCAGCAGGGTTCGTTCGGCCGCCGCGGTGGACAGCCGTTCGTCCCATTCCTTGATGGGCAGGTTCACCCGGTGGGCGATAACCCCGGCCAATTCACGGACACTCTCGACCTGGGGGCCTTCCGAACCGTTCATGTTATAGGGAATCCCGACAACGATCGCTTCAACCCCGTATTCCTTCACGATCTGCTCAATCCGAGCCAGATCGGCTTCACGGCTCGTGCGATTCAGCGTCTCGACCCCTTGCGCGGTGAAACCCAATTCGTCGCTAATCGCCACGCCGATACGGCGGCTGCCTATGTCCAATCCGAGCACTCGCACTGTAGGTGTCCGTAGATGTCGAACCGTCGGTCCCGCCGGCGGGGACTTTGGACGTCTGTTTTTAGAGGAGAATCGTCTCACTGTCAAGACCGGCGCAGAAACCGATACGAGGCAAGTAGGGAAGAAGCGGGCGCGCGCCGGCTCAACCGCGAAGCCGGGGGGGGGCGATCCTATTCCGAGTCCGTGAACGCCGGTGCGGTCAAATGCTCCGCCGCATCCAAGATGAACCGCACATCAGCGTCGTTCGCATACGGAATACATTTATCCGTATTCAGGGGAAGTCGCGCCCCGGACAGATGCGGAGGGATTCCCAGGATCGCGCCGCTTTTGGAGAAACGGCCGGGCAGACGTTCCAAAGCCTGATCAGTGATGAGGACCACATTCTCCGCATCCGATACCAGGGCCAAACCCACCGATTCGGGCCGTTTCTTGCCGAGGATCTTCCGCAGTCCCTTTTTCAAATCCGTACTGAGTCGTTTGAGCGCGCCGGAGATCCGGCCGATTTCCGAAATCCCCTCCAAGGCTTGCCGCCGCTGCACTTCCGTACCCATCAGGAGCGCCTCTTCAAAGCACTCCAAGGCCTCGATCAGGCGCTTCCTCGACAGATGCGCCCGCGCTTCGATGAGCATCTCCCGGGCTTCGGTTTCATCGAGCGTGTCGGGGTCGTACACCCGGCCGTAGCAGTCCACCGCGTTGGCGACATCGCCCTGCTCCAGCAGCCACCTACCCTTTTCGATCATCGACGGTTCCGAGCTGTTCGCGTCTATCTCAATCATGTTCGCCCACTAATATCGAGTTTTGATGAACGGCGAGTCGGTTGTCCGTCTCGCTGCCGGACCCGCGGAACAGATGGGCCCGGCGGTCGGGTGGGGTCCTCGCAGTCGGTATGCAGGAACTAAATAGCCACCGCTTTCAGAAGGTTCGCCCCACTTGCTAATGTAATTGTTTAGCATATTTCGACTGGTATTTCAACAGCCATTTATTGCGGGCCTCACTCCCCGGAGGTCGCGTCCGCCGGAGCCGAGACTCATCCTCGCTCGGTGACCCGCGTTTCCGATTCGCCGTCTCCTTCTCTTATTGATGCCCCGCACGGAAGATGGTAGGAGAGTGATAATGCCCAATGGGGCGAAAGTGAAATTCGGCCGAGATGCGCTCATGGTTTCGATTCCATTGGAAGGCGTGGATCGAGGCCGAGCGACGCATCCCGCGGATCGAGCGATTACCGCTCGGGTCGCGGACGCGTAGGATTCGGATGGCGCCTGCTCTACCCGAGATAAGGATTAAATCCCTCGCAAAGTATCTTCCGGTTCTGACCATTGTGCTGGTTGCGGGGACGTTTCTCGTTCTGGTGATCGTGTTCACGATCCGGAACATCAACGCTCAGAACGAGCGCATGGAGGAGTTCATCGCGCGGCAGGGCATATCGGTGATAACGACGCTCGAGGCAGGCACGTTGACCGGTTTCATGGAGGGGGACTGGGGCATCGAGAATGTGCAGATGCTTATCGAGAAAGTCGCGCAGAACCCCGATGTGGATTGGGTCGGACTCGCCCGAAACGACGGATTCATCCTCGCGCACAGCGAACCCGAGAAGATCGGACGGCGCCTCATCCCCGATAAGGATCTGGAAACCGTCAAGGCGGTCATCCGAATCGGCGAACCTGTCTCCTTCCGGCGTGAGTTGAGCGGCGGCCGCGAGACTTTCGAGATCTGGAAGCCGTTTACGCCGTTTCTCGATCAGGTGGCCCAGGCGGAACTGATCTCGCGGCACTCGAGCATTGGGCAGGAATTGTTGAGCGTCTTCGATCGTGATCCGAAGTACGTTGCGTTCGTCGCGCTCAAGATGGACCGTTTCATGCAAATCCGCCGGCAGGAGATCTTCTATGCGATCTTTATGGGGCTCATCCTATTCGTAATCGGTTCCGCGGCGGTCTACTTCATCTTCGTGGTTCAGAACGCCTATCTCGTGCGGCGGACGCTTGACGAGATGCGCACGTATACG
Organism: uncultured Syntrophales bacterium; assembly: GCA_964385875.1. Lineage (GTDB taxonomy): Bacteria > Desulfobacterota > Desulfomonilia > Desulfomonilales > Desulfomonilaceae > CAYLRL01. Next base: position 19,817 of record CAYLRL010000025.1, read on the forward strand.
AAGAATGTCCTCGAGAGCATGGCCAACGGGCTGATCACGGTGGACCGAGCGCTTCGGGTGCAGACGTTCAATCCGTCGGCCCTCGACAATCTGGGTAAGACGCGCGAAGAGGTTGACGGCCGTCCCATTTCCGAACTCCTGCCCCTCGATGATGAAGTTCGGGAGGTTCTCGGCGATCCGAACGCGGTGCTCGAGAAGGAGATAACCCTCTTCCGGGACGGCAACGGTCGGAGCGTGCTGGGGATTTCCGTGTCCGCGCTCAAGCAGCCCGACTCGGAGGTGGCTCGCGGCGCGGTGCTTATCGTGCGTGACCTGAGCATGATCCGCGACCTTGAACAAAAGGTGGCGGTGAACGAGAAGTTCGCGGCGCTGGGTCGGCTGAGCGCGGGCGTGGCTCATGAGATTCGCAATCCGCTCAACTCCATTCGCGGGTTCATCCAATATTTCCAGAAGAAGCTCCGGTTGGACGAAGAGGATTACAACTACACCGAATTGATGCTCACCGAGGTGGATCGTCTTAACCGCGTGATCTCCAAACTCCTTGCGTATTCCAAGCCTCGGGAGCCCCGTCTGGTGATACGGTCGGCAGATGAGATCCTCGACCACTGCATCCGGGTGTTGGAGCGGGAAGCCGCGCAGGCGGGCGTCGAAATCGTTCGGGAACCCGCGGATGACGATCCTCCGCTGATTCTGATGGATACGGATCAGATGACCCAGGTCATTCTGAACGTCCTTATCAACGCCATAGAGGCCACGCCGAGACGAGGACGGATCCTCGTCGGCCGCTACGCCGACGAGGAGGACGGAGTCAAAATCGTCGTCCGTGACTCGGGAGAAGGCATCCCGCCGGAACACCTCGACAAGCTGTTCGACCCGTTCTTTTCCACGAAAAAGAAGGGAACCGGTTTGGGGCTCGCGATTGTCAAAAGTATAATCGAGGGACACGGCGGTGAGATTTCAGTAGAATCGGAAGTGGGCAAGGGCGCGTCGTTCATAATTCGGCTCCGATCGTATCAGACGTCGGACCGTCCGTCGGAAGGCGGGGAAGAGTCCCCGGCCGTCAATACCGCCGGGGGCGCGTAGCGTCAAAAGGGGCGCTCGATGTGCGGCCGACGCGCTCCGGAGCAAGTATGCAGGCAAACAAAAACAAAATTCTCGTGGTTGACGATGAAGTGTCTCAGCGGAAGATGCTGAAGGCGAATCTCTCCCTGGAAGGGTACGAGGTCTTCGAGGCGGAAGACGGCGCGGAGGCGGTCGGCAAGGTTTCCGAAGAGTTCTACGACCTTATCCTCATGGACAACCGCATGTCGAATGTGGACGGGATCGAAGCGCTCAAGCAAATCAAGAACTTATCTCCCGGTATACCGATCATAATCGTGACTGCGTACGCGTCGGTGGAAACCGCTGTGGAAGCGCTCCAGGCCGGAGCTCACGACTACTTGACCAAGCCGCTCGACATGGAGGAACTCAAGATCAAGATCCGTCAGACTCTCGAGTTCTGGCGACTCAAAGAGGAAAACCAGATCCAACGCCGTCGGTTGGAAGACCTCTTCGACGCGTCCCGCATTATCGGGCGGTCGCGGGCGATGAATCGAGTCCTCGAGATTGTGGGCATGGTCGCGCCGCGCGAGGCCTCGGTTCTGATACTGGGGGAATCGGGCACGGGTAAGGAACTGATCGCTAACGCGCTGCATCACGGCTCACCGCGGAAGGACAATCGCTTCATCAAGGTCAACTGCGCTGCGCTGCCTGAAACACTGCTCGAAAGCGAGCTCTTCGGTCACGAAAAGGGGGCGTTCACCGGCGCGATCGAACGTAGACCGGGACGATTCGAACTCGCCGACCGCGGCACGATCTTTCTTGACGAAATCGGAGAGATGTCGTTGGCTACCCAGGCCAAACTCCTCAGAGTGCTCCAAGAGCGGGAATTCGAACCCCTCGGCTCGACGCGAACCGTCAGCGTGGACATTCGGATCATCGCCGCGTCCAACAAGATCTTGCGCGACGAAGTGGAGAAGAACACGTTTCGAGAAGACCTCTTTTACCGTCTCAACGTTGTTCCGATCAACCTGCCGCCGCTCAGGGAGCGCAAGGAAGACATTCCGCTCTTGGCCGAACACTTCCTTCAGATCTACAATGAGAAGAACACGAGAAACGTGCGAGGCTTCCACCCGCGGGCCATGGACGCGCTCATGCGGTACGACTGGCCGGGCAATATCCGTGAGTTGGAAAACGTGGTCGAGCGCGCGGTGATTTTCGCTCAAGAGGATTGGGTGATCTTCTCGGAACTCCCCGAGCAGATTCGGGAAGCCTCGGGCGATTTGTATTCGACGCGCGTCAGGGAAGGACTCCACGCGGGGATGACCATCAAGGAAATGGAACGGGAACTCATTATCAAAACGCTCGACGAGAATGACGCCAATCGGACCCAGGCGGCGAAAATGCTGGGAATTACGAGACGCACGCTCCAGCATAAGCTCAAGGAATACAGCATCGACCAAGCGTCGGAAAATTAGCGCGCCGTCACTTGGTGTCGCCGGTCCGCTTGCCGCTTCTCCGGACGGCTTTCCCCGCGCCGGCTAACTGTTCGCCAACGGAGACGTTTCCGCCGGAGGGCTCCAACCATGCCCAAATTGGAGGCAGTATCGTCGCAGAAGCACGCAGAAGCGCTGAGCGAACGAGACCGCTTTCTAAAGTCCCATCCCTCCCTCACGAGCCTCCAGGACAAGATTGACCGGAAGCTCGCAGGCGCTCAGTCCGAGCACAATCGCCTCGTGCTTATCCACCAACTCATGATGGACTCATTCCGGGAATTGGACGCGAAGCTTCAATCTATCAGGCGCGCCCGGCAGTAAGTCCGGCCCCCCGGTGACGGACACTATCGAACCGGGGCTTCCTGCGGGGAATTTGACGAGACCGCGCGTCGACCTCGGCGGACAGCGGCAGCGTACGTTTCGGCGATCGCGACGAAGTTCCGCAGGAGCAGCCCGCCGTCCGGACGATTCGAGCGAAACTTCTCGGGATGTCCCTGAACGCCGTACACCGGTTTGGTGGGATGACGCATGATCTGTATGGGGCTGTGACGTTCCGATGCGAGCAGGACGAATCCCGGCGGCAGGACCTTGACCTCGTCGTAATGGCTCTGAGCCATGCGTACGGTCCCGTGAATCCCCCTGAAGATCGGATCGGGCGTGACCATGGTCAGCGGCACGACTCCTCTCTGCCCGGACCGGGTATAGGGGAGGCAATCATGTTCGCCGGCCCGGATCGGACCCACTCGACCGCCGAAGGCCAACGCGAGCGCCTGGTGACCTCCGCACACGCCGAGTATCGGAATATTCATCTCTTCAGCGAGAACAGGGAGCGTCCAGAGGAAGTTCTGGAGTTCCAGGGCTCTCGGGCCGGAATAGCGACACCAGGGCGTGCTCTGGGGACTGAGGACGAGGAACGCCGGCTTCATCTCAGCCACGTATTCGGGCGTCACTTTCCAGAACGGCGCCGTAATCCCATTGGAATTGCCGCTGACGGCTTCGATTGCGGAAAATACGCTCCGGCAGCCTTTCGAACACCCGTTCGGGGACAGTCCGACCATCAGCCAGGGGACCGATTCGCCCGCCTGGGCGCGCTCGGGGACTGCGTGGCTGTTCCCCGCGGACACCTGCTCCTGCCACGCCCAGAGAAGCAACGCACACACCAGCCCGCACAGAGCGAGCAATTTCCTATCCAATACTCTCATCGCCGTATACGCGCGTGTAGATTTGTGAGGAGTGGGTGGTCTTATACATCAGACGCCAAGTCCGAGCAATCAAAAAAGCGCATAGGCGCACGCGGCCGGGGGGGCCGATCGCCGAACAGGCGCCTTTCACCGCGACTCGTTCATGAAAGAGAAATCTCGGCGGACCGTCTCGAATCACATGATCTTGAGCGCCCGCTCCTTCTCGCTGAAAATGCACCCGCAGTATTTCTGGCGATACAGACCGAGTTTCCGATACTCCTTGACACCTTCATTCCACCCCTTGCGCCAATCGCGGTAGACGAAGGGAACGCCGGATTTCTCAGAGATCGCCTCTCCGACGGTCCGAAGGAGGTCGTGTTTCTGGAATCGGCTGTAGAGGAGCGTTGTGGAGAACGCGTCGAACTCGTTCTCTTTCGCTAAGGCCGCGGTCCGTTCAAGTCGCATGGTGAAGCAGAGTCGGCACCGCTGCCCCTCCCGGTAGACGATCGATCGCAGCCACTCTTCCATTCCTTCGTCGCTTCCCGGTTCGAGCGTCTCTACCCCGTGGTCGCCGGTGTAGACCGTAAAGGCGTCAAGCCGGCGCAAGTATTCGGAATACGGATGGATATTTGGATTGAAGAACAGCGCGGTCACGGTATGTCCTTCCGATCCGAGATCTGCCAGAGGATGAACAAGGCATGGCGCGCAACATGCGTGTAAGAGTATTTTCATAAAAAAGATTGTCTCCTTTCGCCGGTCGTGATAAGACTACCTAAGTGGAAAGCGGCTTTAACTTCAATAACCTACTTTCAGAATGCAATATTCATGAAAAGAATAGCCTGTATCATAACGATTCTGTTGGTTTTCAGCGTAACCCAGGCCTCAGCGGACCCCGCCCTCTTCCTTAACGCGTTCGGGGAAACCGCCACCGCGTACCTCAATGACTCCTTCTTGCTCCTCGGCTCCACCGCCGACGGATACGTCGCGGACATACTCAAGAAGGAGACCGCGCTCCAGATCGCGACCAACGTCCAGAAGCGCATTCGCATCATTCGAGCGAAGCTCACCGCGGTCTCCAAATCGCGGATCGCCGAGGCGGACAAACAGCTGCTCAACCTGCTCGACCGAGCGTACGCCTGTATGGACCATCAGGCGTGGACGCTCATCTCGTACATCAACGAGAAGACTCCCGAGGCAGCGCGTCGCTTCGAAGAGCAGCGCACCGAGTGCCTCAGCCGCCTGGAGAAGATTTCCGAGTTCTATGCGACACTGCCGCCGTCGCCTCAGCTCCCCGAGCCTCTCAGCACGCGCTGATCGCCCACCCGCATGGTGAAGCGTTCGCGGTCGAAATATTCGAGCAGGGGGATATTGTACTTTCGTGACGAGCCGGTGATCTCGGCGAATTGAGACGGCGTGACGCCCCCTTCCCGTTCGATGAATTCAGCAAGCTTCCGTTTTGTCTCCTTGACGAAATCAGATGAAAAGTAGAGATCGTCACGGACGCGCACGACCTTCCCTTCTTGTTCGAGGAGCTTGAGCAGACTTCGGAGTTGTTTCTCATCCGAGCCGACCCGAGCCGCCATTTCTTTGACAAGGGGCGGACCCTGCCGGCCGTCCAGAATCAAGCGGAGAATTTCGTCCTTGAACCCTTGCTCATCCTCTTTGAGCGTCACGGTGTGAGCCGCGCTGCGCACCGATTCGCCCTCGTCCATGATATCGCCGCTCCGCGCCAGAATCTCCATAACCTTCCGAAAAAGCTTGTCGCCGCCCGGGATCGACGACCTCAGTTCCTGCCTGGGCATGCCTTGCTTGAGGGGCTGGGCCTTGTGGAACGCGGACATCTTCCTGAGCGCCCTATCCTTCAGCAATTGCACGAAATCGCCGTGAATCATGCGCTCCTCCGCCGGGTCGAAGACCACCACCGTCCGTTCGTTCCGGAGCTTCTCGATGACCTTGTCCAGCCGTTTGGCAGGCAGCGCGGACAAGCCCAGCAGCTCCCGTTTGGTGATCCCGTCGAGGCCCGCGCTGCGAACCAGCGCGGAAAGGATGCCTTCGTCGTCTTCACGATCGAGGCTCATGAAAGTCTTGACGGTTCGCGATTTCAGCTTCACCCCGCGCGGGTTGAGGATCTCTCCGCCGCCCAACGTAATCGACGGGGACAACGCCCTGATCACGAACCGATCGCCCACGCCCGGGACGATGGGCTCCGCGGTGCGCAGCTGAGCGGCCGAGCGCTCGCCGGGTTCGAGCGTTTCCGCTTCCGGCAGAATCACTCGGGCTTCGACCTCCGACGTGAAATGATGGAGCCTCACCTTCTGACGATTCCTGACCGACAGGGGGGATCGACGCAGGAGGTGGAGGTTGACGTCCACGATATGCGACGGCTTGAACTCACCGGGATGAACGACGATGTCCCCACGGCGGACCTCATGCTGATCCAAGCCCCGAAGATTCACCGCGACGCGCTCTCCGGGATACGCGGCGTCTTCCTTTGTCTTATGGGATTGAAGCGAACGAACCGACGAACGTTTCCTGCTCGGCAGTATCTCCACGTCGTCGCCCGACTTCAGCCCCCCTGAGATCAGCGTTCCCGTGACGATCGTCCCGTGACCTTTCAGCGTAAACGACCGATCCACCGGCAAGCGCAGAAGACCGTGCAAGGGGCGGTCGGCAACCCGAGAGGCCAAGTCGGCCAGCGTAGCGCGCAATTCGTCGATCCCTTCACCGGTCCGCGACGAGACGCGAATTACGGGCGCGTCCTCGAGGAAACTTCCCTGGAGGAGTTCGCGCGCGTCGTCTTCCGCGAGAAGAGCGAGCTCTTCGTCGACCAGGTCCAGTTTCGTAAGAATAACGATGCCCAGATGGATGCCGAGCAAGGAGAGGATGTCCAGATGCTCGACCGTTTGCGGCATTACGCCTTCGTCGAGCGCTATGACCAGCGCGGCTATGTCCACCCCGCCCGATCCCGCGACCATCTGGCGGACGAACTTCTCGTGTCCCGGCACGTCGATGACGCCAATCTTGATATCATCGCCGAGATCGAGGAAAGCGAAGCCAAGTTCGATGCTGATGCCGCGCTGTTTTTCTTCTTTCAGACGGTCGGTGTCGATGCCGGTCAGCGCTCGGATAAGTTCGGTCTTGCCGTGGTCGATGTGCCCGGCCGTGCCCAGGATTACTCTCTTCATCTACGGGAGTCCGTTACTCATACTATCGGACCTTCTATTCGGACCAGATTTCGATTGATTGCGCCAGAGGAAACGCATACGGCGTTCCCGGTCCGAACCACTTGTCATGAATTCGCTTGAGCGCGCCCTGAGCGGCCATATCCTGTATAGTGAAATTGATCAGATCCCTCCAGGCCGAGTCGTCCTCGGGAACCGCCACCGCCAGCGGCTCTACCGAATCCGAGGCCTTCAGCGTCTCGAACCGGCCCGGACTCTTCGACGCGTATTCGAGCAGCGCCACCCCCGAGTCTATCCATCCGGCCGCTTTTTCCCGACCGAGCGCCATGAAGCAGGCCGCCCGGTCGGGGTACGATACCACATTGCTCTCAGCGTCCGGATCCCCCGCCTTCAGGAGAAGCGCCATGCCGCGCTTTTCAGCGTTCGTGCCCTGCACCGCGGCCAGCTTCAGGCCCTTGAGGTCTTCCACCGAGTTGAAACGCCCCTTCAGCGTGAGCACATGAGGAGCGTCGAAGAAGTAGGGAACCGAGAAATCGAATTCCGACTCGAGCGATCGGGTATGTTTGATCCGGCAGAGCGCCGCGTCGATACGTCCGTCCTCGAGCGCGGGGCCCCACGTCTTGGGATTCACCTTCACCTTTTCGAGCTTGAGGTTCATCAGCTTTGCCAGCTCTTCGGCCAGGTCCACTTCAAACCCCACCCATCGGTTCCGCGCGTCGAAATATCCCTGCGGAGTGAGATTATATGGAACGCCTATGCGGACGGTTCCCCGCTCCATGACGCGATCGAAGACCGCGCCGGCGGCCGCGGGATTCGCCTGGAAGAACAGCGACATCATCAGAGTGACCACAATGACGACACGCGGCGCCCACGCCGCTCGGTCGGTCGACGCCCCGGGCCTGAGCGGTCTTCCGAATCGACCGTTAGTTCGCATCTTTGCCCCGTTTGCCCTTTCCCTTGGACTTGCGCCGGGATTGGCCGCCTCCGTCGGCCGATTTCGAGCTCCGTCTTTTCTGCCCCTGCTCCGCGTCCGTTTCGATGTCGTCCTTACGAACATCGATAATTGTCTCCTCGTCGATCCTGACCGAGATGATCTCCTTAAGCGGGCAGACTTTTACCACCACGCCGCTCCCCTTGGATGAGACAACCGGTTTGCCTACTTTCGGCAGCCCTTTCTTGAATTGCTCATAGATCTCGTGTTCGTACGAGAGACAGCACATGAGTCGACCGCACACCCCCGATATCTTCGACGGATTGAGCGAAAGGTTCTGGTTCTTGGCCATGCGCACCGACACCGGCTTGAAATCCGTCAGGAACCGGGCGCAGCAGAGTTCCTGGCCGCAGCAGCCGAGGCCCCCGATCATCTTCGCCTCGTGCCGAACGCCGATTTGACGCATTTCGATCCGGACGGGAAATCGCGCCACAAGGTGCTTGACCAGTTCACGGAAGTCGACCCGACCGTCCGCGGTGAAATAGAAAACATATTTCGATCCGTCGAAGAAGCACTCGACCGAAACGAGTTTCATCGGCAGGGTAAGCGCTTCGATTCGCTCCTGGCAATATGCGCGGGCCTGAGCTTCTCGCGCCTCGCATCGGGACTGTTGATCGAAGTCGACTTTCTCCGCCTTCCGGAGGATCTTTCGAAGCCCTTCAAGCTCTTGCAGCCTGTATTCGCGTTCCACCGCGCCCATAACGATCCTGGCCAGGCCCACCCCTTTTTCGGTCTTGACGATGACCCAATCCCCGACGTTGAGATCTTCGTCCCCACAGTCGAAGTGATAGATCTTCCCCGCGTACCCGAATCGGACACCGACCACCCTGACCTTCACCGTGACCGGTTCGTCGGATTGTTCCGATTCGTCGAAATCCGGCGCATCCTGTGGATCTTCGGATTTCGACGCCCGATCGTCAGCCGCCGTGGGCTCGTCCGCGAAATCATCCGGCTCGACATCTCTTTGCCCGATGTCCGCCGGAAGTTCGTGATCGTCTTCGGAAGTCGTTTCAGGGGGATCCGGCGGCGTCGACAGCGACGGAGATCGGTCTCCATCGGCGGGACCGGCGTTGATCGGAGGCGGGTCCGCGTCGTCTTTTCTATCCGGTTGCCCGGGCCGGTATCGCCTCGGGAGGAAGGGTATGTTCGATTTGGACTTGTCTCGCTTTCCCATATTCAATCTCGAATCCGGCCGCCCGGCGTAATTCCGAGAGTGGGACCGGCCAGGAGTCTCGCTACCTTGAACAGCAGGACATCTGTTACCACGTTTCGATTGATATTGGTGTCGGCTTCGATGAGCTCGGCCGCTTTCGCCGTTTCGTCGTGGACGGCTATTAGGGTCCCGCTATCCTGATGTTGGGCCGCCGGGCCCGTTCTGTCAAGCAAATCTCCGTGTATCGCCGCGGACCCGTCGCCGGTGGTACCGAGGACCAGCATGTCCCGCACCCACCCTGAGACGGTCTCGAGCCCGTCGATCGCGGTCTCCCTATCCGCGGAGAGCGTCGCCGAGAGATCGAGGATGCCGCGAACGCCCAGCTTTCCGGGATCACTCATAAAATCAAGCAACCGCTCTCGGAGTTGAAGAAAAGCCGGTGATTCCAGCTCCCGCGCCCGAGAAACGCTGCCTCCCGAGAGAGCGGCCAACGTGGAAGCCTTCTCCGGATCGAGACCATCTTGTGTTCGAAGAATGTCCGCAAGGAGGTCTGTCGGAATCGGTCCGAATCGCACGGTCCGGCATCTCGAGCGAACCGTGGGGAGGAGAGCGGAAGGTCGGGCGCTTACCAGAACCAGGAGCCTGCCCGGCGGAGGCTCTTCCAGCGTCTTGAGAAGCGCATTCTGAGCCGAACGATTCATGCGGTGGGCGTCGTCGACGATCGCCACTCGATATCGGCCTTCGACCGGCGAGTATCGAAAGAAGTCGCGCAGACGCCTGACCTTCTCGATCCGGATTGCGCCCTTTTCCGGTTCGACGACCGTGACGTCGGGGTGAATGCCCTGCTCGATCTTGCGGCACGCGCGGCATTCGTGACGCTCGCCGACGACCGCTTCGTCGCAGTTCACCATGCACGTGAAGCGGAGGGCGGTCAGCTTCTTGCCGATGCCATCCGCGCCGGCAAAGAGGTAGGCGTGGGCAGGGCGTCCTTCACGGACAGTTCGCCCGAGAAACTCCAGGATACGCTCATGTCCGACTATGGAGATCGTCATACGGGCGCCGACGCGTGTATCAAACTCTCTTCACCGGAATGAATCGATCGCCGAACAGTACCAGCGGAGTGGCGACAAAAATCGACGAGTATGTTCCAAAGACTATGCCGATGAACAACGCCCAGCCGAAATCGCGCAGCACGTTGGTGCCGAAGATCAGGAGAGCCAGGATCACCAACAGGGTGAAGCCCGATGTGAGTATCGTCCGGGAGAGGGTTTGATTGACCGAGATGTTGAGGATTTCCTCGAGGGGCTTTCGGCGCATCGGTATGATATTCTCTCGGATACGGTCGCATACCACGATCGTGTCATTGATGTCGTACCCGATCACGGTCAGTATCGCAGCGAGGGTGACCAGGTTGAATTCCTTCCCGGTCCAGACGAAGATCCCGTAGATGATGACGAGATCGTGTATAACGCAGAGCACCGCCCCTAAGGCCATGCTCAGACCGAATCGAATAAACCCTACGTAGATAAGCAGCAACGCGAGCGCGATGACGGTGGACCAGACAGCGGCCTCCCGCAGGTCCTGCCCGACCTTCGGCCCCACCATCTCGACCCCGCGGATCTGTACGTTCCCTTCGCCGATCTTTTCGGTCAGCAGTTTCTCGACTTCAGCCGACACCTCCTCGACGCTCTTGTCGGGCAGATCCATCCGGATGGCGAACTCATTGCCTCCAAGGGCGAATCGCTGCACGATCAAATTGCGGCTGACCGGCCGAAGCGCTTCGCGGATCTCTTTGGTTTGAACGTCCTTGGTGAACTTCACCTGAAACATGATGCCGCCGGTGAAGTCGATGCCGAGCGGTATCGTGCCCACCACGGGGATTGAAAGCAGCGAGAGAGCGATAAGGACCGCCGATACGACGTAGGCGTACCGCCGGCGGCCCAGAAAGTTTATATTGGTATCCGGCTTGATCAGTTCCACGGTAACTATCCTTCCGGTTCAAGCGCTATATGCTTAAAGTCTTTGCGCGTGTATGTTCAAACACGTAATCGAAGATCACACGCGTCACGAACAACGCCGTAAACATCGATACGGATAATCCGATACAGAGGGTGATTGCAAATCCCTTGATCGGGCCGGTTCCGAACTGAATCAGCGGCAACGCGGCGAAGATCGTGGTGAGGTTCGCGTCGAGAATCGTTCGGAAGGCCCGAGAATACCCGAGCTGCAGCGCGGCTCGCGGCGTCTTGCCGTGTCGAAGCTCTTCCCGGATTCGTTCGAATATCAGGATGTTCGCATCGATCGCCATACCCATGGTCAGCGCAACACCCGCAATACCCGGAAGCGTCAACGCTGCGCGGATATTCGGAAGAACCATGATCGCAAGAATCAGGAAGAGGTTGAGCACCAGCGCGACGTCCGCCACAACGCCGGCCCACTTGTAATAGATCGCCATACCGATCACGACCATGAGCAGACCGAGGACGACCGCGTTCCGCCCGAGCCGAATCGAGTCTTCGCCCAGCGACGGCCCCACCGATCGGGTCTCCTCGATCTTCACGGGAGCGGGCAGCGACCCCGCTCTCAGGACCAGCGCCAACTCGTGGGCTTCCTCAGGCGTGAAGCTCCCTTCGATAATTGCGGAGCCGCCGGAGATTCGATCCTTGATCACCGGCGCGGAATAGACACGATTGTCCAAAATGACGGCCAGGCGTTCGCGTATGTGCTCCCCCGTGATACGCTCGAAGATACGCGCGCCGCGTGAATTGAAGTTGAGGCTGATGTAGAGCGATCCCGCTTGACCGGGCCTCACCTGAGCGTCGGTGAGCACGTCGCCGGTCATGAGGATATTCTTCTTGACCAGGAAAGGCGTTCGGGTGACCGCGCCGGTTCGGGGATTCCTGTCGATTTTGTAGAGGATCTCGTCGCCTCTCGGCACATCGCCTTTCAGCGCGGCCTGAAGATCGCCCTCTTCGTCGACGAGCTTGAATTCGAGACGAGCGGTTTTCTTGATAATGCGGACCGCGCTCTCCAGGTCCTCCTTCAAGCCGGGGAGTTGAACGATGATCCGGTCAGGGCCGTGCCGGACCACATCAGGTTCCGCCAGACCGAATTCGTCCACTCGATTGCGGATTGTGTCCACCGCTTGACGCACCGCTTGCTCTTTCATGTCCTCGACGGCTTGAGGAAGCATGCTGAGCTTGACTTCGAAGCCCTTCTCGCTTTGTTGCGACGAGACCTTCTTGAAGGCGCCGAGCTCACCGAGAACCTCCGCATCGAAGACCGCCTCCTGGCCCGAGTCTTTCAAGTATACGGCAAAGGAATCGGGTGACGTCCGGACCACGTCCCGATACTTGATTCGATTCTCTTTCATGAGCGCGGACGCCTCGGACATGGACTGGTCTACGGCGGCCTTGATCGCCTCATCGGTCTGCACCTCGAGGATGAGATGCAAGCCCCCCTGGAGGTCGAGGCCGAGTCGAATCGGTTTCGAGGGAAGGTATTTCTTCCAGAAGTCCGGAACCGGCCCCACCGAGGGATAGAGGAGGACGACGCTCACCAAAAGCACCAACGCCACGACCGCGATGCGCCACTGAAGATTCTGCATGATGAGCGGGCTCCTTACGGGGAAGGCTGCGGGGCGGTATCGGACGAGGACAAGCCGGCCACGTACCCGCGGGCGACCTTAACCTTCACCTTGTCCGCTATTTCGAGGGTAATGACTTGATCCTCGATCTGAGAAACCTTGCCGTAGATTCCGCCTTGGGTTATGACGCGGTCGCCCTTCTTGAGGTTGTCCAGCATTTGCTTGTGCTCTTTCGCCTTCTTCTGCTGCGGGCGTATGAGCAGAAAATAGAAGACCGCAAAAATCAGTATGAGCGGCAGAAACGTCATAAACGCGTTCGCGTCTCCGCCCTGTCCCTGCCCCGGCGGGGCCATCGCGTAAGCAATGTCAATCATCCGATTCCTCCATCCTTGCCGTGAAATCACGAGCGAAGCCGGCCAGTCGATCTTCGGCGGCCGCGCGTCGTACGGCTTTCATCATCTGGTAGTAATACGTCAAATTATGAATCGTGGCCAGTCTCAGGCCGTAGATCTCCTTTTCCAGGAACAGGTGCCTGAGATAAGCCCTGGAATAGTTTCGGCATAACGGACATTCGCAGTGGGGATCGACCTGTCCGGGATCGTCTTTGTGGCGGGCGTTCCGTATGTTCACCGTTCCCGTAGACGTGAAGAGCGTTCCGTTCCGCGCGTTGCGCGTGGGCAGGACGCAATCGAATAAGTCGACTCCTCTCAACACTCCGTCAATGATATCCGGAGGTTTACCCACCCCCATCACGTACCGGGGAGCGGATTCAGGCAGAAGAGGTACCGTCACCTCAAGCATTTCGGTCATGAGCTCCCGGGGTTCCCCGACACTCAAACCGCCCACGGCATATCCGTCGAGATCCAGGGAAATGAGGCTCCGTGCGCTTAATCGCCTCAGATCCGAAAACGTGGACCCTTGTACTATGCCGAATATGGCGGGGTCAACCCTTTTTTTGGCCGCCTTACAGCGCTCGGTCCATCGTGTGGTGCGTTCCGTCGCGTCCGCGGCTTCCGCCTTCGAGACCGGATACTCCCGCACATCGTCAAACGCCATGATGATGTCCGATCCGAGCGCCTCCTGAACCTCCACGCTCAATTCCGGCGTAAACAGAAGCTTCGATCCGTCCAGATGTGACCGAAACAGAACTCCTTCATCCGAAACGGTCCGAAGTCGAGCCAGGCTGAACACCTGGAACCCGCCGCTGTCCGTCAATATGCTCCCGGACCAGTTCATGAAACGATGAAGACCTCCGAGGCTCTCCACGGTCCGATGGCCCGGCCGAAGATACAGATGATACGCGTTGGCCAAAATCAGACGATACCCGATTTCCCATAACTCATCGGGCGATACGGCCTTCACCGTTCCCCTGGTTCCCACGGGCATGAACGCCGGCGTCTCGATGACTCCCCGGGCCGTGGTCAGGCGCCCCACGCGCGCGGCGGAGGATCGATCGGCGTGAACCACTTCGAACGCGCATCCCATTTCGGTCACGGCCTCCCGGCCCGCCGAGCGCACGCGCGGGATTCGGCGGATTCCGCAAAACCACGATTATTAGCCTATTCGGTCGCGGGTGTAAAGCGTTCGGACACGGAGCCGGCGCCGACCGTTCCCCAAAAAAATAGGATCGGCAGCGACGGGGAGTCGCAGAGTCCGATCCGGTTACCTACCTACCTACCGACCTATCTGCACTAAACGACAAAAAAGCCGGCGACCGCGCGCCGACTATCGATTGGCTTTCTTGATTCCCAGGGCGTCCGTCGCGAGAATCATCTTCATGATGTTGGTCGCGCCTTCGAGGATCTTGTACACCTTGCCGTCACGGAGAATCCTCGCAATGGGATACTCGTTGGAGTATCCGTAGGCGCTGAGCACTTCGAGAGCCAGATTCGGCACATCGTCCGCAGCCTTGCACGCATAATACTTGGCCAGGACGGTTTCCCGCATATTGTTGGCCAAGCCCCGATCCTTCTGGATTGCGCATCGCCAGACCAGCGCTCGAGCCGCTTCCGTCTCGGCCACCATCCGGGCGATGACTTCCTGCACCATCTGGAACTGAGCGATCGGTTTGCCGAACTGGTTTCTTTCGTTAGCGTACTTGATCGACTCGTCCAACGCGGCCTGGCATGTCCCGACCGCACCCGCCGCCGCGGTGAGCCGCGTGCTGATCAGCTCCTGCATGAGATAGCCGAAGCCGCGGCCTTCTTCACCAAGGAGATTGGACGCGGGGATCCGCACGTCCTCCATGATCACTTCGCCCGTGGGACACGCCCAAATTCCGAGCTTCTCCTTGATCGTCTCGGTCGATACTCCGCGGGTGTCCATATCCATCACAAAGGCGCTCATACCCTTATGTTTCGCCTTTTTGTCGGTCATGGCGAACATCACCGCCATGTCGGCCACAGGCGCCCAGGTGATCCACATCTTGCGGCCGTTGAGCACGTATTCGTTACCGTCTTTGACCGCGGTGGTGGTCATCGACGCGGTGTCCGAACCGGCGTCCGGCTCGGTGATACCGAAGCAGCCGAGTATCTTCGCGGAGACCAATTCCGGGATGTATTTCTTCTTCAGATCTTCGCTGCCCCATTTTAGGATCGACAGCGACGTGCCCATGGTCTGCATATTGAACGCCACGCGCAGCGAACCCGACGCTCGGCCGATTTCCTCGGTGGCGACGGCGTGAGCCAAATAGCCCATGTTCGTGCCGCCGTATTCCTCCGGGACCGGGCAGCCGAAGAGGCCAAGTTCGGCCATCTGATCGACTAGGTCGCGCTGAAATCGGTGGTCGTTTTCGTCCTGCTCGACCCGGGGAAGGATCTCTTTCTCCGCGAATTTGCGAACCATGTCCCGAAGCATGATGTGTTCTTCGGTCAGTTCAATATCATACTCACTGCTCATTCGGTTTACTCCGTCGGGACTGAAGTGTGAGGAAGCGGGGAGAGAAGCCGACGCCGCGCGCTGTCGCACGCACAGCGTTCAACGGTATTCGCCTTGGAGCGCCGAGGAAGGAGATCATGGCGCTGTTCCCGCTCCTATGGACCGCCGCATACCATAGCAGAACAGAGAATAGGCCGTCAAGGAGGAACCGCCGCGGTCCGACGGCCGCAGCCGCGGTCTATCGACCCCGCTGATCCTCCTGCATGAGCAGACCGGCCAGCATCCCGAGCGCAAGCAGATTCAGCCCCAGACTGCCGAATTCGAGGAACTTGACCAAGCCGGTGTCGAGAAACTCGCCCTTCATCAACCGCCAAACGTGAAAGAGCAAGAGCGGAGTGTCGATGAGGAGAAAGCCGGCTGCGGCCTTAACCGCCCACCTCTTTTCGTTCCAGAGGGCGAACCCGAGTATGAGCGCCGGCAGGAAGGCTATGAGGAAATAGACGACCTCGACCTTGGCGTAGAGCGAATACGGCGGCGGCTCGAGACCGAGCATATAAAGGTAGCAGAGGTACAAGAAACCCTTTAGATACAGCCAGAGACCCGCGAGCCACACGGCGATCGGGAAGTCGGCGTCGAACCGACGGGCGGGAAAGCATTTCGCCAGTACGCGTCCTGCGCGGGATTCACTCATAAGTCATACCGTCTCCGTCCTCGTAGTACAGCGGGAACCGGTCGCACAACTCACCCACTTCCCGGGAAACGCCGGCAATCATCGACTCATCCTCGGGATTTGTCAAGACTCTCCCGATCAGCGCCGCGATGAGTTTCATCTGGTCCGGGCCCATGCCGCGCGTGGTGACCGCGGGCGTTCCCAGGCGAATCCCGGAGGCCTTGCCCGGCGGCAGGGGATCGAAGGGAACCGAATTCTTGTTGACCGTGATCCCCGCGATTTCGAGGCGCTCCTGCGCGTACGCTCCCGTGAGGCCTCGGTCGGTCAAATCCACCAGCATCAGGTGATTGTCGGTACCGCCCGAGACCAGGACGAAGCCTTCGTTCATGAGCGCGTCGGCAAGTACGCGCGCGTTGTCGACCACGCGTTTCTGATACGCGGTGAATTCAGGTTTCGCGGCTTCCTTGAGCGCAACCGCCTTGGCCGCTATCACATGCATGAGCGGTCCGCCCTGCATTCCCGGAAAGATACACGAATCCAACGCGGACGCCCATTTTGCGCGGCAGAGGACCATCCCGCCCCGCGGGCCTCTCAGCGTCTTGTGAGTGGTAGTGGTCACAAAATCCGCATGGGGAACGGGCGAGGGATGCACATTCGCCACGATGAGGCCGGCGATGTGCGCCACATCAGTCATGAGGACCGCGTCGACCTCAGCGGCGATCTCGGCAAACGCTTGGTAGTCGATGATTCGCGGATACGCGCTCGCACCGGCGATGATCATCCGGGGCCGATGCTTTCGGGCCAGGTCCCGCACCAGGTCGTAGTCGATGCGGTGGTCGTCGGGTCGAACGGAATAGGGCACGACGCGGTAAATTATTCCCGAGAAATTCTTGGGATGTCCCATCGAGAGATGCCCGCCGTGGGCGAGATCCATTCCCAGATACGTGTCGCCGGGGCTCATCACCGAGAAGTAGACCGACATGTTGGCCTGGGTCCCGGAATGGGGCTGGACATTGGCGTGTTCAGCTCCGAAGAGCTTCCGCGCACGCTCCCGGGCCAGATCCTCCACAACGTCCACATTGACGCATCCGCCGTAATACCGCCTCCCCGGGTACCCTTCCGCGTACTTGTTGGTGAGGATGCTTCCTTGCGCTTCCATGACCGCAGGCGACGCGAAATTCTCGGACGCAATGAGTTCCAGTCGATTCTGCTGTCGTTTTCGCTCGCAGACGATTATCTCGTGAACTTCGGGATCTATACGTTCCAAAGGCGTCATGCTTTTCCTTGCCGTCGTCTTCCGGCTCGGCTCGATCAACGGCGCTCCTCCTCCTTCTACGGCCGGAGAGGCGGAACTCCTCCAACCGACCCTCAATACGCCGGCGCCCGCCTCATCCACGGGCTTCACGGTCATGAACCGGGCCGCTTCTCGGCGGATCCGGTCGGAGGGAACGTTCAGAGGCCGTCGATTGCGTCGATGCGCCTCTGGTGACGTCCGCCTTCGAAGGGGGTTTCAAGCCAGACCTCGAGGATGGATCGGGCCAAGTCGGGGCCGACAACGCGGCCGCCGAGGATCAGGACATTCGCGTCGTTGTGCGCGCGGCTCATTCGCGCGTGATATTCGGTGACGCAGAGAGCCGCCCGAATGCCCTTGAATCGATTCGCGGTCATCGACATGCCGAGGCCGGTGCCGCATACCAGTATACCACGCGAGGCTTCCTGATTCCGTATTCGCGTGCAAAGATCCGCGCCGAATTCGGGATAGTCGCAGGACTCTTCACTGTGGCACCCCACATCGACGACAGTCAAGCCCAATTCCTCGATAACAGTCTTAAGATGATGCTTCAATGCGAATCCGGCGTGATCCGAGCCGATCAAGATCGAAGTGGAAGACATCGGTCCTATCTCCGTTTAAATACCAGACCGGCGTTCTGCCCGCCGAACGCGAAGCTGTTGGACAATGCGTAGTGAATTTCTCGGTGAACGGGCTTGTGCGGCGTATAGTCAAGATCGCAGTCCGGGTCGGGATTATCAAGATTAATCGTCGGTGGAATCACACCGCGCCTCATCGCGAGGACCGTATAAATCGCCTCGACCGCTCCCGCGGCCCCGATCAAGTGGCCGGTCATCGATTTGGTGGAACTGATCGCGACCGTGTACGCGTGAGGTCCGAAAAGTTTCTTGATTGCGGCCGTCTCCATCCTGTCGTTGAGATCGGTGGAGGTTCCGTGCGCGTTAATGTAATCGATTTCCGACGGAGGCACGCCCGCGTCGTCCAGAGCGTCCTTCATGCTGCGATAGGCCCCCTCGCCGTCGGGATCGGGCATCACCACGTGGTAGGCGTCGTCGGTCGCGCCGTATCCCACGATTTCGGCGTAGATCTCGGCCCCGCGTTGGACCGCGTGCTCTTCGGATTCCAGGACGAGAACGCCGGCGCCTTCGGATATGACGAATCCGTCTCGATCCCTGTCGAACGGTCTCGACGCCTTTTCCGGCTCGTCATTGCGCGTTGAGAGCGCGCGCAGGGCGTTGAAACACATGACCGAGAGTTCGGATACGACGGCCTCCGCGCCGCCTGAAATCATCACGTCCGCTCGACCTTCTCGAATGATTCGATATGCCTCCCCGAGAGCGGACGCGCCGGATGTGCACGCGTTCACCAAGCCGAAATTGGGCCCCTTGAAATTGTATTTGATTGCCATCAAACCCGGCGCAAGGTTGATCACCGCCTTTATGATCAGCAGGGGATGTCCGCACTTCGGGCCTTTCTCGCGAAAGATATCCCGCCCGCTCTCAATGGTCGCCAAGCCCCCCATCCCAGAACCGATTACCACGCCGCACCGGTACGGGTCGCCCAAAGGACCGGTGAGATTCGCGTCGCGCATGGCTTCGCCGGCCGCGACCATGCCCAACTGCTGATAGCGGTCCATCCGGCGCAGTTCCTTGCCGGAGACAAGTCCGTCAGGATCGAACGGCGCCGTCACTTCACCGGCTATACGCGTCAGGAATCTTGCCGCGTCAAAAAGCGTAATCGGTCCGACTCCGGACCGTCCGGCTATCAGCGCATCCCAATTCACCGGAACTCCGGAACCCAGGCACGTGACCATGCCCAGTCCGGTGATGACCACTTTGCGTTCCACATCGCCCTCCGGCCCACAACCTCAAAACCCGCGGACTGCCAAGCGTCGCGCTAGGTGGTGTTGAGGGCCTGCTTGATGAACCCCGCCGCGTCCTGAACGGTCTGGATTTTCTCGACGTCTTCGTCGGTGATCTCCAGACCGAACTTGTCCTCGAGCAGCGCGATCATGTCGTAAATGTCGAGTGATTCCGCGCCCAGATCTTCGACAATCTTCGAATCCAGTCGGATGTTTTCCTTATTCACGTCGACCAGCACCTCGGAAATCACGTCCACGACCTGCTTTTCGATCTCATCCATTTCGCTCTCCTCCACAGACTATAACGGGCCCGCGTCCCGCTCGGGACACATCCCGATCTCACCGGTATTAGCGGCCGCCCATTCGGCGGAAGCGCTCAACCGTGCAAAAGGCGGACCCGGCGATCGAGCGGCGTCGGCCTTCCGGCCGCGCGCTCGGATATACCCACTTCGAGATGATTCAGCAAGGGAAGCGGTTCGTTCCACTCCCGGAAGGGCTTACATGTACAGCCCGCCGTTCACGCCTATGACCTGCCCCGTCACGTAGCCCGACAAACGGGAGGCCAAGAATAACACCGCATACGCCACTTCGTCGGGCGCGCCCAACCGGCGCAGCGGAACATGCGACCGGATGCTCTCCACCTGCTCCCGTGTCAGATCCGCGCTCACTCCGCCTTCGATGATTCCCGGCGAGACCGCGTTTACCAGAATGTTTCTCGGCGCGAGTTCCCGCGCAAGCGCCTTCGTCAGCCCGATCAGGCCCGCCTTCGCGGCCGAATAGTTCGCTTGGCCGGCGTTCCCGGCTTCGCCCGCGGTCGACGCGATATTGATGATTCGACCTTCACGGTTGCGAATCATCGAACGGGCCGCAGCGCGGGAGACATAAAATGCCCCGGAGAGGTTCGTGTCAAGGACCGTTCGCCAATCCTCGTCCTTCATACGGCCCACCAGCCCGTCCCGGGTCACGCCGGCGTTGTTGACGAGAATGTCGATTCGGCCTCGGCGTTCCAGGATACGCCCGACGCCCTCATCCACCGGGGCGGTGTCGGCGACGTCGAACTGTTCCGTCGAACCGGCGCCTCCGCCGCGCTCGATCGCTTCCAGCGTCTTTTCAGCCGCGCTCCGATCCCCGCGATAATTAATCGCCACAAACGCGCCGGCTTCCGCAAGCCTCAAAGAGACGGCCCGACCCAACCCGCGTCCGCCGCCGGTCACCAGCGCGGTCTTCCCGTCCAGGGCAAGCAATCCCGAAAGGTCGTTCACGACGCTTCCGCCTCCGCGAAAAGACGTATGCTCTCGATATCCGTTATCGCGCGGCCCGCCAGGCTCCGATCGATCCGTCTCATAAGCCCGGTCAGGACCTTGCCCGGCCCGATCTCCACGAAGTCCCGTGCGCCTGTTTCGACCATTGTTCGTACGCAGTCTTCCCACCGAACCGGACTCACCACCTGGTCGAGCATCGGTTGTGGACCGCATTCCGGAAGACGATACGGTCTGCCGTCAACGTTGGACAGGACGGGAAACGCCGGGGAGCGAAGCCGGACATCGGTCAGCCGCTCGGCGAGTTTCTCTCGGGCCGGCGTCATCAACTCCGTGTGAAAAGCGGACGACACCGGGAGAAGGACGGCTCTTCCCCGCTTTTCGCTCTTTGCGGCCTCGATCGTCCGCCGGACTGCGGACAAACGGCCCGAAACAACAAGCTGATCGGGCGCGTTGAAATTCGCCGCTTCGAGCACGTCGTCTCCGCGGCTTTCTTCAACGATTTCCAAAGCCCGCTCTCGGTTCACTCCCACTAACGCGGCCATCCCGCATGTCCCGACCGGTTGCGCCAAATCCATGCCTTCCGCGCGAACGCGTATGATGTCCAACGCGTCCTCGAACTCGAGAACACCCGCCGCGCACAAGGCCGAGTATTCCCCCAGAGAATGCCCCGCAGCCACAAAAGGCGGTCGAGGTTCCCGTTCGCGCCACAGACGCCAAAGGGCCATCGAATGAACGAACACCGCCGGCTGCGTGTGAATCGTCCGATTGAGCAGGTTCCCGTCGTCATCGATCATTATGCGCGTCAGCGAGTATCCTAACGCATCGTCGGCCCGCTGGAAGATCTCCCGAGCGCCGGCGCTCTCACGAAACAAATCCGCGCCCATGCCGGGAAACTGAGACCCCTGGCCTGGAAACATAACCGCGACGCCGGATGGAGCTTCAGGCTGCGACATCGTGCGGCGGACTATTCTTTGGTTTCTATGACGACTCGGTCCTTATAGACCCCGCAGAACGAGCAAACCCTGTGAGGCTGTGTCAGTTCACCGCACTCCGGACACGAGCTCAAGTTGACCGCGGTCAGCTTCTTGTGCGTACGCCGCTTGTCCCGCTTTGTTCGCGATATGCGTTTTTTCGGTACTGCCATAGGTTTACCTTTACTCTACTTTCGTCTCCCGTTCAAAACGGAATCGTCACGGATTCGGTCTCAGGTCGACTCGGGCCTTCAGCGCGAAGGCCCGGATCCGCGATTCCCCGTTTGAAACGCCGAATCGCCCTTTGACCGAAAGAGCTTACGGCGCCATGTCCTTTTTCAGATCCCGCAGCTTCTCCCATCGGGGATCCGCGTGCTCCTCCTCCGGACACACGCACTCTTCCGAGCCGCGGAGGAGTCCGCACTGCGGACAGAGTCCGGGGCATTCCTCGTCGCACAACGGCTTCATGGGAATGTTGAGGAATATCTCTTGCAAGATCGGCTCTCCGGGATCGAATTCATCGTGACCGACGAACGCGATATCGCCTTCCAGAGCAGCGGCCTCCTCTTCGTCGATAGACTCGTCGTCACGACGACGGACAAGCAATCGAACGTCGAGATCCCGCGTGATCGGAAACTCCCGCAGGCACCGTGCGCACCGCAGGATAAGCCCTGCGCGGACGGCAGCGGTGAGATAGAAGTCGGGATCGCTCTCGACAAGATCGAGGGTACCGGTCGGGAACGGGTCCACCTCGACGTCGGGTCCGGCAGGCGTCTTCTTGAGCGCGTCGCCGAGGAGATCGACGGTTCCGTCCAGGGCGATATGAACGCCTTCGTCGGGTATGAGATCAAGGTCGATTTTCATGGTTCGTTCGGTTCAAACCCCGCAAAGCATAAACTCAAAACATAGGGCCGTTTGGCGGTCAAAGTCAACACAAAAAAATCAGGCCCTTCCGCTTTGGCTGATTCAACGAGGAACGGATCGTCGCCGGCTGTACGGGCCGCCCAACAATCCGCCTCCTCTGAAAAAGTAATCATTCTCGTGAAAATGAAAGCGGCGGGCCCGTCGTGCAAGGTCGGAAAAGCGCTTGGGAGGACCCGACCGCCTTTCACGTTTGTCTGGTTTTTCATCCGATTGGTGACTCTTCGGGCCGGTCCGGGGATGCGGCTCCGAGATCCCGAGCGGCGGACGAGTCAATATTCCTTAATCGCACCTACCTGTCGCCTCTCCATGAAGTGAAATCTGCATCAACCTTCAGCGGGATTTCATATTATCCCAAGAAGCCCTTGACTATAATGATGTTTTACGTTAGTATCCAAAACAGGAATCTTCTGTGGGAGACACCCGTGATGATGAGAACCCTTCTGATACTCGTCGCTGTCGCAGCGCTGCTCGTATCGAGCATCACCGCGGCCTCCGCGTTCACCAGGCTCTACGCGTACGAGACCATGAACGCGGTGGGCTCGGAGCCGAAAACGCCGTACGACCTAAACGACCTTCATCGGTGGGGCAAGTTTTTCAACTACCCCTGTCCCTCATGCGTTCCGGCGCATCTGCTCTTCCCCGATGTGCCCCCTATCGACCGGCGTATGCGCGGTCCGTGGGGCGCTCCCGTGCCGGTCCCCTAGCGCGCGATTCCACACCGGGCGGCGCTGCGCGCCCGGTGCCCCCCCGACACGAACTCTCCGCGGCTAACCATCGCGCCGGGACAGATGGTCTTCGATCAAGGGGAAAACCTCGAGATGGGCGCGTCGTCCAAGGACGAGATCGATGTGCCCGTAGTCTTCCTCACATCCCTGCTCTTTGCCCACAACAACGCATTCGCGGTTGGACGTATCGTCCGCGGCCTCACACACGGCCCGGACGGCCGCCGGGGACACCATCGCGTCCTTTGATCCCGCCACTGCCAGAAGCGGCGTCGAACACTCCGGAAGCCCCTTAAGGTAGTTCTCACCGTCGGGGCGGGCGAACACGCCCTGTTCGAGGAAGCGTCCAAAATCGAGCCACAATCGAGACGGCGTGATGAGCTCGGCGCCCAGCGCCAGCGCTCGACCCGCTTGGTCGGGGTTTATGTTCGGAGGGTGAAACGCCTCCATGAAGAGCGATCCGAAGCGGTGCGCAAAGGGCGTCGCGAATCGTCCGATGAAGGTAATCGGACAAATGGGGGTCAATTTGAGTGTCCATTTGAGGCTCATTAAAACCCTGAAGGCTTCTCCGCTTACTTTGGAGAAGTCTGCGGGCGACCCGACGGTCGTCGCGGACGCGATGCGCGGATCGCGGGTCGCTGCAAGATGGGCCATGATAAGCATTCCGCCCATACTGTGGCCCACCCAATGAACCCGCTCCGCTCCGGTTCGCTCGAGCACATGGCCGATGATCGCGGGGACGTCCTTGGTCAGAAGATCGTCGAAACCCCATCGGTACGGAACGTCCGACCAGAGAAGCCCGGGCGACGCGCTCATCCCCGAGCCGCGAAGCTCCGCGGACCAGACGTCCCTCCCCTTTTCGCGCAAGTAGGGCGCCAACGAGGCCAGGCCGGGCAGATCAAACATATACCGATTGGCGTTGAGCCCGTGACAGAGGATCACGGGGTATCCCGCGGGCTCTCCGGCCGGTCTGTATCGATGCGCGGCGAGACGCCGCCCGTCCTCCGCGACGAAGAAAGATGTCTCATCCTGATTCGACGGAACGAAGTAGTAATACTGCCAGAAATACGCCGCTCCGACGATTACGGCGATGACAATGAGAAGACCAAAGACAACGCTGAGAAAGAGTTCAATCATGGATACTCCGGGTTCGCCACGAGTAGGCCGACGCTTCCCCCGCCGGGGAACAAGGGGATCCGATTCCGCTCGAGCGGTTCACAGCGACGCTGCGATGGTCATCCGAATCACCCACTGGGCCACAAGTCCGACAACAATCATCCAGGTTACCAGGTCGAGACGCCCGCGGATCGCCTGAAGCGCCCGACTCTCTCGCCCCAGACCGAAATACGCTCCAATGCGATACGGAATCTGAACCAGACAGACAAGAAAAACGAACGGACCCATCGGATTGAACGCGACCGCCTCTCTCGCGCGGCCGTGGGCGAACGCGACGAAGCTGCGGGTCAAGCCGCACCCCGGGCACTGAACACCGAGCACCGCCTGACTGAAGCACAGCCCCGGGAGCGCGATCCGCACATCCGCAAGCGGCAGGGTCACCGCCAGCCGACCGTCGCCCGTCGGATCGAGCGCAAACGCGCCGATCACCGCCAAGAGCGAGAGGGCCAGAATCCAAAGGTGCTCGATCCGGTCCGAGTATTCGTCCGCAGACTGCATGAGTCCAAGATAGATGCGCGGGCCGGCTTGTCAAGTATTCACCGCGAACCGCGCGGGCGGCGCGGGCAGCCTGAGGCGGACCGCCCTGTATCCGCGCACTTTTTTTCAGAGAACAAGCTGTTTCAAGGAATTACCTCCATTTTCAAGACTGGGTGATAAATCTTGACAATATCCATGCGCTCTGATAAACGCTCCGCAATTGGAAACGCCCTTTTCAGCGCATGTCTATCCGTAGAGGAGGAACGTAATGGGAGCCGTTTCCCGGGATCGCAGCCGGCGCAGTCTGGGATTGATCGTTGCAGCGATCCTTTTCGGCTTGGTTGTTACGCCGGCATTGGCGGACGACTGCAGGCGAGTTCAAAATATTCTCGTTCTGTTCGACGCGTCCGGCAATATGAAGGAGCGTGACCGTTACCAGGAGTTGCTCCGGCAGATGACTTTCTTCAAGGACGCCATGCCGTTGACAGCGGACGGCTTTTTCAATGTGGGGCTTCGGCATTACGGTCTGAAGGTGGGCCTGGGGTGCAACAACACCGAGAGCGTGCTTCCCATCGAGCCGTGGGACCCGGAGCGATTCATCAATGCGTTTCCCAAATCGATATCGTACGGCGTGAGTTCGCTCAGCGCGGGCCTGAGAGCTGCGGCTTCCGACATTTCGGCCGCTTCGGGAAAAGGCCTCATTATTCTGATCGGGGCGGGCGTCGAATCGTGCGACGTGGACGTGGTGAAGATCGCGGATCGGATCGGTTTCAACCATCCGGAGTTGGAGGTCCACACCTTCCAGGTGGGCGGAGATCGATTCGGCCGGTTTAATCTTCAGGAGATTGCCCGGAAGTGCCACGGCACATACACCGACACCGCGGCGATGCGCGGAACCGCCGGCTGGCACTCGTGGATGAAGAAATATCTGGTCGTTCCATGCCAAACGGCGCCGGCCGCAGAACCCGCAGGTAAGCCCAAGACCGAACAGGTCGGGCCGATATTCTTCGATTACAACAGTTTCACCGTGCGATCGCGGAATCGTTCGCTGGACACAGCAAATCTCGCGCGCCTCGAGGCCGCTGGACTCTATCTCAAAGCCCACCCCAACGCCAGGGTGGTTCTGCACGGCTTCACCGACGGCAAAGGCGGGCCCGAATACAACCTCAAGCTCTCGCGACGTCGAGCCGAGGCGGTTTCGAAATTTCTCCGGAATACCTTCGGCATTTCCGACACCCGAATCGGTATTATCGCGCACGGAGAGGCTCAGGATTCCTCTCGAGGACGCGCGCCGGTAGGTCCGGACCAAGGCAGGCGGGTAGAGTTCGAATTCTTCGATTAGGGGGTCGAGGGGCCGGGAAACCGACGCGCGCGGCGCCGATGTGGTTTTTCCCGAAGCCGTCGGCCTTTTCGCGTGGCTCGACGGGAACGCGTCGGCGGGCCTGAGTCGAGTTCCCACCGCGTTTCGCGTTTTTCGGAGACGCGTCGCGCCCGGGCTTCCCAAACTGCTCGATACCTTCTATTATATGGGCCGGAATGACCTGTTCCCTGAAAACAGACAACCCGGCGCGGACCGGTGCGTTGGGGTTGATCGGAGCGGCGCTCCTCGGTTTTCTGATTGCGCGGGCGTTCTTCGCTCCCGTGTGCGCGGCCGAAGCCGTCACTGGGGAACACTTGTATCGAACCGGCGTTGACCTTATGGAGAAGAGCCGATACCTGGAAGCGCTCGATCTCTTTTCCGAAGCCCGCCGGATGCTCGAAGCGGACGGAAAGCGCGACACAAGGCTGTTTTCGGATCTTCTGTACGCCATAGCGTCGACCAAAATCAGGGGACGACTGCACCAGAGCTTCCCCGCGTTGTACGTGAAAACGGCTCTCAAGGAGATCGAGCAGGCCAATTCCTTGCGGGAGAAGCTCTCCGACGCGCCGGCCCGTCAGCTTGCCGAGGGCTACTTCCTGGAAGGCTTCATTCACCAACGCTTCTTCAAGCGTAAGCGGGAAGCGCGGGAGATCTTCCAACGGGCGATCAAGGTTGATCCGGGCTTTGCGCCGGCCAAACGAGCGCTCAGCGGAATGCTCTCGGATTAGTCGCTTCAAAAGGGACTTTCGGAACGACCGGCCCGGCCGGCGCCGGCGCCTACGGCAGTGACGACTCTATGAGAGCGGGGTACGGTATGGCGAAAAAGGCAAAGGAAAAAGAACAAGCCTCCGAGGACTTCGATCGAATAATGGAGGAACTCCGCGCGGCCGTAGAAAGAATGGAACAGGGAGATCTCGGTCTGGCGGCAAGCCTGAAGCTTTTCGAGCATGGCGTGGGTCTCGCCCGACGCTCCTTCGATCTTCTGAACGAGGCTGAAGGGCGCGTGGAAGAACTGCTTGAGAATATGGAAAAGGTCGCTCTCGATCGCGCTGAAGAGTAGTACATGAATCTGGACGTATATCTGGCCGAACGCCGCGCCCTTGTCGACAAAGCCCTTGATGACGCCCTCCCCGAGACGGACGGTCACACGGGGGAGCTGCGACGTGCTATGCGCTACAGCATATTCGCCGGGGGAAAGCGAGTGCGGCCGATCCTTGCGATGGCGGCCGCCGAAGCCGTCGGAGCGACCGGCGAGTCCGTACTCCCGCTCGCGGTCGCGCTCGAGTGCGTCCATACGTACTCGCTGATTCATGACGATCTCCCCGCAATGGACAATGACGACATGCGCCGCGGCAAGCCCGCGCTTCATCGCGCCTTCTCCGAAGCCACGGCCATCCTGGCCGGCGACGCGCTGCTCACCGTGGCGTTCGAGCATCTCACGTCGCCCCACGCGCAGAGGATCTATCCCGCGAATCGTATATTGGAGGCGCTTAGCGAGCTTGCGCTCGCAGCGGGTTCCGAGAGACTTATCGCCGGTCAGTTCATGGACGTAACGTTGGAGGGGAAGACCGTCGACATTCAAACCGTCGACGCCATCGTCAGCGGGAAGACCGCCGCGTTGATCGCGGCGTCGCTCACATGCGGAGCTCGGCTCGCCGAGGGGAGCAGGGAAGAAATCGCCGTGCTCGGCGCGTTCGGCGCAGATCTAGGTCGGACCTTTCAAATTAGGGACGACCTTTTGGACCTTGAAGGCGACCCCCGGAAGTTGGGCAAAGCGGTGAACAAGGACGGCAGCCGGGGCAAAGCCACGTATCCGAACCTTATCGGCGTGGAGCAGTCCAAAGTTATGATGAAAGACCTCGTCGAGTCGGCGATTCAAGCGATCGAACCGCTCGGCGACAAGGGTTTGCCCCTCAAAGCTATTGCGCGATACGTCGCCGAACGTGTACAGTAATGAGTTTGTGAGCAGAATGACTGACACACTGAATTCGAAACAGTATCCGACGCTTGATCTCATACGGTCGCCGGAAGATCTCAAGAGCCTTTCGGTCGAATCCCTCGAGAGGGCTGCCGCGGAGATCCGCGATCTCATCATCGACATCGTCTCCCAAAGAGGCGGACACCTAGCCTCGAACCTGGGAGTTGTCGAGCTGACCCTGGCGCTGTTGAGCGTCTTTTCTCCTCCGCGGGACAGGATCGTATTCGACGTGGGGCACCAAGCCTACGCGTACAAGATCCTGACCGATCGACGTCGTCTCTTTCACACCCTGCGCGCAAAGGGCGGGATCGCGGGTTTCCCCAAACGGACCGAGAGCCCTTACGACACGTTCGACGTCGGCCACGCCGGCAACGCGATCAGCGCGGCCGCGGGAATCGCGCAAGCCCGATGCCTGGCCGGCGCGGACAACAAGGTGGTTGCGGTGGTGGGCGACGGTTCCCTGACGTGCGGAATATCGTACGAGGGGTTGAACCAGGCGGGCGCTGCGGAAAAGGACCTCATCATCGTGCTCAACGACAATGAGATGTCCATCTCGCCGAACGTCGGCGCCATGGCCGCGTATCTCAACCGCATCATGACGGGTCAGACGGTCACCCGCTTTCGAGGCGAGGTCAAGGGCCTTCTCAGAAAGCTTCCCGACGCGTTCGGCCGTTCGATGTACGATTGGGCCAAGGAGTTCGAGGAGGCGCTCAAGGGCTTCATCACGCCGGGACGGCTTTTCGAGGACCTCGGATTCAAGTACGTGGGTCCCATCGACGGTCACCGAATCAAGCATCTGGTCGAGACATTCCAGAACGTGAAGCGCTTCCGAGAACCGGTGCTCGTGCACACCATCACCTGCAAAGGCAAGGGATACTGTCAGGCCGAAGACAATCCCAGCCGCTTCCACGGAGTGGGACCCTTCGAGATTGAAACAGGCGAATCGCCGCCCGCCGGCGGTCCGCCCACATACACGGAGGTCTTCGGCCAGGCACTGGTGAAACTCGCCCGCAAACGGCCGGAAGTCGTGGCGATCACCGCAGCTATGGAAGACGGCACGGGATTGAGGGATTTTGCCCGTCTTTTCCCCGATCGCTTCTTCGATGTGGGCATCGCCGAGCAGCACGGCGTGATCTTCGCCGCGGGTTTGGCCGCGGAAGGCTTCCGACCCGTCGTCGCGATCTATTCAACGTTTCTCCAGCGGGCGTACGATCATCTCATCGAGGACACGGCGATGCAGAAGCATCCGGTGGTCTTCGCGACGGATAGGGCGGGTATCGTCGGCGAGGACGGGCCGACCCACCACGGAGTCTTCGACATCGCATACAGCCGACATATACCCGACTTCACCGTCATGGCGCCGTCGGATGAGAGCGAACTTTCGGCTATGCTGGCCACCGCGCTGACCCTCGACGGGCCGGCGCTGGTGCGGTATCCGCGCGGGAGGGGCCCCGGGGTCGAGCAACCGGACCGACCGGCGATCCTCGAAGTGGGAAAAGGCCGTCTCATGATGACCGGAGATCACATTACGATCGTGGGGTTGGGATCCATGTTGAGGCCCTCGATGGAGGCAGCCGAATTGCTGGCCGAAGAAGGAATCCACGCGACCGTGATCGATCCCCGCTTCGTCAAACCGCTCGACGCGAAGTTGATCCTGGATTGCGCGGAGCGGACTCGAGCGATTTTGACCGTCGAAGAAGGGGTCGTGACGGGCGGCTTCGGTAGTCTCGTTCTCGAAACGATGGCCGACGAGGGGTTGACCGGTATTCCCGTCCGGCGCATGGGCGTGCCGGACCGATTCATCGAGCACGGCTCGCGAGCCGAACTCCTTGAAGACCTCGGGCTGACCGCTCACGGGATTGCGGAGCAGGCTCGGGGCATGATGAAGCGTCGGGCCGTCTCGAAGCTTCGACGCATTCGTTGAACCTGCGGAAGTCGACCGGGCTCGATTCCTTGACTCGAGGGAGGGCTCGCCGTTCAGGCCGGCGCCGCATCCCCGCCAAAGGCTCACACATGGCCGGCGATCAAAAGCGGACACATCCCCCGGAGACAGCTCCGAGAGGGCCGACATCCCCGAGCGGTCGAACCGCGTCGATTCCTCTGGACGCAACCAAACTTACGCTCCTTCTGAACGCGGCCAAGGCGATGGCCTCGACGACCGACCCGGACGAACTCCTCAATGTGATCGTCCGGGAGGTCAGACAAGATGTTGACTGCGAAGGCGCGGGAGTGGCCCTGTACGACGAGGAAATGGACGACTTCTACTGGCGCGCGGTGGAAGACACGGAGAGTCTGCTGTCCTCCGCGCGCGACGCGATCAGAATTCCCAAGGACCGCGGCGTGGCCGGTCATGTCTTCGAGACCGGGGAACCCGCGCTGGTCCGGGACGCGGCCAACGATCCCCGTATCTATCGGCCCGTCGAGGACAAATCGGGCTTCCGAACCCGCAACATGATTTGCGTGCCGCTCAAGACGCGGGAGAAGCGACTGGGCGTGCTCTACGCCATGAACAAGAGAGACGGCGATTTTACCGAGGAGGACGTTGAAGTCCTGACGGCGCTCTCCGGAACAACGGCGCTTGCCCTGGAAAACGCTGCGCAACACGACAACCTGATTCGTTCGCACCGCGAACTGGAACGACTCAACCGGGTCAAAAACAAGATTCTCAACCACCTTTCCCATGAATTGAAGACGCCTGTCGCGATCATCGAAGCGTCCCTTCGCATCTTGGAACGACGCCTTCGAACTGAAGGATTCCACCCGGAGGCGTTTGCGATGGAGCGCATCCACCGCAATCTCGGCAGACTCAAAATGATCGAGCGGCAGGTGGGACAAATCGTCGAAGAGAAAGAATATCCGGAGCGAGAGATCATCACGCAGTTTCTCGAGCACCTCCAGGATCTCATGGACATGCAGAAGGCGGACAAACCCTGGATGGCGGACGCGCTGGACGCGCTCCGGGAACGCGTGGAAGAAATCTTTCCCACCAGAATCGAAGAAAAGGAGGGCGTTTCAATCCAGGCGGCTTTTCAGGCGGCTCAGTTCCGGGTCGAACGGGCCGCCGGCGATCGTCGACTCGATATCGAATTCGTTCCGCCCCAACCGGCTCTCATAAAGATGCAGCCCCATATCTTCATGTCCGTCCTCGGCGGACTCATTCGGAACGCGGTCGAGAACACGCCGGACGGAGGGCGGATCGTAGTATCGGGAGAGAACTTCGACGGAGGCTATCGGGTTGTTGTTCACGACTACGGCGTGGGTATCCCCGAAAGCGAACAGCCGAACATCTTCGAAGGGTTCTATCCGGTGCAAGAGCCGGACATGTACAGTTCCGGCAGCAGGTACGCGTTCAACGCGGGCGGAACCGGCACGGACCTCCTGAAAATCAAGATTTTCTCGAAGCGGTGCGGGTTCAACGTTCGCTTCAACAGCGCCCGGTGCTCGTGGATACCGACGACGCGCGATCTCTGCCCGGGGTCAATCGAACAATGCCGGCATTGCCGAAACCCGGAAGACTGTTACGGTAACGGCGGGACCGAGTTCGTCGTCGAGATACCTCCGGAACTCGTCGAGCAGGAAGCGGAAGCGGTAGCGTGAGGCCTCGGCGAAGAACTCGACCCGAGGGAGAGTCGAGATAGTCGAGCGGGCCGAACGCGGCGCTGCAAACCTCCCCCATCGAGGTATCAATGGCTTATCGCTATCCCGGTGAACGGTTACAAAATATGACTCCCACAAACGGCTCGGCGTTTGTATAATCGTGTATCGACGGAGGGGCGCCGGCGCAATCATCCATTGACGGCGGTCCTTTCCTCGGTAACCGATCCTCCGGAGCGCATGCGCCGCGCAGGCCGCCGAAACTCGGCATTTCGACGTCGTTCGACCGGTGTTTTCCGCGCCCGGATATCCGTTCGCCGCACTCAGCCGAAAGCGAGTCTCGCTGCAGATCGGGACGACCGCTTCCGAGCCGGCGCCGTATATCGATTAAGTGAGGAAGGAGCCTCGGCTTATGTCGCCAAAACGCCGCATAAACGGCCGTGATTTTGTGAGAGATCTTCGGGCCGGCCTGTCCGACGGTGAACTCATGGAGAAGTACGATCTCTCGTCACGCATGCTTCAGAGCGTCTTTCGTAAATTGATCAACGCGCGGGCGATCACCCCCGCAGACATCTACGAACGATCACCCTTCGACGAAACCACCGTGGACGTGGACACCATCAGCTATTCTCTCACGGGATACACCGCAATGAGCGCGCACGTGTACGAGGTGAGCACACCCGAGATCCTCGGTCAGGTCCTCGACCTCACTGAAAAAGAGCTGAAAACCGGCGGCATCGAGGCGGGCTTCGCTCAAGTCGGAACCTTTATTGTGCTCTCGGGCAAAGCGGCTAAGATCGAACCCATCTACATGAGGGCGAAGTGTAAATGGTGCAACCACGATGAAACCACCGGCGAAGCGGTCGCGGGCTTCGAAATCGTCGAAATCTCCGAAGAGCACAAGAAGGAATTGCGTAAGTTGATACGAGCGTTCGCGGTCACGGGCGGCTCGACCTAAGTCCCGACGAGTTCGGGCCGTGCGGGCGCCGAGCCAACGGGACATGAGCGCCGCGGACGGAGCGCTTTGAAGGGGGGAGAGAGTTGAATGCAAGAAGAAGATAAACGTGAAGTGAAGGCCAAAGACGTGGTCAAGGACCTGCGCCTCGGCCTTTCCGACGCGGAGCTTATGGAGAAATACCGGCTCACGTCCAGGGGATTGCTGAGCCTGTTCAAGAAGCTCCTCGACGCGGACGTCATCAAGCCGGAAGAGATCTACGGTAGATCTTCGAGTTTCGACGAGACGGTCTCCCTCGAAATTCCCGTTCCCAAGCCGCAGCCTAAGCCTTGGATCCCCTCTCCTCGTAGACGAGTCAAGGCCAAAGATATCGTCTCGGACCTACGCGCCGGTATGCCCGACTCAAAATTGACCGAAAAATACAAACTCTCGTCAAAAGCTTTGCAGAGCCTCTTCGAAAAACTTATCGAGGCCGACGCCATATCCAGGCACGAAGTCGAAAACCGGGTCGCCTCCTATGACGAGACCGTGGCTATCGAGAGTCTTCGAGCGCTGCCCCGCAATTACTTGGCATTTCCGATCCCCGTCTATCGCGTCGACGACCTCGGCGCCAAGGGACATATTCACGATATCACCGAACTCGGGGCTCAGATTTGGGGACTGGACGTCGCGGTGGGCGATGTCATGGGCTTTCTGGTTCAGGCCGATGAATTCGCGGACATCTATCCGTTCGTCTTCGAGGCCCGCTGTATTTGGGTCAAGACCGAAGGAGAACGCGGCGATCCCATGGCGGGCTTCGAAATCATCGACATCTCCCGGGGGAGTCTCAACGAGCTGAGGAAGCTGATTCAGTCGTTGACGTTCAGCGATTGAAGCCGGGCAAGCACAGCGGAACACGCATTCACGCGCCGCGCTGGTGAAAGCCGTTGAGCCTCGCGCCGGCTTCCTTGAGGCGCTCGAGGACTGCCGGCTTGTTCTCGAAGTACGCCTCCATCGCGGCCGTCCAGCCGTGATCCGACTTCGCGTTCACGTCCACGCCGTATCGAAGGAGCAGATCGATCACGTCGAGCTTGCCCGCGCCGGCGGCCGTCATGAGAGCGGTCTTCCCGTCGCGATCGCGGATCTCGGGATCAGCGCCGTTTAACAATAGTAATTCAGCTGTTTCCGGAGCTCCGCGGCGCGCGGCCCAGAAAAGGGGCGAGCACCCGAACCGATTCCGCGCGTTCACGTCCGCGCCGGCGGCCAGCAGGCGTTTCGCCGTCTCGGTTTGGCCGGCGTAGGCGGCCCAGAAGAGCGGGGTATTCCCATATCGAGCGTCGCGCGCGTCCACCCGCGCTCCCCTCTCGAGGAGAAGATCGATTCGATCGGTGTATGGCCCACGCGCCGCTTCCAGGAGCCTTCCGTCGAGATCTTCCACGGGAAGCGGCGCGGTCGCTCCCCGCGCCGCCAACTTCGAGGCGACCGCGGCGTGGCCGCGTTTCAGCGCGCGGGTCAACGCGGTCTCACCCTTGTTCGTCGTGAGCCCCACGTCCGCGCCGGCCTCGGTCAACCTTTCCACAACCCGGACGTGGCCCTCAGTCGCTGCGGCGATGAGCGGCGTGACCCCCGAGTCGTTCGCCGCGTCCATCTGCGCCCCCTTCTTCAGCAAAAGGTCCGTCGCGGCTCGATGTCCTTTGCGAGCCGCCCAGTAGAGCGGTGTGGTTCCGCGCAGCGCGTCCGGTTTGTTGGGATCCGCGTTCCAAGCAAGGAGCACGTCGACAACCGCCAAATGCCCGTTGTGAGCTGCGCGACTGAGCGCGGTGACACCGCCCGCGCCGCGCACGTTGGGGTCCGCGCCGTTGCTGAGCAGAACCCGGGCAGAGCGTGGATGCCCCTTGTGGGCCGCCCAGTAGAGCGCTGTATTCCCCGCCTTCGACTTTGCGTCCACCTCCGCTCCCCTGCCGAGGAGCAATTCCAGAACGCCGGCGTGTCCTTTGCGGGCCGCCCATGCGAGCGGAGTGTCCCCTTTGTTGTCCCGAGCGCGAGGGTCCGCGCCGTTATCGAGCAGAACGCGAACGGCTTCGTTCCACCCCCGATAACAGGCCCAGAAGAGCGGCGCGCTCCCATAGCGATTTTCCAGAGCCCCGATATCCGAGCCGTGATGAAGGAGCGGCTCGATCGCGTCCGCCTTTCCGTTGAACGCGGCCCAGAAGAGCGGTGTATGGTCGAACATATTGCGCGCGTTCACGTCCGCGCCTCTGGCGACCAACAAATTGACGAGCGTCCGATCGCCGTGGTACGCGACCCAGAACAACGGCGTGTCTCCGCGCAATCCCCTGACATCCGTCTCTGCGCCGGCGTCCAGGAGCATCCGCACCAACCCGACGGTCCCGCTCCTGCACCCCGCCAGAAGCGGCGTAACGCCGTTGGAGTCTCGGGCGTTCACATCCGCGCCGGCGCCGAGGAGCGCCGAGACCGTGTCCGTATGACCTCGCCCGGCGGCCGAAATCAGCGCGGTCCGATCCTTGTCGTCCTTGGCGTTGGGATCCGCGCCTGCGCGTATCAACAGCCGAGTCATTTCCGTCCGCCCGGCGTCTGCCGCGTAGAGGATAGGCGAAGCGCCGCGGCGATTCCGAGCGTTGGGATCCGCACCGCGATCGAGGAGTATTTCTCCGATTCGGCTCAGACCGTGTCGGCACGCCCGGAAAATCGGAGTATTCCCGTTCGCCGCGTCGCCGATGTTTGGATCGGCTCCCCTGTCGAGGAGGAGTTCGGCGACGTCGCCGTGCCCCTCGCGAACCGCGTGGATAAGGGGAGTGAACCCGTCCGCGCTCCTCGCATTGATGTCCGCGCCGCGCTCGAGGAAAAGATCCACGAGTTCTGTCCATCCCCGGGACGCGGCAAGGCCCAAGGCCGGGCCGTACCTCCCAGGTTCGGGGGGTGCGGCGCGGTCGGCGTCGATGATGAGCTGAGCGGCGTCGAGAGCGCCTTCTCTCACAGCAATGGGGAGCGCGTCCGCGCCGTGGCGATTTCTTCGCCGGTAATCGGCGCTCTTGGCTATCAGGTCTTCCAGTATGTCGACACGGTTCGTCGCCGCGGCCTTCATGAGCGGGGTCTCTCCATCCGCGTCCGCCGCGTCTACGAGGCTTCCCGCCTTGATAAGCAGATTGCAGACCGCGCGATGTCCGCCTATGGCGGCCGCGCCGAGCGCTGAACCGCCGACCGCGTCGGGCGCGTTCGGGTCTGCGCCGGCCTCGAGAAGGAGCCGGACCGCGTCCACATGTCCGCTCACCGCGGCGACGATTAACGGCGTGGTGTCGTCGATCAGCCGATTGAGGCTTACTCCCTCTTCGATGAACCGACGCAGATCGGATACCGCCCCTAATCTCGCGGCGTGTAGGATCCCTTCATTCATTGCGAGATGTCTCTATTCCTCGGGCGCGTGCCGTCGAGCGCACGGCGCCGACAACGGGCACAGCGGGAAGTCGCCGGGCGCCGACCTCATGGGGTCTCACGCTTGGGGTCGCGCAAAAGCCGTGGGAAGAATGCAACATCATTTTGGTGTATTTTAGCATAGTTATAACTTTTTGTGAAGCGCGGCGGCCGGAAATGATCGTTAGCGCTCGAGGAAGTTGCTCCTCGTCGCCTCTTATGAATAAAGATCGAAGGTAATGGTTCACCGGGCTTGAGGCGGCTCTGCGCCCGGTGAGGATGGAGGG
>CAYLRL010000026.1:0-56137 GCA_964385875.1 uncultured Syntrophales bacterium
GGAGGCTTGGAGGGGGAGATGAGTCTCCCCCTCCATCCTCACCGGGCGCAGAGCTGCCTCAAGCCCGGTGGACAATTACGTTTAAGCACGGAGAGCGCAAAGTCAAGACAGCCCGCATGCAGCGGCGCCCGGAAGAAAATTCTCAAGCTTCCCTTTCACGGATGGACACCGGCCGCGGACCCGACGACTTACGCAGCCGCGACGGCATATGGATTTCAGCCCTCTTGTGGTGTATACCATATTCGATATCTGGAGGACCGAATGGATGACGTGAATTACCCGCATCTGCTCGAACGTGCGGAAACCACCGCGCTCGAAGGAGGCGCAATAGAGCGCGCCGACGCTGAGGCGCTCTCCTTGATTCCCGATGAACACCTGATGAGACTCGCGGCCGCGGCGGACCGCGTTCGGATTCGATTCAAAGGAGACCGCTTCGATTCCTGCTCGTTGATCAACGCCCGATCGGGCGTCTGTAGCGAGGACTGCGCGTTCTGCGCTCAGTCGGCTCACCATCCCGGCGATTGCGAAACCTACGAACTTGTGGATTCCGAACAGATCCTCGAGGCCGCTCGAGCCGCCAAAACGGCCGGAGCGTCCCGCTTCTGCACGGTCACGAGCGGAGGAGCGCTCTCCGAAGCCGACTGGGACCGGCTCCTCGAATCCCTTGCCCTCGTCCGATCGGAAGTGGATATCGCGCTCGACGCGTCGGTGGGTTTCCTCGACCCGGCCCGAGTCGACCGACTCAAGGATGCCGGCGTCAGCCGATACAATCATAACCTGGAGACCGCGCGAGATTACTATCCCCGGATCTGTTCCACCCATTCCTGGGACGAACGAGTCCAAACCGTTAAGACCGTGATCGACGGCGGGATCTCCGCGTGCTGCGGGGGCATCATCGGCATGGGGGAAACGGCGGAACAGCGGCTCGATCTCGCGTTCACCCTGGCAGGACTGGGCGTGGACTGTGTTCCAATCAATATCCTCAATCCGCGACCCGGTACGCCGCTCGAACACGCGGCGCGGCTCGAACCAATGGAGATCGTCAAGACGGTAGCGCTCTTCCGCCTCATCCTGCCCAAGGCCACAATCAAGATCGCCGGCGGACGCGAACGAAACCTCGGTGATTTCCAGGGCCTCGCGCTCCGATCCGGCGCCAACGGCATGATCATCGGAGGCTACCTCACCACCGCCGGCCGCTCCATCCAGGACGACCTGGACATGGTTCGACACGCAGGGATGGTCATGGAGGGGTGAGGAGAGGGCCGGATCGCTCGAATTGAAATCAGCCAAGCCCGGCGCGACGCCTGGGGCGGGATTTGTCGCTCAATCATTCTCGACCCGTGCTTGGCCGACGCCCCGGCCGACAGCAAACAGAGACGGACCGCCAAGACAATGTGTACCGTTTGTCGCTTTGCTTGAGGATTAAGCCAAGTCCAGTCAAGGGTTTGGATCTGCGGCCTTACGAACGAGGAGGGGCGCCGAGGCGCTCAATCGGTTGACCGGCGGGATCTTATACTCTTTGAATCGAATTCGCCGTTTGACTCTGCCAAATCTGATCCTGCCGAACTCACTTCGCAGCACGGTCTTCTGACGATGACGCATTCCCTCGTGATAGATTTTGGAATAGTACATGATCTCGAGCTATGCTTCCGCGCATGCTTTGACGATCCGATGTAGGCCGCTCTGAAAATCATTCCGTAGGCCTTCATTACACCCCCTACCTGACACAAGCGAAAAACGTAGAGGATGGGGCCTTGGAAAAATGATACTGGAAGTGCCTCAAACCCCTGCGTTATGTGCGTAAAGCGCTTATCGCTTTCCCGGTGAACCATTAGATGCGCCGATTAAAACCGGCAGGCAGTAGTGACTGAAAGTGTCATACGGTGAAAGCCCGGTGAGCCGTACCGGTCCCGAGTCATGCGCAGTTGGTCGTAAGGCCTCCGGAGAAGCGTTGACAGGGGTACACGCAGACCGGCCATTGAGCTCCGAAATCAACTCCTCCGGGGCGCCGACGCTGTAAAGCCGTGCGGAAGGCAACATCGGGGATGACGGTACACGCCGGTCATGTCCGAGCCCTGCGGAGTCGAAGACCCTGGGTATGCGTGGAAACTCCTTGCACGGGAATTGTGAGATCCCGCCGGCGCCCTCGGGTGATTGTCCCGGGGGCCGGCCGGGGAAGGTTGATAGCCGAACGTCCGACATGCGCGCCGACGGGAAGTCGGATGGTCCCATAATAGTTGAGAAACCGCCGAACAACAATGGGCCCGAGTCATCTGCGGAGGCGGTGGAAGAAAGGGGACCGACAACGGGGAATACCGACGAGACGGCCGCGGCCCGGACACAGAGCCGGAGTAGGGCTTCGATCGGACTCCGAGGTGTGCGGTGAGGCTGCTAACAAGGGCCCAATGCACGGTTCACAGCTCTCGGCCATCCTGTCACGGTCGATCTTCTCCAGTCGAGCTTCCCGGCTCTCCGGCGACGTGCCACGCGTGTTGACGGTAGAAACCGACATAGGCGGTATAAGCCGTCGAACATCTCTCCGAAACACATCGGCTCAATGATGCGGAAGGCGCAGGGTGATCGGAGAAGGGTCGACCTCTGCGAAATGGGTTAGCTTATCGTTTGCTTGCGATAACACGGCTTGACATCGAGGGAGGAACAGCGGACAATTTGATTGGCCGACCGGTCAATCCACTCGGAGGCGCAATGAGCCCCCAAACTCATCAAAACCAGCACTCAGCCACTCGAAACGCCATACTCGACGCAGCCGAGTCCCTCTTCGTCAAGAAGGGCTTCGAAGGCGCGTCGATCAGCGCCATTGCGCGCGCGGCAAACGTCACGAAGAGCCTTGTCCATCACCACTTCGGCTCGAAGGACAAACTCTGGTACGAAGTGAAGCAGCGTCGTTTCAAAGAATACTTCGAATCCCAGAAGTTCGATCTGGAAGTCAAGACCCCCGATCTGAGCCTCGTTCGGGACGCAATTGTTCGATATTTTGAGTTATTTCGAGGCAACCCCGATCTGGTGCGCCTCATTTCGTGGCACATCGTCGATCACGACCATTACAGCCACCGGGACGAGCAGGAGCTGACCGAATTGGGTGCGACGAGACTGCGCCAGGCGCAAGAGGCCGGACTGATCCGGAAAGATGTGGATCCCCGGTACGCGCTGATCTGTTTTCTGTCGCTCGTATTTCACTGGTTCCAGGCCAAGCACGAGTACCTCGACTGGATCGGCGAGGATCCGGAATCCAAGGACGTGGACGACGCGTACCTTGACACCGTATTGAAGATCTTCTTCGAGGGCATAGCCCCGCGGGAAGAGCCGGCGTAAGTCGGGGGTTTGCCCGATCATTGCGGGTTCCGGCGGAAGGTGAGAGCCGGCGATTTTTTTTGCACGGCATAATGGTCGGTCGACCGGTCAACTTCAGCGCGCATTCCGCGCCCGCAGAACAGCGCGGCCCCAACCGCCGCACAAAACCCGATCCGGGACGGAAATCCCGGGTCGCTCGCGCCGGACGACCGACGCGCGCGGCGTCATGGGCCAGGAGCCCGGTCATGAGAATTGT
Source organism: uncultured Syntrophales bacterium (assembly GCA_964385875.1). Classification (GTDB taxonomy): domain Bacteria; phylum Desulfobacterota; class Desulfomonilia; order Desulfomonilales; family Desulfomonilaceae; genus CAYLRL01. Next base: position 3,569 of record CAYLRL010000026.1, read on the forward strand.
TCTCAGAATTGTTGCGATCCTGATCATCGCAGGACCGGTCATCGCCGTCACGTACGTGGACCGCCGACCGACCCGAACGGACCCGACCACTCGATCCGGGCCGACAAAGACGGTCGTCACCGAGCCGGTCAAGGCCTCAAACCACGTCCGGACGATTCGATTCTCGGGCGTGACCAGGTCCGTGCGCCGCGCCAAACTGTCGTTCACCGTAGGTGAGCGGCTCCTTGAACGGCCGGTGGAAGTGGGCGATCGAGTGGAGCGGGGAGAGATCGTCGGGAAACTGGACGACCGCGCGTTCGTAAACGCGGTCGACGGTGCGGAGGCTCGTGTCGCAGAGTTGGACGCGCGTATCGAGCAGGTCGAGCGGGATCACCAACGCATGGAACGGCTTGTGGCCGCGGACGCGAGCGCAACGGTGGAACTCGAGCGGACCGTTGAGAAACGCCTTGTGCTCGTCGCTGGTCGCGACCGTGCGCATGCGCAGGTGCGCGAAGCGCGGCGCACGCTCAAGGAGGCGATCCTTCGGGCGCCCTTCGCGGGAACGGTGACCGACGTTTTTCTGGAACCGGGCGAATTCGCGACGCCCGGAGCGCCGGTCGTGGCGGTAAGCGGTGAGAAAGAGATCGAAATCGAGGTGGAGGTCCCCGAGTCGGTCATGTCCAAGCTCGCCGCCGGGATGGACGTTAAGGTCGATCTCCCGCTCTCAGGGAGGGCCGGCTTGGAAGGACGAATCAGCTACATGGGTGTGTCCGCGCTCGGACCCGGACAACTCTTTCCCGTCCTTATCGCGCTCGATCCGTCGGACGACGTGGCCGCGGGAACCGCTGCCGAGGTGACGTTCGAGATTCCCGCGGGATCCGCGAAGACGGCGCCCCTTGCGGCGGTCATCAATCCGGGCGGGCAGACGCCGCAGGTCTTTGTGGTGCGCGACGGTCGAGCGAGAAAGGTCTCGGTCGAGGTGGAATCCATCGTCGGCGACCAGGCCCTCCTTCGGGGTTCGTTGGAAGAAGGAGAGCCGGTCGTCTCGGGCGGCCACCTGGGTTTGCTTTCGGGAGATCGGGTGGAGGTCGTAACCCATGCCGCTCGTTGAGCGTTTCCTTCTCCAGCGACGCCTCATCCTTGCGCTCGCCGTATGTCTCGCGCTCCTGGGTGCGATCGCCGCGTTGACCATGCCCCGTCGGGAGGATCCTGCGTTGCCGGATTACTGGGGCTTGGTGGTGGTCCGTTTTCCCGGCGCGGACGCGGAAAAGGTCGAGCGGCTGGTTGTTGACCCGGTCGAGGAACACCTTGCCGAAGTGGACGAAGTGAAGACCGTGGAGTCGACCATCAGGTCCGGGGTGGTGGTCATGGTGGTCCAACTGCGCAACCCCTTGGACGATGTGGATGAAGCTTGGGATGAAGTGAGGAGAAGTCTCGAGGACGCGCGCCGCGAATTTCCCGAGAGCGCCGGTGAACCAATCCTCGATCGGGAACTCCAGGACACGGAATCGGTGGTGGTCGCGATTTCCGGCCTTGCCGATTTGACCGCGCTCGCGGACGAGGCCGAGGCGATCAAAAAGGAACTCCTCTCCGTTCCGGGGACTGCGCGGGTCCTCCTGATCGGCGATCCGGGAGAGCAGATAACCATTGAACTTGACGACGCGGTCGCCCAACGGCTCGGGCTGGACGCGCGTATGCTCGCGCGGCAGTTGGCGGCTCGGAATTTGACCATACCCGGCGGATCCCTGAGCCTGGGCGGCAAAACCGTCGTACTGCGCCTGAACGACGAATTCGAGACCGTCGACGAGATCGCCCGGACGCAAATCCTCCTGCCGTCGGGCGCGTCCTTGCCCCTCGGTGAGCCGGCCAAGGTCAGGAGGGGGCCGGAAGAGCCCGCCACTTCGAGAATGCGCTTCAACGGCGAGTACGTGGTGGGGCTCGGGATCATCCCGCGGCAGCGCATCGACGTGACCTCGTTCGGTTCGCGAGTTCGGGAGAAGCTGGACGAGGTTCGCAAACTCCGGCCGAACGTTCGTATCGAAGAGGTTACCTTTCAGCCGGATCGCGTTCGCGCGCGACTGAAAGATTTGGGACGATCCCTGCTCATGTCGATCTGCATCGTGGCGGTGATTCTTGTGGTTTTCATGGGATTGCGGCTCGGGCTGCTCGTTGCGTCCATCGTCCCGCTCGTCGCGCTCGCGTCACTCGCCGTGTATCACTGGGGCGGCGGAATGCTCCAGCAGATATCGATCGCCGCATTCGTGATTGCGCTCGGGATGCTCGTTGACAACGCGATCGTCGTGGCTGAAAGCGTCCAGAGCCGCGTGGACGCGGGCGTTGACCGCGGTTGCGCGGCCGCGGACGCGGTTCGGGATCTCGCGTTGCCCCTGGCCGCGGCCACCGGCACCACGCTTGCCGCGTTCATTCCGATGCTGCTTGCGAAGAGCGTCACCGGCGACTTCACCCGTTCGCTGCCGGTGGTCATCATGATCACCCTCTCTATGAGCTACCTCTTCGCGATATCCGTCACACCCGCGCTGGGTGGGGCTCTACTCACGCCGCGAGAAAGCGGTAACGCCCCGGCGGTCCCGCGCGTCTCGGGTTTCCTGTCGAACATCGCCCTGACCAAGACCCGGTGGGTTCTCGCCGCGGCCGCATCCCTGACGATCGCTTCCTGCCTCGCGTTTGCGCGGGTCGAACAGCGGTTCTTTCCCTCGTCGGACCGAAATCAGTTCGTGATCGATGTCCGCTTGCCCGAAGGCGCTCACCTGGAAGCGACGGAGCGCGCTGCCATCAGGGTCGAGTCCGCCCTCTCCGAACGGCCCGATGTCGAATCCGTCGCGTGCTTCATCGGCAGGGGCGCGCCGCACTTCTATTACAACCTCCTCAGGCAGCCGAACAGTCCGCACCTGGCTCAGCTGGTGGTCAATACGGTCGACTTCCGGTCGGTCGAGTCCGAACTGACGTGGGTGCGGAACTTCGCCGCGAGGGAACTCCCCCACGCTGAGGTGGTCCCTCGGCGTCTCGAGCAGGGTCCCCCGGTGGACGCGCCCGTCGAGGTGCGCATCACCGGATGGGATCTCCGAGACGTGGATCGAGTCGCGGATCGCGTGCTCGCAAACCTGAGGCGGATTCCGGAAGCGGTGAACAGCCGCCACGATCTGAGCCTCGGCATTCCAACGATCCGATTCGCCATCGATGACGCGTCTGCGGCGAGGCACGGGCTGTCACGCTCCGACGTCGCCGAAGCGGTTCGCGGCAGGACCCGAGGAATTCACGTGGGGAGCTTCCGAGGCGGCGAGGACCCCGTGCCGATCCTGATTCGATCGTCCGAAGGAGAGGAATTTGAACCGCACAATCTTTCGTCGATTCACGTTTCGCCCCCCGGCGGCGCGCCTGCGCCGCTGGCGCAGATAGCCGTCTCGGAGGTTCAGTGGCTTTCAGCTGTGATTCATCATCGCAATAGAAAACGCGTGGTGACCGTGTTCGCTCAGCTCAGGGAAGGCGCTACGTACAGCGAGGTGTACGCCAAGCTCGATCCGAAGCTTGCGGATCCGGAGCTCCCGCCGGGAGTCACGATCGAAAAGGGCGGAGCGGCCGAAGAATCGAAGGACGCGAACACGGCGATGTTTCAGGCGGTTCCCTTGGGGCTTGTGGTGTTGATCGTGATCCTCACCGCGGAGTTCAACTCATTCCGCCGGGTCGGGATTATTCTTACCACCGTGCCCCTCGCCGCGGTCGGCGTGGTTCCCGGTCTCCTCATTGCAGGGCAGCCGTTCGGATTCATGTCGCTGCTGGGGGTATTCGCGCTCGTCGGAGTCGTCGTGAACAATGCGATTGTGCTCGTGGATCTGATCGACCGGAAGCGCGACGAGGGCGCGTCGGCGGCCAACGCGATCGCCGGCGCGGTCGCGGGACGGACGCGGCCCATCCTGCTGACCGCGGCGACCACGGTGTGTGGTTTGCTCCCTCTGGCGCTTTCCGATTCGAATCTGTGGCCCCCTTTGGCGTGGGCCATGATATCCGGTCTCATAGCGTCAACAGGATTGACACTCATTGTCGTGCCGGCGCTCTACCGAACGCTCTTTCCGGAACGAGCCGCGCCCCTTGCGTGAGGCTTGAGTTGCGTAACAGTTGAAAAATACGATGACAACCAATCGGGAACTCCGGTCGGCGAATAGGAGCGTCGTTCGGCGCGTCGGCGGGAGGTACGAGAGTTGCTTGTGGTGGTAGTAAAACGCCTTTCGGTTTTCAACACCGCCTGTGGATAACCTGCGGGTAAGTCTGTGGATAACTCGGCCACGATGAGGAGATCATTAGGGTCTCAGCACAATGTCTCATTTTGGTGCGCCATGAATGATGAGTCATATCAACTGGTAAGCGAAAAGTTGTTGAAAGTCCGGCGCCGAGGTTAACCTAATGATGCAAGGGAGTAAGTTATAAACACCTGTGGATAGATGATTATTCGGGACCGCCTGTACGGGACACCGGAAAAGGGGCCGGTCGGCGACGAAGCAATCTCCAGCATGGGCGGTGGGCGCTCGCGCGGAGATTGCTTCGCGACGCTCGCAATGACATATCGTGACGGGTTCGCCGCGCAGATTGGATGGCCGGGGCGGCGAGGAGATGGGTAATATCGGCGCGCCTTCATGGGATGAACTTGGGATTCCTCTTTCCCAACGCTCTTTCACAGGGAGAGGGGATAAGACGTTACGGTCACTGATGTTCTACCGTGCCCTCCCCGTGCGGCCCTGACGTCATGCGTCCGGGCGGCGCAGCCGCACGAGGGGTTTTTCACCGAAGCGCCGGTTGAGTTCTCAATCTCCGGGCATATTCAAGTGGGACCGCCGGCGTCCTAGGGCGCCCGGTGGAGGGCGGGCAAAGCCTTGTGCGGTTATGGGTTAGTAACGATAGCCGTAAAGTAATTGTTGATAAATTCCGGACGCCCGGATCACCTGCCCGAGCCACGGCGAGCCCCACGTATTGAAAAACCCAAAAACTCTTGCTACAGTCCATGCTCATCACCATCCCTCATCACGGTCTATCGAAACAGGAAAGGCATGCGGTGCTGGCACGGGTCCATTCGGGTTCGCTCATAGGGATCGACGCTCATCCGGTCGACGTGGAGATCGACGTCTATCCGGGATTGCCGTCGATTACCGTGGTCGGGCTGCCGGACAGCGCGGTGAAGGAGAGCACCGCACGGGTGAAGTCCGCGATCGTCAACAGCGGCTACCCCTTTCCCGCGAGGCGCATCACCGTCAATCTGGCGCCGGCCGGCGTGAAAAAGGAGGGATCGGGGTTCGACCTTCCCATAGCGCTCGGCCTGCTCGCCGCGCTCGACCTGATACCCGCCAAACGATTGCGGGACTACATGGTGATCGGCGAACTCTCCCTGGACGGCACCATCAAGCGGGTCCGCGGGGCCCTGTCGACGGCTTTGGCCGCCCGCGACCAGGGCCTCAAGGGGATCATCCTCCCTGAAGAGAACGCCGCGGAGGCCGCGGTAGTCGACGGAATCGAAGCCCTCGGCGCCGGGAGTCTCCTCAACGTGACCGGCTTCCTCATGGATCGCGCGCCCCTGGAGGCCGCTCGACCCGTGATACGGAGCGAGGAGTGCGCGTTCGGCGAATACGCGGTGGACATGGTCGAGATCAGGGGCCAGGAATACGCGAGGCGGGCCGTCGAAGTGGCCGCGGCCGGCGGACACAACGTTCTGATGATCGGACCGCCCGGGTCCGGCAAAACCATGATTTCGCAACGTCTCCCCACGGTGCTCCCTGCGCCGGTTTTCGACGAGGCGTTAGAGGTTACCAAGATCTATTCATCGGCCGGTCTGCTTGCGGGCAAGGGCTCCCTCATGACGATCCGCCCGTTTCGATCGCCTCACCATACGATATCCGACGCGGGCCTTATCGGCGGGGGCATGATCCCGAAGCCGGGCGAGGTCTCGCTGGCTCACCACGGCGTACTTTTTCTGGACGAGCTGCCCGAGTTTCGCAAGAACGTCCTCGAAGTGCTCCGACAGCCGCTTGAGGACGGCAGGGTGACCATCTCCCGCGCGCAGATGTCGGTGACGTTCCCCGCGCGGTTCATGTTGGTCGCGGCGATGAACCCATGCCCCTGCGGGTATCGGGGCGACCCGCGGCATGAGTGCACGTGTTCGGCCCTGGCGATTCAACGCTACTGGGCGAAGATATCCGGTCCGCTCCTGGATCGGATCGACATCCACGTTGAGGTTCCCGCGGTCGAATGGCGCGATCTCACGTCCACGACGGAAGGCGATTCCTCCGCGGTTGTCCGGGATCGGGTGAACCGAGCGAGACGTCGGCAATTGGAACGATTCGCCAAGACCGGCATTTTCTCGAACGCCCAGATGACCAACCGCCATCTCAAGCGATTCTGCCCGGTTGACGACGCATCGATGAAGGTGCTGGAAAAGGCCGTGGAAGTGCTCGGCCTATCCGCTCGGGCCTATCATCGAATTCTGAAGATCGCCCGCACGATAGCGGATCTTGCCGAGTCCGAGGGGATCGAGTCCGCGCATGTTTCCGAGGCGATTCAGTACCGGACGCTCGACAGAAGGGCCGGCGATCGTCCCTGACCCGGGGAGGATTCGCGCGAGCGGCGTGGAAGCGGTCCATTCGTCGTCGCCTTGACGCGGGGGGTAGGGGTGGCTATAGTGCTGTCAATCGAAGGCGGGGCGTGTTCGCTTCACCGGAAGCACATTAAGGTTTTTGCTTTTCTGTGTATGTTTTTGTTTAATCTAACAATTCTGTGATATTCATGTGTAGAATCCCTTTGATAACGGAGATCGCCGGATAGAGGACGGGCGCTGCGAAAACCGCTCAACGCCCGGAGGGTAGGCCTTGAAAGGACGGGAATCCGCTGAACGGCAAAGAGCCGTACGCGAAACCCGGAGGACGTGTCATCTCCGAGCGAGATACCGCGACAGTATGTGTGCGAACACTCTGACCGTACGGAGAAGAGGCGTATGGGCGAGTCGAATCGAAACGATTTTTCTTATCTTCTGATAATCTCGATAACTGTGGCGATTGTTCTTTTCTGCGCCGGTTCCGCGGTCGCGAAGACGCCGGGGGAGCTGCTCGTGGAAGCGTCGCGGGAAGGCGAGCGGGACGTGGTCAAGCGATTGCTCGCGGAGGGCGCTTCGGTCGAAGCGAACCATCAGAGGCTCGGCGCGACGCCGCTGATCGCAGCCGCGTACGAAGGCCGGCTCGATGTGGTCAAGCTCTTGCTGGAGCACGGCGCGGACGTGAACGCGCGTGACGAACGGTTCGGAGCGACGCCGCTGATCGCCGCGGCGTACAAGGGTCACGTGGAGATTGTGAAGATCCTGCTGGACCACGGCGCGGATATGTTCGCCAAAGACCGGAGGTATGGGGCGGACGCGATACGCTCGGCTCGATTCGCGCGCAACGCTGCGGTCGTGGAATTCCTCAAGGCGTACGGGGACCGTGCGACCTCCGGACCCGAATCGGAAACGGGCCGGTCGGACCGAAAGCCGGCGTCCGCCGATCCTCGTGAACTGACCGAGAAAGACCGAGAGCTTCACGGTGCGGCCGCGATTGGAGATTATGAAGCCGCGGCTCGTTTGGTCAAGGAAGGGGCCCGGGTAAACGCGCGGGATCAAGAAGGGCTGACGCCGTTGATCAAGGCCTGCATCGGGGGTCATTTCAGCACGGCGAAAGCGCTCATCAGGAACGGCGCGGACGTCAACGCCACGGCCTTTTACTACTCTTGGGCCCCTTTGGATAAGGCGCTCGACACGTGCCTGACGAAGGTTTCGGGCGCTCTGCTGACCGACAAGGAGAAGAAGCCGTCGGCGAATCCCGCTCTGAAGGGCGGCATAACACCGCTGGACGCGGCCAAGCGCAACGGGCACCATTCGGTGAAATGGCTTCTCGAGCGGTACGGGGCGAAGGAAACCCCCGGAGCCCCGGAATAGCGTCGGGGGTTCGCTATTCGGTCGATTGCCGCTGCTCTTTCGCGCCGAGGGCTCGAAGCGCCTCTTCCGCCGAGGCTTTCTTCTGCTCGATCGCGTGGGTGAGCGCGGTCTTTCCCTGCTTATCTTCGGCTTCCATATCCGCTCCTTGTTTGACCAGCAGCCGTAAGATCGGGGGGTGACCGGCCATTGCCGCAGCCATGAGCGCGGTCACGCCGCCTTCGGAGCGGGCGTGGATGTTTGCGCCGCGCTCCGACAGCAGATTCGCCGTATCTTCGTGCCCTCGAACCGCGGCCAGCATTAACGCGGTGAATCCCTGAGGCGACGCTAGGTTCACGTCCGCTCCCGAGTCCAGGAGCAGTCGTATCATGTCGGTTCGGCCCTCCATGGCGGCAATGAGAAGGGGGGTGCGCCCGTCCTTATCTCTCACGGTCAAATCAGCGCCTTTTTCGATCAGGGTCTCAGCGATCTCCTTCTTTCCCGCCTCGGCCGCGACGAGGAGCGCAGTCATCCCGCGATCGTCCCGGAGGTCGATCGCTGCGGATTCCTCAAGCAGCGCCTCGACGGTTTCCGCGTGACCGTGCGCCGTCGCGGTTATCAGCGCGGTCACCCCGCCTTTTGCGCTCGCGAGCGTGACGTCCGCGCCGCGCGCGGTCAGCAGTTTCACGATATCGGTTCGGCCCCGCTGAGCCGCCATGATAAGGGGGGTGGCGCCGAAGGTCTTATCCCGGGCGTCCACCTCGGCCCCAAAGTCGAGGAGCAGTCGCGCAACATCGGCGTGTCCCAGCATGGATGCAAGCATGAGCGGTGTCGCGCCGTGTTTGGGGTCCTGCGTATTGATGTCTGCGCCCTGCGCCAGAGCCTCCCTGGCTACTTCGAGAGAGCCTTCGTGGGACGCCCACAGAAGAGCCGTGTCCGCGGTCGTCTCGGGAGGAGGTTGACCGCCGGCCGTTGAGGCCGTCAGCGCGCAGATCGCAAGGCAAAGGGCGGCAAGAAGACGTCGCGGCAGGAACACGGGCATGGATCGACCTCCCCTCGGGGTAGTGCGGAATGACTCGTGAACCCTCAGTATGGGGGGAAAGGGACGACGATTCAAGACCGGACGATCGCGGGCTCCGGCCCCGGCCGTCTCGAAAATCCGACCCGGCCCGTCACATATCGCGGCTGTTTTGCGACGGATGGGAATACGAGGAGGACGAGGCCTGGCGAGGGGATCGGACGAAGGATGAATCCATGAGCCGCGTCTCGCATCGTAATTATGAGAGTCCGAAAAACCGATGGGCTCTCGGGAGGTAAACATGAATAAAGCGCTTCTCACCGTAATGGCTACTATCGGAGCTCTTGCGCTCGGAGGCTTTTTCGCAGCAGCCCCGGCGCAAGCGCCCGTAGAAATGAACGATTTCGGCGAAGGCTTCGATCTCCAGGACTGTGAACAGTACTGCCGCTCCTGGTTCAATGTCGATCCGTACGGGGCGGTCACGCCGCAGAGGGGCGGCTGGGGAGGCTCCGGACGAGGATACTACGCGTATGCGTCGTGCATTCAGGAGTGTAACCGAAAATACTGGAAGAATTTCGACAAGGAGACCGAGGGGACGATCAAGTAGCGGCCCCTTACCATCGCCGGACACACAAGGCGGGCGGAGATGAATCACGCCCGCTTTTCGCGTCTGCGGAGGCGCATGCGTCTCATTCATCGCTTCCGCAACGCCCGGTGAATCCCTGCGCGTCCTCGAATGCGCCGTCCCCGGTCTCGATCCACCGGATAACGCCGGCTGCGTCGGTCAGATCGGGCAGGGTGAGATGCGCGCCGGCTTTACGGAGGACCTCTTCGGTGTACGGACCGGTTGCCACGCCGATCGAGCGGGCGCCGTGCGCAAGAGCGCAGGCTATGTCGAGAGGTGTGTCGCCGATGATCACGCACTCCTCATACCGCGCATAAACGCCGGCGTGTCGTTTGAGCATCTCTACAGCGATGGGGAGCAGGTCGTCTCTCTCGGCGTGGTTGTCACCGAACGCTCCAAATGGGAAGAAGTCATTCAGGCCGAAGGGTTCGAGCTTGATTCGAGCGCCCTCCCGGACGTTCCCGGTCAGCAGTCCCACATGCCAATCGAGCCGTTGCGCAAGAAGTTCGAGGAGCGCGTTCACTCCGGGTTTGACGGACGCGGATGATTCGCTCATGGCTTCCCTCAATCGGCGAGGATAGATCGCAAGGAATTCGGCGGCCTTCTCTTTGCTCCAGGTCAATCCCGCTCCGGCGAACATCTCCCGAATGATCCCCGCGTCGGTCTTTCCCGCGCAGGAGACGCCGTCAATCGCGTCGGCGATACGGAACGCCTCCTCGAACGCGCGGTTGAGCGCTCGCTTCCCCGTTCCGCCCGAGTCAATGAGCGTGCCGTCGATGTCGAAGAGGATCAGCCTGGACATACACATCCTCCGAGGGCCCGAGCCTTTGGTGGCGGGCGGCGCGCGCTCGACGTCGATAGACGTCTTTCACGCGGCCGGCTGACGGTAATACAGAATGGGGGAGACGGCAATTCGTTTTAGCTGAGAAGTGAGATGAAGATAAGCTAACAAATCCTTAACAATCAAGGGATTTCATTTGAATGATCTCGCGATTTGTGATACCATCACGCTTGATTCGTCACCGGCCCCTCCCGAAACGACGGCTTTCTGAGCGGTCGCCGCCGGCGACGGGCCCAAACGGGCCCCGAGGGAGAGGCCCGAGCGCCGCGGGTGAGGCAAGCGGCCGACTCCATCCGGACAGTGCGAGGATCGTATGTGGTTTGATATCGTGAGCAGGTTTTCATTCGGACATATATACGCGGGTGAGGCCGATTCGCTGCGGGAATTGCTGGAGCGGGCGGTGAAAGAGGCGGTGGACTTGTCGGAGGCCGCTCTCATGCGAGCGGATCTCTCGGGCGCGAAACTTGCGGGCGCCAAGCTCGCCGGCGCGTACCTCTATGGGGCGGACCTATCCGGCGCCGATCTGACGGGCGCGGATCTCTCCGACGCGAAGATCTCCAAGGCCTGTCTCGCCGGCGCGGTCATGAAGAACGCGGCGCTCCCCCGCGCCAACCTGCACAGGTCGGATCTCCGGGACGCCCAGTGCGCCGGCGCGGACTTTTCCGAGGCCGATCTCATCGGAGCGAACCTGAAAGGGAGCGTTCTCGTCCGAGCGAATCTCAGCGGGACCTTCCTGACGCGGGCGGATTTCACCGGCGCGGATCTGACCGACGCGGACCTGACCCGAGCCCAGACACTTCTCACCAAAGGATTGAACGGCGAACGGGCGGGATTCCCGTACGCCATGGGCGGCGGTTAGTCGCCGCGCGTCTTCGCCGGCGCGGTGGAGCGGGCCGGGCGATCAGCGCTGCGTTTCAATCGCCATCGGCGTCGCTTGCCGTTCCCCGGCGCGGCTTCCGCGATTTTGTTCAGCGCCTTCTCGAAATTGAACGAGGGCGGCGCTCCCGACCGGATAATCACCCCTACCGTATGATCGTAAATGACGTCCTTGGTCGAACCGGGGCGCCGGCTCAAGAAGGATCGGATCACCTCTTCCGGGTCCGGCGCCGGCGTCCGAGCGGGCTCGGCGAACGTCCGAGGGGCTTGGTGAGGGCGAACTCGCGGCTTCGTGAACGTGACGACCAAATCGCGACGCACTGCCTTGTCACGTGTGTGCTGATTGAAGGTGCGGCCCGCGGTGTCGATCGAGGCCGCCCGTTCTGTACCGGGGAGATCGAATCCCGCTTCGAGCATGATGTCCCGCACGAGCGTCCAGAGTGACGGCTCGCTCCCGTGAAAGCAGAGCGAAAGCCTACGACCGGGTTTGAGCACGCGTCGGCATTCGCTGAGAGCTTCCGTCATCGATCGGGCCCAGTCGGATTCGTTCTTCCCCCGAGTCCGGTTCACGATGATTTCACCCGCGTGCCAGTCGGTATTGAAACCGAGCCAGGACTCCCAGAGGAAGTTGAGTTCCGCGTACTGGACGGTTCCGCCGTACGGCGGATCGGTGAAGATGTAGTCGACGGACTCGGACGTCACGCCGCTCAATTCGACTGCGGACTGTGTGGAGACGCACGCGTGAGACGAATCGAAGCGACCATGAAGGAGTCTTTTGGCCTTGAGGATCCGTTGAAAGACTCTTTTGAGGCTTTCGATCGCGTTTCGCTGTTTGGACATCGGCGGAAGCGCCCAGGTGCCCGGAATGTAGCCGCCGCCGGCGCTCAGGTGCTGCGCCTTCCTTGTGACCGCGAGCATGCCCGACGTAATGACCGCCCGAAGGTCGTCATCGTCACCGGCCGCGTGGAAGAGCGCCGCGACGGCCCGGAGGTTGCGCGAGGTGAAGAGATCGGCGATGCGGCGGAAGTTCCGGCTCGGTCGCCATTCATCGCCCCAGGGCGCGGACTCGTCGTCCACATGCATCATCGTCGCACGGGGGTGCGGATAGGGGATGGGAACGCTTTCAATTTCCGCAATGCGAGGCAGGTCGATTCGCTCGAAGGCGTCTCGTTCCTCGCGCGAGCCGACCACCGACCGTACGGCTCGTTTGGGCGAACACGCGCCGTGACAAGCGTAGTTGACCGCAACCGGACGGTAACCCTTAAGACAGTCCCTCGGCGTGATCGGGACAATCAGCCCCTTTCTGCGGAAGCATTCGGTACAGCCCTTGGGGTCGCGCTGGACCGCCTCGAAGAGTGTGGTCTCGACGCCGCATTCAGGGCACTCGTACACGTTCGAGTAGATGACGTAACGGATCGTCGCCGCGCCGCCGCAGCGTTCGCATTCGGTTCCGTAGAGATACTCCATTTCCGGGGCCACGCTTCGACAGAGCTTCGTGAAGCGTTCCTTCAGGTCGTCCGGATCGCACTGGTCGAGGTAGAATCGCGTGATGAAGGCGGCCGCGGGGGACGCGTCCATTGCCACGGCTTTCCTGCCGAGCAGGAGCGCTGCCAGAGCGGTGCTCCCCGAGCCGCAAAAGGGATCGAGGATCAGCTCGCCGGGGCAGGTGTAGTGATCGATGTATCCCTGAACCGCCTCGTGCGGCTTCTTCCCGAGGTGATAGCCGTGCATGCCGTAGATCGGTGAAATCTTGGACACGCTGATCCGCTTGGTGAATTCGGGAATGTCCGGCTCAGTTCCGGCCGGATCGTCGGACATCGGCGTCGAGTGCCGTCGTACGAACTCCTCGAGAAACGGATTGGGTCGATCGGCTGAATAGAGCATGAGAACTCTGACTGCGGTGGGATACGGCCCGCTGCACGTACGCCGGCCGGATCGGGACGTATCACGGTGTCCGAGCCGCGTCAAGAGCGGACCTCCGCCAAATTGCGACCGGGACCGGCCGATCCCTCGAACGGGGAGAATTACTTGACAGCGCCCGGCCGGGCCGACAGTATGGAATAGTCTGTGTTTCAACAACCCGGCCTGCCGGCCGGCGGATTCCGAGCTATCTTCTCGGTTCCGGGCCGAGCGGCCGGTTCACGCTCATAATCCGTCCGCGTCCGGACGGGGGCGCCGACGATGGGTGTCGTTTGCGTCGCAGCCGGATCGGTCGCTTCAGGGAGGGAGGGAAGACGCAATGCGGTTGAAGGTCGGGGACAGCGCCGAAATCTCGAAAAGTATCACCGAAGAAGAGATAGACCGGTTCGCCGAGATCACGGGAGACCGCAACCCGGTCCACGTGGACGAGGAGTTCGCGAAGAAGACGCGGTTCGGTAAGAGGCTTGCGCACGGTATGTGGGGCGCGTCGCTCATTTCCGCGGTTTTGGGCGTCAAACTGCCGGGGCCGGGTACCATATACATGAGCCAAACCCTGAAGTTCCAGGGACCGGTCTATCCCGGAGACACCGTCACCGCCCGCGCGACCGTCGTCAAATTGCGGGAAGACAAGCCCATCGCGACACTGGAAACCGTGTGCGTGAATCAAAGAGGCGAGACAATCCTCTCCGGCGAAGCGGTCGTTTTGGTCGAGGATGTGGGGTGACCGGACGGCCGAGATCTTTCTCCGACGCACGGGAACGTCGAGGATTCGCGCGCATCGGCGGAGCGGCCATTCGAACTGCGTCGGTGGGGGTGAAGCTTGACAGGGGCGCGGGATGATGGTGGAATAAGCGACCTTTACCATCCGAGCCCGCCCGGAGCGTGAATGACCATTCGTGAGCTTGTCGAAGTGCTGGAGGGCCGTATCCTCGTCGATAATCACGACGGCGACACGGAATTCAACCAGGCCGGCGCGGCCGACCTGATGAGTGATGTGCTGGCCTTCGGCAACGAGGGGATGGTCCTCATGACCGGACTGACCAACCCTCAGTCGGTTCGGACCGCGGAAATGGCCGGGGTGGAAGTGATCGTCTTTGTTCGGGACAAGACGCCGCCCCCTGAAACCCTTGAACTGGCCCGCGAGTCGGGCGTAACGATCATCACAACCGGCTACACCATGTATGAGGCCTGCGGTCGGGTGTATAAGGCCGGCCTCCCCGGTCTGGGCCGCGTGAAGATCGAGAACGACTCCTGGTAAGATGGCGGACGAAGAGTTCACCAAACTTCAAGAGCTCATCTACACGACCCGCGTCGAGAATGTCATGGCGCCCGACGTCATCACCGCGGACAGGTCCATGTCCATGAACGATGTGCGCTCACTGATGCGTGAAAAGCGCATTACGGGCCTCCCCGTCATGGACGGCGACGAGATGGTCGGCATCGTGAGCATGTCCGACGTGATGTTGGCGGTCGAAGCCGGCGAGATGGATCACCCCGTCGAGCGGTACATGACGACGAACGTGAGCCGCGTGCTCAAGGACGCATCGGTCATGGACGTGGTGGGAAAACTCGGGCGGAAAGGGTTCGCTCGACTGCCCGTGGTGGACCGTGAAGGCGCGCTCGTCGGGATCGTCACCACGGGGACGATCATGCAGTCGCTGCTCCGAGAGATGGATTTGAGCTACCAGAAGAAGGAGCGGGAGAAGCTTCATACGTACCGCGCCAGCCACATCTTCGAGGATATCGTCTCCGACGACACGAGCCTGATGCTCCGTTTCGTTGTCGCGGACAAGGATTTCGCGAACGCGGGCAAGGCCTCGAGCGCGATCAAGAAGTCATTGCAGCGACTGCGAGTGCCGCCTTCCTTCGTCCGGAGGGTGGCGGTCGCGGTCTACGAAACCGAGATGAATCTGGTGATTCATACGGACGTGGGCGGCGAGATTCTTGTGGATATTCGGCGGAATCGTCTGCAGATCACCGCGGTGGATCACGGACCCGGCATCGAGGATCTGGATAAGGTGCTTCAACCGGGCTATTCCACGGCGCCCGAATGGATCCGCGATATGGGGTTCGGCGCGGGAATGGGGCTCGCCAACATCAAGCGATGCTCGGACACCATGAGAATCCTGTCGGAACCGGGAACGGCCACTCGGCTGGACATTACCTTTTCATTCGATCGGCCTCTTCCGGGGCCGGAAGAGGCTCGAAAAAAAGCTTGACAGTCCGCCGGCAATCAAGCATATCTAGAAGTCCGTGAACTTCTCCTCAGGCTAACAGACTTTCCATCGCTATCTCCCGCCGAAGAGGCGTTACTTTCGTCGGGGCCTATTCGGCGCAGCAATTCCGTCAGGAATGATGAGCAAATGAGTTACGCCTATTTTCCCCTTCTGGTCGTCCTGGTGGTCGCAGCGATAATCGCGATCGCGATCATCGTCCTTTCGTCACTCTTCCCGCGGCGACACGGCACACCGATCAAGCTCATGCCGTACGAGTGCGGCATGGATCCCGTAGGCGACGCTCGACGCCGGTTCTCAGTGCGGTTCTTCATCATCGGTATGCTCTTCATCGTTTTCGACATCGAAATGATCTTCCTTTTTCCGTGGGCCACCATCTACGACGAGCTCCGGATTTTCGGCTTCATCGAGATGCTTGTCTTTGTTATGGTGCTCCTCGTGGGGCTGCTCTACGCGTGGAGAAAAGGGGCTTTGGAATGGGAATAGAGCGACACCTGAACGATACGGTTCATGTCACCAACCTGGAATGGTTCCTCAACTGGTCCCGAAAGTCGTCCATGTGGCCGCTCGGCTTCGGGCTCGCATGCTGCGCTCTGGAGATGATCGCCACATTCGTCAGTCGATACGATCTCTCCCGGTTCGGGATGGAGGTGGCCCGGCCGTCGCCCCGACACGCCGATCTCATGATCGTCGCCGGCACTGCGAGCAAGAAGATGCTTCCTGCGGTCCTGCGCATCTACGAGCAAATGGCTGAACCCCGCTGGGTGGTGGCTATGGGCGCATGCGCGTGCACCGGCGGCATCTACAAGAATTATGCGGTGGTTCAGGGCATCGATCGCCATCTTCCCGTGGATGTCTATATTCCCGGTTGCCCGCCGCGGCCGGAAAGTCTCATCGACGGATTGCTCCAGCTTCACGCCAAGGTCTTGAAAGAACAATCCATTCGCAATCCTCCGGTAAACCGGGTCAAGGCTGTGCTCGATGAAACAGGACGCTATTAAAGACAGACTCGTTGAAGAATTCGGGGACGAGGTCATTCTGGACGCCATGGAGTTTCGGGGTGAACTGTCCGTCAAGATCGCTCCGGAGAAGATCGCCGAGGTCTGCGTGTTTTTGCGGGACGACGGGGATCTCGACTTCAATTTCCTTTCCGCAATGGGTGGGATAGACTGGTATCCCGAGTCTCCGCGCTTCGAGGTCTTTTACCAGCTCTATTCCCTGCGGAAAGGGCATCGTTTCCGTATCAAGGCGAGGATCGAGGACGACGAGAACCCCGCGGTCGATTCGGTTACGGATATTTGGCCCAGTGCGAACTGGCACGAGCGGGAAACTGCGGAGATGTTCGGGATAACCTTCCGGAATCACCCGGATCCTCGGAAGCTCCTCCTGCCGGAAGAGTGGACGGTCTATCCGCTGCGAAAGGACTTTCCGCTGGAAGGCGATCCGGTGGAGACGCCGGATCTCCCTCGGACGACCAACGAAGGAAACTGACAGATGGTGGATACGGCTCGGCAAGACATCGAGAGAAGAAGCGAGACCCTCGAGCTCAATATCGGTCCTCACCATCCGAGCACCCACGGGGTGTTCCGCGCGGTGGTCGTACTGGACGGCGAGATCATCGAAGACATCGTCCCGTATCTCGGGTATTTGCACCGCGGCTACGAAAAGGCGTGCGAGAACAAGAAGTATCACAACGTGATCCCGCTTGCAGAGCGGTGCGACTACATGGGCGCGACCAGCAATTCGCTCGTCTACTGCCTCGCGGTCGAGAAGCTGCTCGACGTGGAGGCCCCCGAGCGAGCCCGGGTCATACGCGTCATTATGGCGGAATTGACCAGAATCTTCAGCCATCTTTTCTGGCTGGGCACCCACGGTCACGACGTGGGCGCGATGACGCCGCTCTTCTACTGTCTGAGAGAGCGGGAAACGATTATGAACCTCTTCGAACTCACCGCGGGCGGCCGACTCATGCCGAACTACCTCCGGATCGGCGGCCTGATCAGGGACCTTGAAGAGGGCTTCGAAGAGCGGCTCAAGGAGTTCACGGACGAATTCGACGCCCATGTGGACGAATACGAGACGCTGCTCACCAAGAACATCATCTACATGGACCGGACCAAGGACGTGGGCGTGCTGCCGCTCAAGGACGCGATCGCGCTGGGCGTGAGCGGTCCGATGATCCGCGCGTCCGGGTTGAACTGGGATATTCGGAAGCGGGAACCATACTGCGGGTACGAGGACTACGATTTCGATGTTCCCGTCGAGACGGGATGCGACGTATACTCTCGATATCTCGTGAGAATCCGCGAGATGCGCGAGAGCTGTAAGATCCTCAAGCAGGCGCTCGCCAAACTCGACCCCGGTCCCGTTATCGCGA
Organism: uncultured Syntrophales bacterium; assembly: GCA_964385875.1. Classification (GTDB taxonomy): domain Bacteria; phylum Desulfobacterota; class Desulfomonilia; order Desulfomonilales; family Desulfomonilaceae; genus CAYLRL01. The sequence goes on from CAYLRL010000026.1 coordinate 21,381, forward strand.
CCAAGCCCGGGGTAATCTTCCCGCCTCAAGAGGAAATTTACACGCGCATGGAAGCGCTTATCCATCACTTCATGCTGGTGGTTGAAGGTTTGAAGCCGCCGAAAGGCGAAGTGTACCAGTGCATCGAATCCCCGCGGGGCGAGCTGGGGGCGTTCCTGGTCAGCGACGGGGGACCGACGCCCTATCGGCTGAAATGGCGGGCGCCCGCGTTCGTGAATCTGCAAAGTCTTGCGCTGATGACCAAGGGCCGGCTCATCGCCGACTTTATCGCCATATTGTCGAGTGTTGATATCGTGCTGGCCGAAGTCGACCGTTAATGGGAGTTGTGAGCCTCATGACCCTCGGAGAGGTGGTCAAAGGACTCAACCTGGAGGTGAAAGCCGGCGAGGATGAGATGGATCGGATCGTCCGAGGAGGCTACTGCAGCGATCTCCTCAGCGATGTGATAGCCGGCGCGCGCGAGGGTGACCTCTGGATCACCCTGCAGCTTCACCAGAACATCGTCGCCGTAGCGTTCTTGAACAATCTCGCGGGTATTCTCATCGTCGGGGGCAGGGAGCCGAATCCGGATACGATCCAAAAGGCTCGGGAGCAGGAAGTGCCGTTGATGGTAAGCGATTCCCCGGCGTACGAGATAGCGGGTCGGCTCTACGAGATGGGCGTGCGACGGTCGGAGGAAGAAGACTAGAGGGCCGCGTCGAAGAGACCGGCGCCGGGCGCCGACGACGATAAGGACTGAGAGGAACGGCTGGTCGATCTTAAGGTTTACAGGCTGGACCTCCACATCCACACGGTCCTGTCGCCGTGCACCGAGATCGGTGATATGACCCCGAGGGCCGTTGTGGGCAAGGCGATTGAGCGGGGTCTCGACATCATCGCTATATGCGACCACAACTCGGCCCGCAATGCCGCGGCGACGCGCCGGGCGGCCCGAAGTCGGGATCTGATCGTTATACCGGGGATGGAGATCGCCTCGTCGGAGGAGGTCCACATCGTCGGACTCTTCGAGACGGACGAACAGGCCGAAGAGGTGCAGGACGAGGTCTACTCCCGATTGTGGGGCGAGAACGACGAAGACGTATTCGGGGTCCAGGTGGTCTGCAACGAGGACGACGAAGTCGAAGACTTGGATGGACGGCTGCTCATCGGCGCAACCACATTACCGGCCGAGGCCATCGTCAAACGGATCCACGCTGCGGGCGGTCTGGCGGTGGCGGCGCATGTGGACCGGTCGGGATTCAGTATTTTCGGGCAGTTGGGATTCATCCCCGAAGGCCTTGATTTCGACGCTCTGGAGGTATCGAAACGAAGTGATTTCGAGTCGGTTCGGGTCCGGTATCCCCAAAGTCGCGGGTTCACGCTGATAACGTCGTCGGACGCGCATTACCCCGACGACATCGGGGTTGTGTCCACCGCGGCGCTCATGGCCGAGCCGACGTTCGACGAACTGAGAAAAGTTTTTGCCCGTGAGGCCGGACGAAGGGTTGTCGAAGCGGAGTCCGGCTGAGCGGCGGTAGGAGGCGGGTCCGAGCGTGTCGGGCTCGACGGGCGGCGCCGGGCAAATGGAGGATCTGTCGCTGCATATCCTGGACGTGGCCGAGAACGGTGTGCGGGCCGGAGCGGACCTCATACGGATTACGGTCGAAGAGGATCCCGAGGAGGATCGACTCTCGATCGCAGTGGAAGACAACGGACGCGGCATGGACGCGGAATTCCTGAGTCGGGCGCTGGATCCGTTCGTCACCACCCGAACCACCCGGAAAGTCGGCCTGGGCCTCTCGCTCTTGCAACAGACGGCCCAGGAAGCCGACGGCGATCTGACGATCTCGTCCGCGCCGGGTACAGGGACAACGGTCCGGGTAACCATGTCGTACGGTCACCTGGACCGAAAGCCGATGGGCAACATCGCCGAAACGGTCACGACGCTCATCGAGGGAAATCCGGACGTCGATTTCGTCTATGTTCATCGGAAGGACGGAGCGGACTTCGTCCTGGACACGAGGGAACTCCGGGAAGAATTGGAAGAGATACCGCTGAATATGCCGGAAGTGGTTCGGCTCATTCGGGATAATCTCTACGGCGGACTGGCGGAAATCGGCGCGGGTTAAGCGAAAACACACACCTTTTAGATAAGATACGGGGTGAAGCTAAATTGACTCAAGGCGACATGCAGGAAAGGGATGCAAAGCTCAAAAAAAAGGTCAAACCGACCGCGCCTCCGTTGCCCCCGGAAGAACTGGCGAAACTGGGCCCCGTGTTCAAGAAGTACGGCGCCCAACCGGGGTATTTGATCGCCGCGCTCAAGGACGCGCAGGATCTCTTCGGGTACGTGCCCGAAGAAGTGCAGCACCGGGTGGCCGAAGGAATGAACGTCACACCGTCTCATGTGTACGGCGTGGTCACCTTCTACTCGTTTTTTACTATACATCCTCGCGGACGGCACACGATCAGGCTTTGCCTCGGCACGGCCTGCTACGTGAAAGGCGCCCGGGAGATACTCGAGATCATGCAGCGGGAACTGGATATGGACGTGGGAGACACCTCGGAGGACGGTAGGTTTACCATCGAGGGTGTGCGATGCCTGGGCGCGTGCGGTTTGGCGCCGTGCATGCTCATCGACGGCGACACCCACGGCAATATCAATCCCAAGGACACCATGAGAATCCTTAGCGCCTATGAATAGGCCGGCTTGCGCCGGGAGGATCGACTGTGGCCAAAATCAGCATTGACGATCTCAAGAAGATCAAGGAAAAGCAGCGCTCGAAGATGGTGCTTCGGGACGGAGAATATCGGGCCAAGATCACGGTGCACATGGGCACGTGCGGGATCGCGGCCGGCGCGCGGGAGATCATGACCTTGTATCGGGACATCATAGCGGAGCAAGACATCAGCGACGTTATCCTCACCAATTCGGGGTGTGCGGGCCTCTGCGCGAAAGAGCCAATGATCACGGTGGAACTTCGGGACCAGCCGCCCGTGAAATACATTCAGTTGGACAAGGAGAAGGCCCGGAAGATCTTTGACGAGCATGTGATGGGCGGCAATGCCGTCGAAGACTACGCCTTGGCTCGAGGGAGCGAAACCCAGGCAACGTGACCGAACCCCAACGGGTCGTACGACTACGCCGGGCTGTCGATATCGCGTGCGTAGCGGAGAATGAAGTATGTGTGCAAGTCCATTCTATAGAATGCAGCTGATGTTGTGCGCCGGCACGGGCTGCATCGCAAGCGGATCCCTGGAAGTCAAAGAGGCGCTGGAAAAGGAGCTGGCCAAACGCAACCTCCAGGACGACGTCCAGATCGTCATGACCGGCTGCAACGGCTTCTGCGCGGCCGGCCCGCTCGTCGTCGCGTACCCCGAGGGTATCTTCTACAACCGGGTCAAGCCGGAACACGCGCCGCTCATTGTCGAGGAGCACGTGCTCAAAGGCCGGGTGGTGCAGGATCTTCTCTTTAAGGAGGAGAAGGCCAAAGACGGCGTCCCACTGATGCACGATATCGGTTTTTTCGGCCAACAGCGTCTCATCGTGCTCAGAAACCGGGGTCTCATCGACGCGGAAAGCATTGACGACTACATCGCAAGGGACGGCTACTCGGGGCTTGGCAAGGCCCTCCAGGAGATGACCCCGGAAGACGTTATCGAAGAGATCAAGCGATCGGGACTGAGGGGCCGGGGCGGCGGCGGCTTCCCCGCTGGGCTCAAGTGGGAAGAGTGTCGAAAATACACGAGTTTCCCCAAATATACGATCTGTAACGGCGACGAAGGCGACCCGGGCGCGTTCATGGATCGGTCGGTCATGGAGGGCGATCCCCACTCGGTGCTCGAGGGCATGGCGATTTCCGGGTACGCGATCGGCGCGGAGAAGGGCTACATTTACGTCCGGGCAGAGTATCCTCTGGCCATTCAGCGCCTCCAGAAAGCGATCGACGACGCTCGGGACTACGGGCTTCTCGGCGACGACATATTCGGCAAGGGCTTTAATTTCGACATCGAAATCTACCCCGGCGCGGGCGCGTTCGTGTGCGGCGAATCGACGGCGCTGATGTATTCGATCGAAGGCAAGCGGGGCATGCCGCGGATTAAGCCTCCCCGCAGCGCGGAGGCGGGCCTGTGGAATCAGCCGACGAACCTGAACAACGTCGAGACGTTCGCCAACGTCAATCCGATAATCGTGCACGGCGCGGACTGGTTTGCGTCGATCGGCACGGAAGGCAGCAAGGGGACCAAGGTGTTCGCGCTTACGGGCGCGGTGCAAAACGTGGGCTTGGTCGAGGTTCCCATGGGGACGTCGCTCAAGAGCCTCATCTTCGAGATCGGCGGCGGCATACCCAAGAAGCGGAAGTTCAAGGCCGCGCAGATCGGCGGCCCCTCGGGCGGCTGTATCCCCGACGGTATGGAAGACGTCGCGATCGATTACGAGTCGCTGTACGACGCCGGGGCCATGATGGGTTCGGGCGGCGTCGTTGTAATGGACGACATGACCTGCATGGTCGACACCGCTCGGTTCTTCATCGGCTTCTGCGTCGAAGAATCGTGCGGGAAGTGCGTGCCCTGCCGGGAAGGTCTCAAGGTCATGCTCGACAAGCTGACGGACATCTGCGAAGGCCGCGGCAAGGAGGGCGACATCGAGTTCCTCCAGGATCTTGGACATCACGTCAACAACACGTCCCATTGCGGGCTCGGGAAGAGCGCGGCCAACCCGGTATTGTCGACGATTCGATATTTCCGAAACGAGTACGAATCGCACATTTTCGACAAGCACTGCGACGCGCTGGTCTGTCCGCAGCTGATCGATTTCGTGGTGATCGAGGACAAGTGCAAGAAGTGCGGCCTGTGCGCAAAGAATTGTCCGTCCGACGCCATTATTTGGGAAAAGAAACAGGTGGCCAGAATCGATCTGGACAAGTGCACTAGGTGCCGAACCTGCATCATGAACTGTAAGTTCGGCGCAATCCGATGAGGACCGCCCGGAATCGGCGGAAGCGAGTTCGGGTTAAGGCGGCGAGAGCCAACAACGGACCGACTATCTTTCCTGTGAGAACGTTTCTATGGTTACACTGACCATTGATGGTGTTGAAGTTACCGTCGAACGCGGAACGTCGATTCTGAACGCGGCTCGACAGGCCGGTATCCGCATACCGACCTTGTGTCACGACGAGCGCCTCATTCCGTACGGCGCCTGCCGCCTCTGTATGGTCGAAGTCACCGCGAGAGGACGGACTCGGACCATGCCGGCGTGCTTCAATCCGGCGCGGGACGGCATGGAAGTCGCGACGCATACGCCGAAGCTTATCGAAGCCCGGCGCATTCAGTTGCAGTTGTTGCTCCGCAGTCATCCTCTTCAGTGTCCCAGCTGCGACGCGGGGGGCAATTGCACCCTCCAGGAGCTGGTGCACGAGTACGAGGTCCCCGAACTGCCCTTCGAACGGGAATCCCGCTACTTCCACATCGACAACACCTCGCATTTCATCAGGTTCAACATGAATCTCTGTATCAAGTGCGGGATGTGCGTGCGGATTTGCGACGAAGTCCAGGGCCGGAACGAGTTGAGCTTCGTCAATCGCGGGATGGAGTCCGAAGTATCCACCGACTTCGGGCGTCCACTGGACTGCGAATTCTGCGGTCAGTGCGCGCAGGTCTGTCCCGTGGGAGCGATCTCCTCGAAATGGCTCGTCGGATCGGGCAGGTGGTTCGAGCTGAAAAAGACCGAAACCCCCTGCGCGTACTGTAGCTTGGGCTGCGTGCTCACGCTTGGAGAGAAGAGCGATCTGATCGTGTGGGTATCTTCACCCGCTGAAAGCCACAATCAGGGCAACCTGTGCGTGAAGGGCCGGTACGGCTGGCCGTACATCTATTCGGATCAACGACTCACAAAGCCACTCATCAAACGGGACGGAATCCTCCAGGAAGTCGACTGGAACGAAGCGCTGGGGTTCGTCGCGGACAAACTGACGAAGATCAAGGAGTCATCGGAAGGCGGCGCGCTGGCCGCGCTCGGCTCCGAACGACTCACCAACGAAGAAGCCTACGTTTTCGGCCGGTTCGCGCGCTGCGTCATGGAGACACCCCATCTCGATCACGCCGGAGGATACGGGTACAAATCCGCGGTCGACGCGCTCCTGCCGGCGCTGGGCTATCCGGCCGGCACGAACGCCATCACGGAAATCAGACATGCGGACGTGATGCTGCTCATCGGTGCGGATCTCACGGAAAGCCACCCGGTCGCCAAGAACGAAGTGGTCATGGCCTGCCGTCAGAAGCGAGGCGCGGTGATCGTGGTCGACTCGATCAAGACCAAGCTGACCGGCGAGCGAGGCACGCCCCTTATCGGCCGGCCCGGATGCGAGCACCTGATCGTCAACGCGATGACCAAAGAGATCATCGACAACGATTTCTTCGACGCAAAAGCGCTGGATCTTCGAGCGGAGGGCTTCGAGGAACTCAAGGCCTCGCTCGAAGCGTACACGCCCGACGCGGTGGCGGAGATGACCGGAGTGGACGCGTCTGCTGTTCGGGCCGCGGCGAGGCAGTACGCGGAAGCTGAAAATGCGGTGATCTGCCTGACCGAAGGAATGAACAAGCCGGGAAGGGAACCGGTCCTGGCGGCTCAGGCCGCGGTCAACCTGGCGCTGGTCGTCGGACGTATCGGCAAGGAAAAGAACGGCGTCTTCCTCTTCGGCGAAAAAGCCAACTATCAGGGCGCTATCGATATGGGACTGACGCCCGGCATGCTCCCCGGCTTCAAGCCCGTCGACGACGAGGAGGCCCGGAAGGAATTCGAGGAAGAGTGGGAATGCTCGTTGCCGTCCGAGCCGGGACTGGCCGCGGACGCGATCCTCAAAAAAGCCGCCGGCGGTGAGATCAAAGGGCTGTACATCGTTGGCGAAAACCCGGTGGAGACATATCCCGGTCGCTCGGACGTGGAGACGGCTCTGGATAATCTCGATTTCCTCGTGGTCCAAGACATGTTCATGACGCCCACGGCTAAGAAGGCGGACGCGGTCCTCCCCGCGGTCACATTCGCCGAGAAGATGGGGACCTTCACGAGCGCGGAGCGCCTGGTACAGCGCCTCAAGCCCACCATGGTCCGGGCGGGGGCGAAGAGCGATCTCGAGATCTTCTGCGCGCTCGCCGCGCTCATGGGCAAACCCGCGATGACGTACGCAAGCCCCCAAGCAGTCTTCGACGAGATCGGCCGGCATGTTCCCGTGTATGCGGGGATCACGTACGATAAGATTGCGGACCGCGGAGTCCATTGGCCGTGCGTGGACGAGGAAGATCCCGGCAAGCCCGTCCTGTACGAAGGGGGATTTCCCGGCGGAAAGGCGAAGCTCATCCCCGCCCCTCCGCTCGAGAAGCCGGCTGAAGGCGATCTTCCCTACCGGCTTATTCCCGGCGTCCTGAAATTTCACTCGGGTTCGTTTTCCCAGTGGAGTTCCTCGCTCATGGAGGTTCACGGGGACGGCGTCGCGGAGATGAATCGGGAAGACATGGGAAAGCTTGGGGTCGCGGAGGGGGAAACGGTCCGGATAACCTCCGATGAGGGCGCGTCCGTGACGGCGAAGGTGAAGTCAAGCCCGAGAGCGCTCCCCGGCTCGATCGTTGCGCCGTATCATTTCTCGACGTTGCGCCTGAACGAGCTGACGGGAAGAGACGCATACTGGGTGAACGTCAAGGTTGAAAAGGCATAGGGACTGAGAGGTCGCGCATATGGAAGCCGCCATCCCGATGTTACTCGTTGTTGTCAAGGTGCTCCTCGTGATCGTCGCGGTGCTGACGTTCGTGGCGTACCTGACATTGCTCGAACGCAAGGTGCTGGGCTGGATTCAGGTACGACTGGGACCGAACCGAGTGGGGCCGTGGGGGCTCTTGCAGCCGCTGGCCGACGGTATAAAGCTCTTCATCAAGGAAGAAGTGACCGTAACGAAAGCCGTGACGTGGATTTACCTCGTCGCGCCGGCCATCGTCGTGATCTGCGCGCTGCTCCCCTTTGCGGTGATTCCTTTCTCGAAGGGCCTGGGCCTGGAATACATTCTGGGACCGAAAGCCGCGGCGTACGGCCTGAATCAGGGCGTGATCGCCGACCTCAACGTCGGTATTCTCTTCATCTTCGCAATCTCGTCGCTGGGCATCTACGGGGTGCTCCTGGGCGGCTGGGCGTCCAACAACAAGTATTCCCTGCTGGGAGGGGTCCGCGCCGGCGCGCAGATGATCAGCTACGAGTTGGGCCTGAGCCTCGCGGTGATCGGCGTGCTCTTGCTTGCGGGATCGCTCAGTCTCGTGGAGATCGTCGAACAGCAGGACTCGGTCTACAAGTGGTTTATCTTCCGACAGCCGCTCGGATTTCTGCTGTTTCTGGTTGCGGGTTCCGCTGAGATCTGCCGCACGCCCTTCGATCTGATCGAATGCGAGAACGAGCTTGTCGCTGGCTATCAGACCGAGTACAGCTCGATGAAGTTCGGCCTCTTTTATCTCGGCGAGTATGCGCACTTGCTCTTCCTGAGCGCGCTGATTTCCACGCTGTTCCTGGGCGGCTGGCAAGGTCCGATCCTGCCGCCCATCTTCTGGTTCCTCGCGAAGACTTTTCTATTCGTTTTCTTCTTCGTATGGGTTCGAGGCACATACCCGAGGCTCCGATACGACCGTGTGATGGATTTCGGTTGGAAAGTGCTGCTGCCCGTGGGGCTGCTCAATGTCATGGGCACCGCGCTGATCTACACGGTGTGGCTGGAATATTTCCGGTAAGAGGCGATCCGGAGATTGGATCGGCTGAAGCGCCCGTTTCGGGATCGAATCAACAAGTGAGGACGTGAACGATGATCATACCCCTGCTGCAGGGATTGAAATTAACGCTCAAACAGTTCTTCTCGAAGAAGGTCACGCTTCAGTATCCCGACGAGAAGTGGGAAGTCGCTCCTCGCTGGCGGGGTCGGCACGTGCTGACGCGCCACGGTTCGGGCAAGATCAAATGCGTCGCGTGCATGCTCTGCGCTACGGTCTGCCCTGCGGAGTGCATCTATATCGAAGCCGCGGCCGAGCCGGATAACCGTAAATATCCCGAGCAGTACACCATCGATTTGGGGCGCTGCATCTTCTGCGGTCACTGTGTGGAGGTCTGCCCGAAAGAGGCGATCGAGATGTCGACGGTGTACGAGTTGTCCGAGTTTTCTCGGGAGAGCCTCATACTGGACAAGGAAACGCTCCTGGAGCCCCCAAGAGAGCGGTATGTCCGGGAACAAAAGAAGGCCGGCTAACAGAGCGCTCATCCTCGGAGGTATGGATATATCAATGGAAACCGTGATCTTCTACATCCTCGGAGCCGTCACGCTGATCTCGGCCTTTCTCGTGGTGCTGCTGAGAAGGCCCATCTACAACGTGCTCTTCATGATTCTGACTATGATCGGCTTGGCGGGCTTGTTCGTGCTTCTTCGGGCCGAGTTCATCGCGATGGTGCAGCTGATCGTGTACGCAGGGGCGGTCATGGTGTTGTTCCTCTTTGTGATCATGCTCCTCAATCTCGATCAGGTTAGATCGGCGTCGCAGCCGAGAGCGGCCCGTGGGTTCGCCGGGGCCCTGGCGGCCGTTGCGATCTTCGGTCTTGTCTTGTCCGTGTACCATACGATGACGCTTCCGCCGGCGAAGCCGCCGCTGAATATTCAGGCGGGCACGAATACCGCGGCCCTGGCCAAGGATCTCTTCACCACGTATCTACTGCCGTTCGAAGTGGCGTCCGTCCTGTTGCTGGCCGCCATAATCGGAGCGGTCATATTGGTGAGGAAACAGTCCTGAGAGGGATCGCCCGGGCTGTAGAACCGAGAGTCTCCACGGAAATCGAGAGGAATCATGGTCACCCTTGAACATTATCTCGTTTTGGCCGCCGCCCTGTTCACCCTGGGGATGGTAGGCGTTATGGTCAGGCGCAACCTGATCGTCATCCTCATCTGCTTGGAGCTCATGCTCAACGCCGTGAACCTGACCTTTATCGCATTCGCTCGATACTTGGACGCCATGGAGGGGCAGGTCTTCGTGCTCTTCATTATGGTCGTGGCCGCGGCGGAGGTGGCCGTCGGATTGGCAATCGCGGTCTCCGTCTTCAGGCAAAAGGGCAGTATAGACGTCAATGACGTGAACATCATGAAATGGTGAGGACGGGTAGGGAGGAGAATCGGCCGACACCGAAGCCGTATCTCATATTTCCTCACGACTGAAATCGGGAGCCTCGAATGATTGACCTGGTCTGGCTGGTACCCTTATGTCCGTTGGTCGGCTTCCTCATCAACGGACTCATCGCGCAGGATTTTCCCGAGCGACTGATCGGGTGGATCGGATCGCTTTCCGTCGGCGCTTCCTTTGTGATTACTCTCCTGATATTCCGGGAGTTTTTAGCCACGGATTGGACACCGCAAACCGTCGTAGCCTACACGTGGATAGTCTCCGGCGATCTGCAGGTCCCGGTCGCGTTCCTCGTGGATCAGCTGAGCCTAGTGATGTTGCTGGTGGTCAGCGGCGTCGGCTTCATCATCCACGTCTACTCGATCGGATACATGCACGGGGAAGTGGGATTCCGGCGATATTTCGCGTACCTAAATCTCTTCGTCATCGCCATGCTCATCCTGGTGTCCGCGAACAACTTCCTGCTTATGTTCGTCGGGTGGGAGGGCGTCGGTCTCTGCTCGTATCTCCTCATCGGCTACTACTACGAGAAGAAATCGGCTGCGGACGCAGGCAAGAAAGCCTTTGTCGTCAACCGGATCGGCGACTTCGGCTTCCTCATCGGGATGTTCCTGATCTTCGTGACGTTCGGGACATTCAACTACACGGAAGTGTTTGCGGCCGCGCCGGAAAAGCTCGCCATGGGCGGAGCTCTGGCCACCGGAATAACGCTGCTCCTGTTTGTGGGCGCGACGGGTAAATCCGCGCAGATCCCGCTCTATACATGGCTCCCCGACGCAATGGAAGGTCCCACCCCGGTCAGCGCCCTCATCCACGCGGCGACAATGGTGACCGCCGGCGTCTACATGGTGGCGCGATGCAGTGTGCTCTTCGCCCTCGCGCCGTTTTCGTTGACGGTCGTTGCGGTCATCGGCGCGGTGACGGCACTCTTTGCGGCCACCATCGGTCTGACCCAATACGACATCAAGCGCGTCCTGGCCTATTCGACGATCAGCCAGCTCGGGTACATGTTCCTGGCGTGCGGCGTGGCCGCGTTCGCGTCGGGCATTTTCCATCTCATGACCCACGCGTTTTTCAAGGCTCTCCTCTTCATGTCCGCGGGGAGCGTCATGCACGCCATGTCCGGCGAACTGGACATGCGCAAAATGGGAGCGCTGCGAAAGAAGCTGCCGATCACGCACATGACGTATCTTTTCGGGACGCTGGCGATTGCGGGCTTTTTCCCGTTCGCCGGCTTCTTCAGTAAGGACGAGATTCTCTTCTATTCGTTCGAGCGGCACATCGGCTTCTGGATTTTGGGCGCGGTCGCAGCGGTCCTCACTTCTCTCTACATGTTCCGGTCGGTATTCATGACTTTCTACGGGAAGTCTCGGGTCCCGGAGGACATCGCGCATCACGTGCACGAGTCCCCGCCGATCATGACGATTCCGCTGATTGTCCTGGCCTTCCTCTCACTGGTCGGCGGACTCGTCGGCGTGCCGATCCTCGAGGGATGGCATCGGTTCGACATGTTCCTGTCGCCGGTCTTCGCTCCCGCGCAGCACATCATCTCGGAAGCCGCCGGAGCGCATCACGGCGGCCATCACAATGTGGCGCTGGAGCTGACACTGATGGCGTTGTCGCTTGGTATCGCCATTGTGGGTCTCGTGGCGGCCTATTGGATGTACGTGAAGAATCCGGAGATTCCCGAGCGGATCGTCGAGGAGAATCCCGATATTCACAGCGTCGTTTACAACAAGTACTGGGTCGACGAACTCTACGATTTTCTCTTCGTGAACTCGATCGTCGGCTTTTCGCGATTCCTGTGGCGGAAGTTCGACGATTTCGTCGTCGACGGGATCGTCAACGGGGTCGCTCGAGTGACCCGGGGGTGGGGCGGCGCTATGCGGTACCTCCACTCCGGTTTGGTGCAAGACTACGCCCTGTCCATACTCGTCGGTGTACTCGTGGTGATCGGGTATCTCGTGATGAGATAGATTCGGAGGAATGCCGTCAATGGATAACGTTTCCTTCCCCTATCTTTCGTACGTTACGTTCGTTCCGGCCGTAGGAGCGCTCCTTTTGCTCTTTCTCAATCGGAAGCGGCACGAGCTCCTCCGGTGGGTCGCCCTCATCTTCATGCTTGCTGATTTTATCGTCAGCCTGCAGATCTACTTCCTGTTCGACCCCTCGTCCGCAGCGATGCAGTTCACCGAGAGTCGAACCTGGATCGCGTCCTGGGGCGTGTCGTACAAGCTCGGCATAGACGGGATCAGTCTCTTTCTCGTGCTGCTGACCACGCTCTTGGGACCGATCGTGATCCTCGCGTCCTGGCGGGACATCACGGTTCGGGTGAAGGAGTTTCTCGTCAGCCTGCTGATCCTCCAGACCGGCATGATCGGGGTTTTCGTCGCCCTGGACCTGTTTCTCTTCTATGTCTTCTGGGAGATCATGCTCATCCCGATGTATCTGTTGATCGGCGTCTGGGGAAACCCCGCGAGACGACTCTACGCGGCGATCAAGTTCGTCCTCTACACGGTGGTGGGCAGCCTCTTAATGCTTGTCGCTATCATTACGCTCTATTACATGGCGGGCAACGCGACGGGCGTGTGGACCTTCGACCTCTTGAAGCTCTACGAGTTCCAGGTCCCGGTGAGCGTTCAGATATGGATGTTCCTGGCGTTCTTCCTGGCGTTCGCGATCAAGGTGCCGATGTTCCCCTTCCATACGTGGTTGCCGGACGCGCATACCGAAGCGCCGACCGTGGGCAGCGTCGTGCTCGCCGCGGTGCTCCTGAAGATGGGAACGTACGGGTTCATTCGGTACGCCATCCCGCTTTTCCCGAATGCTGCGATGCAGAGCGCCTGGTGGATCTGCGTGCTCGCGGTGATCGGCATCATCTACGGAGCGTGGGTCGCCATGGTGCAACTGGACGTGAAACGTCTGGTCGCGTTTTCCAGTGTGAGTCACTTGGGCTTCGTGATGCTCGGGATGTTCGCGTTCACGACGAGGGGCGTCGAAGGAAGCATCATCCAGATGATCAATCACGGTCTGAGCACCGGGGCGCTCTTCCTTATCGTCGGGATGATCTACGAACGGCGGCACACGCGGCTGATTGCGGAGTTCGGCGGCATCTCGAAAGTCATGCCGGTCTTTGCGGTCTTTTTCATGATCTTCACGCTCTCTTCGATCGGCCTGCCCGGCCTGAACGGGTTTGTGGGCGAGTTCCTCATCTTGCTCGGCACGTTCGAGGTCTATCCCTGGTTTGCGGTTTTCGCCGCGTCGGGCGTGATCTTCGCGGCGGTCTACATGCTGTGGATGTTCCAGCGGGTCATGTTCGGCGAGGTGACCAATCCGAAGAACCTGAATCTGAAGGACCTCAACGCCCGGGAAGTTGTTGTGTTGCTGCCGCTTGTGATCTTCTGCGTCTGGATCGGGGTCTATCCGTCTACGTTTCTCAAGCCGATGGAGCCCTCGGTGAAGCAGTTCATCGAACAGGTAAACGCCAAGAAAACGGCGGCGCTGGAACTGGAGCGAACGAAGAAGGCTTCGCTGAAGCCGATTCAGATTACCTCAGCAGAGACCCGTGTCCCTGTTGAACGCTGATGGAACGAAGCAGGAGCAATCGGGATGATCGCACTACCCGACATTAATGTGACAGCTATTTTCCCCGCTCTCATCCTCTGTATCGCGGGATTGATTATTCTCTGTACGGGCCTGTTCGTCCGCTACGGCATCTTGACCATATCTGCCGCGATCAGCCTCTTGGCCATTGCCCTGGCGTTTTTGGCCAACAATCCGCTGAGAGCGGTGAACCAGGACGTCTTCGCCGGCATGGTCGCGATGGACCCGTACTCGTGGTTTCTCAACCTCGTGATCCTGATTTCCGCGGCTCTGACGGTCCTCATGTCGGTGCGGTACTTGGCCGATGAAGATCTCCCGCTGTACGAGTATTTTGTTCTTTTGCTGTTCAGCGCTGCGGGCATGATGTTCATGGTGTCGGGCAATCATCTGCTCTTGATCTTTGTGGGGCTCGAGACTCTCTCCATATCGATCTATGTGCTGGCGGGCATTATTCCCGGCAGGGCCAAGCCGAAGGAGGCCGCGCTCAAGTATTTGATCTTGGGCGGCTTTTCCAGCGGGCTCTTCTTGTACGGCGCCGCCCTCCTCTTCGGCAGCGCGGGTTCGCTTAATCTGGGCGCTTTGGCCGAGTATTTCCAGTCGGGCTCCCCCGGCCTTATGGCGAAGGCGGGCATGGGCTTCCTGCTCGTCGGATTCGCGTTCAAGGCGGCTGCGGTTCCGTTCCACATGTGGACGCCGGACGTGTACGAGGGCGCTCCCACACCGCTGACCGCGTACATGTCGGTCGGCGTGAAAGCCGCGGCGATCGCGACGTTTGCTCGGGTCTTCTTCGAGTCGCTGATCGAACTCCAGGCGAACTGGACCATGATCTTGTGGGTGGTGGCGGTCCTCACCATGATCGTGGGGAACCTGGTCGCCATCGTGCAGGAGAACATCAAGCGTATGCTCGCCTATTCGAGCATCGCGCATGCGGGATACATTCTCATCGGTATGGTCGCCGGCAGGGAAGCCGGCATTTCGGGCATTCTCTACTATCTGCTTGCGTACACCTTCACCAACCTGGGCGCGTTCGCCGTCGTGGCGCTCGTCGGTCGCAAGGGTGAAGCGAACAACATGATCGACGACTATCGAGGACTTGCGAAATCGCATCCGCTCCTTGCGTTGACCATGTCGATCTTTCTTTTTTCCCTGGCGGGAATTCCGCCCACTGCGGGCTTTGTCGGTAAGTTCACGATTTTCTACGCCGCGGTGAAGGCCGGCTACATCTGGCTCGTCGTGATCGGTGTCTTGACCAGCGCGGCGTCCGTGTACTACTACTTCCGGGTGGTCATGAAGATGTATATGGAAGCGCCCGACGGTCTACCCGCTAAACTGGAGTTTTCCCCCGGCACGGTTCTGGTCCTGATAATTGCGGCAGTGGGCGTGCTGTACATTGGTGTATTTCCGACCACGTATCTGAGCCTGGCCGCCGGCTCGGCCGCGCCGCTCTTCTAGGTGTAGGCGCCGATCGCTTCGATCGACCGGACGCGAATCGGCAGCGGGTCGGGTCGGGTGGAACCTTCGGGCCGGGCGCAGATCTCGGGGATTCGGTCCGAAGCGCCGGCGTCGAAGGAACGCGCGGGCGAATTCCGATCATAGCCGCGTCCGATTCGGAAGATCTTTCGAGACCGCTCTATGAAGCTCCGAGCCCTCGTGACCACCGGTCACGGTATCAACTGCGAGGCGGAAACTCGCCGAGCCCTCGAATTGACGGGCTTCGACGAGATCGACCTCGTCCATCTGAACTTCCTTGCCCGCGGGGACGTGGACATCCTCGATTATCAGATCGCGGTCTTTCCGGGAGGTTTTCTCGACGGGGACGACCTGGGCGCGGCTCAGGCGTGCGCGAACAGGCTGCGCCACTCTCGGGTGAACGGATCGCGTCTGATCGACCGGTTTGTGGAATTCGTGGAGCGCGGCGGTCTGGTGCTGGGAATTTGCAATGGATTCCAGTTGGTTATCAAGCTCGGCCTGCTGCCGGCCCGTGAAGGCGATTACACGAAGCGGGAACTCACGATCGCGGGGAACGATTCCGGTCGGTTCGAGGATCGGTGGGTGGAGCTGCTGATCGATCCGGACTCGCCCTGCGTGTTCACTGCGGATGTGGAGCGGCTCTACTTGCCGGTTCGTCATGGTGAAGGGAAGCTGATGGGCGTGGACGAGGAATCGGTCGCCGCGCTGATCGCCTCTCACCAGGCCACGGTCCGCTACGCCGTGGACGGTCGGCCGACCATGGAGTATCCCCACAACCCGAATGGGTCGCACCTCGCGGTGGCGGGTATCTGTGATCCCACGGGGCGGGTATTCGGTATGATGCCTCACCCGGAGGCGTTTCAACATCGAACCAATCATCCGCGCTGGACCAGGGAGGATCTTCCCGAGGAGGGCGCGGGACTGGTGATTTTCAAGAATGCGGCCGCGTATCTGCGGGGCCGATGACGGAGGAAAAGGGGAGTCATTCAACCATACACCGGTGAAATGATCGTTCATGCGTCGAGGGGTGGACGGTCGATTTTTCTTGCTATGTTCAACGGCTTGGAATAAGATGCGCAGGTGTTTTTTCTCACCCGAGCATTCAGCAATCAACATTTTCAACGGACCGCATTGAGCAGGTAAGCCTGCACGGTGAATAGTCTATCAGGAGGTATGCATGGCTCTGGACCCGACCAAGATGGCTGACTGGCAGATAGCCGAAGAGGCCGAGAAGACGATGAAGACCGTTTACCAACTCCGCGAGGAGTTGGGGCTTGAGGAACAGGAACTTCTGCCTCACGGCCATTACGTGGCGAAAGTGGACTACCGCAAGGTGCTGGATCGGTTGAAGGACCGGCCCGACGGGAAGTACATCGACGTCACCGCCATCACGCCGACTCCGCTCGGCGAAGGTAAATCCACATCCAGCATGGGTCTTGTGGAAGGCATGGGAAAACGCGGGAAGAACGTGGTCGCGGCCATTCGTCAGCCCTCCGGCGGTCCGACCATGAACATCAAGGGATCCGCGGCAGGCGGGGGCCTTGCTCAGTGCATTCCGCTGACTCCCTTTTCGCTGGGTCTGACCGGCGACATCAACGCGATCATGAACGCCCACAACCTGGCCATGGTTGCGTTGACCGCGCGCATTCAGCACGAGTTCAACTACGACGATGAAGAGTGGGCCAAGAGAAATCAGCCGCGACTGGACATCGACCCGCGCAACGTGGAATTTGGCTGGATCATCGACTTCTGCGCCCAGGCGCTGCGGAACATCATCATCGGTATCGGCGGCAAGATGGACGGCTTTATGATGCGGTCGTCCTTCGGTATCGCGGTCTCGTCCGAGATTATGGCCATTCTCGCGGTTGCGACCAATCTGCAAGATATGCGTGAGCGCATGGGCAAGATCGTGGTTGCATACAACAAGAAGGGTGAGCCGGTCACCACGGCCGATCTGGAAGTGGACGGCGCCATGACCGCGTGGATGGTCGAGGCGATCAACCCCAACCTGATGCAGAGCATCGAGGGCCAGCCGGTCTTCGTGCACGCGGGCCCGTTCGCCAACATCGCGATCGGCCAGTCGTCGATCATCGCCGACAGAGTCGGACTGAAGGTCTCCGATTACCACGTCACCGAGTCCGGGTTCGGCGCGGACATCGGCTTCGAGAAGTTCTGGAACCTGAAGTGCCGCTTCTCCGGCCTCAAGCCCCATTGCGCGGTTGTCGTCGCCACAATCCGGGCGCTCAAGTGCCACGGCGGCGCGCCGGTTCCGCGGCCCGGTCTGCCGATGCCCAAGGAATACGAAGGCGAGAACGTGGCCTGGGTCGAAGAGGGCTGCAAGAACCTGGTGCATCACATTGAAACGGTGAAGAAGGCCGGCATCAACCCGGTTGTGTGCATCAACTCCTTCTATACGGACACCAAGGACGAGATCGCCGCGGTGCGACGTCTTTCCGAGCAGGCGGGCGCGCGAGCGGCCGTCTCCGAGCATTGGCTCAAGGGCGGGGACGGCGCGCTGGAATTCGCGGACGCGGTTGTGGACGCATGCGAAGAAGAAAACCAGTTCCGACTGCTGTACGAGCTGGAGCTTCCGCTGCGTGAACGGATCGAGCGGATCGCGAAGGAAGTGTACGGCGCGGACGGCGTCACCTACACCGCGGAGGCGGAAGCGAAGGCCAAGCGCATAGAAGCCGATCCGGATCTGAAGAAGCTCGGCACGTGCATGGTGAAGACGCACCTTAGCCTCTCTCACGACCCGAACCTGAAGGGCGTGCCCAAGGGCTGGGTCCTCCCCGTGCGGGACATCCTGACCTACAACGGCGCGGGATTCGTCGTGCCGGTGGCCGGCGCCATCTCTCTGATGCCGGGAACCAGCTCCAACCCCGCGTTCCGTCGCATCGACGTGGACACCCAGACCGGAAAAGTCGAAGGTCTCTTCTAATCGCTCCTCTGTAAAGAGACAACAATCGAACCCCGTCGCGATCGCGGCGGGGTTCGTCGTTTCGAAGGAAAAAACCTCCGGGGTCCCATCGCTAACCCCGGAGGTTGGAGCCTTACAGCGCCAGGGGGGAGGAGCTTTAAGGCTCCCAAATAGCATAAGCATTGACGCATGGGACGCAACAGACGATCGTCAAAATCCGTCGAGCTCCAACCGATCGACGCGTCGGAGAGGAGAGTCCGAAGGGGAGGATTCCGAAAAGGATCGAGCAAGGGTGAACCGAAGAAATTTCGGGCCGGGCCGATCAGGAGGGCATGTTGCGTTTGTAGAGAATCCGGAGGCCTTCCATGGTCAGGTCGTCGTCAATCTCGTCGACCAGTTCCGTTTCCGCGGCGATAACGCCGGCCAACCCGCCGGTGGCGATGACCCTCGGTTTTGAGCCGAGTTCCTCAAACATCCGAGAAAGGATGCCGTCGACCATGGATGCGTATCCGAATACAATGCCGGCTTGAATGGCCGACGCGGTGTCTTTGGCGATGACGCGGGACGGCGCGCTGAACTCGACGCGGAAGAGCTTTGCGGCCTCGTGGAAAAGGGCTTCCGCTGAGATCTTTACCCCGGGGGCTATTATGCCGCCCTCGTATTCGCCCGCTTCATTGATGTAGTCAAAGGTGGTGGCGGTGCCGAAGTCCACGGCGATAAGCTCACCGCGGGTCCGTTCGTACGCCGCGACCGCGTTCACGATGCGGTCCGCGCCGACCTCCCGGGGGTTGTCGTACCGAATGGGCATGCCGGTCTTCATCCCGGGTCCTACAAAGAAGGGCGTCAGTTTCAGATAGCGGGTGCAGAATTCGTTCAATGCGTTCTTGAGAGGCGGCACAACGCAAGAAATAATGACGCCGTCGATACGAACGCTCCCCAGGTGTGTCAGCCTGATAAGGTTGTCCAGTGTGATCCGATATTCGTCCGCGGTATTGTCCTCGACGGTGCGAATTCGCCATGTCCCGACACGGCGCTCGCTCTCGAACAGACCGATCACGGTATTGGTGTTGCCCACATCGACGGCAAGGAGCATCTCAGCACCTCCGCTCCGTCAACTGTAAGGCGTGATCGGCCGCCTGTCAACCAAGCTTTCACGCGTGGGCCCACTCGGGAGGTACTCCAAGAGGATTGACTGACGCCGCTCATGGTGGTAGTTTGATGAAAATCGCGTGAGAGTATCGAAAGATAGCCGGTCGACCGTCGGCGGCGTATGCGCTGCGCTTCTCGTAGGCCCATCCGAAGGGGAAGATCCGGATGGGAAAGCCGCGACGCCGAACGACCTCGCTTCGGCGACCCCTCCGGTCCGAGGCGAACCGCGGTCGGAGGGAACCATTTTTTCATTTGGAAGGCGTTGAAGGTTATGAAGCCCACAGGGATAGTACGAAACGGTGTATTTCTGAAGCACGAAATGGGCGCCCACCACCCGGAGAGCCCCCGGCGACTGGAAGTGATATACCAAGCGCTGGAGGAGTTGGCCCCATTGCTCAATCTATTGGAGATCGAACCGCGTCCTGCGACCCACGAAGAACTGTGTTTGAATCACGCGGGGCGGTACGTCGATCAAATAGCCGCCACCGCCGGAGGTCGGCAGGCGTGTCTCGATCCGGACACGTCAACCTGCGCCGATTCCTGGGACGCGGCGTGCATGGCCGCCGGCGGTTTGCTCAATCTCGTGGGGGCCGTCATCGAAGGAACGGCGAGAAACGGGTTCGCATTCGTGAGGCCTCCGGGGCATCATGCGGAACATTCGCGCGCCATGGGCTTCTGCTTGTTCAACAATGTTGCGCTGGCCGCTCGATACGCCGTGAAGAGCTACGGCCTCCAGCGAGTGGCGATCGTCGACTGGGATCTCCATCACGGCAACGGCACACAGAACGCCTTCTACGAGGAATCCAAGGTTCTGTTCATCTCGACGCATCAGTCGCCCCATTATCCGGGTACCGGCCGGGTCACCGATGTCGGCCGCGGTCCGGGAGAAGGGTACACGATCAACATTCCTTTGTCCGCCGGCGCGGGGGACACGGAATATGTCGAGATCTTTCACGCCGTCGTCGCGCCCGCGCTCGAAGCCTTTAAACCTGAACTTATCCTCGTTTCCGCGGGTTTCGACGCCCACGGGAACGATCCCCTGGGCGGTATGGGAATAACGGAGGAGGGATACGAACAGATGGTTCGTATCCTGATGCATCTTGCCGCGGAATTGTGCTCCAATAGACTGGCGCTCACCCTCGAGGGCGGGTACGATCTCTTCGCCCTGCGCGAGTCGGTCGCTCGGGTGGTCTCGAGTCTGGCTTCGTACGATCCGGAGAAGGAGACGGTGGGTCCTCCGCCCTCCATCGAAAGCCTCGATCCACGGAGCCGCCGAACCGTGGAAGAAGTGATAGCGCTTCAGAAAACCTACTGGCCGAACATCATCCCGGTCACCTAAGAACGGTCCTCGACCGTGGATCCGCAGCCGTTCCTATCCCCGGCCGGTCAATGCCCGGCCCGCCGGACGGGTAGGGGCGTTCGTGCGATCCGGAACGGCGTTCCATGCACGGAATACTCCTTGTTGACAAGCCGGAGGGGATGACCTCCAACGACGTCGTCCAACGGGTGAAACGACGAGTGAAACCGGCCAAGGTCGGCCACACGGGCACGTTGGATCCCGCCGCGACCGGCCTGCTGGTCATACTTATCGGTTCCGCGACCAGGATTCTCGATTATATCGACGAATCCCGCAAAGCGTACTTCATGACGGTGAAGCTCGGAGAAGAGACCGATACGGACGACCGGGAGGGCACGGTAACCAGGACGGACGATCCCGGCGGTATCGGTCGCGACGAGATCGAGGAAGCTCTCCGCGCGTATCGCGGAGTCATCGATCAGGTTCCCCCTCGGTATTCCGCGGTGAAGAAGAACGGCGTCCCCCTCTATAAGCTCGCCCGACAGGGCATCTATCCGGATGTGCCTCCCCGGAAGGTCGAGATTTTCTCCTTGGAGATCCTCGGGTGGAATTCGCCGTTCCTCGAGATGCTTATGCAGTGCTCGAAAGGAACCTTCGCTCGAGCGCTCGCTCGGGATCTGGGACGTGACCTGGGCGTGGGCGGCCGTCTCGAATCCCTCGAACGACGCGCGTCCGGCGCCTTTCACCTCGAGGCGGCCGTCTCGCTGGATGAGGTGGAACAAGGCGGAGCGGACTTCATTGCGACGCGCCTTATCGATCTCCCGACCGCGCTCGCGCACATTCCCGACGTGGCCGCGTATCCCGCCGAAGTGAAACGCCTCATGCGGGGAACCTCCGCGGTGTTGACTCGGAACCGCTTGCCGCAATCTTCCGGTCCCGACACGGATATCCCTCGATTGATGAAGATCGTCTCGGGGGAGGGCGATCTGGTTATTTTGGTACGGCCTCAGCCTCGGGGTCCGGACGCGGCTCTTCGACCCGTCCGTGTTTTCAAGACCTGGGAAGGGTAAAAGGGCCTCGCGTGTGAGGAATCCCAGATAGCCGCCCCGCTTCAGATGTGATACTATTCGAAGCGGCCTCGCGTGTGAGGAATCCCGCCGGGCGGCCGGTGAGCGCGGCGCGGAAACGCGGAGACACGTCCATGATCCAGTCAAAGCTCAAACAGATATGGCTCAGCCTAAGGGGTGATCGACCTGTCCATGACCGGCGCAGGCGCCATATTATCGACTACTACAAGCGGCCTTTCATCATACGGTCCCTGGCGCGGATCAATTGCGACGTTTACTCGGACGAATTGGGCCTCGCCGCCGCGATATGGTTCGATCGCGCGCGCAGAGTCGAAGCACGAGGGTTGGTTTTCAAGCGACTGATGGCGGATGTTCCCAATCCGGTCGTCCTCGAACTGGGCAGCCGCAGCCTCGATCAAGGCGTAGCAAAGTGGAAGGTCTTCGTCCCTCACGCGGCCGCCTACTTCGGTCTTGACATCGTCCCCGCCCCGGGAGTGGACGTGGTCGTCGACGCGCACGAAATGTCGCGAGCGTTCAGGCCGGGAAGCTTCGACGCGATTATCTCCGTGGCGACTCTCGAGCATCTGCAGCGACCATGGGTCGTCGCCCCGGAGATCTCGAGGACGCTGAAAACGGGCGGGTTGATATTCATTATCGCTCCCCAGACCTATCCGGTGCATGTCGCTCCATACGACTACTGGCGCTTCTCGGTAGACGGCTTGAAGATCATTTTCAACACCGACGCCGGGTTCGAGGTTGTGGAAGCCGGATACGAATACCCCTGCAGAATACTGGCCTGGAATAACCCCGAATTGGGGCGTCAAGCCAAGAACAGTCATCTGATCGCATACCTTGTGGCCAGGAAAGTCGCCGATCCCGCGGAGGATCGCCGGGATAACGGTTGAAGCCGACGCGCGGCCCAGAAAGGGGCGCCGGTTCGTGATCTATCCGCTCCGGAAGCGTGTCGGCGCAATCGTACATTTTCGTAATCTTCTATGCGGAAAACGCGTACGGATGATCGTCCCCCGGAAAATCGTACGCTGAGGTGGAGAATTCGATAGCGCGGCACGTCTCGATCGCTTCAATCCGATGAGCGCATCGGGGATGGATCGTCACCAGGTCCCCTTCGGTCACCGTCATCGTCTCTTCCCTCCCGTCGTGAAGGTCGATCCAGCGCAGTCTCATTGTTCCCGAGATCACATAAAATGTCTCGATTTTCACGTTGTGATAATGGCCGCCTCGGTAGAATCCCGGTCCTGGGTTGAGATTGAAGTAGACCGGATTGAACACCGGTCCTTGCGGATGAAGTACGGCCAATTCACCGCGCTCCTCGACGACCCGCTTGGCGCCGATGACGTCTCGTCCACGTTGGAGGGATCGCTTGGTTACCTTGGGTTCCGCCATAATCGTTCCTCCCGGGGTAATGCGTGAGATCGTCCGGGGCTCTCCGACAAAGATCGGGCTCGGGTCCCCTTGAGGCCGATTCGCGCTCTTTATCGATGTCGCCGTACTGTAGCATGTTCAGCGCGTGGATGGAGCGGCGCCGTGTTCGAGACGTGAAAGGCTTTGACAGCGGACGGGAGATGGCCTACATTCCTGTAGGATGGTTATTTCGTTGGGTTTTGGTAAACTGCCCGGATTTGCGGGAATGGGCGCATGGACGAGATCACCGCTGAAAAAAAGCTCGAACGACAGGTGAAGGAGCTGTCGCTCCTTTTCGATGTCAGTCAATTGCTCGACCGGAGTATGGACATTCGTGACGTGGTCGGCCCGGTTCTGGAGGCCGTCGCCCGTCATATGGGTATGATGCGCGGTACGTTGACGCTCCTCAATCGCCAGTCCGACGAAATCTTCATCGAGGCGGCTCACGGTCTGTCCGACCGGCAGAAACAGCGGGGACGGTACACTCCGGGCGAAGGCGTGACCGGCAAGGTCATCGCCACCGGCCGGCCGGTCGTCGTGCCGCATATTTCCGATGAGCCGCTCTTCCTCGATCGCACCGGCGCCCGGAAGGGGCTGACGAGAAGCGATGTCTCGTTCGTTTGTGTGCCGATCAAGATCGGCAATGAGGTCATCGGCGCGCTGAGCGCGGATCGGCTCTTCGAGGAGGGCGTGGCCTTCGAGGAGGATGTGCGCCTCCTTTCGATTATCGCATCCATGATCGCGCAGGCGGTGAAGCTGAGGCAATCCGCGCAGGAAGAGCGCACGCGGCTGGTCGAAGAGAATCTGCGGCTCCAAAATCAGTTGAAGGACCGTTTCAAGCCGAGCAACATCATAGGCGCCTCGAAAGGCATGCAGGCGGTTTACGATCTTATCGCCCAGGTGTGCGGGAGCGAAACCACCGTCCTTATCCGTGGAGAAAGCGGCACCGGAAAGGAACTGGTCGCCAACGCGATCCACTACAACAGCCACCGCGCGGGCAAACCGTTCATCAAGGTCAATTGCGGCGCGCTGCCCGAAAACGTGGTCGAAAGCGAACTCTTCGGTCATGAGAAGGGCGCGTTCACGGGCGCGATCGCGACGCGCAAGGGCCGTTTCGAGCTGGCGGACGGCGGCACGATTTTCCTGGACGAGGTGGGTGACCTCTCACCCACCACGCAGATCAAACTCCTGCGAGTGCTCCAGGAGAAAGAATTCGAGCGGGTGGGCGGTACCTCGACCATCAAGAGCGACGTTCGGGTGATCGCCGCGACCAACCGAGACCTGGAGGAGCTCATCACGAGGAGTGTCTTCCGCCAGGACCTCTATTACCGATTGAACGTCTTTCCCATCCACATCCCGCCTTTGCGGGAGCGACGAACCGACATTCCGCTCCTGGCCGATTACTTCGCGGAGAAATGCGGTCGAGTGAACCACAAGCCGATACGGCGGATCTCGACACCGG
The DNA here is from genome assembly GCA_964385875.1 of uncultured Syntrophales bacterium. Classification (GTDB taxonomy): domain Bacteria; phylum Desulfobacterota; class Desulfomonilia; order Desulfomonilales; family Desulfomonilaceae; genus CAYLRL01. The sequence goes on from CAYLRL010000026.1 coordinate 45,944, forward strand.
CCATTGACATGCTGATGAGCTACCACTGGCCGGGCAACGTGAGAGAGCTTGAAAACTGCATCGAGCGAGCGGTCCTGCTGAGCGAGGACAACGTGATTCATGGGCATCACCTTCCGCCTACGTTGCAGACGGCCGAGAACAGTGACACCGTACAAAAAGGTACACTCGATGCGATGCTTGCCGGCGTGGAGCGGGACATGTTGGTGGACGCGTTGAAGGCGGCTCGGGGGAACAAGGCGAAGGCTGCGCGTGCTCTGGGCTTGACGGAGCGAGTGATGGGCCTTCGGGTTGCGAAGCACGGGATTGACCCGAGGCGTTTTCGTACATCTTCGTAGGTTGCAATAGTGCGCCACACCCAAACGTAGGCCAGGCGCCGCGCCCATCCTCTCTCAATCCCCACACCCCTCACCAAAATATCACACTATCTCAACATCTTGCCCGTGTGACCCTCACACTCGACGCGCTTGGCGCCCCAATTGCTCCTCCCGAGTGACGGTTCGTACCGCCGGCATGGTCGGGTTCGAAATCCAAACGGGAGCAGATCCCGCGGCGGAACCCGGATCGAAATGACGCTTCGCAATAACGAGCTTGGGAGGTTCACACGATGAATGCGGCCGACACGGCATGGATCCTTACCAGTTCCGCTCTGGTGCTCCTGATGACACCGGGACTGGCGATGTTTTACGGGGGCATGACGCGCGCGAAAAACGTCTTAGCCACCATGATGCACAGTTTCTTTCTGATGGGACTTGCGTCGATCATTTGGCTTTTCTGGGGGTACAGCCTCGCGTTCGCTCCGGACGCAGGAGGAGGCTTCATAGGCGGGCTCGATTTCTTCGCGCTCAATGGGGTGGGGCCCGAACCGCAGGAAGGATCGACCATCCCCCATTCAACATTCATGATTTTCCAGTGCATGTTCGCCATCATCACGCCGGCCCTGATTTCCGGCGCGTTCGCCGAACGTATGAAGTTCGGTTCGTTCATAGTCTTTATGCTCCTCTGGGTAACCTTCGTCTATGCGCCGGTCTGTCACTGGGTGTGGGGACCCGACGGCTGGCTCGGAGGACGCGGCGCGTTGGATTTCGCCGGCGGCACGGTGGTTCACATCAATTCCGGTGTGGCCGCGCTGGCGTGCGCTCTGGTGATCGGTAAACGAAAGGGCTACGGGACCGTGGCCATGCCGCCGCACAATCTGACGCTGACGCTGCTCGGAGCGGGATTGCTCTGGTTCGGGTGGTTCGGATTCAACGCGGGCAGCGCTTTGGCCGCCGACGGCAGCGCGTCCAACGCGTTCGTGGTGACACACATGGCCACTGCGTCGGCGGCGATGTCCTGGGTGTTCGCGGAATGGATCATCAAGGGAAGGCCCACGACCTTGGGTGTGGCCTCAGGCGCGGTCGCGGGTCTGGTCGCGATTACGCCGGCAGCCGGCTTTGTCGGTCCCGTGTCCGCGTTCATCCTCGGCGGGGTCGCAGGTGTGGTCTGTTACCTTGCGGTGCTGGCCAAGAGCTCGTTGGGCTATGACGACTCCCTCGACGTGGTCGGCATTCACGGCGTGGGCGGGGCCTGGGGCGCCCTTGCCACGGGGCTGTTCGCCTCCGAGGTCGTCGGCGGGACCAATGGGCTCTTCTTCGGCAATCCGGGCCAGTTGTGGACGCAGATCGAAGCGGTTCTGGCGACGATCGTCTATTCCTTTGTGGTCAGCTTGATCATCCTCTATGTGGTGAAAGCGGTCATGGGCTTGAGGGTCACCGAAGAAGAGGAAGTCGCGGGCACGGATACATCCATCCACGGCGAGACGGCCTACAATCTGTAACGGCTTTTCGCCGCGCGGACCGGAGCGGCCGGAAGGGGCCGGGGACGGTGAACGCCGGAACTCGTGCCCGAAGGCCGAGAGAGGGATACACAATGAAAAAAGTCGAAGTCATCATCAAACCATTCAAACTGGACGATGTGAAAGAGGCGCTCGGCACGGTGGGCGTCCAGGGCATGACCGTGACCGAAGTCAAAGGCTTCGGACGGCAGAAAGGTCACAAGGAGATCTACAGAGGCGCCGAATATCTGGTCGATCTGCTCCCCAAGATTAAGGTGGAAATGGTGATCGCAAGTGAGATGGTGGAGCAGGTGATCGAGAAAGTCGTGAGCGCGGCGCGGACCGGAACGATCGGAGACGGGAAGGTCTTCGTCACGCCGGTGGACCGGGTGGTTCGGATACGCACCGGCGAGACGGACGGTGACGCGCTGTAGCGGAGAGGAGGGGGCGGCTTGCGCGTGTGAGCCGCCCGGTTTTTTTTCCAAAGGGGCCACGGGCGAGACGGGCGGCGGGAATGTGTGCGGCGCGGCTATCCTACAAAAGTGTAGCCTAAGCCGCCATGAAGCTACGCAACGGTAAGAAACCGGCTCCGCGCCGACCCTCCGTCCACTCCACGCCTAAACCCAAACCACCACCATATCAGTACGTTATTGTCGTATTCCGCCGGGACTTATTCATGGCGCCCAGCTTGCTACCTCAACCGCAGATATCGGCGCGTCGCCCGCCGTTCGACCGCGGTCTCACTCTCAGGCCGAATCGGTTTCCGAGTTCCTTGCGGCCCAAACGACGGGTCGGTAAGATCCTCGGAAATCGCTGAAACGCTGAAAAAGGGGATAAGAGCATGAAAAAGGTCGAGGTGATCATCAAGCCGTTCAAACTTGATGACGTGAAAGAGGCGCTGGGCTCGGTCGGCGTTCAGGGCATGACGGTCACTGAAGTGAAGGGCTTCGGACGCCAGAAGGGACATAAGGAGATTTACCGTGGCGCCGAATACTTGGTGGATTTCCTTCCCAAGATCAAGGTGGAGATGGTCGTCCGTGACGAACTGGTCGAACAGATCATCGAGAAGGTGATCGCGGCGGCGCGCACGGGCAGCATCGGCGACGGCAAGGTGTTCGTTTCTCCGGTGGAGGGCGCGGTTCGCATCCGCACCGGAGAAAAGGATGAGGACTCGCTGTGAGCGGGTCTTCCGGCCAACCCGCTTCATGAAGTGGACGTATATCAACAGGCGCGGTCCGTTATAGGCCGGCGCGGCGATCGGAAGGATCGTCACGCGAGACGGACCGATATTTCATAGTTTGTCGGAGAAGGAGTGACACCCATGGAACCGAAAGAGGTTATCGAATTTGCAGCCAAAAACGGCGCAAAAATGGTCGACTTGAAATTCATGGACTTTCCCGGGATGTGGCAGCATTTCAGCATTCCCTTTCACGAGCTGGAAGAGGATTCCTTTGAATCGGGCTACGGTTTTGACGGGTCGTCGATTCGTGGTTGGCAGCCGATCCACTATTCGGACATGCTCGTCGTGCCCGACACGGAGACCGCGGTTATGGATCCGTTCATGGCGGAACCGACGCTGTCGCTGATCTGCAACATCGTCGATCCCATCACCAAGGAACGATACAGCAGGGACCCGCGCAACATCGCGCAGAAGGCCGAAGCCTACCTGAAGTACACGAAGATCGGTGATATCGCATACTTCGGCCCAGAAGCGGAATTCTTCATCTTTGACGACGTGCGGTACGGCTATGCGTCCAATCGAGGCTTCCATCAGGTGGATTCGGTGGAAGGCTGGTGGAACACGGAGCGGATCGAGAATCCCAACCTCGGGTACAAGCCGCGGCACAAGGAAGGCTATTTCCCGGTCTCTCCCAGCGATTCACTCCAGGACCTCAGGACCGAAGTCGTCCTTACCATGGAATCGGTGGGAATCGTCGTCGAGTGTCAGCATCACGAGGTGGCCACCGCCGGCCAGGGCGAAATCGATATGAAGTTCGCTCCTCTGGTAAAGATGGGCGACAACCTAATGTGGTTCAAGTACATCCTCAAGAACATCGCCAAACGCCACGGTCGGACCGTCACCTTCATGCCCAAGCCCCTCTTCGAGGACAACGGATCGGGAATGCACACCCATTTGAGCATCTGGTCGGGCGAGACCCCGGTCTTTGCCGGCGACAAGTACGCGGGTCTCTCTGAACAGGCGACCTATGCAGTCGGCGGCATTCTCAAGCATGCCCCCGCGCTGTGCGCGATATGCAATCCGACCACCAACTCGTACAAGCGGCTCGTGCCGGGGTTCGAGGCGCCGGTGAATTTGGCGTATTCCTCCAGAAACCGTTCCGCGTGCGTGCGAATTCCCATGTATAGCCCGTCGCCCAAGGCCAAGAGAATCGAGTATCGCACGCCCGATCCTTCGTGCAACGGATACCTGGCGTTCAGCGCCATGCTCATGGCCGCCCTGGACGGCATCGAAAACAAGATCGACCCCGGTGAGCCTTTGGACAAGGACATTTATTCGCTCGCACCCGAAGAGCTCGCGGACGTGCCGTCCACACCGGGCAGCCTGGCCGACGCGCTCGACGCGCTGGAAGCGGATCAGGAATTTCTCCTGAAAGGCGACGTTTTCACCCAGGACGCCATCGATATGTGGCTCGACTACAAAAGACAGCGGGAGCTCAGCCAGATCAGGACTCGCCCGCATCCGTACGAGTTCGCTCTGTACTTTGACTGCTGAGTCGTTGGGGGCGTCCGAACGGTACAGACCCCTGAGAGCGCCCCCTCTTTTCATCGCAGGGCCGTCGGCGCCACAGCGCGTCCGGCGGCCGGCGTCTTTCAAGATCCTGCGCTTGACCGGAAGCGCCACGTACGTACAATGAAGATCTTACATCGATAAGCGCGCCCGATGGGCCGACTCCCACCCACCTGTACCGGAGACGAGTATTTCATGAAGACCGTTCGGATAGCCCAAGCGCAAGTCAATGTAACCGTTGGAGATCTCCGGGGTAATTCCGAAAAGATCGCGGAATGGTCCCGAAAGGCCATAGACGCGGGAGCGAACATCGTCACGTTTCCGGAACTATGTCTCTGTGGCTATCCTCCTGAAGATCTGCTTTTCAAGCCGCGGTTCCTCGACGACAACAAGGCGGCGATGGAGGAGCTCGCTCCCCGACTGAAGGGCATAATCGCCGTGGTAGGCTTTGCCGACCGGGTCGGGCGGGACATATTCAACGCGGCTGCCTTGGTCGCGGACGGCGTGATCCGCGGGGTTTATCATAAGGTGGAGCTTCCTAATTACGGCGTGTTCGACGAAAAGCGCTACTTCGCCGAGGGCGACCGATGCCTCGTCTTCGAGGCGGCCGGCATCCGGTTTTCGGTGACGATCTGCGAGGACATCTGGATTCCCGAGTCGATGACGGAGAAGTGCGTGACTGAGAACCGCGCCGGGTACGTGCTCAACATCTCGGGGTCTCCGTTCCATGCGGAAAAACTCGAGGTTCGTCGCAACATCGTTCGACGGTTCGCGGAGGCCTCCGGCGCGACGGTCTTCTTCAACAACCTTGTGGGCGGTCAGGATGAACTGGTCTTCGACGGGGGCAGCCTCGTGATGGGGCCGGACGGTGAAGTTATCGCGCGGTCGCGGCGATTCGAGGAGGATTTGCTTCTCTACGACGTGCAGGGGACCGACGCTGCGTCCTCCGAGCCGGGTTGGCGGCTCATAGAAGAGCGGGAAACGCCGCTCAAGTTGGAGTCGATCGACCGGGATCGGGCGCCGGCGCCGCCGACCATTGCCCCTGAAGAGGGCCGAATCGAGGAGGTCTTTCATGCGTTGGTGCTCGGTACGCGGGACTACGTGCGCAAAAACGGCTTCTCCGAGGTAGTTATCGGGCTCAGCGGCGGGATTGATTCCGCGCTGACCGCAGCCGTTGCCGTTGAGGCGTTGGGCGCGCAGAACGTGATGGGCGTCTCCATGCCCTCTCAGTTCACCTCGACGGAGACGCGCACCGACGCGGAGCGATTGGCGGACAATCTCGGGATCAAACTTATCACCGTGCCGATTCACGATATGTATCAGTCATACTTCTCGTCGTTGGAAGGGCCTCTCGGCGGGAGAAATCTTGGCGTCACCGGTGAGAACCTTCAGGCTCGAATTCGAGGCAATATCCTGATGGCGCTGACGAACCGGTACGGGAAGCTTGTGTTGACCACGGGCAACAAAAGCGAGATGGCGGTGGGGTACTGCACGCTCTATGGTGACACGGCGGGCGCGTTTGCCGTGATCAAAGATGTGCCCAAAACGCTCGTGTACGAGCTCGCCGAGTATGTGAATCGAGAAGCCGACAGAGAGATCATCCCCGAAAGCGTCATCCTCCGGCCGCCGACCGCGGAGCTTGCGCCCGACCAAAAAGATGAGGATTCCCTGCCGCCGTACGAGCAGCTCGATCCCATCCTTAAGGCGTACGTCGAGGAAGACAAAGACCCGAGCGAGATCTACTCCCACGAATTCCCTCCCGCGGTTGTCGACGACGTGGTCAAGATGGTGCACCGGAACGAGTACAAGCGCCGTCAAACCGCTCCCGGGGTCAAGATCACACCCAAGGCGTTCGGCAAGGATCGGCGCCTGCCTATAACCAACCGATACGTCAAGGGATTCTAAGGGTCTATGCCTGATAATGGCGGCTGGGCTAACGCCGGAGATTTTCCACGGGGGACCTATTGATAGGTTCACAGGTGAGGCGAAGAGTGATACGATCAGTGGCGTATGAGAATCAGCGTCGTCTGCGGCCGTGTTCGGGGCGCGCCATTGTGCTATCAGTCTGGTGGATGCATGATCGCGCGTGTCTGCCGTGGAGGCAGTTGGGGCACCGTGCAAACCGTAGAGCACAAGTCTTTTCGGGAGTTTCGACCGCTTGAGGAGTGAAAGCCGTGACACCGGATCTGATGACTTGCAACCTTGTGGTTGCCGGAACCTGGAACGTAGCAATCTTCTCGCCTCAATGGTCGGGCAAGAGGTTTCGTGAGCTAGATGGGACTGAAACGATCCAGGTCGAATATGCGACCGATCACGGAGGCACGAGGGTCCGGTATTCTTCAGAGGATTTGATCCTTACACCTCTGCCAGACCGATTAGTCGTAGGTTTCAAGGAGCTTGAGGATCACATACTGACGAAAGCAGAGAAACTGGTTCTCAGAATACTGGACGATCTGCCGCACACCCCGGTTTCCGGATTGGGAATCAATTTCTCTTTTACGGAAGAAGACCCCGGCGACGAGTTGGTGGAAATCTTCAGATCAGGCGATAGGGAGAAATTGGCTGAGATGAGGTACCCCATTCTCAGCACCGGATTGTCTCATACTCTGAAGTGTGAACCGGGGGTGCTCAATATTTCGCTTTCTTTCGATCAGGACCAAGGGAATGTCTCGGCGCGATTGAACTTCCACCATGAACTAAGCTCGGCGCAGGAAGCGCCGCGCATTTTCGGAGAACGAGCCCTTCGGTGCCAAAGCATTGCATACGATATTCTTGAAACAGGTTATGGCATGAGGAAGGAGGACAAATCATGAGCAACTTCAATACAAGCAATCGGTACCCCGACGACACGGCATCAGTGAACGACGTCTGGGAAGAAAATGGCGCAATCCCCCGTACGCGCAAGACTGATGTCGGGAGCGACCGACCGCCCTCGCCGAGACATTCTACGACCTTCGGGACACGACGGACACCTAGAACCGCTTCGGTTGTCGTGGAACCCGACTCGTCAGGCCGTGTGGTTTTTTCCATGAACATCGCACGAGAATTACGCCGTTTATCCAATTTGGACCGAAACCGCATCCCCCGCGATGTCGAGACATCAGCTGACTCCGAACCCATTTGGAGCGATCCATCGATCGTGCCGACGGGTTGAGCGCAAGCCGTTGGATAGCAGACGCCAAGAAGTGCCGCTGGAATTGCGTGAGTGAGGGGCTTAAGACTAATGGGTCGTCACTTCACCTATCGGTTGCCCGGGCCTGATGACGACTTGGCACAGGGAGACATTCTTCGCCGTACGAAAGCTCTGGAGGACAGGCTACTAGAAGAGCATCCGGCATTTCTGAAAGAAGACTTCACCAACTTCATGGTGCTGACGCAATCTTGCGATCTTGTCAGGCGGAAGCGTGGGGAGTGCAGAGCCCGCTACATAACTATCTCGGCGGTGCGGCCGCTGCAGATCGTTCTCGATCGCAGAATTCAGAGCCTGCAGGGCGAGTTGGAAAGAGCGGCCCAAGTCTGCAGAACTAGTGCGCAGGCGGAAATCAGGCACTTGTTGGAACGGCTTTACAACAACAATGATGACGAGTATTTCTACCTGCATCGGAGTGCGGAACACGGATTGTCGGAGGACTCTTGTTCGTTCATTCGGTTGTCGGCGCCGTTAACCTCTTGCGACAACTACGATATGCTTTGCGATGCGCGGTTCCTAGGTCTTCGCGATGTCTTTTCAGCGCGTCTGGGCTGGCAAATCGGCAATATCTTCTCTCGTGTTGCAACTGACGATTTTGTGCCGACGGCGGTTGACGAAAAAGATTTCCGCTCAATGATCCGACAAAAATTGGAAGAGGCTTACACGTGGCGAGATGACAGACAACTGCTATTGGCCAAGAAGGCGTTCACGACGTCGCGGCATTTTCAATGCTCCATGCCGGGAACCGAGGGTCAATTGATTGAATATATTGATAGTTTTGAGGTAAAGGATGAAAAGGAAGAAATTGCGGATACCATATCCGAGATTTTGAGCCAAAAACGCGTCCTGGACGACCGTGCCCTGTCGAAAAAAGTGCTTGATTTAGTTAGACGGAAGATGTCGGAGAAGGATTCCCTCGCAGAAGACAACATCCTACAGGTCCTAAAGGATGGACTTTCGGAGAGACCTCTGCTGGACAATGACGCAGTTGCGTCATTGGTGTGCGGGCGAATTAGGGAGGTTGCGGCTTCGACAGATTTACCTCAGGCAGAAGATCTGCTTGAAGGCTTGGAAGATGAGGTCAGATCGTTGTGCTTCCTGGACAATGACCAACTGGCGACCAGGATCTGCAATCTTGTCAAGAATGATCCAAAATTCACACGTATTCTAAAGAGCCTGCGTAATCCTTCAAAAGGTAAACCTGTTTGAGCCGGTTTCTTCTGCAGGAGTTGCTCTCATGAAAATGCTGGTCACGATGCACATCGAGTCGGAAGGACCCGGAACGCTGCGGAATTTCTTCGAGTCCCGCGGCGCACACCTTGACATTGTTCGGCTCCACTACGGCGAGGAGTTGCCGCCCGAGCCGACCGAGTACGAGGCGATCGTCTGTATGGGCGGTCCCATGAATATCTATGAAACGGACAAGTACCCCTTTCTCGGCACGGAAGCGGAGTGGCTCAAGACGGCCGTCGCGAAAGGGGTCCCGCTCTTGGGGATTTGTCTCGGCGCGCAAATGGCCGCGCATGTGTGCGGCGCAAAGGTGATCGATTCCCCGAAAAAGGAGCTCGGCTGGAGTGCGGTCACCGTCACGGAGGAGGGCCGAAAGGATCCGCTCTTCGAGGGATTGCCCGAGACCATCGATGTGGTTCAGTGGCACGGCGATATGTTCGAGATCCCGGAGGGGGGCTTGCTCCTCGCCACCGGCGAAGACTGTCCCAATCAGGCGTTTCGCCTCGGGAAGGTCTGCGGAGTGCAATTTCACGTTGAAGCGACGGACCAAATGCTCGAAAAATGGTTCGCCGCGCTCCCTGAATTTGACGAGATCATGGCCCGGTATAACCAAGTCAAAGACGACATGAACCGTAACGCGGAGACGCTCTTCGACAATTTCCTCGGATTAGTGCTCTAGCGCTCTCCGCAAATAGTGGCTCGAGCCGTCCGATCGGGCGTAGGCTCGGCGCGGTTCCCGGCTGCTCCAAAAAGGGAGAAGAGATATGATATCCGTGCTTGTCGGATGGATATTGTTAACGATCGCGATTCTATTGGTTGCCAACCTCCTGCCCGGGGTTCGGGTGAGAAATCTTTCATCCGCGATCATTGCGGCCGCGGCGCTGGGGATTCTGAACGCGGTGGTGCGGCCGATTCTGGCCATTCTGACCCTGCCGCTCACCATTATCACCTTGGGTCTCTTCCTCTTCGTGCTCAACGCGTTGATGTTTCAGCTTGCCGCGGCCCTTGTGCCGGGCTTCGAGGTTAAGTCCTTTTGGACCGCGCTGCTCGCGGCCCTAATCATCAGTGTTCTCTCCTTTCTCATGAATGCGATTTTGCTCTGACCGAGGTTTTCCGGGCGAAGAACCGTACGGACGCCGGACGCTCCCTCCTCATCTCTCGAATCGTAATGGTTCACCGGGCTTGAGGCGGCTCTGCGCCCGGTGAGGATGG
>CAYLRL010000027.1:0-54867 GCA_964385875.1 uncultured Syntrophales bacterium
AAAGGCCGGTCGGCTTGCTCTGTCGGTCCGTTTTGAGTATGCTGCGCGGTCATCTTTTCCGCGTGAGGCTAAACACTATGGGATTCCTTTCGAGGACCGTCTCCTTCATGAGATACCGCGTCAAAGGCGATGTGGAAGGCGCATTTTGGGAGTCCGTTCGGGAAGGTATACGCAAGGGCGCGTTCAAACAGGTCGAATCATCGGGGGACATCATCGGGATCGGCTGGACCTCCCTGGAGGACTTCACTGCGGATCTTTCCGAACGAGAATCGGTGATAGTCGGCAATTACGCGGCAATGGCGTTTCGAGTGGACTCCGTGCGCGTCCCTCCGCGCATTCTCGAACTCCACCTCAAGCAGGAAACCCAACGAGTTCTTGCGGAAACCGGTCGGACCAGGCTTTCGTCCGGCCAACGACGGGAACTTAAGGAACAGGTGAAAGAGTCCCTGAAGAAGCGGGTGTTTCCCTCGATCCAGGTATACGATCTCATCTGGAACACGACTGAAAAGGCTGTCTGGTTCGGCACGCTCACCGTCAAGGCGCGCGAAATGGTGGAAGACCATTTCAAGAAGAGCTTCGGTCTATCGCTTATTCCGCTTATTCCCTACCTCAGAGCGCAGGAATTGACCGCGGAAGACGAACGAAGCGCGCTCCTGGATGACCTGACGCCGAGCATCTTCGTCCCCTGACGCTTCCGACCGGACAAACGAAGGGAACGCCGAACGAAAACACGGCGAAAGGCGGCAATCCATGGATTTTGTCGATCTGCTGAGAGAAAAGGCATTCCTCGGCCGAGAATTCCTCACTTGGCTCTGGTTCAAATCCGAACAGGGGGGCGGCCGCGTCGATCTGCCCAACGGAGAAACGGTCGAAGTCTATTTTCTCGACAAAATGACCCTCGACATGTCGGACGTGGATACTCCTCAGACGGTCGCGATCAAAGGCGAGCACTCGGAATTGCGAGAAGGACTCGCCGCGCTCCGAGAAGGAAAAAAGATCGAAGAGGCGCGCATTCGACTGAAGGCCGGGACCGAGGACTTCACGATGGCCCTGAAAGGGACATGGTTCTCGTTCGCCTCGTTTCGAACGCCTCCCATCCTTCCGTCGGAAGAACAAGGCGAAGACGAAGGCGAGGAGGGTCGAATTCTCGAGAAGATCTCGATGGTGGAGCGGGGACTGGAAATGGTCGACGGTCTCTTCGAACTGTTTGTCCGCGTGCGGATCTCCGACGAGTGGGACACCGTCGAGGTCCCGGCCATCAGAAAATGGGCCGCCGCCGCTAGGTGAGGTCCGGGCGTCGTCGAACGCTTACCGATCTCGAAGGAGCCAATCGATAAAGACAAGTATGAGAAAGACGACCATCCCCATGAGGACGAAGATGGTCTTAAGCGCTGCCATCATGATCGCACACTTCCCTCTGTCTCGGGTTTGCCGGAACCGCGCCCGGCTTTCCCCGCAATCCTGCCGTCGGTAGACTCGATGACTCCATGATAGATTGCTTCGGCCGGCCGTTCAAGACCCCAGTCGCCACGGCGTTCGAACAGTGTCGGCGGACCCGTGCCCCTCACGCCGCGGGCGCATCCTGAAACACGCCGGCAGCTGCGATCTCGCGGATACGTGTAGGCGGCGCCTGCCGACCCCTACCGGTCTACCGCTCGACCAATTCGCCGAATAGATCCTCGTGATGCGAGGCGGTTATCCTCACCCGCCGGATTTCGCCCACGTCCGCAGTCCCCGCTGTTATGAAGAGTTGACCGTCCACTTCAGGGGCCTGATCCCACATCCGTCCCTGGAGGAGGAGATCGGTTTCGTCCGAGTGTCCTTCGACGATACACTCGTCCACTGACCCGATCCGGTCTCGGTTGCGCCGCGTCATATGGTCCCGCTGAATCGACATAATCTCCCGGGCCCGCCGCTGTTTGACGTCCTCGGGAATCGGATCGCCCAGCGGGAACGCTCGGGTATTCTCTTCCGGTGAGTAGGTAAAGACGCCGACTCGTTCAAACGCGTAGGATTCGACGAACTCGCAGAGTTCAACGAATTCCTTCTCTCCTTCGCCGGGAAAGCCCACCATCAAGGTGGTACGAAGGACTATGCCCGGGCAATCCTTCCGGAGCGTCTCAACCAATTCGCGGATGTCACGTCCCCGGACCGGTCGTCCCATCGCTTCGAGCACCGGGGTTGAAACGTGCTGAAACGGAATATCCAGATAGGGGAGAATGACCTCGGAATCTCGGATCAGGCGCGGCAGCGCTTCGGGAACGCCTCCCGGATGCAGATACATGAGGCGAATCCATTGCGCGCCGGGGACCGACTCGAGACGACGGAGCACGTCGAGTAGCGTCACCGTCGGTCGGAGATCTTTGCCGTATGCGGTGATGTCCTGCGCCACCAGGATCAGCTCCCGCGCGCCTCGTTCCACGAGGGACCTCGCTTCCTCTTCGAGATCGGCCGGATCGACGCTGCATAACGGTCCGCGGATCGCAGGAATCGTGCAGTACGCGCACCGACGGGAACAGCCCTCGGCAATCCGAAGGTATGCGTACCCGGGAGTGGTCAATATCCGCCCGGTTTGTGCGTCGAACGCCTCCGGCTTCGGTTTCGTCGGGAGATCGGCCGTTCGGCGAATCAGGTCGGGCAGTTCGTCGATCTGCTCGGGGCGCACGAAGAGATCGACCTCGGGCAGCGGCTCGAGGACTTCATCGCCGTAGCGCAAGGGCAGGCATCCCGCCGCGACCAGGATAGCGGACGCGTTCTCTTCCCTCAGGGCCAGGATAGCATCGACCGATTCTTCGACCGCAGACTCGATGAACGCGCACGTATTCACGATAATGACGTCCGCGGCGGTCGGATCGTCAATATGCTCGAATCCGTCGCGTGTCATGGCGAACAGGATTCGTTCGGTGTCCACTCGATTCTTGGGACAGCCCAGGCTGATCAAATTGAAGGTATCAATCGTTTGCACTGTGTCTGAAGAGCGGCCCGAAGGCTTGGCCGACGCCCTTCGAGCTCGGAGGGTTAATAGTGAACGTCTCCTCCGGGATTGAATCGAGAAAGGTGATCCCCGAGAGATCGAACCGGTTGTAATTGCCCAGCGCGTCGTAAATGATGGCCCGCCGAATAGTGAAACGATCCATGTCGACGCCGAGGACGACTCGGTAGGCGGACTGCGCGGCTTCCTTTTGGTTCAACTCCAACATGATCAGCCGGGCCTGCGGCCGGAGCGCCTCCTCGGGATATTGGACGGTGAAATTTACGTCGATTTTCCCCACATTGGCGAAAAACCCGATGAAATGCTCGATGTTAAGTCCCGGCGGACACTCCCCCTGCACCACGTGACCGTCAGTGGGGAAGAAGACCGTATATTTCCGTCCTTCCAGGAGAACCCGTTGCTTCTCGGGGTATTCCACCTCCAGGGCGATCGACGAAGGCTTCTTTACGAAGATGCGTCCCTCGAATCGTTCCCGGAGATTCATGGCCGTGTTCACGGTTATTTGTTTGAAAAAGGCCTTGAAACAGCAGTGGGTCGCGTACACCGCTTTCACCCGATCGACGATCTCTTCGGCGGGCGGCATCGCCCGCGCGGACGAGACGGCAATGAGAATGAGAGCGACAGAGCCCGCTGCAAGACGCCCGAGGAATCGCTTCACGAAGAACCTCCTTCCGCTGCCCATATTTCCTCGATGCGTCGACTCACGGCCTCAGGCGTGTACACCGGCGCATCCGCGGCATAATGCCCCGCCGCCTCGAGCTCGTGCGCCAGGATTGCAATGTCGGGGAGCAGATCCCGCGTCTTCGGATCGTTCGCGAGCGTCCGACAGACCTCGTTCGGGGTTCCGAACGCCGCGGACCGCCCCCGATCCAGCGCGAGCAGACGGTCGAGCAACGGAAGAAACGGCCCCATATCATGACTGACGATGCACACCGTCTTTCGCGGTTCCTCGGTCGAAAGCCGATTCACAAGATGCGCGAATTCCGCTACACCGGGCGGGTCGAGACCCACCGCGGGTTCGTCGAACGCAAGGACTTCCGGATCGTTCATCAGCACGCCGGCGATCGCGGCCTTTCGTTTTTCGCCCTGAGAGAGCGCAAGGGGAGAACGCGGGCCCACTCTTTCGATGTCGAGACCGATACGCCGGCAAACTCCGTCGACCCGCGAGCGTATCTGGTCTTCCGTCGCGTTGGAGAAGCGTCGCGGGACGAAAGCGATGTCGTCAAAGACCGTCTCTTCGAACAGCTGTCGTTCCGGCTGTTGGAAAACCACACCCACCCGCATGCGTAATTCCGGGCCGTAGTCTCGGGTGTCTCTCCCGCCGATGAGAATTCGCCCCCTCGTAGGAAAGAGGAGCCCGTTCAGATTACGGATCAACGTGGTCTTCCCGGACCCCGTGCCTCCGAGGATTCCCAGGACACGGCCCGATTCGAGCCCGAAGTCGACTCGATCCAGGGCCCGACGCTCCAAGGGAGTCCCGGGGTTGTACACGTATTCGACCTGTTCGGCTTGAATGTCCACGCTGCCGGTTCCTTGTCGACGAGGCCGTTGTTCCGAACGTTCCCCGTATCTACGATTCCTTCACCTTCCAGGTCGTTCCTTCGGGTCCGTCCTCGAGCGCGATACCCTTCTCGGCCAGTCGATCTCGTATCTCGTCCGCCTTGGCGAAATCCTTGGCCGCGCGGGCTTGGGCGCGCTCGTCGATCATCGCCTGAATCTCCTCGGGAGAAAGATCCACTTCCTGCAGGCCCAAAGAACGTATTTGACCGAAGAATTCCTGCGGCGTCAGAGAGAGAATCCCGAGGAGATCGCGGGAGATCATGGTCATCTCATCTTTCACGGCCCGGAGCAGCCCCGAATTCGGCACAACGTCCGGCGATTCCTTCGCTTCCGAGGATATCCGGTTGATCGTCCGGGCCGCCTCGAAGAGCACCGCCAGGCATCGGGGCGTGTTGAAATCGTCATCCATGAATCCCGAGAATTTCTTCTTGATGTCCTGAAGGCTTTCCGGAATCTCCGTAGCCTGCCCGTTCATGTCGATGAGTTGATCGAGCGATTCGAGAGCGCCGTACAGCCGTTCCAGGGCCGCGGACGCTTCATAAATGGACGAATCGGTATAGTCGAGGGGGCTCCGATAATGACTGGAGAGCAGAAAAAGCCGTAACGCCTCGGGATGAACCTTTTGGAGGATGTCACGGATATTGAGCACATTCCCGAGCGATTTCGACATCTTCTCGGATCGAATATTGACGAAGCCGTTGTGGATCCAGTACTTGACGAACGGCTTGCCCGTCGCGCCCTCCGACTGCGCGATCTCGTTCTCATGGTGGGGAAAGGTGAGGTCCGCGCCGCCGCCGTGGATGTCGAACGACTCCCCCAGGTAGGTCATGCTCATCGCGGAGCATTCGATATGCCAGCCGGGTCGCCCCGCTCCCCACGGGCTTTCCCACGAGGGTTCGCCGGGCTTGGCTTCCTTCCAGAGGGTGAAATCAAGGGGATTGCGCTTGGTTGAATCGACCTCGACGCGCGACCCTGAAACCAGATCCTCGATGCGTTTCCCCGAGAGTTTTCCGTATCCGAGAAAGCTCTCGACGTCGTAAACGACGTCCCCGCCCTTTTGGTACGCGTGACCGGTCTCGATCAGCTTGCCGACCAGGTCCTCTATTTGGCCGATGTGTTCGGTGGCTTTCGGTTCAATGGTGGGACGAAGCACGCCGAGAGCGTCCATATCCGTATAGAATTCTCCGATGTATCGTCGCGCTACCGACGCCCAATCTTCTCCCAGTTCGTTGGCCCGTTTGATAATTTTATCATCCACGTCGGTGAAGTTGCGGACGTACGTCACTTCGTAACCCTTGAATTGCAAGTATCGATAGATCACGTCGAAGAGCACGATCGATCTGGCGTGACCGATATGGCACATGTCATAGACCGTGACGCCGCACACGTACATTTTGACCGCGCCGGGCTCGACGGGCTCGAAATCTTCTTTCTTGCGGGTCAGCGTATTGTAGACCTTCAATCCCATCCGTCTCTCCTCTTGCGGCGCGGCTTCGGACCCCGGACCTCGCGCCGAAGTCCCTTCCATGACCGTCCCGCGCGGCGCGGCGTTCAACGGAGCGGACCGTCGTATCAGTAGTCCAACGTCTCATCCCCGGCCTGGGTCTCCTCGCCGGGTTCCGAGTCCACAAGGAGCACAACGGCCAAAGCCGCGATTCCTTCACCTCGCCCCGTAAATCCGAGACCTTCAGTGGTGGTGGCTTTCACGTTTACCCGTTCGGGAGGAACGCCCGTCGCAGAGGCCAAATTGCCGACCATGTCGCCTCGGTAGGGTCCGACTTTCGGCCGCTCGGCCAGCACGGTCGCATCGAGATTGGCGATACGAAATCCGAGAGAATCGATCGCCTTGGCGACGATCTCCAACAATTCCATGCTCGAGACGTCCTTGTACGCCGGATCCGTGTCCGGAAAATGCAGTCCGATGTCTCCCAGCGAGGCTGCCCCGAGCAACGCGTCGATGACCGCGTGAACGAGCACGTCCGCGTCGGAATGCCCTTCAAGGCCCAGTTCGTAATCGATATGCACGCCGCCGAGTACAAGGCTTCGTCCCTCGACGAGTCGGTGTACGTCATATCCCTGGCCGATTCTCACGGTAGTCTCCTGTCGACGGGAAGTTAAGGGAGCTTAATCCTTCCCCCGAGCCGCGTCAAGATCGGCCTTACCGCTTTGAAACGGATTCCGGACTCGTAGCCGGTTCGATCGCGCATCGAAAATATGGGCCCGGGCGCTTCCCCCTCGGAACGACTTCGGAGAAATCCCGGTAATCAGGGAACTCAGCGGGAGCGCGAGGGTCTTATCCCGTCAACGGCCGCCTGCCGGCGCGATGCGGAGTAGCGCTCACGGAGCCTATTCTTGACGTGGAACCCGAGATACCGTACAATTGGCGCGGCAATTGCCGTGTAGGGCTGCACACTTAACGTAAGGGTCACAGCTTGTTTTTTCGAAAGCGCGCCGGATCACGATCGAGTTTACCCGGCGGATTGCTGGCCTGGACAATGGCCGGCATTCCTATTCTTGTGGTGTGCGGGCTGCTTTCGGGACTCGCCGGCGGTTTGATCGGCGCGTACCTCTCGTTCTCAGCGGATCTCCCCGACATCCCCGACCTCAGAGCCTATCGCCCCAAGACCGTCTCGACCTTCTATGCGGAAGACCGCACCGTTATCGGCATATTCTATCGAGAAAAGCGCTTCCCTGTTCCATTGGACCGCATCCCGCCGCACGCAGTCAATGCGTTCCTTGCGGCGGAAGACGCGCGCTTCTTTAGTCATCCCGGCGTTGACTGGATCGGAATCGCCAGAGCCGCGTTCAAGAACCTCAAGAAAGGTCAAGTCGTTCAGGGCGGCAGCACCATAACCCAGCAGGTGACCCGAAACTTCATCCTTACCCGGAAGAAGACCTTTACCCGCAAAATCCGGGAAGCGCTCCTTGCGATACGGCTGGAAGAGACCCTCTCGAAAGAGGAGATCCTCGGCATCTATCTTAACGAGATCTATCTCGGCAACGGCGCGTACGGCGTGGAATCCGCGGCCCGGACCTACTTCGGCAAGAGCTGCACGGACCTTACTATCGCCGAATCCGCGTTGATTGCGGGATTGGTCCCCGCGCCGTCCCGCTACGCGCCGACCCGAAGCTTGACCGCCGCGCTTGAAAGGCGAAACGAAGTCTTGCGCCGCATGCTCGAGAACGGCTTCATCACCCAGGAACAGCATGAGGCCGCGATGCGCGAGAAGCCCGTCATTCGCGAGAATCTTCCCAATCCGTATAAGCGCGCGCCGTACTTCACCGAGGCCGTCCGCCAATACATCGTCGACAAATACGGTGAAGACAAGCTCTATAACGACGGTCTCACCGTCTGGACCACATGCGATCCGGAGCTGCAGCGCGCGGCGTCGGCCGCTCTGCATAAGGGCGCCCGGGCCTGGGAAAAGCGCCATCGAAGACCGACGGGCCTGATTGATCGATTCGATCGCCGGGAACGGCAGGCCTTTCTCCGCAGCAAACCTCCCGCGAAAATCGGGGCCGGCGACACCCTGAAAGCGATGGTTGTCGAGAATCACACTCCAAAGCAGCAGAAAAAGAAGCGGGACCACCCCGAAGCGGGCAATCTCCAAAAATGCACGCTCGCGCTGCCGGGTGATCTTCGCTTCACGATGACCCTTGACAGCCCTATTCGCTATCGACCGAACGACCTCCTGGAATTTCGCGTCGTCGACGTGGACGGAAACAACCTCACGCTCGAACATCGAGCCGATCCGCCGGCTCAGGGCGCGCTCGTCAGCATCGAGAATCGCACCGGCGAAGTGCGGGCGCTCGTCGGCGGCCTTGACTTCGAGCAATCCCGCTTCAACCGGGCGGCTCAAGCCTTGCGGCAGCCGGGCAGCGCATTCAAGCCGTTCGTATACGCCGCGGCGTTCGAGTGGAGTCAGTACAGCCCGTTTTCCTACATCGTCGACGAACCGATCGCGGTGGTAATCGATCCGGATGAAGAAGAATGGATGCCCATGAACTCGGACGGTGAATTCCGCGGAACCATCACCCTGAGGCAGGCGTTGGTCCATTCCCGGAACACTGCGACGGTGAAATTGCTGATGGATGTGGGGATCGATTCGACGATTCGGATGGCGAGACGGATGGGCGTCGAATCTCCGCTCGGCAAAAATCTTTCGATCTGCCTCGGCGCGTCGGAAGTCACACCGCTGGAACTGACCGCGGCGTACACCGTTTTCCCCAACATGGGCATGAAGGTCACCCCCGTGCTCGTGAAGAAGGTAGTGGACAGATTCGGGAATGTGCTCGAAGACAACACCGCGCCGCAGCTCGAAGTGACGCCGGCGAGCTTCACGGACACGGCCGCGACCGCGTGGCTCGAGCAGCGCCGTACTCCTCCGCCGCCTCCGCCGCAACCGCAACCGCAGTTTTACGGTCAACCGCAGAATCCGTACTTCCCGCAGCAGCGGCAGGCATACGGACCGCAAGGGCGCCCCCAGCCTCCGATGCGACAGCCTTACCAACAACCTGAGCACGATCGTCGAGCCCCGGCCCAGCCGGCACGCGACCCCGGAGATCGTTTGAGTCCGGACATCGAACGGCTTCTCACCTTTTCTCCGGACGGCGGGGGACTCAAAACGAGTCGGCGTCCCGATCCGGTCCGGGTCATGAGTCCTCAGACGGCCTATCTCATGCTGAGCGGCCTCCGTCAGATTACCGTTTCGGGCACCGCGGCAAAAGCTCAGCGGCTGAAACGTCGGGACATCGCCGGCAAAACCGGGACCACCGACGACTGTACGGACGCGTGGTTCATCGGCTTCAATCCGAAGTACACTACGGGCGTCTGGTTCGGGTACGACGCAAAGGTCTCCCTGGGCAAGAAGGAATACGGCAGTCGCGCGGCGCTTCCCGTCTGGATGGATTTCATGGGGGAGGCCCTGGCGTCCGAACCGGAAACAGGCTATCCCGCTCCGCCGGGCATCGTCTTCGATCTCGGAACAAACCGCCGGGTGAGTGAACTTGCGCTCCTCGAGTCCGATCCGGATCTGGCCCCGGACATCCTCAGGAAGCAGTTCTCACCGGTGGATTTGCCGGCCTTTCCCGTCGCGGCTCAGGCAAACCTCGTCTACGGCGGCGCAACGGACCCGTCGCAGAATTACGGGTACGGCCAAACCGTCGGACCCGCACCGCCGAATCCGTATTATCAGGGCGGATACGGCCAACCGGTCGGGCCGCCTGCGCCGAATCCCTATCAGCAGTACGCCTACGGAGGCCACGCGGGCCGGTACCCCGGCATGATCCCGCCGCAGCCGGGCATGTACGGGCAAGCGACCTATTACGGCAACGGGTACGGAGACTACGGGTACGGCGGGAACATCCGCGTACTGAACCCGTCCGGAGAGACGCTCGGATATGCGCCTTACTCCGTGGACGAAAATGGAAAGATGGTGGTCCACCGTGACTACCTGACGCCGGCGTATGAGCAGGATTACGGCCCGGTTACCCACGAACCGGTCGATCCCTTTTTCGACGAGGAAACGCCGGCGCCGCCCCGACGTGAGGCCAACCGGGGCGGACCGGCCGGGCCCATCGAATCGTTCCTTCCCGGGGCCTCGAGAATCATCGAAGGCCTCCAACAGTTCATACCCCGGCTCCGTTCGCCCGAGTGGATCAGATGAACCGACCGAATCGATGGTCTCTGATCGTAACCGTCGCGGTCATATTCGGCGCGGGCCTGCTCGTCGGACTCTGGCTGAACCGCCAACCCCCGGCGCCCAAGCCGACTTCCACCGCACACTACGTCCCGACGGAATCGACCGAAGCGGTGGTCATGAACGTGTACGAGCAGGTAAGCCCCTCGGTCGTCAACATTCTGGCCACCACGCGCAGCCTGAGATGGGACTTCTGGATGCGCCTCATGCCTCCGTCGGTTGGGCAGGGCTCGGGATTCGTCATCGACAACCAAGGTCACATCCTCACCAATAATCATGTCGTGGGGAACGCCGAGAAGCTGGAAGTCACCTTCGAGGGAAAGAAAAAGGTACCCGCTCGGCTGATCGGCAAGGATCCTGAAAGCGACCTTGCGGTCATCAAGGTGGATCCGTTTCCGGAAATGCGGACCGCGGTTCTGGGCGATTCGGAGCAGCTTCGGGTGGGTCAGCGCGTCGTGGCGATCGGGAACCCCTTCGGCTTCCAACATACCGTAACGTCGGGATTTATCAGCGCGCTCCACCGAGACATCGCGGTCGGCGACAGAACATTGATCGACATGATCCAAACCGACGCCGGTATCAATCCCGGCAACAGCGGCGGACCGTTGATCAACGCGAAATCCGAAGTCATCGGAATCAACACGGCAATCTTTACCCAAGGCGGCGCATTCACCGGCATTGGATTCGCCATGCCGATCAAGCGGGCAATCAAGGCCGGAAGCCAGATCATCGAACACGGCCGCGTTATTTACCCTTGGCTCGGACTCCGCTACTGGATCAACCTCAATCCCGCGGCGGCCGAACGGTTGGGACTCCCCCCCGTCAACGGCGTTCTCATCGTCCAACTCTATCCCGGAAGTCCCGCCGCTGCCGCAGGACTCAAGGCAGGCGATCGGCCCGCTACCTATCCGAACACGAACATACCGATAACCATCGGAGATCGCTATATCTTCGTCGGCGGTGACATCATCCTGGGCGTCGACGGAACCTCGACCCCCACATACGAAGAGTATCGGAACATCATCCGTCAGAAGAGTGTGGGAGACCGCGTGACCCTCCTCCTCATGCGCGGGGATGAGGAATTCTCGGTCAACTTGACTCTCGAGGCTGACCCGAGAACCCGACAATGGTAAGATGATGTTTCAATTCGGTCGGATAACTCGCGTCCGCACGCTCGGCCCGAGATGCCCGTTCGTCGGAATCGGGACATGGTCACGGATGGGGCCGGCCGGCACGACATCATCCGATCGAACTCAATCGGAGACCGAACAGATGAGCGATAACGAAGACCACAAAGGATTGGACGAAATCGAGCAGGCGTTTCAGATGATGAGCGCCCACTCTGACAAGGCCGGCGTCGCGTTCGAACAACTGAAACGCGACGACGCCGAGTGGAAGGCCCGCGACCCGGAAGGGTACAAAAAAGACATGGAAGAGATGTGCAAATCCATGTTCGGCGACGATTGGGAAGCCGAGTACACGGCGATGCTTCGGGAGGAGTTCCCGGAAGAGTTCTCATCTGCGGAGTGAACCAACGGCCTCGATTGTGCGCCCCCGAAAAGACCGTCCACGGACCGGCCGGAATGACACGTATCCACACAGGCTTTGAGAGCGCTTTCCACGACGCGCTGAACGCGGTGGAACCCATTGACGCGGAGACCGTTCCGATCTCGGACGCAGTGGGAAGAATCGCGTCGGAACCGGCTCACGCGGTGGTCGATTCCCCGTCGGTCGACGCGTCGTTCAAAGACGGGTACGCGGTGATCTCGGCGGATGTGACCGCGGCCGCGGCCGACAATCCCGTCAAGCTGCGTATTATCGGGACCGTCGGCGCGGGCGAGCGCCCGGCCCTCACCATCGAGCCCGGCGCGTGCGTCCGGGTGCTCAGCGGCGCTCGAATTCCCGACGGCGCGGACGCGGTCCTCGCGGAGGAATTCGCGTATCTCAACGGCGACACCATCGAAGCCTTCGCGGACGCGCATCCCGGCCGGAACATCCTCTTCCGCGGCACGGACACCGCTCGAGGCGACACGCTCGTCGAGCGGGGCCGGAGCATCACCCCGGGCGCGCTGAGCCGCCTCGCGGCCGGAGGCGTCACCGAACTGAAGGTCTTCCGGCGGCTGCGCATCGGCCTGCTGGCGTCCGGAGACGAAGTGCTCCTCCCGGGTCGCCGCCTTTCCGAAGGACAGGTCTATGCGAGCAATCTCGTCCTCCAGGACGCGCGGCTTCGATCGCTCGGCATGGATACCGTCATGCGTCGTGTGGGCGACAACGCGGACGAACTCGCGCCGGCCGTACTCGACCTCAACGAAGAGACCGACGCGCTGCTCACCTCCGGCGGGGCGTGGTCCGGCGATCGGGATCTGGTCGTCCGCGTGCTCGAGTCGGTCGGCTGGCGCAAGCTCTTCCATCGAGTGAGGATCGGCCCCGGCAAAGCGGTGGGATTGGGCGCCCTGAACGGCAAACCGATATTCTGCCTCCCCGGCGGACCGCCTTCGAACGAGACCGCGTTCCTTATGATCGCGCTCCCTGCGCTCATGAAGATGGCCGGAGCGGCCCACTCGCCGTTTCTGCGGCTCACCGGCCGGCTCACCGATGCAATCACCGGGCAGATCGATTGGACCCAATTCATCCGATGCCGCATCCGGCGCAGCGAACACGAGATCTTGCTCGATCCGCTCCCGATGGTCCGACGGCTCGAATCCATGGCCGCCGCGGAGGCGCTCGTCAAAATCCCCGAGGGAATCGACCGAATCGACGCAGGCAGTCCGACCGATTTCTTCTGCCTCGATGAGACCGCGCTGATGACCTCGCACGACGGACCGTTGAACGGATAGCCCGAATACGTCGGGCTTGACGACGGCGGCGCGGAATCACGGGAAAACCCATCAAGTTGGACTGAGGGGGACGCGAGCCTTGATCGGCTGCAGGGCCGAGCCGAAACACGACCCGATACCCCGCTCAGGAGGCGTCCATGCACGAAATCGGAGTCATCCACGGGCGATTTCAGCCGCTCCATAACGACCACATGGTCTACATCCTCGCGGGGTGGGCCCGATGCCGACGGCTCGTCATCGGCGTCACCAACCCCGATCCCGGCCTCACCCGAGACAACGACGCGGACCCCGACCGCAGCGCGCCCGACGCCAACCCCTTCACCTACTACCAACGATACCTCATGATCCAAGACGCCCTCCTCGACGAAGGCCTCGACCCCCGAGACTTCTCGATCGTCCCCTTCCCCGTGAACCTCCCCGAGCTCTACCGGTATTACGTCCCCCTCGACGCGGTCTTCTTCCTAACCATCTACGACGCCTGGGGCCGCCGAAAACTGGAACTCTTCCAATCCCACGGCCTCAAAACCGAAGTCATGTGGGAACGCCCCCTCAGCGAAAAAGGCATCACCGGCGCGGAAATCCGCCGCCGAATGAGAGACGGCGAAGAGTGGGAAAGCCTCGTGCCGAGGGAGGTGGCGCGGCTGCTGAGGCCCTAAAATGCTACTCGTCCTTTCTCCGGTGTCAATGCGCAGCATCAGCGCCGAAGTATCTGGCTCGAGCACCAATGTTATCATACCAGATGCTCACCTTACTTACCTCTTGACAAAAAGTCTGACTTCAGTTACACACTCTGTTGCAAAAGGCCTCATCGACACAAGGAGCGAACGGGGCCAGACCTTCAAGCTTATTGGTGGCTTCAGGAGACTTATAGATACGATTGAGTTTCAACCATGACGGTTATGAAAGGGGTTAGGAAGGATGCCTGAAAAGAGCGGAAAAGAGAGAAGAGGAAGTGAATCGGAATCGCAACCAAAGGAGCCCACGCCGCCTCCGAAGGACGAAATCGAGGTTCCCGGTTTCCGCTGGGTGACGAAGGGCGAAAAAGGCAGCGGAGTCGAACCGGCGGTCCGAAATGAGAAGAGTTCGAAATAGTGAGCCGCTCATCGGAAATCAAAAGCTGGATTCGGCGCTTTATAGGTCATGTCACGACATGAGCCGTGGTGGGCGCCTAAGAATGAAGCCGATGCGACGAAGTATTATCTGGCTTGTGACGTATTTCCGACTATGACTCCAAACCCGCCTTCACCCCGTCTGCCGGCCCCTAACTCTTCGGACCGCGTCCCAAGCTTCCCCTGGGTGCGTGGCGGCGACTTCGAGGAGGATGCGGGCCGCTCCTTTCGGGGTGCGGCGGCCTTGTTCCCAGTTCTGCAGTGTCTTCGGGCTTACGCCTAAGAGCGCAGCGAACTGCTTCCGGGAGAGCCCGTAATTCGCTCGAATTCCCTTGACGTCGGGCGGTTTCACTTCGAACCTTCGCGAAGGCTCGATCTCACCCCGAAGGACGGCGCCGCCTTCTCGAGCGCTTGCGACCAACTGCTCAAAGAGGTCGTCTCTCATGGGTATTCCTCGTCGACAATTTTTCTCAGAATTTTGAGTTGTTCCGGCGAGAGGTCGTCACGCTCGCTCTTTGGGTAGAGTAAAAGCATGAGAATCAGGTCCCTTTCTCTCCATCGATAGTCTTCCGCACGCATGGATATCGTCGACGGTGAGGCCGGGGTAATTGTCCAAGATTTCGTCTTCGGACCATCCTTCCGCGAGGAGGCCGATCACGAATTCCACGGCGATGCGCGTTCCTTTGATGACCGGTTTGCCGGTGAGGATCTCCGGGTTGATGATTATGCGGTCTTCCCAGGTCATGGGCGGCAGCCTCCTTGGGGCACGTTGTTCGCCTGAGACGAGCATAGATTCGGTCGGCGTGTCGGTCAGGCTCCGCAAAGAAAAAGTGAGGTCGCGCCCGGCGAACCGAGGCGCGCAGCGCTTCGACCGAGCGGGCCTCTCACCCCGCATACGTGAAGCCCTTTGCGGGGGGGCGGCTTTTTGTCCAAGAGAGAACCCCTCGCAGTCCTCGGCGCCCTTCACACCCCTCACGAGCCGCGGGCGGCCTTATTACCAAACAATCGCCTATCCGTACACCGCGGAGCGCGATGCGAACGCGAAGATGAGCCAGGCGATCCAGCTCCAGGCGAAGAAGATCCAACCGGCGCCGATCGCGG
This sequence comes from uncultured Syntrophales bacterium, assembly GCA_964385875.1. Taxonomy (GTDB): domain Bacteria; phylum Desulfobacterota; class Desulfomonilia; order Desulfomonilales; family Desulfomonilaceae; genus CAYLRL01. The sequence continues at coordinate 15,299 of CAYLRL010000027.1, forward strand.
CTGCGGAGCGGGTGTCGACCCACTGCCGGAGTTCGTGTCTGTGGTAGATCAACCAACAGAGGCCGGCGCCGAGAAACGGATCGAACGGGAAGGAATAGCGCGGTTTGGAGATCGCAACCAGGCAGAGTATCGATGAGCCGACGATGACCCAGAGCGCGAAATCTCGGAATCTCCGGTCCGGATCCGACTTCCCACAGAGGATTACGCCGGCCCAGCCGAAAAAGAGCATGGCCGCGTACGGCAGATTTGTGGCCGCCAGAACCGCCAGGGACGCCGGCGAGAACCACGGGCTGGTTCGTTCGCCTCCGAGCAGTTGGAGCGTGGACGTCTTGGGCACAAAGATTCTGGCGAGTCGTCCGAGCGCGCGGCGGAGGAACAGGGGCGGATTCTCTTCGATAAAGATGAGCGCGGATCGCATCCGAGCGTCATAATCCGCGGGCATGGCGTTGAGGCTTCCCCCTCCACCGAGCAGAAGCCCTTTTCGCCCGGCGATCTGCTCTTGAGTGGGCAGGGGATTGAAGAGGTTCAGGTCTTCCTGATACACGGGATTATTGCCGAGGTAGAGGTTGTACGCGGTGTTTTCCGCGATGAAGAGCTTTCCGTGAGCCGAATAGACCGTGAGGAGCCATGCGGCCGCCGGCGCGGCGCTCATGATGAGAATTACGGCGACGGAAAGGAGTTTCGCGGACCGGCCCTTCCCTCCCCGTGAAGCGGGCGCAGCGAAGAGGGCGATTACGGGAACGAGAGCCGCGAGGGAGGTCCTCGTGAGCAGCATCAGCCCTCCCGCGACTCCTGCGCCGACGCATCGCCATAGCCGAACGCTTCGCCCGGGGAATGTAACCAGGCATGCGGCGAGCAGAAAGAAGAAAACCGCGGGAGTCTCGCTTGTGACAAAGGTTGAGTATGATATGGCCGGCAGGTAGAGCGCATACAGAACCGAGGCGGCAAAGGGAACGGGGCGCTCGAGGAATCTGGACAACAGCACGTAGAGCAGCCACACGTTCACCGCGCCGAGCACGCTCCACACGAGCCGCGTCACGGCCAACGAGCCGCCGTGGTATACGACGACCGACGCAATGAGAGACGTGACGGGCGGCCGGAAAAAGCTCGGTTCACCGTTGAGCGCGAGATTCCGGGCGGCGGCAAAAAAGTCGGCTTCGTCGCTGACAAAGGGCGCGTCGTGGGTGAAATACCAAGCGATCAGCCGAGCGCCCACAGCGAGACCAAGGAGCAGCGCCAAGCGGATTCGCGGTGTTTCCGGTAATGCGGGAAGCGGATCCATGACCTCACCGGCTGTTCGGGTAATGGTCCACCGGGCTTGAGGCGGCTCTGCGCCCGGTGAGGATGGAGGGGGAGACTCATCTCCCCCTCCAAGCCTCCCCCATCGAGATATCAATGGCTTGGCGCTATCCCGGTGAACGGTTACCTGTTCGGTTCCGACGAGCATAGAGTCGGCCGTCGCGCTGGTCAAGCGCCGCTTTTCCGAGACTCTCGCGGACGGATTTGATCGACGACAATTTACGGCAGTCGGAACATATCGGGCGACGCGCTCGAAAGGATTCCCTTATGTCCAACCACAAGCCTCCCGCCCATGAAGGTCGTTGCTATCACATCGACTGCAAACCGGGTGACCTCGCGCGTTACATCCTCACCTGCGCGGCTCCCGAGCGCGCGCATCGGATGGCCGCGTTTCTCCATGAGCGTGAGCTTCGGGGCGGAAATCGTGAGTTTGTCGTTTACACCGGCGAACACAACGGCGTTCCGCTGTCGGTCATGGGAACCGGTATCGGGCCGTCGGCCACGGCCATCGCGATTGTCGAGGCCGCGCATTGTCGGTCGGACGCCGTATTCATTCGGGTGGGGACATGCGGCGCGTTGCAATCGAATATTCAACTCGGGGATTTGATCATCACTGATCGCGTGATACGCGACGAAAACACGACGCATTATTACGCTCCGGCGGATATGGACGTAAGCGCGCATCCTGCGGTGCGCACCGCGATTCAGGACGCGGCGGACGAGCTGGGCCACGCGTATCATGTGGGGACCACCTGCACCACCTCGGACTTCTACGCCGGGCAAGGCCGCATGGTTGAGGGCTTTCCGACGCGGGAGCCCGGGAAGGCGGAACGTCTCGGCCGCGCGGGAGTGTTGAACTTCGAGATGGAGATGTCCGTCTATTTGACGCTTGCGCAGGTGTCGGAATTCGATCTGCGCGCCGGCGGCGTAACCGTCGCGGTGGCCAACCGCGTCGAAGGGACCTTCGCCGATCCGGGGGACCTCGATCGGTTCGAGGACCGGTGCATCCGGGTGGGGTTGAGAGCGGCGGAACTGCTCTCAGAACGGGATCGGGCCGTCTCGAGAGACCGGATCTGACCGCGCGTTCGACCTCGTTTATCACGTCCGCGAATACTGAGATTCCATCAGCGTTCGATCACCTTCAATACTGTTTCCCAAGCGGCGATACACAACAATGAACAAAAATTTGCTTGACGTTTCGTCGCGTTTTGCGGATACTCGGCGACTATGTTGCAGAGCAATCACCACATATCTTTTAATTCCGACCTTTTGACCGCTCAGGCCTCCCTGTGCGCCGCCGGCCGAACTTTTTCCGACGCTCTCTATTTTTATGCCTGGTGGTGGTGGACCAACCGTTCGGCGGTGGGAGGATTCGTCTAGCATCCTGAAGAAACAGTAGATTTTGCCTATGCCAAGCCCACCGTCGAATATGCGGTGGGCTTTTTTGGTTTCTTACGCCCGGAGAAAGATCATGATCGAACTGGAACTCGTCAGCGTCGAAAAACTTGCGGATACGGAAACGCCCGTGTCCGCGTACGTGAAGCTCTGCCGCGGTCGAGCGGACTCGTTCCTGCTCGAGAGCGTGGAAACAAAGGACGTGACCGGCCGCTATTCGATTGTGGCGTACGATCCCATCGCCGGGATGGAACTTGAACCCGATCGCGGCACTATCTGGAACGGCGCGGGCCGGCGATTCTTCGATCCCGCGGACTTCTTTGCAACGCTCCGCTCCCAAGTGAACGCGTATCGCCTCGCATCGATTCCCGCGGCCGCGGGCGTGGGTTCGTTCATGGGATTCGTGGGATACGACGCGGTGCGGCTCATCGAGCGGCTTCCCGGGGCGTGGTCCACAGACGTTCCCGCGTCGCGGTTGGTTATGCCGTCTCGGTTCGCAATCTTCGATCATGTTCGGCGCACGCTTGTTCTCACGGCGATCGACACCGATGCTCGGACGTGCTGCGCGAAGATCGCGGACATGGAACAGGCGCTTGGAAAACCCCTTTCCATGCTTTTTTTGTCGACTTCGGCTGACGTGATCGCCCCGCCGAAGGATCGCTTCTGCTCGTCCGTCGAGACGGCGAAGGAATATATCCGCGCCGGCGACATCTTCCAGGTGGTGGTCTCCGACAGCTTTACGGGCAGGAGCGACCTCGATCCCTTCGAGATGTATCGGCGGCTGAGAGTGAAGAGTCCGTCGCCGTATATGTTTTATCTGGATCTCGGTTCCTATCGATTGCTGGGCGCGTCGCCCGAGACGTTGGTAAAGGTCGGAGGCGGAACGGTTACAATCATGCCGATCGCAGGCACGCGCGGCCGAGGCTCGGACCCCGCCCGGGACGGCGAATTGGAACGGGAACTCCTCGAATCGGACAAAGAGGCCGCGGAGCACCTCATGCTGGTGGACCTCGCGCGCAACGACGTCGGTCGGGTGAGCGCGTACGGAACCGTCACGGTCGACCCCTTTCGCGCGATTCACCGATACAGCCATGTCATGCACATCGTTTCACAGGTCCAAGGCCGCCTTCGGGACGACGCGGACATCATCGACGCGTTCACGGCCGGCTTTCCCGCAGGGACCGTCTCGGGCGCGCCGAAGGTCCGCGCTATGGAGATCATTGACGAATTGGAAGTCGATCCGCGAGGGCCGTACGCCGGCGCGGTGGGTTACTTCGGCCCGAACGGGGTTATGGACACGTGTATCGCGATCCGATGCGCGCTCTTTCATGAAGATCGGTTCGACATCCGGGTCGGCGCGGGGATCGTGGCCGACTCCATTCCGGAGATGGAATACAAGGAAATCCAAAATAAGGCCGCCCAGAGCATTGCCGCTCTCACAGCAGCGGCCGAGGGGAGATCATGATTCGGGAAGCGATTGCGAAAGTGGTGGAACGGGTCGAGCTGACGCCGGCGGAAATGACCGAGGTCATGGACGACGTCACCGAAGGAAAGGCCACTGCGGCCCAAATCGGCGCGTTTATGGCGGGTCTGCGGATGAAAGGGGAGACCGCGGACGAGATCTCCGCGGCCGCCCGGGTAATGCGCTCCAAGAGCACGCCGATTCCGGTGGGCAGCGCGAAGGTTGCGATCGATCGGGACGAGATCAATGTGGACCGCGAAACCGTGGTCGACACCTGCGGGACCGGGGGTGACGGAACGCTCACGTTCAACGTTTCGACCACAACCGCGTTTGTGGTTGCCGGCGCGGGACTCAAGGTGGCCAAACACGGCAACAGATCGGTATCGAGCAAATGCGGCAGCGCGGACGTGATCGAAGCCATCGGCGTTCGACTTGACCTCACCCCCGACGATGTGGGCCGCTGCATCGACGAGGTGGGCATCGGCTTTCTGTACGCGCCTATGCTCCACGGCGCGATGCGGCATGTGGTCATCCCGCGGCGTGAAATCGGCCTCCGCACAATCTTCAATCTTCTCGGGCCGTTGACCAACCCCGCGCGCGCGAATGTCCAAGTGCTCGGCGTCTATCGGAGCGATCTCACCGAGGTCATGGCAGGGGCCCTCACACGTCTCGGATGTCGCAGCGCGTGGGTCGTCTACGGTGAGGGCTGCTACGACGAAATCAGCATAACCGGCCCCACCAGGATCACGCGGATCGTCGACGGGCAAGTAACCACCGGAATGATCAGTCCCGACGAGTTCGGATTGCCTCTCGCTCGACCGGAAGAGATCCGCGGGGGCGACGCGGCGACCAACGCGGCGATCACCCTGTCGGTCCTCCGGGGCGAACCGGGCGCATGCCGAAACATGGTCCTGATGAACGCGGCTGCCGCGCTTGTAGCCGCAGGTCGTGCCGACGATATGCGGGACGGACTTACCGCGGCCGCAGAAGCGATCGATTCCGGCGCGGCGCTCGATAAACTCGACCGCCTTGTGGATTTGTCGGAGACGCTTGCGGCTCAGGCCGTCGCGTCCGCGTGACGGAGGCTACATCGGCATGAGCGCGCTCGACACCATACTGGCCAACAAGCGGGGTGAGGTCACACGGCTTCTGGAACGGAGCAATCTCGTTGAGTTGCGTCGTCGCGCGCAAACGGCGCCTCCGGCCCGCGACTTCCTGAAGTCGCTCGCGAATGGACACCGCGTTCCGATTATCGCGGAGATCAAGCGGGCTTCGCCGTCCGCGGGTCAATTGCGATCGGATGCGGATGTCTCGGCATTGGCCCGAACCTACGAAACGGCCGGCGCGGCGGCGATTTCCGTGCTCACCGACGCTGCGTTTTTCGGTGGGAGTATCGAGGACCTGAGCGCAGTCCGAAACGCAACCTCGCTGCCGATTCTCCGGAAGGACTTTATTCTCGATACTGTGCAGATCTACGAATCACGGATCGCCGGCGCGGACGCGATCCTGCTTATCGTCGCCGCATTGGAAGCCGACGAACTCCGTCGGCTGCACAAGGAAACGATCGCTCTCGGGATGACTCCTCTGGTGGAAGCGCACACGGAAGCTGAAGTGAAGACCGCGCTGTCGATCGGTCCGAGCCTTATGGGGATCAACAACCGCGATCTCGCCACCCTCGACGTCAATCTTCAGACCTGTGTGCGACTCCGAGCGCTTGTCCCCGAATCGATCCCCGTTGTCGCGGAAAGCGGGATTTCGACGCCCGATGAAGTGAAGAGACTCCGGTCCGCAGGCCTGGACGCATTCCTTGTCGGGATCGCGCTTATGCGCTCGGCCGACCCGGGGGAGGCGCTTCGGGCTCTGGCGCAGGCGGAGGTTTGACCGATGGTTACGGTGAAGATCTGCGGCATAACCAATACTGCCGACGCTGTGGCCGCCGCGCGGGCGGGAGCGGACGCGCTCGGTTTCATCTTCGCGCCAAGTCCCAGGCAAGTGACTCCGGAGCAGGCGCGATCGATCATCCGAGAGCTTCCGGATTCGGTCCTCACAGTCGGCGTTTTTGTGAACGAAGATCCCGAGCGAACGCTTGAGATCAAAACCCGCTGCGGACTGGACCTGCTTCAGCTTCACGGCGATGAGTCCGAAGAGATCGCTCGGGCGCTCGGAAACGGGATCATCAAAGCGCTCCGCGTCCGTGACGACAAGCCGCCGTCCTGCGCCGAGTTTCCCGGTACCACGCTCCTGCTCGACACCTATCGAGAAGGCGTCTACGGAGGGGCCGGAAAAGCGTTCAAATGGGACGCGGCCGTCGAGATCGCCCGCGCAAGGCCGATCATCCTCGCCGGCGGCCTTGAGCCCGACAACATAACCCAAGCCGTGACCACCGTCCGCCCCTTCGGAGTGGACGTCTCAACCGGCGTAGAATACGAACCCGGGAGAAAAGATCATGACCGAGTTGCACGCTTTATCACGCGAGCCAAAAACGCGGCCGATTATGCCTGACGCGAACGGCCGATTCGGCCCGTACGGAGGCCGGTACGTGCCCGAAGTCCTCATGCCGGTCCTCGATGAACTGGAACGGGCCTTCACCGAGGCTATGCGCAGCGACGCGTTTCGTTCGGACCTGAATCGGCTGCTCCACGATTACGTCGGCCGCGAAACCCCGCTGTACGAAGCGGTAAATTTCGGTCAACGGATCAACGGCCCGCGGATCTTCCTCAAGCGGGAGGACCTTGCGCACACCGGCGCTCACAAAATCAACAACACCCTGGGACAGGCGCTTCTCGCCCACCACATGGGCAAACGCCGCATCATCGCGGAAACCGGCGCGGGTCAGCACGGCGTCGCGTCCGCGACTGCGGCCGCGCTTCTCGGCATGGACTGCGTGGTCTACATGGGCGCCCTGGATATTGAACGGCAGGCGCCGAACGTCTCGAGGATGAAGCTCCTCGGCGCGGAGGTTCGACCGGTGGAATCGGGCAGCCGTTCGCTCAAGGATGCGGTCAACGAAGCCATCCGCGACTGGGCGGCCAATGTTCGTGATACCCATTACATCATCGGCTCGGTGGTGGGTCCTCATCCCTATCCCAAAATGGTCCGTGAATTCCAGACCGTCATCGGGCGGGAGGCGCGGCGGCAGATCCTCGAACGGGAAGGACGATTGCCGGACATGCTCGTCGCATGCGTCGGCGCCGGCAGCAACGCTATCGGCTTTTTCCATCCCTTTCTTGACGACCCTGTCGAGATGGTCGGTGTGGAAGCCGCAGGAGCGGGACTTGACTCGGGCAAACACGCGGCCACGCTGTCGTCGGGGAGTACGGGCGTGCTCCACGGCGCGATGAGCTACCTTCTCCAGGACGAGCACGGCCAAATCCGCGAAGCCCATTCCATCGCAGCCGGCCTCGATTATCCGGGTGTCGGCCCCGAACACGGGTACCTCAAGGACCTCGGCCGAGTCAGCTATGCGACCGCGACCGATCGAGAAGCGCTCGAAGCCTTCCACCTCATGAGTCGAACGGAGGGTGTTATCCCGGCGCTCGAGAGCGCGCACGCGCTCGCCTGGCTGGTTCAAAACGCGTCGGAAATGTCGGCGGACACCATCGTCATGGTCTGCCTTTCCGGGCGGGGCGACAAGGATCTGGAGCATGTGCCGGCTCACACGGAGGCTGCGGAATGAAAAGCGCGATTCACGAGGCGTTCTCAACCGCTCGGGCCGAAGGAAGAACCGCGTTCATCCCGTTTATGACCGGCGGTTTTCCCGACCCGGACACATGCGGAGAGCTCCTCTCCGCGCTCGACGGAAACGGCGCGGACATCATCGAAGTGGGCATACCGTTTTCCGACCCGCTTGCGGACGGTCCAACCATTCAGGCGGCCGGCAAGAAAGCCTTGGACAACGGCGCGACGCCCGCCGGCGTCTTGGATTTCGTCGCCCGTATGAAGGCGCGGCTCACGTCGCCGATTGTCATCATGACCTATGTCAACCCGGTCCTGCGGATGGGTATCGACGAATTCGCTCGGAGAGCCGCGGACGCAGGCGTAAGCGGCGTCATCATCCCCGACCTTCCGCCCGAAGAGGCCGAGAGTTGGCTCCGAGCAGCCGCGCTCCGGGACGTGGCGACGATATTTATGGTCGCGCCGACGAGTCCTCCGGATCGCCTCGCCCAAGCCGCATCCGTTTCGAGCGGATTCGTCTATTACGTCTCGATGACCGGCGTCACCGGTACGGATATGGTTGTGTCAGACAAACTGATCGCGGATCTCGATCGAGTCGGGTCCGTCACATCGACGCCCGTAGCGGTCGGCTTCGGCGTTTCTACGACCGAACAAGCGGGAGCGTTCGCCGGCGCGGCCGACGGAGTCATCGTCGGGAGCGCGCTGATCCGTACCGTCCTCGAAGCGGGCGATCCCCGACGAGCGGTCAAGCGTGTGAGAGAGAGAGCCGCGGCGTTTCGATCCGCGCTTGGAAACGGTTCGGCGGACGACCGCTCGAACCCGAATGTTTCTCACCATTTTCCCCGGAAGAGAGGAGGAACCGCGCTATGATTCTACTCATCGACAATTACGATTCGTTTACGTACAACATCGCCCATGCGCTCGGATCGCTGGGCATGGAGGTCCTCACGATCCGTTCCGACCAAATAGGAGTCGAGCAGGCCGCCGCGCTCGATCCCGAAGCCATCGTCATATCGCCGGGACCGGGCGGGCCTGCCGACGCGGGGATCAGCTGCGCGCTCATCGAGCGCTTCGCCGGCCGCATTCCGATTCTCGGCGTGTGTCTCGGTCATCAGTGCATTGCCGCGGTCTTCGGCGGACGGGTGGTCCGAGCCAAGAACCTCATCCATGGCAAGACCTCGGATGTCTATCATGACGGCCGAACCATCTTCGCCGGGGTGCGCAATCCGTTCAAGGCCACGCGGTATCATTCGTTGATCGCTTCCGAGGAAACGATCCCGCAGGATTTGGAGGTCTCGGCGTACACCGCGGAGGGCGAAGTGATGGGGCTTCGATGCGCGACCTTGCCGGTGGAGGGCGTGCAATTCCATCCGGAATCCGCGGCCACGCCGCAGGGCATGCTTCTCTTCCGCAACTTCATCAATCAGTTTACGGGAATTCGCACCGCCGCGTGATGCGCGGCCGGGAGCGCCGGCGCCCGGAAGGATAATCGATTATGGTAATAGTAATGCGTGACGACTGCCGAAAGAGCGAAGCGGCTCACGTTCTGGCCGAACTGCGGAATCGCGGCTTGAATCCGAGGATCATCTCGCCCGGCCCGAAGGTGGTTGTCGGGGTCGTCGAGGAGGTCGATCGCCGACTATTGGAAGAGCTTGAAACGCGTATCGCGTCGATGGCGGGCGTCGACGCGATCCATCCATTCGGCGAGTCCTGGAAACTGGTCTCGCTGAGCTTCCGGACCGAACGGACCGTTATCAGGATCGGTAATCGGACGCTCGGGGCCGGCGAACCCATCGTCATTGCAGGTCCGTGCGCGGTCGAGTCACGGGAGAGCATCATCGAAATCGCCCGGTCGGTGTCGGCTGAAGGCGCTCACTTCCTGCGGGGGGGAGCGTTCAAGCCGCGGTCGTCTCCCTATTCGTTTCGCGGCCTTAAAGAAGACGGCCTGAAGTATCTGGCAGAGGCTTCCGCCATGACCGGTCTGCCCGTTGTGACGGAGGTCCTGACGCCCGAGGAGACGCCGCTGGTCGCGCGATACGCGGACGTGCTGCAGATCGGCGCGCGTAATATGCAGAATTTCGCTCTCCTCGAGGCGGTGGGCGACACCGACAAACCCGTGCTCCTCAAACGAGGGCTCATGGCCACGGTGAAGGAACTGCTCCTTTCCGCGGAATATATTCTCGCGCGGGGCAATTCCCAGGTTATTCTGTGCGAGCGGGGAATCCGCACCTTCGAGTCGGCGACGCGCAATACGCTGGACATCTCCGCCGCGCCGCTGCTCAAGCAGCTCTCTCATCTGCCGGTAATCGTGGATCCCAGCCACGCGACGGGGAAACGGGAACTCGTCACTCCCGTGGCGCTCGCAGCGATAGCCGCCGGCGCGGACGGGTTGATGGTCGAAGTTCATCCCCATCCCGACGAGGCGCTCTCCGACGGACGGCAAAGCCTCACCATCGAGGGCTTCGCGGACATGATGACGCGTGTCCGGAGGGTCGCCGAGGCCGTTCATGGAGCGCCGATTGGAGCTTCACAGTGCGCTTGAAAGGAACGTTCACCGTTCCCGGCGACAAATCCGTCTCGCACAGGGTCGCGCTGATGGCCATCCTCGCCGAAGGGCTCTGCCGGATCGAGAATCTCGCGTCCGGCGCGGACGTGCAATCCAGCCTCGAGGCGGCTTCCGCGCTCGGCTGCCGGGTCCGCCTTTGGGGGACCGCGACCGAAATCCTCGGCGCGGGCGGACGGGCTCCGTCGGAGGCCCGTATAGACTGCGGCAATTCCGGTACCACCATGCGGCTGCTCATGGGTGTGCTTGCGGGCCGAGACGGGAAATTCGTCCTGGACGGAGACGACTCGCTCCGCCGGCGTCCCATGGATCGGGTCGCTAATCCGCTCCGGCTCATGGACGCGAGAATCGACTGCCCGAACGGGATGAGCCCGGTTCAAGTCATCGGCGGAACGCTCAGAGGCATAGAATATGAACTCCCCGTGCCGAGCGCCCAGGTAAAGAGCGCAATGCTCCTGGCCGGGGTTCAGGCGAACGGGTGGACCGTGGCGCATGAACCCATCCCGAGTCGCGATCACACGGAGCGTATGCTCGAAGCATGGGGCGCGCGGATCGAGCGCGGGGAGAAGCAATGGAAAGTGGAGCGATCGTCGTTGGCGCTTCCCCAATCGCTCTCCGTGCCCGGTGACATTTCGTCGGCCGCGTTCTTTGTCTGCGCAGCCGCGATAATGCCCGATTCGGACGTGATTGCGGAAGGCGTCGTGTTGAACCCCACCAGAGGGGGCTTTCTCGATGTCCTCCATCGCATGGGCGCGGATGTGACCGTCGAGCGCCGCGGTGAGTCGCCCGAACCGTGGGGCGACGTCCGAGTGCGGTTCAGTCCTCATCTAACCGGCGTGAAGGTCGAACCCGAGGAAGTTCCCCTGCTCGTGGATGAGGTCCCGATCCTTGCGCTGGTCGCTTCGCAAGCCGAAGGAGAAACCGTCTTCGCCGGCGTAGACGAACTTCGCGTCAAGGAGTCGGATCGGATCGAGGCCATAGTCAGCCAAATGCGCCGTCTCGGCGTCGACGCGGATGCGGACGCGAACGCGCTGAGGATCCGAGGACCGGCAAAACTGCGGATGCCGGCTCGGCTCGATTCGTTCGGCGATCATCGTATCGCCATGACGCTTCGTCTCGCCGCGGCGCTCGTGGGCGCGGATCCGATCATCGAGCGGGAAGAATGCGCCTCCATCTCCTTTCCGGGCTTTCACCAAACCCTCCGCGAGTTGGCTCGATGAAGGTTTTCGGCGTTCTCAGCGACGAGCGGGCCTTTCGCTCTCGCTCACCGGCCATGCACACGGAGATTTTGCGGAAGGTCGGCGTAAACGGCGTCTATGTCCCGTTCAGGGTGCCCCCGACGCTTCTCGGAGAGGCGGTTCGCGGCCTCAAAGCCTTATCGATCGCGGGCGCCAACGTGACGGTTCCGTACAAGGAGGCGGTCGTGGACCACCTGGACGGCCTCTCCGAGGAAGCGGCCGTCCTCGGCGCGGTCAACACGATTGTCCTGGGGGACGATAGGCTCGAGGGGCATAACACGGACGCCGGCGGCTTCGAGGACGCCCTTGCCCACGCCGGTTTCGATCCGAAGGGCGCGCGAGCTCTCCTCTTCGGGACGGGCGGCGCGGCGCGCGCGGTCGCGTTCGCTCTCAGGAGAAGCCGCGCCAAAGATGTGCTGATTGCAGGTCGAAACACGATGAAAACGGAGCGGTTCGCCGATGAAATCAACGGAATCCCGGCCTCTTTCGAGTCGTTGACGAACGGAGCCCTCGCCGTGGATCTCCTGGTTAATGCGACGTCCGTATCGAGTCCTCAAGAAGCTCCGGACACCGCGGACCGGATCTCTCGCCTGCAACTGCACGGATGCCGCCTCGTTATTGACCTGAATTACGGCCGCACCGATAATTTCTGGCTGCGATCGGCTCATCGCGCGTCCGCAGGGTTCATGGACGGATTGCCCATGCTCGCGTTTCAGGCCCGTCGGAGCTTCGCGCTCTGGACCGGCATGGATGTCCCTGCCGAGGATTTCCTGACCGCGCTCACGGAGAATTCGTGAAGAAGAACATCTACCTCGTCGGCTTCATGGCTTCCGGCAAAACCGAGGTCGGAAAAGCCCTGTCAAAGCGGCTAAAACGCCCGTTCCTCGACATGGACGCACGGTTGGAGCGAACGTTTTCCCGCCCTCTTCATCGAGTCTTCGCGGAGCACGGCGAATCCGCATTCCGTACGGAGGAACGGCGTCTGCTGCGCGAGATCTCATCGAAGCGGGGAGTGGTGGTGGCGACCGGCGGCGGCGCCGTGAGCGATCCGGACAACGTGCAGGTCATGAAGGAGTCGGGAACGGTCGTTCACCTGAATGCGGACTTCCAAACCTGCTTGAAGCGGATCGAGGCCGCCGGCGCTGAGACGCGACCAATGTGGACAAATCCGGCTGACGTGGAGCGGCTGTTCGAGTCTCGAAAGGCCGACTACGCTCGAGCGGATATGATTGCCGCCGTTGACGGAAAGAGTCCGAGCGAGATCGCGGAATCCCTCGCAACCGATCTTACGGGTGAGGCGCGGTTAGACGTGCGGCTCGGGGACGCGGAATGCCCGATTATCGCGACGACCGCAGGACCGGACGCGCTTTCCCGCATCGCTCAGGGCCGGAGGGTTTTCCTTCTCACGGATCGAACCGTCGCGCGTCTCCACCTGGAGCGATACGCGCGGGGGCTCGCCGACGCCGAGACCTTTCTCGTTCATACGGGGGAACGATCGAAGAGCCTCAAGACCGCCCAACGGATCTATGAAGCGCTCATCGAGCGTCGATTCGACCGGGACGATCTCCTTGTCGCGCTCGGCGGCGGAGTAATCACGGACCTGGGAGCGTACGTCGCGTCCACGTTCAAGCGCGGCATGGGTCTGGCTTTGGTCTCGACGACGTTGTTGGGGTGCGTGGACGCGGCGATTGGAGGCAAGGCCGCGGTGAATCTGGGCTCGGTTAAGAATGTGGTGGGGTGTTTCAGCGTTCCCGAGGCGGTAATTCTCGACTTGACCGCGTTGGGGACGCTCGACCCAACCCATGTGAGCGAAGGGCTTGTCGAGGCGTACAAGACCGGCCTTATCGCCGAACCCGATCTGGCGGACCTGATCGAACGCGAATCAGCCTCGATGCTTGCGGGCGATCCCATCCTTCAGGCTGAGACGGCTATCCTGTCGGCTCGAACAAAGGCCCGCATCGTCGGCGAAGACTTTACGGAGAAGGGGCGTCGAATGATCCTGAACTTTGGTCACACGTTCGGTCACGCGGTGGAGAGCCACAATAATTTCAAGGCGAGCCACGGTCAATGCGTGGCGGTCGGCATGCGGCTCGCCGCGGAGATTTCCCGAATGAGGGGCCTGCTCACGGCTGCAGAGACCGAACGAATCTCGGACGTGACGCGATCGATCCGTCCTGAGCCCGTCTCGCTCCCATCGCCGGAGAAGGCGTGGGAAATGATGCTTCGGGATAAGAAGATACGCGGTGGACGAATGGTGTTCGTGCTCCTCGAGGGTAGGGGACGAGCCGTAGTGAAGGACGATCTCATGCGCGACGAGTTCGCCGAAGCGCTGAAATCGGCGTCGGAGGGGGGGCATGGGTAGCTCGTTCGGTCGCGTCTTTCGCGTGACCACGTTCGGCGAATCGCACGGACCGGGAGTCGGGGTGGTTGTGGACGGCGTTCCGGCAGGCATGGCCCTGGACGAAGCGCTCGTTCAGAAAGACCTTGATCGTCGCCGCCCGGGCACATCGGAATTCGTTTCCCCGCGGAGCGAGCGTGACCGGGTCGAGATTCTTTCCGGCGTCGCCGACGGCCGAACCTTGGGAACGCCCGTCGCAATGCTTATTCGCAATAGCGACATGCGGTCCGGGGATTACGACGAAATCCGAGAGATGTTCCGCCCCGGCCACGCGGACTATACTTACTTTCGGAAGTACGGCGTGCCGCCGCAACCGGGCGGAGGGCGAGCCTCGGGTCGTGAGACCGTAGGCAGAGTCGCGGCGGGCGCGATCGCTCGGGCATTGTTGGCCGAGCGGGGTATCACGATCGTGTCGTACACCGTGCGTATCGGCGCAGTCACTGCCGACCGGATCGACGCGGCCTTCGCGGAGAACAATCCTCTTCGCTGCCCCGATCCGGACGCGGTCGACCCCATGGAGGCCGAGGTTACTGCGGCCCGATCGGAGGGAGACTCGGTCGGCGGGATCGTCGAAGTGGTCGTTGACGGAGCGCCGGCGGGATGGGGAGATCCGGTCTTCGACAAGCTCGACGCACTGCTTGCCTGGGCAATGCTTTCGATCGGCGCGGTGAAGGGGATTGAATTCGGCGCCGGCTTCGGGGTCGCGTCGATGCGCGGTTCGGAGTCAAACGATCAGATGACGAGCCGCGGCTTTCTCTCGAACAACGCCGGGGGGATTCTCGGCGGCGTTTCAAGCGGGGAGCCGATCGTCATGCGATTGGCGGTGAAGCCGACCGCTTCCATTTCCAAACCACAGAGAACCGTCGATATCCACGGAAACATTCGCTTGATAACAACCGAGGGACGACACGATCCCTGCCTCTGTCCCCGAATCGGGCCGGTCGCGGAAGCCATGGCCGCCTTGGTTCTGGTCGACCGCATGCCGGCAGGGGAAGCCGGCGCACTGTCGTCGCCGTCAAAAGATTGAACTTCGAGGCGCTTCATGAAGATCGACGTCATAAACGGTCCGAATCTCAACCTGTTGGGACAACGAGAACCGTCCGTGTACGGCTCGGCCACACTGGGCGAAATGGAAGAAACGCTCAGGCAGACCGCCGAATCGCTCGGACTTACCCTCCGCTTCTTCCAATCGAACATCGAAGGGGAGATCGTCGACGCGCTCCAACGTACGGGGAGTGAATCCCAAGGAGCGGTCCTCAACGCCGGCGCGTATACTCACACGAGCGTGGCGATTCGTGACGCGGTCGCCGGCATTTCCGCGCCCGTGGTCGAGGTCCATCTTTCAAATCCACAGGCTCGGGAAACCTTTCGTCATACCTCTCTCCTCGCCGATGTCTGCGAGGGCTCGATTTCCGGATTCGGTCAGGACTCCTACGTGCTTGCCCTCCTGTGGTTCGCGCGGAAAAGGGCGCGCTGACGGAAACGATCGAGCGTCAATCTCTTCCTCGAGCCGTCAATTCCCGGCGCGGCGAGTAGGCTCCAACATTGTCCGGCGAACGACCTGGGGCCCGCCGACAGCCTCCCGCCCGTGCAACACCGCTCTTGACAACTGCATCCGAGACAACTAAGCTGGCTGCTTTGTGCAACCGTCATATGGTTTTTTGGTGGTGTTCAAGTTGAAGGAGGTTGGGTCATGACCAAGGCCTGCGCGGCCTCGTATGTCTCGGGGTATTCTCGAATCTCCCGGACGCGTGCGCTCATCGATCTTCCGGACGACGCCTGTTCCTCGTACGGCAAGGGCGGCACAAGAAGCCCACGCGGCGCGCCCCCCGCGGACCGCATTGGCGACGTTATCCTGCGTTCCGCCTGTCCGCTTCGCCTCATAGGTACGATGCGGATTACCGCTTCGCGCGATTTCGGCGCCCTCGATTTCCGACGTCTCGGGAGAATCAATCGTTATGAATAAATCCGATCTAATTAAAGCATTGGCTCATGAGACCGATTTGCCTCTTAGGAAAGCCGAGGAGATTGTCGATAAGACATTCGATACGATGTTCAAGGCCCTGTGCGAGGACGATCGTATCGAAATTCGCGGCTTCGGGTCCTTTACGGTCAAACATTATGAGGGCTATTCGGGTCGAAATCCCAAGACCGGCGAAAAAATCACGGTCGAATCCAAGAAACTCCCGTTTTTCAAGGTAGGCAAGGATCTGAGAGAGAAACTGAACAGTCCTGACTAGCGGACGGCATACGGAGGCGACGCGTTCGAATCGATCGGATGGAGCTTTACGGGGCCCTCGTCCGTGACGAAAGACCGCCGGGGCGGACTTCGTGTCTTGATCGCGCCCGATTTTAAAAAAGGGGGTGGAGGCGGGCGAAGTCCCGCTGCTCAACCACGGGCCTACGGTCTCCCTCGAAGCGGCCTGATTCCCGGCGGACCGTACGGCGACCGGCCGGGCACAGGGGGCGTCTCGGCTTGACACCCTTCCGTTAAGGCCGTACGATCACTAAACCAATAGTATACGATCGCCGACGGGGATGAACTCGGAACTCGGTGATTCTCCGACCCGCCTCCATCGCGGAAAGGGGCCACGGCCGGCGCCGACGCCTCGCTTGATGGTTCGCCCTGCGGCGATATTTCATTCCCAGCGATGGGGCTCTCATTGACGGATAGCGCCGACATGGCCGAATGCACGGACAACATTGCGATCGAGGAGCGAGGAGAGGGGGCCACGCCGCTCGAACAGCTGTTCCGGGGGCTCGCCGAGATCGAGAGAAATGATCGACTCTTCCCGAAGGTCTGTCGAACCTGCGGCAAGACGTACGACGACTTCCCGGCCCTGGTCCGCTCGACCGTACCGAAGCGACACGTGCTCCAGGACTGCAGCGACGTGATGGACCGTCCGTACACCATGATGTACCGCCACTGCGCGTGCGGAAACACCCTCGTCATTACCCTTACCGACGAACACACGGCTGAGTTGGAGCGTCTGTGGCGCGTCCTGCGTCGGAAGGCCGAAGAGTCCGGCGCCGGCCTCCAAGAGGTCGTATCCGACTTCGTCAGACGCTGGGACAGATACATATTGAACGGTGATAATTCCGATCGGCGTATTTAACATTTTCGGATCTCGCCCCGATCGCGCGGTTTTTTTGGCGCCCGTATTGCATGTTCAGAGGTCAATGGACCCCACGGCCCCGACCTGTGGGGCGCGTTACCTTCCTGCATGCGTTGGTCGTCCCATTTAGTTTGGCCGACCAACGCTACCACAACCCGCCTGATTTCAGGATCTTTCGATAGTCCGGAACAGCCGAAAACATCCCTGAGGGATCGACGCGCCGCCCGCGCCGAGGTCGACACGGGGGTTTCACGTACCGCATTTTGCACCCTCCTTCCGGACGCGCATCCCGGTCTGTCTCCTTGACCTCTATTCCTCTCCCTTCTATAATAAACCAAATGGCTTGACGTATCAGTCCGGCGTGGGCATGCCGTGTATCCGGCGCCCGCCGGAGGGGCACGCCGGCTTCCATTCGGCCCATCAAACGGGGAGGAGCAGAAAATGGCCCGCCTACTGTGTATTCCGACATTCATCGCGTTGTTGGCGCTTCCGGTAACGACCGCGACCGCTTTTACCATCACGGATCTGGGAGCAGCTCAGGGCGTGCAGAATACGATACGGGGCATCCACAACTCGCAGAAGTACGGCGCTGCGAATCAGAAGAAGCGCATGAGCCGCGACGTGGACAAGCTCAAGAATCTTCGATTCAAGCGCCACCAAGACGCTCAGAAGTTCATGGGCGAGTAGGCGCGTCAGCGGACGGGACGGGGAAGCGCGTGACGCGTGAGGCTCGAGGTGTGGTGAGGTTTTTAGTTGCGGAATGGAACGCGCGGCCGGCAGAGTACTGCATTCTGCACCGGCAGGGAGGCCTCATCAACCCCGAAACCCCGGCGCCTACTCCGCGTCTCGGCCCGCTTCCTGGGATACTTCGCCGAGCCCCAAGCTCCCCTTGAGCCCCTCTATCTCTTCGGTCTCAGTGAGCTTGAGGAACGCCTGCTCGAGGTTGCCCCCCGTCTTGGCGATCCGGCTCTTGATATTGGCCGGAGTGTCCGAAGCGATGATCCTGCCCTTGTGGATGATAGTGATCAGGGTGCA
This sequence comes from uncultured Syntrophales bacterium, assembly GCA_964385875.1. Taxonomy (GTDB): domain Bacteria; phylum Desulfobacterota; class Desulfomonilia; order Desulfomonilales; family Desulfomonilaceae; genus CAYLRL01. The sequence continues at coordinate 33,480 of CAYLRL010000027.1, forward strand.
GATTTCTTCTGCAACAGCCAGGGTGTGCGTCGAAAGAAAGACGGCCATCCCGCGCTCGCGCGCCATGAGCGTGAACAGGTCCTTGACGAGACGAACACCGCGGGGGTCGAGCCCCACCATGGGTTCGTCGATGATGAAGATCTTCGGTTTGTGAAGCAGGGCCGCGGTTATGATAAGGCGTTGTTTCATACCGTGGGAATAGCCTTCGACAAGTTCGTCCTTCCAGTCGACCAGCTCAAACATCGTGAGATACCGCATGCCGACCAGTTCGAGCTCCTTTTGTTCGACCCGGTAGAGCCCTGCGATGAATTCGAGGAATTCCCAGCCGGTCAGCTTCTCGTAGAGGTACGGACGATCCGGGACAAATCCGGTGATCGCCTTTGCCCGCTCCGGTTCTTTGGCCGGATTCACGCCGTCGAGGACGATCGTCCCTGAATCGGGCTTCATGAGTCCCGCGACCATTCGGATGGTGGTGGTTTTTCCCGCTCCGTTGGGTCCGAGAAAGCCCATGACTTCCTTTTCCGGCACATGGAGATTGATATTATCGACCGCGAGGGTTTTGCCGAATCGTTTGGTCAGATTTTCGATGGTAATCATAGCGCGTCCGGGCGCCGACGTCCGACCGAGATCGATTCGCCTCGGGTCATGAGCGTCGGCTATTCGGCCTCCAGGATCTTGAATTCGAGCTTTCCGAGAAAGGTGATGACGTTTAGATGTTTGTCCACGTCACCCGTGAGCAAGCGCACGTGGGTTGCGTCGACGGGCATTTGATCCAGCAGCGCGTCCGCGGTGAACCAGGAGTTTCCATCCCAATAGGAGTTCCACGCGTGGTAGTAGAAGGCGTCTTCGAGATAGACGAGCCCGAGGTCGATTCGCGCCGGAATACCCAGGGCTCGCGCGAAGGCCGCGGCGAGGACCGAGTGTTCGTTACAGTCTCCCTGCCTGGTGACGAGGACCGTGTATGCGTCCGGGACCGACGGCGTCGGGGTCTTTCTCAGGCGCTCGAAGACCCAATGGTTGATCATCCGAACGGCTTTTGCCGGGTCCTTTTCGTCGCCTGCGATCTCTTTGGCTTTCTTGACGATGTCGGGATGGTCGCTGCGAATGAACCGCGACGACTCAAGGTACTCGTTCCTGTCTCCGCGCTCGTACGGAACCGAGTACGACGGTTTTGAAATCGGCCGTCGCCGGATGGTTACCACATTTTTCTTGACCGTCTGCCGGTGGTTGTCGGACGGAATATGAACTCGGCTCTTCCCGATAATCTCGACCTTAAGAAGACCGAGATTTCTTGGATCCGCGATTGTTCCCTCGGTCGGCACGGACGAGAGGGTCATCATTTCGGGAAGGTCTCCGACGCCCCGCATCATGCTCTCAATCTCCTTGCGATCGGACCGCACCACGGTGATACCGAGCGGCATGCGCCCCTTGAGCAGCCGTCCCTCCTCGTCCACCCACATGATGACTTCCATGGCGCGGAAGATCGCGTTGACCTTCCACGCTTCCACCAGTCGGTCGCCGATTTGGAGTTCCATTTTTTCCAACACGGCGATCGACGCTTCCCACTTCCGGCCGTCGATGGGATCGAAGATCGGGATCTTGAAATTATCCCCCACCTCCAGATCGGTGAGCGGCGCGGGAAGCCCCAGAGAGCGGGATATGCGGGGCCTCTTGTGGATGCGGAGCCGTTTTTCGCCTCCGCCCAAAGAGTCGGGCGAGGTCAGGACGAGCGTGTCGCCTTCCACCCTGCCCTTCTGCTCGAAGGAGACAATACCGGTGCGAACGGTAAGATCGAATGAGAGGAGTCGATAATCCTTGTCGACCACGGATCGAGACGTGATGCGGACCGGTTTGATGCGCCCCTGAATATTCAGGGAGATATTGAGATCGTCACGAATGACCCACCGGTCCCCTTCCTTATACTGGCGGGATCGTCCGAACCCGGAATAGGACCCTCGCATTCGTATGAGGAACCAGTCGTCGGACTCGACATGGGCAACTTTAAGGGTTTCTTCGGCATCGGAAACGACCGGAGAATAATTCTCCTTGAAGAGAACGCCGAGCAGGACGGCCAAAACGGCCGTAACGACGATGGTAATCCAGGGATTGAAACGTTTTCGAGCGCGTCTCGATCGGCCAAACATCGGGCAGGCTTAACTACTCCTCAGGATTCGTGAGAATTTCAAGAACAGGTTTTCGTTGTTTTCAAGCGCCTCATCCGTTTGAGCCCGCGTAAGTCCCGCGCCGATCAGGACTTCGATCGCTCGTTGTCGGTCGATCAGATCGCCGGGTCCGTGGCTGTCGGTATTGACCACCAACGCGGCGCCGACTTCCACAGCGAGTCTGGCCGTATGACCGTTCGTCACGTTGTGGCCGAGCCGAGCGGTAATCTCGAGATAGACCCCCGCTTGGGCCGCAAGACGGACCTCTTGTTCCGAAATGTAGCCCGGATGCGCAAGAATGTCCACCTGCGATTCGATGGCCGCGCGGTTCGTTCCCGGCGCTACAGGCTCGACCGGGGACTCCCCGTGAACCACCACGAGCAGGGCGCCCAGCTCCCGCGCCTCGGTGACGAGATCGGGAATCTGCTCGGGCGGCGCATGAGTAATCTCGATCCCCGGGATAACGAGGGTTTCCTGATAGCGGTTGAGTTCCCGGGCTGCCCGTTGAATTCTCGGTATGATGAAATCGATATTTGATCCGTCCGCATGGTCGGTGAGCCCGATTGCTCGATATCCCTTGACGTTCGCCCTGCGGACCAATTCACTTGGGCCGAGGGCGCCGTCGCTGAGAAACGTGTGAGTGTGCAGGTCGATCAAAAGCGCCTCCCTCTGTCCGGCCCCGATTTCATCGAAACCGCCGGACCGTGGATCGTTCCGACGACCGGGACCTCCGAGCCGAGTATGGTATTACTATAGCCGTGCGGACGGCCGTTCACAACTCCGAGAAGTCTGCGCTCGAGCGAGCGCTGAAAGCTCCTACGTCAAGGGTCGGGAGGCGCTCCCGGCGCAGCTTTTTCCCGCCGAGGCAACGTCCCGGACGGAGGAAGAAACCGCTTTCCATATTGGGGTTTTTATTCTAAGATCGGGAGTGCGGCCGGCGTCGCTCGGCCAACATCCTGCTTTTCCCCAAGAATCTTGAGCGCTTTACGACGGATGTGACATGGATAAGAAAGAAGCCGGTATACGGTGCAGCGGGTGTGGAAAAGCCTACAAGGTGAAGGTGCCCGTCACGGACAAGCCCGTGAGCTTCAAGTGTAAGAAGTGCGGAAAAGTCCTCAAAATAAGAGTCAAAGCCGGTCCGGAAACCCCGGAACCCGCAGCGGCCCTCACGTTCGATACGGCCGGGGACTTCGCCGACACCGGTTCCGACGCAGGGGCGCCGCAGTTTGAACCGCCCCCTGCGCCCGGCGGCGACCTTCCTCAATTCGACGATTCTCCGTCGTTCGACTCCGGTCCCGAATTTGAGCCGCCTCCCGCGCCTGACGCGCCTCAGTTCGACGGTCCGCCCTCGTTTGACGATTCTCAGTTCGAGGCCCCGGGAGGGGCCGGCGGAGCGCCCGCCTTTGAAGCGCCCGAGTTCGAAGCGCCCCCGGCGTTTGAATCCGACCGGTTCGATGCGTCGGAGGGCGGCGGAACACCCGGGTCGGACGCTCCTCCGCCCGAATTCGAGACTACCCAATTACCCGACCAAGGCGCCTATCAATCCACTCCGGGTACCGGACCGATCGAGTCGCCGGCCGGGTTGGAGCAGTACGATTTCGCCGCAGCGCCCTCCGGTCCGGAAATGACCCCCGCAACCGCGGAAGAGAGCGCTCCTGCCGTCGAGGGTGACCGGCGATGGGTTATCCTCGAGGAAGATCAGGTGCGCGGTCCGTTCTCCGAGAACGAAATCCGCACGATGATCAAGGAAGACGAGATAACCGCCGAAACCTCGATGAGAATGGGCGAACGCCCGTGGATCAAGGCCGCGGAAGTTGTCACCTTCCGAGAGATGTTCACCGAGGCGAAGAGGTCTCGGAGCAGCGCGGTCGCGTCCATTAAACTCCTCGATGAAAACGTTGGGGTGGAAGAACACACCGGCCCGCCTTTCTACAGCAATTTCGGCGCTATTCTTCCCTACCCGTTGGGGGCCGGCGCATGGCAACCCCTGGCCGTCTTCGTGGGGATTGCGTTTGCCCTCTCGACGTTTCTCTGCTTGGACTTTATGCTCGGGCTCGCCGTCAATATCGTCGGCTGGATCTTCCTGTACGGCTACCTTTCCTCGCTCATGGCCGAGAGCTGGCGATTTCCCAACAGCCCGCCTCCGGAATGGCGGGTGGACGGCCGTCTGGCCGCGTCGGGCGCAAAGGTGTTTCTTGTGCTGTTTGTGCTGAGCCTCTTGCCGGTGACGCTCTGCCTTTTGGCCATGATCTATTTTTTTCTCCACGGGATGGGCATGATCGGGTTCGTCTTCACGGCGCTCACCGTCGTTGTCTTTCTCGGAACGATGTACGTGATCCCCGCGGCTCTCACAACCCTGACCGCTTCGGACAGCGTCGGCGCCGCGCTCAATCCGGGAACGTTCTTGAAGTTCGTAACGCAGGGCGGTCAATCCTATCGAATGGCGGGAGCGTTTTCCGTCGGATGCGGGCTGGTCTGCATGGTGATAGCTCTTCTCACCAGTCTCCTCCTTGTGGAGATCCCCATGGCCGGCTTTGTCGTCGGAGGACTGGTGATGGCCTTGGTATTCTCCTACGCCCACTTCCTCTGGTTCCGCGTGGTGGGGCTGTTCGCCAGAGAAAACAAACGCTTGGCCGGTCGGATTCTGGCGGCGATACCCGCTTGAGTCGACAGCGTGTCGGTTGCGGCCATGAGGCTTCGTATTCCGATTCCCACAGCGTCCAAGATCGTCATCAGCGTAATCCTCCTGCTCTGCGGGATTGTCGCGGTCGGCGGCGTTTGCAGAGGTTCGGAAAGCTTCGACGTCATATCGGGCATTCTCGAATCGCCCCAGTTCAAGCGACTTCCCTACCTGGAGAAGCTCAATCTCGCTGCGGAACTGCTGAAATCCAACAAGCTCAAGCAGTCGGATCTCTCGTTTGTGCTGCTTGATTGGGCCGACCGATACCTGCGCGAGCCCTCCGACCCGTTGGAGCGACTGCACCGCTGGGCGCGCCTTACCAGCGACGAAAAACTCAAAAACATCCGACTCCCCAGGGACTTTCTCAATCGTATGCTCGTGGCCGAATACCTGGTAAGCCGCACACCCTACGCAGAGGCGGGGCCGCGAAAGAAGCTCGAAATCCTCTCCGGTCTCGAAAAGCGACAGCTGCTTGACTGGGCCGTCTTCCTCGCGTATGCGCGTGTCTACGCGGGGGGCATCGTCATGGGCGCGGAAAAATATGCGGACATGTCTCCTCTGCAAGCCCTGAAAAACTTGAAGCGTCTCAAGCATGACGGCCTCATCGGCTGGCATTACAAGGTGCCGACCGAATCGGTCCTGGCGGCCGAAGCCCTCGCCGCCGACGCGGCCTATCGCGAGGCCTCACCGCAAAAGCGGCTGGAAATACTCCGAAATCTGGAACGGAATGAGCTCATTTCACCCTTGACCAGAAAAGAGCTGGAGAAGCTCCCCGCCTGGCGAATGCTTCTCAGAGATCCGTCGTTTCGCAAAGCCGACCCCGCCGCGAAGAAGAAGCGACTCGTCGATCTGGGCGGGAAAGGACTCATATCGGAATCGACCGTCGCCGATCTGATCGAAGTCTTCACTCCTCCTGCGCCGACATCTCCGATCGAACCGAAGCCCGCTCCGCTGCCGCGCGAGATCCGGCCGGAGGCCCGGTAGCCGGCGCCGGTCCCGCAATAACTTTGTGTATTGGTTCATCGGGCTTGAGGCGGCTCCAAACCTCCCCCTTCGAGAGATCAACGGCTTATCGCCGGCCCGGTGAGTGGTTACAACTTTCTTTACAAATACCGTGCAATTATGATATTTTCTTTAGAGTGATTCTATCACGACTCGAGTCGGATGGATAACTTACGGGGCTTTGCGAGGGGACTCCTGAGGATCCGGCGGCTTCCCTCCGAAACGTCTTGACAATGGCATGGAAAAAAGGTATAAAAAACTAGAGCTTTAATGAGCAACCCTCAACAAGATTATCGAAACTGCGGGTTGCGGAGGCCGTCCATGATCAGAACATACCGGGTCGTCTTCACGTTCGCTCTCGTGTCCGCTCTCTTTCTGCCTAACCTCCAAAGCGGGCTCGGAGCTTTCGAACTCTTCCCGAGACCGAAGGGCCAATATACCGTAAAAAGGGGGGACACCCTGTACGGTATCGCTGGGCTTTACTACACGAATCCCGCGCTGTGGCCGTTTCTGTGGAACCAGAATCCCGCGGTGAAGATACCCCCCGGCCAGGACCCGAAGAAGGCGGAACTGAAACCGGGAATGAACCTGGATCTTCACTATGGGCGCTTCCCCTACACGGTAATGAACCTCGACTTCGACGACTACAACGGGCTCCCGGACGACGTGCGGTTCCTCACGGAAAAGCTGCCCTATCGCGGCATACCGTACGATCGGAAGTATTTCCGCTTCAAGCTGGGGGCGGCGCCCGCCCGAGTCTGGGGCTACATCGTCAGCGCCCCGGATGAAGGAAAGGCCCATTACCTCGATCGAGACCTCGTGTACATTCGCTTCCGGCCTTCCAAGCGTCAGTGCGTCCTCGTGGGCGATCGCTTCGGGGTCTTCCGTGAACGAGGGCCGGTCTCGCATCCTCTCAATCCCGAACGGATCGTCGGGCATTTCGCCGAAGTGGTGGGTGAAGTGGAAGTGATCAACACCGGGCACAATCTGATAACCGCCATTGTGCTCGACGCGTACAAGGAGCTCAAACGGAGCGACAAGATCTGTCTCTTTGTTCCGCGAGACAAGGAGATCATCCCTACCAAGACGCACAGGATGCTCACGGGAACCATTCTCCGTTCGGCAAGCCGAGAGACCTTCTACACCCGTTCCCACAACCTGCAAAACGACATCGTCTTCGTCGATCAGGGAGAATGCGACGGGATGAAAGAAGGCATGCTGCTCAATATCTACAGACCCTCTCAGCCCGTCGAAGACCCCTATACCTGGCGACGGGTCAACACCCCCGACAAATATGTCGGCGAAGGCATGATCCTCAAAGCGTTCAAGAACAATTCCACCGTCCTCATTACCGTCTCCCGCGAGGAGGTGGTTCCGGGCGATATCATCAAGACCGTATCCGACTAAAGCGTCTCTTCGATAACCGAACCACCGACCGACCATTGCCGGGGGCGGCCTACGCCGCCTCCGACGTATGTACGCGCTCTATTTCGCGCGATCGACGCGCGATTTGAGCGAACTCGACGCGGCGACGCCTTCCGTATCCTTGACCGCTCCGCATTATCACGAGTATTCTTGAATTCCCGGCTTCCAAACGTCGACCGACCTCGGGTCCGGCGTGAAGCTCTGAACCGACCCGAGGGACGCGCTTCTCGGCGGCGGTTGCAACACCGCCGGATCCGCCGCGGGTCGGCGGCCCGCCTCGAGGGAGCGCGGAGAGGGCTTCCATGGGCATTGGCTCGAGTACGCCGGCGGCCCGGTGCGTGGTCTGCCTGGTTATCTTCCTTCTCGCTGCGACTTTGATTTCCGTCGATTCGGCACGGAGTCAAACGCGGGCGCCGGAGGAGCGCGTCATCGCAGCGAATGCGGCTCGACTCGCCTACGCCCGCGCGTCGCGCAGCGGAGGGCGGGGCCGGGCGGTCTTCGAGGAGACGGTGCGACTCCTCCGGACCGGCTTTGTCCATGATTTCGACGAATCACGACGGTTCGGGGATGCGGTGAGGAAGTTGACCTTCAGCGCTCTCCCCCAATGCGTTGAAGGCGTCGTCTCCTTCGAGGATTGTTCCGATGATCCGGCCGAGTGTTTCTACCGCAGCGCCGCGGAAATTGCCGAGCGATGCGGACTTCCCACCGACGAGCTCGTGACCCGCGGTCTCAATCTCCTCCTCCACGACCTCGATCCCTATTCGGGCCTCATGGACGCGCGTATGATCAAGGAGCTCCGCATCAGCACGTCGGGTCGGTTCGGCGGTCTCGGGTTGGTGGTCGGCGCGCGCAACGGCCGATACGTGGTGATCTCCTCCTTTGACGGTTCGCCGGCTCGAGAAGCGGGTGTTCGGACGGGCGACGAAATCCTGAGAATCGACGGCGAGAGCATTCAAGGTATACCGCTCATGGAAGTGCTCGCCAAAGTCCGGGGCCGACCGGGCGCGCGCGTCACTCTCCGGGTTCGCTCCGGCGAATCGAGAAGCATACGGGATCTCATCTTTCATCGAAAAATCATCCGCATCCCGCCGGTGGAGTCTCGTTTTCTGGACAACGGAATCGGGTATTTGAGAATCGTGAATTTTCAGGAACGGACCGCGCGTGAGGTCAAGCGGGCGCTTCGACGGCTCCGAGAAGACGCCGGCGGGGATCTGAGCGGCTTGATCCTGGACCTCAGAGATAATCCGGGCGGGCTCTTCGACCAAGCTATCCGAACGGCCGATCTGTTCCTCTCCCGCGGAACCATTACCCAAGTTCGAGGTAAACAGCGACGTTTCAACAAGACCTTTGAAGCGTCGTCCCGCGGCGCGTTCACCGGCTTTCCCATAGCGATTCTCATCAACAAGGGAACGGCGAGCGCGGCGGAAATCCTGGCCGCGGCGCTGAAACAAAGGCCCGATGTCGTGCTCGTAGGCGAGCCGAGCTTCGGCAAGGCGTCGGTGCAGGGAATATTTCCCGTGGGCCTCGGAATGGCGTTGCGATTGACCACCGCGCACTACTATACTCCTGCCGGGGATGATATACATGGACAAGGCGTAACGCCGGATGTATCCACGGCCGCCCGTGGTCCTCGACGGACGCTCGGCGGGCCCGGCGCGGCCGCCCGCGGACGACTCGATCGAGATCGAGGCGTGAGAACCGCGTTTGAACGCCTCACGGCGCGCGGCTCAGGCGGACGTCACTTCTTTCCGACATGGTATTAGTCATGGGAGATGATGCTCAGCGAACCAGAGTGACATGTTCATGCGGTCATACGGTGGAAATCCGCGCGGATGACGCTTCATGCCGCCGGACTTGCCCGGAATGCGGACTCGAATTGGGAGACGACGGGGAACACCCGGACTCCCCCGACTCCGAGTCGACCCAGATGGTCAACCTTGAAGAAATGGCGCGCATGGCCCAAAACGGGGTCGACGTGGGCGTCTCGGGGGAATGGAATACGGAGACCCCGAAATCTCCGGACGGGGAGGACTGACACGGTACCCCTGCGGAGACGGCAAAAGGATCGATGTCACTCGATCGCCTCCCACGGAAAGGAGACGGCGTCTTCGCCCTTCCCAGCGAGGGGGACGGCTTCTCTGCTCCCTGCGCGCCCGCTGAGGCGCGGTTTCGTGTTTCCCGGTAAGCCTTAGACGGGCTCTCCCTCTTCGGCGCCCTCATAACGCCGGTCCGAGTTCCCCCGCTTGGCCGATTTGCCGGGCCGCAACTTTCCTCTTGACCTCCGGACGGCGTCTGTGGCATCCTCCAAGCTTCACGAGCGCCATAACCGCGGAGAAAGACCGAGCGGCCGTTCGAGAAGATCTGCAAAACACAAAATCTACTGGAATCAGGGGATTATCCATGTTTATTCAGGTCTCTTCTCAGGAACGGCTTTCTTATGACTTGCTTTTACACCCGATTTCTTGTATATTGAGGCCGCTTTTGTTCGGGAAGGCCCCCAATTCCGCCATGGAAGCCGTCGAGGAGGTTGAACGCCTATGAAATTGCCTGCCGGCCACGCACGAAGGCTGTTCTTAGGTTTTACATGTTCCATTATGTTTCTCGTGGTGTTCGCCTTGATGATCGCCTATAACACTGAAGCGGAATCGTCGAACTACAGACGCGCCGCAGTCGAGGAATATCCGCTTACCATCACCATCCCCACCGCAAAGCCCCAACTTACCATTCAGTTCTACTCCAAGCTCGGATTCAACGAAGCCGAAGGCCTTTCGGGAGGCTTGGACGTGGTCTGCATGGAAAAGGAAGGCACTCCCTACAAACTGGAAATCCGCCATAACAAGTACTCCGCCGCAGGTCCGCTCGTGGGGGGAGTCTCGGGAATGAGCTTTCAGGTGGACGATCTCGATGGGTCGGTTCGGCGGCTGCAGGCGAAAGGCCTGACCTTCTCCGAGACGCGGAACGCGATGGAAGGCGTGCCGTACGCGTCGCTCAAAGATCCCAACGGCATCAGCGTGAATCTGTTCCAGCGCTGATACGTATCCATACAGGACCGTATCGTTCAACAATACAGGCGGGCTCGTGCCCGCCTGTATTCGTGTACGGCCGCCGCGGGTAAGGCCAATGCGCTCTCGAAGAAGGGGGACAAGGCTTTACGTTCACTGATGTTGTACCGTCCTCCCCGGGTGGGCCGGACGTCATACGTCCGGGCGGCGCAGCCGCAAGAGGGGGTTTTCACCGAACCGCCGGTATAAGGCGGCGCTTCACCTAGTCGTCGTACGTCTTCAGTTCCTCGCGTATTCGCATGAGGTCCTCCTCATTGGGAGGAAACGGGAAGTTCCGAATCCCCGTCCCCGGCTTCTCATTGCCGTACGGCCGATTGCACGCCACACGCCCGTCCGGACCGGGACATCCGGATGTCTCGAAGGCTTCGCCCGAAGCGATAAAGCGCTCCAGATCGGCGGCGGGCACGCCGAAATCACGGATGCGCCCTCGGGAATCGAATTCCATGCGGTCGACACGCGTACAATCGGTGTCGATCAGCCGGCGGGCCAACTGGATGCGTCGATACGTCGATACCGGCGGAGGCGACGTCCGCTCCATCGCGGAGCCCCGTTCGGGGAAAAACGAGAAGAGATGCGTGAAGCCGCCCATGTCCCGAGCCCGCCCCATTGCGCGCGCCATCTCTTCCTCGGTCTCGCCCAGCCCGCAGATCAGGTGAACTCCCGCCATTCCGGGGCCGAAAACCCGGAGCGCTTCCTCATAAACGCGCCAGTATCGGTCCCACCGGTGAGGCCCCCCCACCGGCCGTCCTCGATACCGCTCGAAGATCTCGGGCGTCGCGCCGTCAACGGCAACGCCGATGCGATCCGCTCCGGCCTCCCTCATCGCCTCGAGGTCTCCCTGCTTCATGACGCTCGGACTTATCAACAGCGAGACTGAAAGCCCCGTGCGATCGACAATCCGGCGACAGACATCCAATACGTCCGCGCGACACCGCGGATGCGTTATCATCGACACGCAGACGCGCCCCACATAATCGGGGGCCTCGGTGAGACGCGCGGTCACCTCGTCAAGAGGGACGGTTTTCCACGGCACCCGAATGAACTTCTTCCCGCGATACGCGCCGGCCTTTTCCCGGGCGAGACCGCAAAACGAGCAGTTCGCCTTGCATCCGTCCTCGTAGGTGAGCAGAAGGTTCACGCAGCGCAGCCGCGCGTTTCTGTAGAACCAGCCGCGCGTGAATCCCAACGTCATGGCAGCTGCCAGTGAAAGCCGAACGACTTCGGGACTTTCAACCTTTTCCTGAAAGTTTGAAGCGGGATGAGTGGACGACATGAAGCGGACTCCTCGGATCGGGAATAGAGCGTGGTAACTATATTCGGGGTGAGCGCGGTTTTCAACGGCGTTTCGGGGGCGGACGCTACTGAGATTCCTGACTTTCAAGTAACTTCGGTTGATTAAGCAGGAAAGCAGGATTTCATATGCAAAAAAGATGAGACTTTAATCTAAAAAATCTTGACAACCATTCCGGATTGTGGTTGTTTCTTTGTCAGCGACGAACCAAACCTAATCCTTCCTTTTTAGCCCGTTCCTGAACGGGCTTCTTTTTTGCCCGCCCGCCCCCGCGTCGACTATCATGAGACGTAATGGTCCACCGGGCTTGAGGCGGCTCTGCGCCCGGTGAGGATGGAGGGGGAGACTCATCTCCCCCTCCAAGCCTCCCCCATCGAGATATCAAGCGCTTTTCGCCGGCCCGGTGAAAGGTTACCATGAGACCCGGCGCCGCAGCGTTCAGCCGCGCGAACTCGCGGCGCGATCTTCATCGTTGGGAGGCTCTCGCCATGACAACGCAATCGCCTACGCTCACCGAACTGATCGATCGAGTCAAGTCACACCCCCGCATCGCCGACGCCGGCATGATTCTCTGCCATAACGGATTCGTGCGAGCGTCCGATCGCTCCGGCCGCCGAAGGGTCACCGGTCTCACGGTCGAAACCGACACCCGAGTCGTCGAGGAAATCCGGGACTGGGCCTTGGGTCGCCCAGGGATAATCGCGGTGGAAATCCACGCGTTCGAGGGGGATTTTTCGATCGGCGACGATTTGCTCTACGTGGTGGTCGCCGGAGATATTCGGGAGAACGTATTCTCCGCGATGCGCGAAATCATCGAGCGGATGAAAAGCCAAGGGGTGCGCAAGACTGAGACATACGAGTAGCGAGATCCCCTGTCCCTTTTTTCGTCCCGGTTCACGAGACCTTGACCGCTGCGCGCTGCGGAGTATACTGGTATCAACAGGCGAGCATTTCAGTCTGCGGGTCCGGATCTTCTTCCAATGAGGATTCGGACCTGCGCGTTTAGACCTGATAGAATTTCATTGCCGGAAGTTCGACTGCGGTGAGTTTGTTCCCATAGACCGCGCCCGTATCGATGCCGATCTTGCCGGGGGTGACGAACGGCGTTTCCAGCGCGGTATGGCCGAAGATCACCCGCTTGTTCCAATCGAAGGTCGAGTAGATGAACTCTTCCCTGATCCAGAGGAGGTCTTCTTCGTTCTGCTCTTCCAGAGGAACGCCGTCCTTCAAGCCCGCGTGCACGAAGACGTAATCGTCGGTTTCGTAGTACAGCTTGAGCGAAAGAAGGAATTCGAGATGTTCCTCGGGCAGGACGAACGCCTTCCGTCCGATTCCGCCTTCCACGTAGCTCGCGATGGTTTCCGCCCCTCCGTTGGCCACGTAGAGCATCATGTCCTTTTGATGGATGTAGTAGTCCATGAGCATCTTCTCATGGTTTCCCTTGAGAAAGACGAAGTTTCCGCCGGCGGCTTTGAGCTTCACCAAGCGTTCGATCACATCTCGAGAGCGGTGGCCTCGATCCACGTAATCGCCTATGAACAGCAACAGATCACCATTGTCCCTGCTCCACGGCAGAATGTTCAGGAGCGCGTCAACCTTCTCGAAGCAGCCGTGGATATCCCCTACCGCGAAAATCTTTCTGCTCATCGCTCTCACATCTTTCCAAGAATAGTCAAGAGAGTATAATGACTTGAGGTGTGAGTGTCAACAGAACCGGAGCGCCGCGGAGCGCTTGAACGACGTTCGTCATCGTGATCGAAAGAGACTCGCCGGCCGCCGGAAACATAGCCGGTAACCGTGCACCGGGATAGCGATAAGCCATTGATATCTCGATGGGCGCAGAGCCGCCTCAAGCCCGGTGAACCATTACCATAGCCGAATGGAAGATACGAACAGTACGGGCCCGGTCCGCGTCTCTTAGGTTCGTCACGAGTAATGCGCCGGGAAGATCCCGGTTGGATGGGCAAAAAGCGATGTATATTCGATACGAAGACGGAGAATGTGTCCTGATTCGCACCATGAGCGGAGAGGAGGGTGAACCCCGAGAAACCCTCCTGGCTCGCCTGGGTGAAGATCCCGAACTGAACCTCTTCCTCGCCGCGGAACACGGCCGGCGGTCCGAGCCGGAGAAGTGGGAGGGTGTCGAGAATTTTCACCTGCTTCAGGCGCTCGAGAATTTCAAGCGCCGCCTGGGAGGCTACAAACCCGCGCTGGTGGCCGTTGACGGCAAACTCCCCATGAACCGGGAAGAATCCCCCGAAGTGAACGATTCCTCGGGCGCCCCCGCAAAGCCCCCCACCAAAGTCTGACATCGAACCGCCTCCGACCGACGCGCTCGGACTGCGGCGTTTCGGCTCGCGACCGCGCGGGTAAGGCGCCGAAGATACACGGCGCGTCCCGGCTTGACCTCGCCGGTCGCTCCTGCTATCTCCCCCTTCGGGAGACACACAACATGAGACGTTCAAGGAAGATCCTTCTCGCCGTCGGCTTGGTGGTAATCGCGGTGATCGCCGCAGGCGTCGCGCTCGTATTAATCCTTCCCGAAACCGACATCTTGCGTAGTCGCGTCCGAGAAGAACTGAAAAAACACACCGGGCAAGAAGTCCTCCTCGGCTCGATGGGTATGTCGTTGGCGTTTCCCGACGCGGTCACCCTCACGCTCGAGGGGCTCTCTATTCAGACGGCCGAGCGCAAGGTCCTGCTCTCCGCGGACAGAATTGTCTTCTCGCCGGCGCTCTTACCGCTTTTGAGCGGACGCGTCCAAGTGGATTCGATCTCGATTCATCGTCTGCGCACCTCCGTGGTCAGAGATACGGACGGAACCGTGCGCTTTCCCCTGATTGCGGCCGTGGAAGCGTCAAAGGTCCCTCGGAGCCACGCCCCGGCGGAATCGCCGGCGTCCGCCCCGGGAATCCCGTCCGAGAACACGCCGGAACACGCCGCTCCGATTCCCCAAGAGCGTCCTCGGCCTTCGGCGCCTGCCGCGGACGTCTCACAATCGGTCGAGGGGAAGTCTCCGGATGTGCGGTCACAAGAGCCTGTGGCGTGGTCGGTCGCCACAGTGAAGATTTCGGACGCCCGAATCGACTGGACGGATTTCCATGCGCGGCCCGATGAGCCGATACGGATGGCGTTGGAAAAGGTCGGCGGCGAGATTCGCCGACGAAAGACGGGGCGGGTGTACGACGCTGCGCTCGACGCAACGGCGGCTCTGGCCGAGGGACCCGCCTCTCCGTTCAAGCTGAGGGCGGAATTCACTCCCGCCGCCGACTTCTCGCGGATCGAGTCGGCCAAAGCACGGATCGAGTCCCAACAGTTCGATCCCGCGGTATTCAAGCCGTACGTGCCTGAAGAGGCCGCGCCGCTGTTGAAGCTCGGACGCGGGACCGTTGAGATCGCCGGCGAGATGATCCCTGATCGCCTTTCGCCGGTTTCATTTTCGATGAGTTTGGGAGACAAAACCCAGGGGTCGGGAACGCTTGACGTTCGAGGCTCGGTACGCCCGGCCGAAGGCTTTTCGGCCGTCCGGCAGGTTCAATGCTCGGTCGAGACCGACGGCCTGCCGATCTCGATTCTCCGCGCGCATATCCCGCCGACCGTCCCGATAAAACGGGACAAAGGGGTTGTCAAAGCGGAATTGAGCGGAACGTGGGCGCCGCCGCAGGAATGGTTCGCGGAAGGGACCGTTACCGTAGACGAGGTCGAGCCGACCGGGAAGCTCACGGTTGTCGGCGCTCCTTTGCGGATCTTCGGCGCGGTCTCTGCCGGCCCGTCTCTTGTAGCCGTAAAGTCGTTCGACGTGAGCGCCGGCCGACGGTTGCTCGGCGTGGACGGCGCCGTCAATGATCCCTTTTCCGACTCGCCTGAATTCGATATGAACGCGAAGTTGATCGTCGATCCCGTATGGGCCCGGGCGCTCGGTGTCGATTTGCCCAAAGATCTGGTCGTGAGCGGCGCCGTTCCCTTCACGGGGCGCGTCCGGGGACGTCCTGACAATTTCTGGTACGACTTCGTCGGTGATTTGAAGGCCGCGCGCATTGCGTGGAGGCCGTATCTGGAAAAGCGGGGGGGCGCGGGAGGGAGTCTGGCGATCAAGGGCGAATATCGACCGGACGGCGGCAAATACCGAGGCGCGCCCAAGCTCATAGCCGCGATTCGCATGGATATGTCGGGCGCCGAGCTGCGCGTGAAACCCGGAGACGCGCTGTTGGAACGAGCCTTTGTGAATCTATCCGGCGATGTGTCGTCGGTGGGCCGACCGCTGGGCAAGACCGTCAACATCCGGGATATCGGAATCTCGATTCGGAGCGGGTCCCACGGAAAGGAGATCCTGGCGGTTCAAGGGGCCGTCGAGGATGTGCTCTCCTCTCGGCCGCGCATCAAGGGTGACGGTCGAGCCGGATTTGACGCGGCCATTCTTCCCAAGCTGGGGGTCGCGCTTCCCCCGGAACTCAAAATAGGCGGCGCCGCTCCACTCAAGGTAAGTTTCAGCGGACGGCCGGCCTCGCTCAACTGGTGGTTGGATCTCCCGCTCACCCATCTGGACGTCACGTACACCGACGCCTTCCGCAAGCCCGGAGGGATTGCGGGGTCGCTTCGAGGCGCCGGAACATGGAATCCCAAGGCCCTCGAACTACGCAAAGGAACGCTGACCCTGCCCGGATTGGCCTTGGCCTTTCGAGGTCGACTCCTGGATTCTTCGGGCGCGTTCGGCGGCCTGACGGTGGATATTCGGAAAGGCGAACTGCGGAGCATGACCCGGCTTGTTCCGGCAATCCAAGGCGTGGATCTGAGCGGCCCCATCGAGGGAACGGTTCGACTGCATCCCCCGGGGCCTGAAAAGCCGATCGTCCCCGAAGGGACCTTCACGCTGGCGGATGTGGACGTGACCCCTCCTGCGGGGGGCGAGATCGGGGCTCACGGACTGCGCGGGGTGATCGATTTCAAAGGCGATTCGGTCGTGATTCCGGAAGTTACGGGGAGACTCTCCGGAAAACTGGAAGCTCCGGTCAAAGTGAACGGCGTTGTGAAGCGGATCGGATCGCTCAAGGCGATGCAGGGCGATCTCTCGATCAAAATCGGAAAGGGGCAGGTTCGCGCCGATTGGCTGAAACGTTGGTTGGATAAATCCCGGCTTCTGCTGACCGCTCTTTTCGGTGTCGGCCGAAACGTGCGGGGGCTTCTCGATTTGGAGTACCTGACCGCGGATGTCTCGATCGCCGACGGGTCGGCGCGAACGAACAACCTGAAGATCAAGGGACCGAGGATTTCCTCCGGCGCGATCGGGTCGTTGGGGTTGGATTCGATGCGGTTGAGCTTGCTGCTCGGCATTCACACGGTCGTCGAGGCCGGCGACGCGTTGGGCAAGGTCCCGGCGGTCGAGGAATTCGTCAAAAAGCATCAAAAAGTGATCGAGGCGACCGGACTGGACAAGGCGCTCAAAACCTTCGGCATCAGACTGCCCGGAGCGAAGAAATCCGGGGAGGACTCGGGCCGCGTCGTCAAGACGCCGGTGACGGTGATTCTTCGGCTCGCCGGCCCTGCGTCGAATCCCGAGGTGACGCCTGTTTTGGAACAGAGTCTCGATCCGGAGACGGCGGGGCGTTTGAAATCGCTCATGGAGTGAGGAGTCCGGGCGCCGACGGCGGGCCGATTCGGGGGGCGGAGGTGTTGCTATTTGTTCCGTACAGTGAACTGCAGCGGACACGTCCATTCGCTTTCACTCCTTGAATTTTGACTTGACACCAATTGAAGAATTCCGTACTCTGGATAGTTGTTCGACCTTTCCATCTATCCGCTCCACGTATCATCGCCAAATATCGCTCGCCGAGGAGGCGCCCTATGTCCAGAAAGTTTTGGGACGAGAAGTTTGAAACCATGAACGAAGGGGACATGAAGGCTTTTCAGACCGAAAAGCTCAAGGAAACCTTGGAATGGGTATATGAGCGTGTTCCTTTCTACACAAAAGCCTTCGATGAAAAAGGGGTGAAGCCGCAAGACTTTCAGAAACTCGAAGATATCGCCAAGTTTCCGTTCACCGTCAAGACGGATCTTCGGGACAACTACCCCTTCGGCCTGTGCGCAGTCCCCATGTCCGACGTGGTGCGCATCCATGCGTCGTCCGGAACAACGGGAAAGCCTATTACGGGTCCGTATACCGCGGAAGACCTCGATCAATGGACCGACTGCATGGCCCGCGGCCTCTGGGCTCAGGAGGTCAGGCCGGACAGCGTGCTTCAGAATGCGTACGGCATGGGCCTGTTCACCGGCGGCCTCGGTTTTCTCCAGGGCGCGATTCGGATCGGATGTGCGGTGGTGCCCTCCGGCGCGGGCATGACCGAACGACAGATCATGCTGATTCAGGATTTCGGGACCAACGCCCTGTGCTGCACGCCGTCCTACTGCCTTACGATCATCGAGAAGGCCGAACAAATGGGCGTCGACCTCGCGAACAACAGCCTGAAAACCGGACACTTCGGCGCGGAACCGTGGACGGTGGAAATGCGCAACGAGATCGAGGCGCGAGGACACATCCACGCGTACGAGCACTACGGTCTCACCGAGCTCATGGGCCCGGGCGTCTCATTCACCTGCGAACACTATCGCATTCACGTCAACGAGGATCACGTGCTTCCCGAAGTGGTTGACCCCGGCACCATGGAACCGGTCGAGTTGGGTAAGGAGGGCGAGCTGATTTTCACTTCCCTGCGGCGCAGGGCTATGCCCATGATCCGGTACCGCACCCGCGATATCTGCACCCTGAGGCGAGAAAAGTGTGATTGCGGTCGAACCCTGGTCACCATGGACAAAATCCTCGGGCGCACCGACGATATGATGATCATCAGCGGCGTAAACGTCTTTCCGTCTCAGGTGGAGGCGGTCCTGGTCGAGTTCGATGAGATCGAGCCCATCTACCAGATCAGACTCACCAAGAAGGGCTACATCGATGTGATGAGCGTCGAGACGGAAGCCAAATCCGCGCTCTATGAGGCAGGTCAGGCGAAAGTCGACGAAACCGCCAAGACCATCTCGGCCAAGATTCAGCAAGTTATCGGCATCAACGTGCCCGTCAACATCATGCCCAGGGGCAGCATCGAGCGCAGTATCGGTAAAGCCAAACGCATCATCGACGAGCGAATGAAATAGCTCGGCGGTGAACTTCCCGGTGAGTCGTCTCGGGAGGGCCGTCCCCGCCCTCCCGTCGGCTCATCGAATTCGCGCCTCCTCGCAACCGTGACGACCGCCGTCATCATCCGGCCGGCGCCTCGTCCCATGTCCGCGCGTCGAGGGTCCGTCCGGACTTCTTCCCCCGCCTGCCTCCCCAGTGTTTGAAGTAAAAGGGAACGCCCTTTTCGACGCACTGGTCCCGGACATTCCGAACCCAATCCGGATTCACGGCCCGAGCCGCCGGCCCGGACTCACCCCCTGCGATAACCCAGTCGATTCCCGCGAGATCCAGGTCTTCCATGGGTCCAAGGAGAGGTTCCAGGCAGAGGAACTTCACGTGGGCGCCTGTTTGCCGCAGATGATCGATGCGGAACCGATACCGTGTCTCCTCGACGGTGACCCCCATCCAGACGTTCCGGGGCCATACGAGATCCGGGCTGAGATCCGTCAGCCGCAGGGAGCGTTTCGTCAGAACAAGGAAGCGATGGCGGTCGGCGCGCGCCATAGTGTCGAAGACGCGGCGAATGAAGGCAATCGGAACGTCTTCATGGAAAAGGTCGCTCATCGAATTGACGAAGACCTTCATCGGGCGCTTCCACTTGAGCGGCTCTTCCAGGAGATGCTCGTGAAGCGTCAATTCAAAGCCGGCCGCATACTTGGGCGAACCCATGGCCCGGAGGCGCCGCGCCATGACGGCCGCGTAGCAGTGTCGGCATCCCAGGCTGCATTTGTCGCAGCCCGTCAAGGGGTTCCAGGTCGCCTCCGTCCATTCAATTTTCGAGTTTAGCGCCATGGAAAGCCGTTGATACGCTGCGGTCTATCGCCGATGCGCAAAGACGCGCGCCTTCCACGAGTCGGCTCGGTAGTTCTCTGTTTGGCCGAGTTTCTCATAGCATCGCGCGCGCAGGAGGTATACCTGGCCGGCGTACGGGTTCACCTTGGAGGCTTCGTTGAGGTCTTTGACGGCCTTCTCGTAGTCACCGAGCTCCATGTGGAGTTTGGCGCGTTTCATGCGCGCGTCGAAGTGGTTGAGGTCCAGGTTAAGCGCCCTCGAGTACGCCTCCACCGCGCGGTCGATGTGCGAGTCCGCCTTGTGAATGTCGCCCATGGTCACATACGCGGGAGGATACGTCGAATCCTTTCTCAGCGCGTTGGCCGTCTGTTTCATCGCCTCCGCGGTGTCGCCCTTGACGAGGAAGGCTTCCGCCAACGCATTCAGAGGAGCGGGATCGTCCGGGGCGAGTTCGACGGCCTTTTTGAGATCGCCCATGGCCCGCTCCAGCTGCTCCGCGGTGAAATAGAGCGTGCCCCGCATCAGGCGGGCTTCGGCATTGTTCGGGTCCAGTTCGAGGACCTTGTTCAAATCGGCCAACGCGCGATCACCGCGACCGATGCGTTTGTAGATGGACGCCCGCTTGACCAAGAGCCACGGGTGCTTGGCGCTGAGGTCCATCGCCTTGTTGAGATCGGTCAGCGCGGACACGTAATTCTTTGTGCGCAGATGAACGAGAGCCCGATTGATGTACGGCAGCGGATTGTCGGGGCCGAGGACAATACTGCGGCTCAAGGCCTCGAGCGCCTCCTGGTATTTTCCCATGCTCATGAGCACGGTGCCCTCATTGAGAAAGAGGATGGGATCCGAAGGATTGACCTCGGCCGCGCGGCGGTAGTCGGCGAGCGCTTGTTCGAGATTGTTGAGCGCTCGGTAGGCGTCCGCCCGATACCAGAACAGGGATTTCATGTCGGGATTGAGCTTCAGCGCCCGGCTAAAGTCTTCGAGAGCCTTCTGCGGTTTGGAGTCCTTCAAGTAGGCGAACCCGCGGCGAAGATACGCGTTTGCGTCATTCTCGCTGCGTTCGAGGATTTTGTTCATCTCGTCGACCGCCGACGCGTACTCCTTCTGCTCGACGTACACCGCGGCTTTCCCGAACCGCCCCGACGGATCGGCCGGATTGAGTTCCACCGCTTTGTTGAACGCCTCCAAGGCCTTGTCAAAGTCGCGCCTTCTGAAATGAAGGAGGCCGATGGTCGAATACGCGGAAGCGGGATTATCGGAGAGTTCGGCCATACGTTGGAGGTCGGCCGTTGCGGCCGCGTATTGATCCATGAACGCGTGGAGATTACCGCGAGCCTCCCATGCCTCGACGGCGTTGGGATTCGCCCGTATCGCCCGGGAATAGCATTCCTTGGCCGGCCCACAGGTGAGCGTCCGCTCGTACACCTTGCCCTTGGCGATGAGGGCTTCGACGCTCTCGGGATGTTTTCGTATCTCTTCGTCGAGTATCCTGAGGGCCTCCGCCGGCTTGCCGTTTTGGGCTATTTGAAGCGCGTGTTCAATGGGAGTGTCGGCGGCAAAACGGTACACACCGTAGGCGAGCGCGCCCCCCACGACGGCGAGAATCACGACGAGCGCCCCCCGTTTCTTTGCGGCGCCGGCGGTATCGACGGCATGTCGGGCTTTTTCGACCCACTCTCGGTAATCAACCACGTTCTCCTCCGGCGTCCATTCTAATTCGGGAATGACGGCCGTTGTCAAGCGGAGTAGCGACCAACCGGCCGAAATCACGGAATGGAAGCGATCCCGGCCCTCATCGCGCCG
>CAYLRL010000028.1:0-32379 GCA_964385875.1 uncultured Syntrophales bacterium
CGCCAACGATCAAGAAGCATTCCTTGATATTAATATACAAGGGGGAGATGAGTCTTCCCCTCCATCCTCACCGGGCGCAGAGCCGCCTCAAGCCCGGTGAACCATTACGATTCGAGCGATCGTGGACCAGGCTCCGGGTAAGGAACGCTCATCGGACGCAGCGTCCCATCGAGCTTGATCTATGCGGGTTTGATACCGAACCGCAGATATCGGAAGCGTTGCTTGTCTTCTTCGGAGACGCGAGACCCGATCCTAACCATGAAGAAATTCTCCTCCCTCAGGGCGAGATTCGGTTCGTTGGTGTAGGTTTCTTCGAACCCGTGATCCTTGAGGAAGTGTGTCATCATCCGTCGATATTCGGCCATGGTAAGGAAGGTTCCGTCCAGGTCCCATGTCCATGAGTAGCCGCACATGTACGCGATCTTGTCCTCGAAGAAATCGTCCTGCATGATGGCGCCGAAAATCTTCCGTCCGAGCCCCATACCCCGATAGCCGCGGCTGACCTCCAACGCCCCCATTTCGTACATCAGTTCGCCGAGAGCGCTCCATCGCTCGTCCGGTCGTGGATACCAGCATGCGCCGTATCCCACCACAAGCTTGTCGTCCCGGAGCGCGAGAGTGACCCGGCCGTCCTTTTCCGATGCGATGCTCTTGAACACGTCCAATCGCTGAATGATCGAGTGATAGCTGGAGAAACTGCCGATGCCTTCATCGAGCTCCAGGCCGTCGAAGAATTCCGCCGGACACATATATCGGACACGCACTTCACCTTTTCGAGATTCCACAACATCTTTGACCTCGCCCGGCTGAGGCGTCGAAGAGGGAGGATTGTACGACATCAGAAATCACTCCACTCCTTATGAAGGTTCTTGACGGTAATGATGAGGTCCCGGTAGCCGATTTTGGGGTCCCGCACGTAATCGCGGAGCACCGCCTGCTCGACAAAGTCCAGTTTGTGGATGCCTTTGCGCTGCTCGTCTTCGACGCCGGCGACGAACTCGGCGACGAGCTTCTCGATGCCCATTTGCATGGCCAGCTTGACCGCATCGAGGACCATCCACGTGCCGAGCCTCAGACTGCGGTACTCGGGATGGACCATGACGCGCATGTGAGCCACGTGATTGAGGCATCGAGCTTTTCGTCGGTGAAGCCGAAGATTGGCGATGATGATATTCACGGCTTCGTCTATGGCGATCATGGGGAGGATCTTGTTGTAATTGAGGTTTTCGAGCCACTCATGCATAACGTCGGGATCCGCTATATTGTCCCGGAGAAACCACCGCTCTCCTGCGGGAATGGACCGAAAGAACGCGTTCAACGCCTGCTCGTCCTCTTGGGTTACGGGCCTGAGTATGGCCGGCGTGCCGTTCTTGAGAACCAGTTCTTTGGGATATCCTTCGAGCATTCGGCCCTCCTCTCTGCTGTGCGTCATTCGGAAGTCACATCGGTTGTATCAGACCCGCGTTGACGCGGCAACCCTTCCCCCCCGACGGGCGGCGGCTTCATCACGCCCTCCTGATCGACTTCACACAATGGTTACTTGACGTACGTCGGCGAGCGGCTCTACCCTGGATAGCGGTATTGAGAGGCGAGATTTAAAGCGTCGTAACAAGGGGCGGGGCCGAACGGGGAAAATTCCTTCCCCGGGAGCAGTATTGTGTTTCAGCTCAAATGAGCGGTCGCAAGGAGGATGCCTCGTGGAAGCAGCCACACTCAGCGCGGATCGAACAGAGCGGATGACCGTCGAAGAATTGTACAAAGAATTGCAATGCGGGCGGTCGGGGCTCACCTCCGATCAGGCCCGCCAACGTCTCGAGGCGTACGGCCCCAATGAGTTGGAAGAGAAAAGGGTGAGCCCGATCAAGCAGTTCCTCGGCTTCTTCTGGGGGCCGATCCCCTGGATGATCGAAATCGCGGCGCTCCTTTCGCTGATCGTTCATCATTGGACGGACTTCGCCATAATCGTTGTACTTCTCTTGTTCAATGCGGCGATCGGCTTCTGGCAGGAGTATAAGGCCTCCAACGCGTTGGAGGCGCTCAAGTCGCAGCTTGCGCTCAAGGCGCGGGCCCTTCGGGACGGCGCCTGGAAAGACGTGCCGAACCAGGATCTCGTCCCCGGCGACATCGTTAGGCTTCGTCTCGGTGACGTGATACCCGCGGACGTGAAACTGATCGAGGGGGATTATCTCTCGGTGGACCAGGCCGCTCTCACCGGTGAGTCGCTCCCGGTCGCCAAGCGTATGGGCGACACCGCGTATTCGGGGTCGACGGCCAAACAGGGTGAGATGGTCGCGTTGGTCACCGGGACGGGCGTCAACACCTTCTTCGGCCGTACGGCCAAGCTGGTTCAGACGGCCGGCGCGGTGTCTCACTTCCAGAAAGCGGTCCTCCGGATCGGCGACTATCTCATCTACCTCAGCCTCGGTTTGGTGGCCGTGCTGATACTGGTACAGTTGGAGCGGGGCGCGCCCGTGCTCGAATTGGTCCAGTTTGCCCTCATCCTCACCGTCGCGTCGATTCCCGTGGCCATGCCGGCGGTGCTTTCGGTGACCATGGCCGTCGGAGCGCTTGCGCTCTCGAAGATGAAGGCGATCGTCTCACGCCTGGAATCGATTGAAGAGATGGCGGGCATCGACGTCCTTTGCTCGGACAAGACCGGCACCTTGACGAAGAATGAATTGACCCTCGGCGATCCCGTGATCTTCGAAGCGCAGGACGCGCAGGAACTCATCCTCATCGCGGCGCTTGCGTCCAAGGAAGAGAACAACGACGCGATCGACCTGTGCGTGATCCACGGGGTCGAGGATCCGGCTTCGCTGTCGAACTACACTCAAGAGACCTTCGTTCCGTTCGACCCGGTTTCCAAGCGAACCGAGAGCCGTGTCGGGACGAAAGACGGGGCCTCCTTCCTGGCGACCAAGGGCGCGCCCCAGGTCATCCTCGATCTGTGCGAGCCTGATGAACAGACGCGGGAACGGGCGGAACAGATTGTCGACGAGTTCGCGCGGAAGGGATACCGCACCCTGGCGGCGGCTCGTTCCGACGCTGAGGGAGAGTGGCGATATCTCGGCATACTGCCGCTCTTCGATCCCCCGAGAGACGACTCGGCCGAGACCATCGCTCAAGCCGCGGCCCACGGGATCGACGTGAAGATGGTTACCGGCGACGACGTCGCCATTGCGCGGGAAATCGCCGGCAAGCTGGGAATGGGAACGGCCATTCAGCCGGCGACCGAGTTGTTCACTGAAGGGGTCGACCCGTCCAATCTCGCGCCGGACGCGGCCGTGCGCATCGAGCAGGCGGACGGTTACGCCCGTGTCTTTCCCGAGCATAAGTACGGCATCGTGAAAGCGCTCCAAAGCCGCGATCACATCGTCGGAATGACCGGAGACGGCGTGAACGACGCGCCCGGGATCAAGCAGGCCGATGTGGGTATAGCCGTGAGCGGCGCAACGGACGCGGCTCGGGCGGCCGCGGCCTTGGTGCTGACCGAGCCGGGGCTTTCAACGATCGTCAACGCGGTGGAAGAGGCGCGGAGAATCTTCGAGCGCATGAACAGCTATGCGATTTATCGCATTTGCGAGACCATTCGGATCATGTTTTTCGTCGTCTTAGCAATGATTGTGTACGACTTCTATCCGATCACGGCGATCATGATCATCCTTCTCGCGTTCTTCAACGACGTGCCGATCATGACAATCGCATACGACAACACCCAACTCGATCCGGCGCCGGTCCGCTGGGACATGGGGCGCGTCTTCACTATTTCGACCGCTCTCGGTGTAATCGGCGTCATCGAGACCTTCGGTCTGCTCGTGATCGCCAAAACATGGCTCGTTATGGACACCGCGCAGATTCAGACCTTCATTTTTCTCAAGCTTGCCATAGCCGGTCATTTCACCCTTTTCGTGGCCCGAACCCGCAACCCCTTCTTCTCACGGCCGTTCCCGTCCGCTCCCCTGCTTTGGTCCGCAATCCTCACCAAAGTTGCGGCCACCCTGTTTGTGCTCTATCCGTTCGGACTGATAGCGCCGATCGCATGGAAAGACGTGGGACTGATCTGGTTGTATTGCATCGTATGGATGTTCATTGAAGACGCGGCCAAGCTCCGGATCTATCGACACATGGAGCATGGAACTTCCCGCCATCGTGATTTTCTGGCGGTTCTCAAAAAACCGTTGCATCATTTCTCGTCGGCGGGCGCAGGCCGTGGGGCCCCTTCGGGTTGAATCGGGACGCGGCTGAGCGCAACGGAACGCTTCTCAAGTCCCGTTTCGACGCACGGTTGGCGACTCGGCCGCACACGCGTATCGGAGTGA
Organism: uncultured Syntrophales bacterium; assembly: GCA_964385875.1. Taxonomy (GTDB): domain Bacteria; phylum Desulfobacterota; class Desulfomonilia; order Desulfomonilales; family Desulfomonilaceae; genus CAYLRL01. The sequence continues at coordinate 4,320 of CAYLRL010000028.1, forward strand.
ACGCATGAAAAAAAGTAGTGGCCGGCCGCGGCTCATATCGTGGTATACTACTCAAATCTCTTGATGAAGCGCAGGCGAACGCCGCCACCGGGGATTCGGAGTGTTCCCAAGAGAAGACTGGAAGCGGATCTTTGTGGCACGGTTCGACCTCTACGGGGTAGGCGGAGCGTCCGCAACGGGGAGGGGAGCGACGCGGTCGTATGATCTCGTCAGGGTAACGGCATGGCCAAAGTGGTAATCGACGCAAAAGAAGCGCTTGACGACATCCGCGCGGGTATGGACGACAACTCCCTCATGGAGAAGTACAACCTTACGCCCGAGGGCCTCAGGAAACTTTTCCTCAAGTTGGAGCAGGCCGGCGTACTGAAGCAGTTGAACGCGAAAGAGGCGATTCGGGACATCCGGACCGGTATGAGCGATGAAAAGCTCATGCGGAAACACAACTTGACCGACCGACAATTACAGAACCTGTTCAAGGAATTGGACCACACGGGTCTCCTGCGCAAAGGGCCGGCCGCACCGGAAAACCCGACCATCGTCATCCGGGTGGAAGACATCGCGAACGACATTCGGAGGCGCATTCCCAAGGCCGAGATTCTCGACAAGTACGGCCTCAGCGACAACGGGCTTCGGTGGATTTTCAAGAGGTTGACCGAAACGTACGTCCTGGCGCGGGACGAGATCTATCCCCATTACTTCGCGGACGGTGACGCCGATGTCTCCCCGGATGTCCGCTCCCTTCGACGTTACACCCTGGACTTCGACAGACTCGTATACGAGTACCGCGAACACGATAATCAGGGCACGATAGTGGACATCAACGAGCGGGGAATCGGAATTTGCGGGCTCGAGGCCCAAGTCCAGGAGGCCAAAACGCTCGTGGTCGACGGCGACGAATACGGTGAATTCGGTAAATTTACCTTCGACGCGATCTGCCGGTGGGCCAAGCGCAGCGAGGACGGTAAGCTTTCGACCGGCTTCGAGATTACCGACATCTCACGGGGGAATCTCGCGGAAATGCGTCTGCTCATACGGTTGATCACCTTCATCGAAGGGCGGCCCGCAAGCTAGACGGGTCCTTCATTCTGCGCCGTCTCCGACCCGCTCATTCCACAGCCGGCCGAAAAGACGCTTCCTGCCGAGACTCCTATTTCGCCGCCTCTTCTCCGTTCTTTCCCCGTTGGGCCGACGATCGAGCCTTCAGCAGCATCGCCGCGCAGAGGAGCAGTGTGGCGACCGATGCAATCAGCGCCGCCTCGAACACCGACCGCACCCCGTCGGCCGTGGCTTTCCGCAGCGCCTCGATCATCTCGGGAGGCAGTGAGGCGCCGTTGGTCGGATCGAGGACGTCGCGGATCCGACGGGACACATCCTCATGCCCGGATATTAAGGATCCCAAGCGCTCTGAAAGCCCACCCGCTCGACGAAGGCTTCCTTCCAGAACATACATCATGATACCGCCGGATATGCCGACGCCCACCGTCCCGCCGAGGTTGAGCGCAAATTGCCGCGTCGATGTGGCCGCGCCGAGATCTTCGACGCGCACGCTCTTCTGAACGCTCAGCAGCGTCGAAAGGAAGACGAAGCCCATCCCGAGGCCCACCGCGCCGAACACGGCCGCAGCGATAGTGAGCCCAGTCTCCTGCGTGAAGGTCAAGGAGAGTCCGACAGCCGCGGTCATCAGTATCGCGCCGGCGACAGCGGAAGGACGCTCTCCCAGGTAGTTGACCAGATAGCCGCATATAAAGCCGCCTCCGGACCAGCCAAGGCTCACCGGGACGATGGCCAGGCCCACGTCCGCGGTGTCCTTTCCCAAGGCGCCCTGGACGAAGAGCGGTACGAACGCGATGAAGGAAAAAATCGTGAAGCCGGCAAAGAAGGCCGCGGCGTTGCCGAAAACAAAATCAGGCAGTCGGAAGAAGGAGGGGCGGAAGATTGGGTCCGCGGCTCGTAATTCGGCCGCGATAAAGACGCCCAAAAAGACGAGGGATAGGCCGAAGAGTCCAACCGCGCTCGGTGAGAACCAACCGTATCCCTTACTTCCAAAGAGAATCGCGCCCAGAAAGCTCAACACGCAGGTCGAGAGAGCGAACGCGCCGAGGAAATCGACGCGGCCGTCCGCCTTTTTAACGCGGACATCGCGCATGAAGACGAGTATCACGGCAATCGCGGCGCACCCGATGGGGACGTTGAGGTAGAATATCCACGGCCATGAGAGAGCGCTCACGATCAACGCGCCCAGAGCGGGGCCCAGAACACTGGATAGCCCCCAAACGAGGCTGATCAGCCCGGTTCGTCGGCCGCGCGTCTCATCGGTGGAGATGTCCGCAACCACCGTGTACGCAAGCGCGAAATTTCCGCCCGCGCCGATCCCTTGAAGCGCGCGCGCCGCGATGAGCCACGGCATCGAGGCAGCGGCCCCGGCCAGGACCGACGCGACGACGAAAAGACCCGCGGTGACCACAAACAATCGGCGGGTGTCGTACAGATCCGCGAGCTTGCCGAAAATGGGGAGCGAGATCGTCCGCGTGAGCAAATACGCCGAGAAGACCCAGCTGTAATAATCGAGTCCGCCCAGGTCCGCGGTGATGGTCGGCATGGCGGTGGAAACGATGAGCGCGTCAAGGGCCCCAAGAAAAATGGCCACAAGCGCCCCGATGATCACCATCATGCGCTGGAGAGACGTCATTTCGATGTGCGCGGGCTGCGGGTTCATGTCGGCGGCCGGCCGCGACATTGTTCGGAGCCGCCGAGGCCGGGGACGTTGTCGCCTCCTTTCATAGGGCCTTCGGATTCTACCAGAGGAGCCCCGTGGGCCAAAGGGGCGAGATGAAGCCGAGTTTTCCTTCGAGGCGCATCGAAGCGGTTTGCTTCGATCCGCGGAATGCCCAAATGATTGAGGATAAGAGACCTCGAAACAACCGATAAAAATTCTGACGCCCACATACGGAGGACATTCCGTTGAGTGACGCCGCAGCGGGTCAATCGCTTTTCGAGGAGGGCCGTAACTGTTGGCGGAAAGGCCGGGCGGGGCGAGTCGCTTTCCTGGTCGACGGCGAGGCCTATTTCGGCGCAGTCCACGATGCGATCGCTCGAGCGGAACGGACGGTTTACATCGCAGGATGGGACATTGACAGTCGGGTCGCGCTCCGACGCCGAAACGACGAGGAACTTGAGCGAACACGTCTGGCAGTCTTCATCGAGCGGATGATCAGTGAGAAGCCCGAATTGAAGGTCTATATTCTCGTCTGGGACTTCGCTATGGTGTTCGCGCTCGAGCGGGAGATCCTGCCGATCTTCCGATTCGATTGGAGATCGGACGGCCGTCTCAATTTCCAGCTTGACGGCGAGCATCCCCTCGGCGCGTCGCACCACCAGAAGATCGTCGTGGTCGACGACGCGGTGGCCTTCGCCGGCGGATTCGACCTGACCAAAGTGAGATGGGACACGCCCGAGCATCTGGCGGACGATCCGCGCCGAGTCACCCCCGGGGGGGATCCCTATCCGCCGTTTCACGACGTTCAAGCGCTGGTTGACGGCGAGCCGGCTCGGGCCCTCGGTGACCTCTTTCGGCGCCGATGGCGGCGCGCGGTGGAAGAGGATCTCACCCCTCCGGACGCGCCGTCAGGCGATCCGTGGCCTCCCGACATTCCACCCGACGGCGCCGACGTGACGACCGCCGTGTCCCGCACCGAACCGATGTACCGCCTACGGCCCGAAGTCCGTGAAATCGAAGCGCTCTATGTGGACATTATCGGGCGGGCCCGGCGCACACTCTATATCGAGAATCAGTATTTCACCTCATCACGAATTGCCCGAGCGATCATCGAACGGCTTGAGGAAGAAGACGGTCCGGAGGTTGTGATCGTGCTGCCGCACTCGTCGTCGGGTTGGCTCGAGGAAACCACGATGGACACGGGCCGAGCCGCGGTGGTGAGTCGACTACGCGCGTCCGACCGATTCGGCCGACTCGGCGTCTACTATCCGGCGCTCCCCGACGTCGAACCCGGGAATTATACACTGCACGCCAAGGTCATGATCTCGGATGACGAAATCGTTCGAATCGGCTCCTCGAACCTCAATAATCGGTCACTCGGATTGGACACCGAATGCGACCTAGCATTCGAGGCCGCCGGTGAGGAACGGCCGCAGTCGGCCTTCGAGACCTTTCGAACCCGTCTGGTTTCCGAACACCTGGGCGTCTCAGCCGAACGCCTCAGAGAAGCCGTCGCGGCGAAGGACTCTCTCCTGTTGGCGATCGAAGATCTCCGAGGCGCGGAACGAACGTTGATTCCCCTCGAGGTGAGCGCGCCTGAATGGCTGGGAGCGCTGGGACCGTACGCCAATCCCGCGGACCCCGAACGGCCGGTCGATCCGGAGACGATGATCGAGCGATTCGTTGCCAACGAGCTTCAGGAGACGGGAAAGGCGGGCGTCTTCCACTTCGCCGTCATACTGGCCGCCCTGACAGCGCTCACTATCGGTTGGACCGGGGGAACCGTCGCCGATTGGACCGGCGCCGACGCGCTCCGTAACGGATATTCGATTACGAGGTTCGGTATTCTTCCGATATTTGTGGTTCCCGTCCTCTATGTGGTCGGAGGCCTTGCGCGCATTCCCGTCACGCTCCTGGTCGGCGTGACCGCAATCGTTTTCGATCTTACGGCAGCGTTGTTTTACGCGTTTCTGGGATGCGTGTTCAGCGCAGCGGTCGGCTACCACCTTGGACGGTATTTGGGACGCGAGTTGCTGAGGCGGCTGGCCGGAAGGCATCTGAACAGGCTCAGCGCGCTCCTCGGCGCCGGCGATCAGGGGACGATCGCCAAGATCCGACTCATCCCCACCATCCCGTTTGCGTTGGCCAACTTGGTTATGGGCGCGGCCGGTATCGATTTCCGGACCTTCGCGGCGGGCACAACGGCGGGCCTCGCGCCCTGCGTTATCGCAATGTGTCTCTTCACGGAACACCTGAAGGATTTGCTGCGTTCGGGGAGCCCCGCGGACATTGTCGTGCTTGTGGTGACCGCCGCGTTCATTCTTATAGCGTCGCTCCTCGCGCGGCGATCGCTCCTCAAACGTCATGATTCCAAAGCCCCTTCGGTGCACTCGACAACTCAGCGCCCCGCATGACGCGCCCACGGAATCAAGCGAATGCGTTGACGGTCCGCGATGCGCGATTACCCCTCGGCGATCATGTCCGCGAGGATATCACGGCTCATTTTCAAGTACTGCCGATTGCGGGAAAAGACCTCGAGGGTCATGGTTTTGTCGTAGCCGATATTCCTGAGAGCTTTGACGATCTTGGAGAAGTCGACGGTTCCCGCGCCGATGGGAAGGTGATTATCGTCTTTGCCGAAGTTGTCGCTCATGTGAACGTGCTCGATTCGATCCGGATATCGCCTGATAAATGCAAGGCACCGTCGTGATCCGGACCCGCCGATATTCGCGTGACCCACGTCCAGGGTGAATCCGAGCGATGGGAAGCGGTCGAAGACCTCTTCGAAGTCGTCCGGTTCGACGCGCGATTCCGCGCGGGGGAACATATTCTCGATGCAAAGCTTGACGCCGGCCGATTCGGCCGCCTCCGTCATGACCGACAGGCTCTCGAGCGCATACTCCCGAGAGAGGTCGGGAACCAGTCGGCCAAGCCCCAGGATATAGCTCGGATGAAGCACGGCCTTCTCCGCGCCCAGGCCGGCCGCGGTCTCGATACATCCGATCATCTCCTCGACCGAAGCTCTGCGGATGCTCTCGGTAAGGTCCGCTGTGAAGAGAAAGCTCGGAAGGTGGGCGACAATCCCCATGCCGAGACGATCGAGCGCCTGTTTGATCTCGGACTCGAGCTCCCTGATCGTTGAATAGTGGGCCCGAGGCGGATCCATGGTCAATTCCAGGTAGTCGAAGCCGAGCGCGCCGAGCGCTTCAATTTCCTCCATGACCGGCCGAATGGGAAAATTCATTGCGCCGTAGAGCATAGCGAGCCTCCGTATCGGATAGTCGTATCACAGGACGACAAGCGACTCAAACGAGCGGAACGAAACCGGATTTGCGCGGACGGTCGAATCCGGGCTATGATGCCGGTTCGGCTCGGTCGCGGCCGACCGTGGCGCCAAGAGCCGATGGGAGGACGATCATGTCTCGAGTAATTCCCGTGCCCACGCCGGTCCCCGCGCCGGTCAATTCCGTAAACTGCTATTACGTGAAGGATTCCGTCCCTACGCTCATCGACTGCGGCGTGGGAACCGACGCGGCGTATGAAGTCGTATGCTCGACGATTCGATCCGCGGGCGATTCCCCGAATGATCTGAAGCGCATCCTGCTCACCCACGGACACGGCGATCACGCGGGCTGTGCCGGACGGTTGCGGGACGAGACCGGCGCGAAGGTCTCTATCCATAAGTGGGAGGCGCCGGCCCTCATATCGAATCCTCCCGACCAATTTGAGGCCATGCGCGGGCCGTTCGAGAAGGCGCTCGGGCGGGCCGGTGTAGATTCCGAGACCGCACAATTCTTGGCCGACGCCTATTTCGCCCGCATCGGTTCGATGTTCACGCCGCTGTCCGAGCCTATCGAATTGACCGGAGACGAGACCTTCGCCTGCGACGACTTCGAGCTGCGATTTGTCCACGCGCCTGGTCATTCGCCGGGGTCGTCCTGTGTGTTCGAGTCTGAAAGCGGCCGACTCTTTTCCGGTGACTGCCTCATCGAGGAGATCACGTTCAATCCCGCGTTGCTTGAAGCGATCGAATCGATTGCGCCCGGATACCGCGCGCTGGCCGCGTACCGATCTTCCTTAAAGCGCGTTCGGGAACTCCCCGTCAGCCGGGTCTTCCCCGGACATGGGCCGCCGTACGGCGGGCACAGGGAGCGCATCGACCGGCTCCTCGCGTTTCATGATGAACGCCGAGACGCGGTGTGTTGCGCGCTCGAAGGCCCGGAGCTTGTCGAAGGCGCCACGTGCCTCGACATCGCCCGACGATTGTTCCCCGCCATGGAAGCCCTGGAGGTCTACTACCGCGTCTTCGCCGTCCGTGTGCATCTGGAAGCGCTCATGGACGAAGGCCTTGTTGAATGCGTTGAGGATGAGAAGGCCGACCGCTGGTATCTGAGGGACACGGCCGCCGAGGGGGCAAGCGGTCGGGACGCTTCCGGTTGAAAGCGTCCCGATATACGGCGAACATCAGCCTTCGGCCGCAATCTTCTCGGCCGGCTCGATCTTTTCGACGCGAACCGCGCAGACCTTGTACTCGGGGATCTTGCAGATGGGGTCGAGCGCGGGATTGGTGAGAACGTTGGCGTTGGCTTCCATGAAATGGAAGCTCATGAAGATCGTTCCCTTGTCCACAAGGTCGGTGAGGACGACTTTGCTCTCCACCGCGCCGCGACGGGAGACGATCCTCACGGTTTCCCGATCTTTGACGCCCAAGGCCGCGGCGTCTTCGGGATGCATTTCCGTGTGGCCTTCGGGCATCTCCCGATCGAGATGGGGCGAGTTTCTCGTCATCGTGCCCGTGTGATAATGCGGGAAGAACCGGCCGGTCGTCAGCTGGACCGGGTATTCGTCATCGATCAGTTCGTCGGGAGGTCGATATTCCAAGGCGTGAAACAGCCCCAGCCCCCGAGTAAACCGCTCCTTGTGCAGGATCGGCGTTCCCGGATGATCCGGCGCAGGGCAGGGCCACGGTATACCGCCGTGTTCGATGCGTTCATAGCTCAGGCCCGCGTAGCTGGGAGTGACCGTGGTAATCTCGTTGAAGATCTCCTCCGCGGATTCGTACCCCATCGGGAGCCCGAACCGAGTCGAGATGTCCGCGATGATCTGCCAATCGACCCTCGCCTCTCCGACCGGTTCGACGGCTTTGCGCACCCGCAGCACGTTGCGTTCGGTGTTGGTGAAGGTGCCGTCCTTCTCCGCGTAGGAGACGCCGGGCAGGACAACGTCCGCCAGTTCCGCGGTATCGGTGCGGAAGATATCGATGACGCAGAGGAAGTCGGCCGATTCGAGCGCGTGCTTGACATGTCCCACGTCGGGATCGCTGCCGGCGGGATTCTCGCCCAAAACGACCATGCCCTTGACCGAGCCGTCCTCCAGACCGACCATCATCTCCATGATGGTGAGTCCCACACGGTCGGAAAGCTCGGCTTGCCACGCGTCCCGGAACTTGTTCTTCACGTCCTCGTTGATCACGGGTTGATACGCGGGGTAAACGTTGGGCAGTCCGCCCATGTCGCAGGCGCCCTGCACGTTGTTCTGGCCGCGCAGAGGATTGACGCCGGTCGAGGGCTTGCCCATGTTCCCGGTGAGCATGGCGAGGTTGGCCAGGCTCTTCACGTTGTCCACACCGTGCGTATGCTGCGTGATGCCCATCGCGTAGAGGATCGTCGAGGCCTCGGATGTCGCGTACCACTCTGCGATGGTCCTCAGGTCGTCCTCGGACACGCCCGTGATCTCGGTCACTTTGTCGGGCGGGTAATTCTTGAGGACTTCGGTCAAGGCCTCGAAGCCTTCGGTGCGTTCCTCGACGAACGCCTTGTCGTGCCAATCGTTCTCGACAATGATGCGCATAATGCCGTTGAGCAGCGCGACGTCCGAACCGAGCTTCTGGCGGACGTACAGGTCGGCGAACGACGCAAGGTGAATTCGCCGCGGATCCGCGACGATCAGCTTGGCGCCCTTCTCCTTTGCCCGGTAGATCCTGTGCGCGATCAACGGATGAGCGACCGTGGTGTTGGACCCGGTCACGAAGATACATTTCGCGTCCTCGATCTCGGGGATCGAGTTCGTCATGGCGCCACTTCCGAATGCGGCGGCAAGACCTGCCACCGTGGAAGAGTGTCAAAGACGCGCACAGTGATCGACGTTGTTTGTCCCGAAGCCGACCCGGCAGAATTTCTGCAGGAGATAATTCTCCTCGTTGGTGCACTTGGCCGAGGTGAGAAACGCCACGCTTTCGCCGCCGTGCTGTTCCTTGATCTCTCTGAGTCGCGATGCGGTGAAATCGAGCGCTTCGTCCCACGAGGTCTCGGTCAATACGCCGTCTTTTCTGATCAAGGGCTTGGTGAGCCGTTTCGGGCTCTCCACGAACTCATGCGCGTTCCAGCCCTTTATGCACAACTTGCCCTGGTTCATGGGATTGGTCTTGGACGGCAGAGTTCCGATCAGCTTTCCGTCAAGGACTTCCAGCAGAAACTCGCATCCGCAACCGCAATAAGGACACGTTGTTCGAACGAATTGCAGGTCCATCCTGTCTCCTCGATGTAGAAGAGGGTCGTCGAGTCGTGACAATGCGGTAAGATCGACAACGAGAATGTAACACCAAAGATTCCGTGAATCAAGAGCGCTCGACGCGCTTCACGGCCCCACGTTCACATTGACGCCGCCCCCCGGCGCCACGCCTATGCGTATGCCAAAGACACGCACACCCACCCCGCCGTGAGGGCCTACCGACACCCCGACCGGACCGGTGTTCACATGCACGCCGTGACCGGGCGGACCCGGGGGACCGGGCGGCCGCCTCGGTGCGGGTCGGGGACGAGCTTCCCGTTTCTCGGGTTCGCGTCGATCGCCCACGGGATCCTTCTCTCGGGCATAGGAGCCGCGACGATCGCTCGGCGAGGGACGCTCGACCACCGCCGAGCCCGGCCGGTCGTACGGGACGACATCCGACCGTATATGCGAGGCATTAATCCATCCCTTGACCGGCTTCACGGTTTGCGCTCGGAAATCGTCGCTCCAGACGCCGCTTAGCTCCAGGGACTGCCCCTTCTCGACACATTCGAGCACGTCGTGGGACGCGGAAGGCCCCCTCCGGATCGGGGCGCAGCCTCTCCGGCGATCGACGTTCGTCACGGTCGCGGCGCCGCCGAGGGGTTCGAGATACGTCATGTCGACCCACGCGTCACCCGAGGGGCCGCGAACCTGCATCCATCCGTCACGAAAGCGGGCGAAGCCCTTGATCCGCGTGCCCACCGCGAGGTATCCCAGCGGCCGTCCCAGACCCGACGGCCTCGGTCGGAGGCTTAATCCCCGCTGATCGTCGGCCTTGGCAACCGTCGCGGAGACCGGGCCGACCGTCTTGCCCCAGCCGTCGGGGCGCTCCGCTGCGAAAACGGAAAACGAGAGGAAAAGAAGCGCAAGGCACGGAAGGACGTATCGTATCATGGCGTAACTCCCCGAGACTCATTCGGCCGTAATCCCAAAAGATTGCGGATAAACCGAGTCTCACCCTTATTACTACACGGTCGCCGGCCGAAATCAAGCCGTTTGGACAAGCGAGTAACGGTAGGTTATCGGGCCTTACGACAAGCGACTCACGGCGATTCCAGAAGCTCGAACCCGTGGCGGGCCGCGCCGAGCAGCGCGGCTTTGTCGTTGAGGATGACACGGACGGGAAAGCTCGAGAGCAGCTCCTTGAACCGTCCTTTGGCCGTGAACGCGCTCAAGAATGCGCCGTCGACGAGTTTGGGAAGAATCTTCGGAGGAATACCTCCGCCGAGGTAAATCCCGCCGGTGGTCATGCCCGTCAGCGCAAGGTTGCCCGCGACCGCGCCCAAGACCGATACAAAGAGATCAAGCGCCTCGACGCACGTCTCGCATTCGCCGGCGATTGCGGCTTCGGACACCACTCGGGTCTCGTCCGCTTCGCGGAGCTTTCGGGTCAACCACTCCGGCTCGTCGGAACCTCGCCGATCTCGAAGCCGGGAATAGATGGTGAAGATGCCGGGTCCGGAGACAAGCCGTTCAACGCTGACATGATCATGACGGCTCCACATATGGCGAAGCAATTCGATTTCGCGTTCGTTCCGAGGCGCGAAATCCACATGCCCTCCCTCGGAGGGCTGAGGATAGAGCCTGCCGTCGACGAACGTCCCAAGAGCCATTCCGAGCCCGGTTCCAGGGGCTACCAATCCGATGTTCCCATATTTGTCCCGTCGTCCGGAGTTGAGAACGTGCATCTCTTTCGGCCGCAGAGCAGGCACGGAGTACGCGGTCGCGGCCAGATCATTGACAAGCTCGACCTTTGCCAACCCGAAGCGCTTGGCGATCTTCCGTTCCGAGACGATCCACGGAAGGTTGGTGGCCTTGCTCTCGCCTTTGATCACCGGTCCCGCGATACCGAAGCACGCCGCGGAAACCTCCGTGGGATGAGCCCGAACGAATTGCTCGATCAGGACTTCCAGGCCCGACGCGTCGGCGCTCGAATATGTCTCTTCCGTAACGAGCACCGGGTGCGCCTTTCCGCGCCGAAACAGACCGATATTGACTTTTGTGCCGCCCACATCGCCCGCGAGAACACGTTGTTCGCTCCGTACATCGCTCATGGGGGAATTTCCGTCGATCGCACCGCACGTCGACTAGAGGGAGTCGGCCGTTATCTTGTACACATATTTGACCCACTGTAACCGTTCACCGGGACAGCGAAAAGCGCTTGATATCTCGATGGGGGAGGCTTGGAGGGGGAGATGAGTCTCCCCCTCCATCCTCACCGGGTGCAGAGCCGCCTCAAGCCCGGTGAACCATAACGACCCACTCGTAACCGTAATAGCCTTCCGCGACCAAACGCAAGGGAAAGCCGTATTTCTGCGGCAGAACCGTGTCGTTGACCGCGTACGCGAGAAAGACCCGATCCGTCGTGACGTCTTCGATGGGGACCCGGAAGACCTTCTCGTACGGTCCCTCGGGCCCGTAGAACGTAACGTGCGTGGTGTTACGTTTCACGCCGGCCCCGTCGAGCAACCCCTTCACCGAGACGCCTTCCCACTCGCCGTTATTGGCGAAGACCCCGGGGCAGATCAACAGCACGGTCCGTTTCAGCGACGGCGCCTTCTTGACCTGCTCGTACGTCGGCTTCGACGGCTTCTCAACATTGCCTTCCACGCGCAATCGCCACGATCGCAGATCGACCTGATGATCGTCGAGTCCCATCGAGCCGAATTCTTCGATCGGCGTGACGGGCACGTCCGTGCTTTTAACGTCCTTGGGGTTGCGAAGCCGAAGGTTCTTGATCCTGTCGGTCATTGAATCGATACGATCCTTGGCAAACGCGAAAGCCTTTCTTGTGACGAAAACCACGGGATCGAGAAAGACGGTCCCGCCCAGGATGGCGATAATACCCGTGCGGAGGAACCGTCTGCGGTTGTTCATGCGTTAAACCTTCCGGGGAGGCCGATCCAAGCATCTCCAGGGCCGATGGATTGCGTTCCGGCGTCGTCCTCCGGGCAAGAGTCGGGAGCGCTCTTTACCAATGTATCAACTTCGCTCCGAACGAGCAATTGACCGCGTTCCGACCGGGATCTAGCGCCTACTCCATTGCAGCCATTTGGTGAAAAGTTTTTTCACGAAGGGCGTCAGGCGCGTGCGATTGTATTCATCCGCGGTCTGCTTGATCGCCTCCGCTTGGGTTGGGTACGGGTGGATGACCGAGGCGAGCTTGCCCAGGCCCACCCCGCCGGCCATGGCCGCACTGATTTCGCTGATCATATCACCGGCGTGGGATGCCGTGATCGTCGCGCCGAGGATCGTATCCTTGCCCTTTCCCAGATGGATTTTGACAAAGCCGTCTTCTTCGCCGTCCAAGATCGCTCTGTCCACATCGCTCAAATTCCGAACAAAGGTCCGAACCTCGATCCCTTGATCCCGAGCCTCGTGTTCGTACATCCCCACGTGGGCGATCTCCGGAGAAGTGTACGTGCACCAGGGAACGGTGAGCGCGCTTAATTTCTTGGAACCCTTGAACAACGCGTTCTGTATGACGATCCGCGCGGCCGCGTCCGCGGCATGGGTGAACTTGTGCTTCATGCAGATGTCGCCCGCCGCGTAGATGTCCGGGTTGGTCGTCTGGAGGTTGTCGTTGACGATCACGCCTGCGCGCGTGTCGTACGCGACGCCCGCGGCTTCAAGATCGAGCCCCTCGACATTGGGCGCGCGGCCCGCGCCGACGAGGATTTCGTTGACGCCGACGGACCGAACGGTCCCGTTTTCCGCGTAATGGACGATCTTTTCGTGGTCGCGCGTCTCCACTTCCTGAATGTCCGCGTTGAGGACGAGCATGATACCGTTCTCGATGAAGCGCTTTTGCACAATCTCCGCCGCGTCGCGATCTTCCCGGTCGAGTATATGGTCGCCGCGATGAAAGAGGATGACCTCGCTCCCCAAACGTTGAAAGGTCTGAGCCAATTCGCACCCGATGGGGCCGCCGCCGATGACCGCAAGTTTCTCGGGTCGCTCGGTCAGGGAAAAGACCGTCTCGTTGGTGAGAAAGCCCGCGTCGACGAGCCCCTTTGTCTTCGGCGTGACCGCACGGGCGCCCGTCGCTATCACCGCTTTCACGAATCGAAGCGTCTTCCCGTTCACGTCGACCGTGTGGGGATCAGTGAATCGAGCCTGTCCGAGGAAGACGTCCACGCCCAGACCGGTGAATCGTTCGACCGAATCATGCGCGCTGATACGCGCCCGAAGGCGGCGCATGCGTTCCATGACCGCGCCGAAATCCACATCAACGTCCGAAGGCACATTGACGCCGAAGTCAGCGGCTTGCCGGACTTCTTCCATCACGCGCGCGGCGCGGATAAGCGCCTTCGACGGTACGCAGCCCACGTTCAGGCAATCGCCTCCCATGAGGTGGCGTTCGACCAGCGCGACCTTCGCGCCGAGGCCGGCGGCTCCGGCCGCGGTTACCAAGCCTGCGGTCCCCGCGCCGATCACCACCAGGTTGTACTTTTCCGCGGGCTCGGGATTGGATCGTTCCGGCGGGTGGACGTTCTTTACAAGCTCCTGATTGTATTGATCTTCGGGACGGACAACGCCCAGGGCCTCGGCCGCGGGGGCCGGCCCGGGTTCCTTATGCTCGGTCGGTTTTTCTGCGGTTTCCGCTTTAGCGCGCGCCTGCTCCAGAGCCAGCGCTCTTCGCGCGACGCGCGTCACCAGAACCGCAACGACCACCGTGGCGGCAAGCCCCACCCAGAAGAGCACGCGGCCCGCGGTTCCGCGCTGAACCTCTCCCGCGGCCACCTGAGTGATGTTTCGGGCCGCGGACCCGAGGTAGACGTACATCAGCGTCCCCGGGATCATGCCGATGAAGGACGCGAGCGCGAAGCTCCCGACCGACGCCTTGGTCAGCCCCAACGCGTAATTGAGGAAATTGAACGGAAAAATCGGACTGAGCCGAAGGAGCAGGATGATTTTGAAGCTCTCTCTACCCACTGCCTCGTCGATCGCAGCAAAGCGCGGGTACTCCGCGACCTTCCGCGCGACCCAATCCCGGGCAATGGTGCGGCCCACGAGAAACGCGGCGATCGCGCCGAGGTTCGAGCCGATCCAGACTGCGATGAAACCCTTCCACAACCCGAAGAGCGCTCCCGCGCCCAGGGTAATCACCGACCCGGGAATGAACAGGACGCACGCGACAATGTAAAACGCCCCGACCGCGGCCGGCCCCCACGGACCGAGGCTCTCCGTCCATGTGAGCACATCCAGAGCGTATCGTCGCATGGGGAGGAAATAAACCGCCGACCCCAACCCGGCAAGCACAAGTACCAGCACTACGATTTTAGCCGCGCCGCGCTCGCGGTCGGGCGTAGATGATTGACTATTAATTACGGCTTTCATTGTCCGAAACTCCCGTGCGATCCGTTGTCTTCACGTACACGCCCGCGACGCGGGCGGCGCTGCGGCTACTTCTTCCGCTCGTTCAGCGTCCAGTCGTACGAAAGGTAATCGAGATAGTATCCGCCTTTTTCCAAGTATTCCCGATCCTTCGGCGGGACATGTCGGCTCGCGAAGTTGAGCACGGCCCGCTCGACTTGGCCGAAGTCCTTGAATTTCTTGTCGGTCCCATACGTCTTGACGAAGTCTTCGCCGAACCATTTGAAGATGGACGACAGATAGACCCTGCCTTCTTTTCGGTCGATTCTGAACTTCTCGGGATTGTTCATGAATTTGGCAGACTGATCGTTCAGTTGTTCATCGAGTCGTTCGCCGGTGAACGGCTCGGTTCGCAGCTCGGGGCATCCCATGGCCGCGCAAACGAGCGCCATGTGAATGCGCGGTTCGTTGAACTCTTTGCGCAGGACCTTGTGTTCAATCTCATCGAGCGTCATGTTCCGGCCCATCACGGTGAATTTAAGTTCATCCCACACACCCGGAATCTGTCGGATGCTGTTCTCGGGATATCTGAGCGAGCGGAAGAAGGAAGGTTGGATGGGGTAATTGTCGATGATTGCCTTGAGCGTGAGTCCGTTGTACACGTTGATCCAAAATGCGATCTTTTGGTCTTTTGTCCACCCCTGATACGTCTTCGGATCGAGGTTTCCGACGGCCTCGACGAATGCGTCGAGCTTCCGACGATGCTCTTTCAAGGACGCGTAATCGACGAGACCTTTGTCATCGACGTACTTCTCGAGGACATCCGCGTAATTCTCATAGGTCATTTCAGGCGCTCCCGCAGTCCGAGCGTCAAGGCCGGGGACGCTGAGGATCGACAGGATTGTCATCGCGACAAGCGCGGCGACGCTGCGCCCGCCTACCCTTATTGCTTTAAGCCGCACGTTTCGGTAATCATTCATGAGTTATCACCGCCTCTCTATAATTCTCTGATGCCGCCGTCGGTTATTCGGAGCGGAAGAATTGGTTTTCGAGGTCCTTATTTGTTGGCGCCGTGAAAGTCCTCATTCGACGCGGCCCTCATCTCGGTTACCCTATAGATGGTGGATAGGGCCGCTTGTGTAAACCCCCGGGGCAGAAGACCGGCCGGCGTCGATAACCCGAACGAAGCGCCGACGCGCGCCGCGTTGAAAAAAGCGTTTGCAACAGCAGGAGCGCGGGGTATCCTAAGGAGGTTCTTCAGGAGAAAAGACCTTAGTCGAAACGAGAGACGGCCGTTCACAGCGCGCCCGAACGAGGCCCGACGCGAAACGCTCGGCCTGACTTCCGTCGACTCTTCAATATCAACCGGCGAGGCAATCATGCAGGCGTTGTTTCATCCATCTTCCACCGTGGTTATCGGAGTTTCCGACCGGCGGACCAACATGGCCCGCGAAATCGTAGCGAATCTTCTCAAGTTTGAATTTAAGGGGATGATCCACCTTGTAGGGCGCGAAGGGGGCGTGCTCTTCGGGCACAAAATCCACGCCTCCCTCGAGGAGATCGACGAACCCATCGATGTGGCAATTGTGCTCACGCCGGCGAAAACGGTCCCCGAGATCTTGGAACAATGCGGCAAGAAGGGCATCACGCGTGTGATCATCGAAAGCGGGGGCTTCGGCGAGTTCGGCGACCAGGGCGAAGCGCTGGGAGAACGCTTGAAGGAGATCGCGGACACCTACGGGATTCGATTCATCGGCCCGAATTGCATCGGGATCATCAATCCCCTCAACGGGCTTGCCACTCCCTTTGTGCCGCTCCAAGACGTCTTCCGACGCGGCAATACGGGAATCATCGCGCAGAGCGGCGGCGTGGCCCTTTCCCTGCTTTTCATGTTCGGCAGCGAGCACATGGGCTTCAGCAAGTTCGCCACGGTCGGCAACAAACTGAACATCAACGAGAACGACTTGCTCGAATACTACATCGACGACCCCGACACGTCCGTGATCTGTATGTATTTGGAATCCATACGAGACGGCCGCACAATGGCCGAATTGGCCAAGCGTTCGTCGAAGCCGATTCTCGTTCACAAATCGAACATCGGCGCGCTCAGCCGTGAGATCGCCCATTCTCATACCGAGGCGATCACCAACGACGACGAGGTTGTGAGCGCGGCCTTCAAGCAGGCCGGAATAGTCCGGTTCCGTGACTTCCTCACGCATCTCGATTTTGTGCGGATTCTCCAGGCGCCCCGGATGAGGGGGCGCAATTTGGCCATCGTGTCCCGTTCCGGAGGACATGCGGTGATCGCCGCGGACGCGGCGCAGACCTACGGCTTCAATCTGCCGCCGTTCCCGGCCGAGTTTCTCGACGAGGTCCGCAGGCATTTGCGGGCCAACGTCATCAAGCTGGGTAATCCTTTGGATCTCGGCGACTTATTCGATTTCGACGTGTACGTGAGGATTGTGGAAAACACCATCCGACAGGAGACAATTGATGGAATTCTCTTTCTCCATACGTATTTCGCCGGACTGGAGGGAGCCGCGTCGCGACGCCTCCTTCATTCGGTAGCGAAAATGTCGAAGCAGTACGACAAACCAATCGCGATCTGTGTTTCCGCGGATCAGAAGGAGATGAGCCGCTTCCACGAGGATTTGAATTTCCCCACGTTTGTGAGCCCCGAACGCGCGGTCGATGCGCTGGATCGATCCATCAAATGGGCGGAACGGCGGGCTTTTTTGGATGCTCAAAACGAGACGGTCGAGCCTGCGCCGAACACCCGCTCTGACGAGATCAGGCGGCGCATCGAGACATGCCGGCGAGACGGCCGGTCTCCGCTGCTCCATGAAGCGCTGGACATTATCTCCGCGGCGGGCGTTCCCACACCCGAACACTGTGTGGTAACCGACCCGCTGCGCCTCCACGAGGAGATCGCCCTTATGCCCGGTCCTTATGCCGCGAAGGTCATCTCCTCCGACGTCTCCCATAAGTTCGATAAAGGCGGCGTCGCATTGCGGTTGCACGACCGGGAGGCCGCGCGCGACGCGTGCGCTTCGATGCTGCGAACATTCGGAGAAGCCGGGGCCGGCGGATTCCAGGGAGCGCTCATTCAGCGCATGGTCCCGAGAGGGCCGGCCACGTACGAGATGATTATCGGCGGCAAACGGGATAAACACTTTGGGCCCATGGTGCTGCTCGGGCACGGGGGAGTCTTCGTCGAAGTCTTCGGTAAGTCCGCTCTCAGGATGGTCCCGGTCTCCCGAGACGAAATCGACGAGATGATCGACGAACTGCCGGGTTCGGAAATATTCCGAGGCGTCCGGGGGCTCCCCGAGATCGACCGGGAGGCCCTCATCGAGGCGGTCTTCTGCGTGGGGCGCCTGATGGCCGAGTTCACCGAAATTGACTCGCTCGACGTGAATCCGATAATTGTTTCTCGTGACGGGGCGCAAGCCGTTGACGCGCGGATCTTCCTGACCGATGAGGAATAATCCCGACTTTTGAGGAGAGATTCTCCGGCCTCGACGCGCCCGTGAATCGAGACGCCGACCGAATCGACGCTTCGGACGATGAGGAGTTTGGTATGGCTCACAAGATCGAAACCGCGCTCAAGCCGTCCCTGCCGGATCCCGCCGGACGTAAGATCAAGGCGCGCATCGCGTCGGACCTGGGAATCGACGTGGACGACGTGCGTATCGCGGACGGCTTCATTATCGACAGGGATCTTAATCGGCAGGAACTGGAACTCATTGCCGAGGAAGTGTTCCGAGATCCGGTCGTGCAGGTGGCGACGATCGACGCTGCGCCGGACATCCCCTATCAATGGCTCATCGAGGTGGGGTTTCGTCCCGGCGTAACGGACAATCTCGCCCGAACCGCTAAGGAAGCGATCGAACGCACCCTCAATCTTAGACTCAAACCGGAGGAGGGCGTCTATTCGAGCAGGCTCTATTTCCTGTACGGCGACCTCTCCAAGGACGACGCGGAGCGCATCGCCAAGGACCTGCTCGCGAACGATCTCATTCAAACACGAACAATCATGGGGCCCGGCGAGGACCGACAGAGTCTGCGCATCCCGCGGGTGACGTCGGCCGAACCGGCCGTGGTGGGCATCGTGAATCTGGACGTGGAGGACGACGCGCTCATGCGTATCAGCCGGGACAAGGTGCTCGCCCTGAACCTCGACGAGATGCGTTCGATTCGCGACTTCTTCAAGCGCGCCGACTTCTCCGCTCTAAGAGCAGACCGAGGCCTCGGTCCCGAGATAACGGACTGCGAACTGGAGTGCCTTGCGCAGACTTGGTCCGAGCACTGTAAACACAAGATCTTCAACGCGACCGTAGAGTACGATGACGGCGAGCAGACAACGATCATTACAAGTCTCTTCAAAACGTATGTGCAGGGTTCGACTCAGCGCATTCGGGCCGAGGCCGGCGATCGCGACATCTGCCTGTCAGTCTTCAAGGACAACGCCGGCGTGATCAAATTCGACGAGGACTGGCGCCTCGTCATGAAGGTCGAGACGCACAACTCTCCGTCCGCGCTCGATCCGTACGGGGGAGCGCTCACCGGGATTGTGGGCGTCAATCGCGATCCCTTCGGGACCGGCCTCGGCGCCAAGCTGATCTTCAATACGGATGTTTTCTGTTTCGCTCCGCCGGATTACCAGGGGACCATCCCGCCTCGGCTTCTCCATCCCCGGCGCGTCTTCGAGGGCGTCCGGGAAGGCGTGGAACACGGCGGCAACAAGAGCGGCATACCGACGGTCAACGGCGCGGTGGTGTTCCACGAGCGCTATTTGGGCAAACCGCTCGTCTACTGCGGCACAGGCGGTATCATGCCGGCGGAAATCAACGGTCGGCCCGGCCATGAGAAGAGAGCCCGCCCCGGAGACCGCATCGTGATGACCGGCGGACGCATCGGCAAGGACGGCATCCACGGCGCCACCTTCTCCTCGGAGGAACTCCATGAGGGTTCGCCGGTGAGCGCGGTCCAGATCGGCGATCCCATCACCCAGAAGCGGATGACCGACTTCCTTTTGGCTGCTCGCGATCGTGGTCTGTACACGTCGATTACCGACAACGGCGCAGGTGGATTGTCGTCGTCGGTTGGAGAGACCGCTCGCGAGTCGGGCGGCGCGGAATTGCATCTGGATCGAGCGCCGCTCAAGTATCCGGGTTTGCAGCCGTGGGAGATCCTCGTCTCCGAAGCGCAAGAGCGGATGACCGTCGCGGTTCCGCCGGAGAAACTCGCCGAGTTCCTGGCGTTGGCGACGGCCATGGACGTGGAAGCGGTCGATCTGGGCAAATACACCGACGACGGTCATTTCACGTTTATGTGGGAGGACAAGCCGGTAGGTATCCTGCCGCTGGATTTCCTTCACGAGGGGCTCCCGGAGATGCGCCTCAGGGCGGCGTGGAGGCCTCCGGAACGGACCGAGCCGGATCTTCCGCCCAACCCGGACCTCTCCTCGGCGCTGTTCGCGCTCCTCGGTCGCTACAATATCTGTTCCAAGGAACGGCTTATCAGGCAGTACGATCACGAGGTTCAGGGAGGATCGGTCATAAAGCCGCTCGTCGGCGTGAATGACGACGGACCGGCGGACGCGGCGGTTGTCCGCCCGCTGCTGGATCGATTTCGCGGCGTCGCGGTGGGCTGCGGTATCGTCCCGCGTTACTCCGAGATCGATACCTACTGGATGATGGCCGCGTGCGTCGACGAAGCCGTCCGCAACATCGTCGCGGTTGGAGCGGACCCGGACCACGCGGCCGGGCTGGACAACTTCTGCTGGTGCGATCCCGTGCAGTCGGAAAAGACTCCCGACGGCGAGTACAAGCTCGCTCAATTGGTTCGAGCCAACCAAGCGCTCTACGACATGACCGTGGCGTACGGCGTTCCGTGCATTTCCGGCAAGGACAGCATGAAGAACGATTACAGCATCGGCGAAACCAAGATCTCCATCCCTCCGACCGTGCTCTTCACCGCGGTCGGCGTCGTCCCCGACGTGCGCATGGCCGTTACGAGCGATTTCAAACAGCCGGGCGACCTCATCTATGTCATCGGCGTGACTCGCGACGAGACCGGCGGGTCCGAATACTTCGATCACCTGGGGTTCATAGGAAACAAGGTCCCCAAACTTCTCGATCCGCAGACGTTCCGAGCGCGCTACCGAGCGATCCACGCGGCCATGCTCGACGGGCTGATCGCGTCCTGCCACGATCCGTCCGATGGCGGTCTGGGAGTCGCGCTTGCGGAAAGCGCCTTCGCAGGGGGGCTCGGAGCGGACATCTCGTTGGCGTCGCTGCCGGTTGACCGCGTGGAGCGGCCGGATCTCATGCTCTTCTCCGAGAGCCTCGGCCGCTTCGTCATAAGCGTCCGCCCGGAGCTTCGGGAACGATTCGAAACCGCGCTCCACGGGATTGAAATGGGATTAGTGGGAACGGTGACCGACGATTCACGTCTGAAGGTCCGCGCCGCCGAAGGGCGCCTCCTGGTGGACGCGGACATTCGGGATCTGAAGACCGCGTGGCAGGCGCCGCTCGGGGTATGAATCGACGGGGCGAGACTGCATTTCTCCGCCGGCAATGACAAGATCGGGGGCGTCGGCTGAGGTTTTTTGTCTGCGCTCCCGGTACGTCATTGCGAGGAGCGGAGCGACGAAGCAATCTCAGGAGCTTGAGGAATCGTTACGCGCTGAGATTGCTTCGCTTCGCCGGCAATGACACGGTTGAGGCGGGTCGGTGCAACTTTGGCAACGATGCCCCCCCTCCCGACGGATCGCTGAAGCCTCCGCGCTAGAGCTTTTTCAGCACCAGGCAACCCAACGGTGGAAGCGTCAACGGAATCGACTGCGCATGGCCGTGGTGGGGGAAGGCTTCGGTCGGCAGCGGATCTCCGGAACCGACGTTGCTGCCCCAATAGTACGCGGAATCACTATTGAAGACCTCCGCATACTCTCCCGGTTCGGGCATACCGACACGGTATCCTCGGCGCACCACCGGGGTGAAGTTGAGAACGACCACGAGAAAGCCCTCCGGTCCTCGGCGCACGAATGAAAGCACGCTGTGAAGGTGGTCGTTGCAATCAACCCAGCTGAAGCCCTCGGGCTTGTGATCCCATTTCCAGAGCGCTTCCTCCGATTGATACAGCCGACCGAGGTCTTGGACGAGCCGTGAGATTCCCGCGTGCGGCTCATACTCGAGCAGTCGGCGCTCCAAATCGCCTTCGTGCCACCATTCATCCCATGTGCCGAGTTCCGACCCCGCGATGAGCAGCTTTTTCCCGGGATGGGTGTAGAGGTAGGAAAGGAGCAGCCGTAGGTTGGCAAACTTCTGCCAATCATCACCGGGCATCTTTCGGAGAAGCGAGCCTTTCCCGTGGACCACCTCGTCGTGGGAGAGCGGCAGGATGAAATTCTCGCTCTGGTAATACATCATCGAGAAGGTCAGATCGTTGTGGTGATAGGTTCGGTGGATCGGGTCCTTGGAGAAGTACTCCAGGGTGTCGTGCATCCACCCCATATTCCACTTGAATGCGAATCCGAGTCCGCCCAGATAGACGGGCGTGGTGACGCCGGGCCAGTCGGTGGATTCCTCCGCGATGGTGACGCAGCCCGGGAAGCGCTTGTACAGAACGGTGTTGAACTCCTTGATGAATTCGATCGCGCCCAGATTCTCCCGACCGCCGTACTCGTTGGGGACCCATTCTCCTTCGGAGCGGCTGTAATCGAGGTAGAGCATAGACGCGACCGCGTCGACCCGCAAACCGTCGATGTGATACTTGTCCAGCCAGAAGAGCGCGTTGCTCACGAGGAAGTTGCGGACTTCGTTCCGCCCATAGTTGAAAATGAGCGTGCCCCAGTCCTTGTGTTCGGCAAGACGGGGATCCTCATGCTCGTACAGGGCGGTGCCGTCGAAATATCGCAAGCCGTAGTCGTCCTTGGGGAAATGAGCCGGCACCCAATCGAGAAACACGCCGATTCCGTTTTGGTGCAGCAGGTCAACGAAATACATGAAGTCTGAAGGTGTCCCGAACCGTGAGGTCGGGGCGAAATACCCCGTCACCTGATAACCCCAGGACGCGTCGAACGGATGCTCCATGACCGGGAGGAGTTCCACGTGGGTGAAGCCGTACTCCCGAACATGTTCGACAAGGCGAGGAGCGATTTCCCGATACGTCGCCCATCTGCTCTCGCCGTTTTCCTCGATCCTGAGCCACGATCCAAGGTGGACTTCATAGATGTTCATGGGGCTGTCGAAGACGTTCCGTTTCGATCGCGCCTCGATCCACTCATCATCGCCCCATTCATAGTCGCCCAAGTCCCAGACGCAGGACGCGGTTCCGGGACGGAGTTCCATCATGAAGCCGAAGGGGTCGGACTTCATGCGAAGGTCGCCTTGCTGCGTCTTGATCTCATACTTGTACTTCACGCCCTTCTCGAGCCCGGGCACGAAGATTTCCCAGATCCCGGCGCTGCCAAGGGAGCGCATCGGGAAGATCCGACCGTCCCAGTTGTTGAAGTCCCCGACCAGGCTCACGCGTCCGGCGTTCGGCGCCCACACGGCAAATGAAACGCCCCGGACCCCGTCTATTTCGCGGATATGCGCGCCGAGCTTTTCGTACAGCTGGTAGTGCTTGCCCTGTCCCGCGTAATAGAGGTCCTGTTCCCCGAAGGTGGGCAGGAAGCGATACGGCGCGTCGCTCTCCCATTCCGCCCCGTCGGGAAACTCGAATCGGACCCGGTAGCGCAGCGGAAGGGTGGCTCCCTTGATGAATAGGCAGAAGAGTCCGCCCTGTGCGGCGATCATGGGCAAGGACTCATCCTCGAAGAGAACCTCGGCTTTGATCGCATCCGGGTGAAATGCGCGAACGATCACGCCCTCGTCGTCGTTTACAAATGCCGGGTGAGCGCCGAGTATGCGATGCGGGTCGCCGTGTTGGCCTTGAATGAGGCGTTTGATCTCGTCGTCCCTGATTCCTGTCAAGAGCTTGTCGGCTTTCAATGTCATATGCGCAGCCTTCGGCCGGATACGACCACTCGGCGACACTCACGGCCGCCTTCCGGTGTCCATCCGGCGAATTTTCGACCGAGCGACGCGCTCAAACGTCTGCGCGGCCCGAGTTCTAGAGATATGTCTCGAAGAGAATACCGTAAACCTGGGATAGTCCGATGAACCTGATATTAATGAAAATAAGCGCAGGGCACGCCTCACCGTCGTTCGATCCGTCCGCAGGGGATCGTAGACTCCCCCGGCTAATCGATCTTATTGTATTCCGGAATGTTTTCCGGCCTCACGTAGAGGATGCGATGACACGTGGGGCAGTCGATCAACTCCTCCTGCTTGAGTATCTTGATATTCAATTGGGGCGGCACGCTCATGTGGCATGCGCTGCACGAGCCGTTTTGCATTTCCGCCACAGCTGACCCCAACGCGTTCCGAACGGTTTGATACTTCTTGATGAAGCTTGCCTCCACCGAATCCACAATGTCGGACCGCTCTTTTCTGAGCACGTCCAACGCTTCCTCCGCTTCTTTCGAGATTTCTTCCGCTTCCGCCTTGTTTCGGGCCAGCTCTTCTTCAGCTGCCTGATACTCGACCTTTTTCTTGTCGATGAATCGGGTGAGGCTCTCGCTTTCGGCCATGAGCTTGAGGATGGATTCCTCGAGCTCGGAGGCGACCTTTTTTCCGAGTTTGACTTCCCGAGACAACGCGTTGTATTCCTTTTGGTTTTTTATTCCCTGGAGCCGTCTTTCCGAGCGTCTGATCTTTTCCTGCTCGGTCTCCAAATCCTGCTCCTTCTTTCTGAGATCCTTTTTTGTTGCGGCCAGGCGCTCTTCCGCCTCTGAAATCTCCCTTCGGACGACGACCAGTTTCCTGGCGATCTCCTGGGCCTCATTGGGGAGTCGCACCAGGTTGTCTTCATACACCTTTATTTTGTTGTCTATCTCTTCGAGTCCCGCCAGCAGCAGCAACTGTTCCTTGACCACGAGATCCTCCCTCGGAGATCACGCCGTCGGCGCGAACGGGTCTTCCTCCGCACGACAGGGCGTGCAGCGCACCTCCGCGCCGAGTGCGACGAATTCCTTTCTGAATGATTCGGTCAGCAGATCGACCGCTATTCGTTCGAGTCCGAAATGTCCGCCGTCAATGACGGGCACGCCCAATTCGAGGGCTTCACGAGCCGCATGATACTTGACGTCGCCGGTGACGATTACGTCCGCGTTGTGGCGCCGTGCGATCGGAAAGTAGCCCATGCCGCTCCCCGACGCGCAAAAGACCCGTTGCGCCTGAACGTCTTCCCCCGCGATGACCCGCACGTTGGCCGTGTCCAGTTCCTCGGCGAGATTGCGAGCCAATTGGAAAACGCTTGCAGGCCGGCGCAGGCGCCCGAGGCGCGCGCAGCGCGCGTGGCCGGGGATGACAACGTCCAGCAGCCCCAGGCGGGCGGCAAGATGATCGTTGAGTCCGCCCGGCGCAGCGTCCAGATTGGTGTGGAGGCTGAGGATGGCGACTCCCCGTCGAACCGCCTCGAGGATCGTCATCCCGACAAGGGTGTCGGGAGTTACCGCGCGAATGGGTTCCAGGATAAGCGGATGGTGAGTTATCAGAAGTTCGCAGGACCGATCGGCCGCGAAGCGGACCGTCCTCACGGTCGGATCCAAACTGAAAGCGACGCCGGTGACCGGCGCGTCCGGATCGCCCACCTGAACACCGCAATTGTCCCACTCTTCCGCTTGGTCAAAAGGAAAGATTCGATCGGCGATTTCGACCACGTCACGCACGCGCACGCGACTTTCCTCCGGTCATGCCCTTCTTACGCGCCGCCCTGATAGGCCCCGATACGGCGCCGGCGCCTTCCGTTACCTTCAGGAGGGACCGATCAACCCGAGTCGCTCCGATGTCCGGCCGTTTTGAGGCGCTTCGGCCGAAAAAAGTCACGGGGAGCTCTCGTTGAGCTCCCCGTGAGGAAGACTTCCGAAGATTGCGGCTCGGGGGCCTGTTGTCATGCAGCGCGTCTCCTTTGCATGGTGGGCCCACCTGGATTCGAACCAGGGACCGACCGGTTATGAGCCGGGAGCTCTACCAGCTGAGCTATGGGCCCGCTCGTAAAACGTAATTTTACATAATAGAAGCTCGGCGGACCCCTGTCAAGCTCTGGAAGACCGATCGTGTCGCTCCCCCGAAGTCGGCGCCGGCACGGCTCTGAGCGCCGCGCGGGGCCGGCGTCTCCCCGGAGTGTTGCGCTCCTAACGGCCCCAATACTGCTGATACATCCGTTGGTAAGACCGCCAGTACTGATTCATGTTCTGATTGTAATAATTGTTGGGATTTCTCCAGGAGTCGGCGTAGTACGAGTAGTCGTCTTTTCCCTCGACTTCGCGCACCAGCGCGATCTTGACTCGAACACTCTTAACAACTCGCTCCCGTTTACGGGTCAATCGCCTGAAATCACGACCCTTGGCCTCTCCGGCCTCCGCCATGCATCGGTCCAGGGCGTTGAACGCCTGTTCTTCCGCGGTCATCATCGACCTGCACGACTCACGCTTTTCGTCCAGCAGCTTTTCCTTGGCTTCCATGGCGTCGGAAACCTGAGCCGCAATGCTCTTCTCGACGGCTCGATCCACGATCGGACGTTGGATGATTTTTGCCACAGGCGTCTCGCGGAGTTTCTCGAAATCCGCGACCGCCTGCTTCAGGTCGTGGAGCGCCTGTTCCCACCGATTCTCGGCCTCAGCGCATATTGTTTTATCGTCCGCGGTCCAACCCGGAACCACCAGACCGGACACAATCACGATCGCAATCAGCGCCGTCCATATGCGCCTCGTCCTCGATCCTCTCACGTCACGGTTCTCCTTTCGAACTGATCAACCCAGGAAATGCCATCAATTTCGTGCAATCGGCGGTCTATCTTAAATCATTTTCCATGGTATTGCCACATATTTTACGCCGCATCGTCGGCTTCCACAGCGCCGAAAAGCGGATTCACGTCCGTTGCCGACCCGAAGCAAAACGCGACGGAAGAAGTCCGGAACACCCGATTCAAACCGCAGTCCGAAGCCCCCGCCGAGCGGAAAACGATCAGTGCTCCCTCTTGTAACGCGACGCCGCTTCTTCCATGAGCGCGGAGATCTTCTCCGAAAGAACGTAGCTGATGCCCCCGCGATCGAACGAGTCACGAACCAGCTCGATGAACTCGTCGAACGCGCCCGGCGTATTTATAATCACCGACGCGTTCTCGGCTTCCTTCTCCGTGTAATCCCCCGACGCGTTTTCCGCCACCTGATGGAAGGTATCCCAGAGTTCCTTTTTCCCGCCCCAGAAGACGACCACGTTGTCCATGTAGCTCTTCATCTCTTTAATTTGATTGACCAATTCTTCCTTGCTCATCTGTTCTGGATCCATAACCGCCTCCGAATCTCATTTCTTAGAGATTGCGCACGAGCGCGGCGGGAGTGAAGTCGGCGAACCACACGGTATGGGGCGGCGACCGCCCTGCGACCGGCCTCTCCAACGGCGGGCGAAGCCCATCGGCTCGCTCCGAAACGCCCCCGCGCTCTCGGTGGACAACACTCAGAAGCCGAGTGGGAGCTTCTTGATTTCCTTCACGTCCTGACTTTCGACCGACCGCTCGATGCTCTTCTCCCAACGGAAGAAGCGTTTCGATAGATTCCGGACCGTGGTTAAGATCTCCTCGATCTCCGCGACCAATTCCCTGTTGCGTTCACGACCAGCCTTCTCCAGCTCTCGCTCCAAATGTCCGATAAGCTTTCGAGCCTGTTCCGGCGTCTCGAGAAAATCGCCCGGATCGTAGCGCGAACCCCGCCTGTGTTTGGGGCTCCACCGTATCATCATTTCGTTAATATGTTCCCGCAGCATTCCGCTTCACGTCCTAATCCAAATCAAAACCGAGCCCTGACCGCCCTGCGCAGGCGAACTCGGCCCGGAGATCTTCCGATAACACGACGGCGCGGGGCGCCCCCGCCGTATATACTCTCCGACGTCCCGGGGTCTGTGTGGCCCCCTTCGTCCGGACCGAATGGTACATCACGCGGGAGTAAATAGCAATGCCTCGCCGTGCATCCGGGCGCCGGGGTATCGGGACCTGCCGGGCGGCCGCCGGAGGGCGGGCGGTCTAGCGAGAGCAGATAAACAATAAATAGAACAGCCATGTTAGGCATGGAAACGCAAAATGACCTAATCGGAGTTACATGCTGATTCTCGTAATAACGTTGACAGTATTGATATAACTGTGATAATATTGCCCAACGGTTATCACCAGGAGGTTCGTCGTGTCCTACGCCATCCACCGACGTTTACTTTTCATCTGCGCTGCGGCTCTTGCCGCGCTTGCCGTGACGTGCCCCCATGCCCACGCGTGGAATCTTCCCGCGCCGCCCATGTTCGCGTCGCCCGCCGGTCCGGCGCCCGCCGGTCCGGCGCCCGCGCCGCCTATGCAGATGGGACCGCCCCTCCAGGC
>CAYLRL010000028.1:32479-53258 GCA_964385875.1 uncultured Syntrophales bacterium
CGCCCGCCGGTCCGGCGCCCGCGCCGCCTATGCAGATGGGACCGCCCCTCCAGGCGCCGAGTTTCGGCCCCGCGGGCGGGTCCAAGTTCGGTCTGGAAGGCGGCGTGCGAGGGTTGTACACCTGGAATTACGCCACGCTGGTTCTCGACGGTCTCACCGACATAGATTTCATCGAAGATCTGGAGTTTGCTCCGACCACCTTTGAGGGTGAAATCTACGCAGCGATTCGCTTCGCCCCCTCTTTCGCTTTCACGTACAGTTTCCTTCTCCCCCGGACGGACAACGGAGACGGCCGGCTTCCCGAGACCTTTACCCTCAACGAGACCACCTTTGCCCTGGGCACGCTCGTCTCGAGCAAGGCGGTCACATCCAGGCACCGGTGGGAAGGCGAGCTCTTTCTGGTGTACGGCCCGCGGTATCGGGTCGGTCCCTTGGCTCTGGCCGAATTGTTGGTGACCACCCTCGAAATGTCCTCCGATACGGCGAACGACAAGAGGACCTTTTCCGAATTCATGATGGGGATCGGCCTGACCGGAGAGGTCGCGCCCTTCCCGTCGACGTATCTCAAGCTCAAGGGCGCATGGACCTTCCTTCAGGAACAGAGCGGCGTCTATCTTGAAGCGGAAGGGCGCTACTTCCCGGTTCCAAGCGGCCGCCTCGGCGCACCCGCGTCCGGCCTTCGCCCCTATATCGCCGGTGGGTATCGGGTAAGGAAGTCCCAGTGGGACGGCGACGGTTGGCAGTTCACCGGAACCATTCACGGGCCGTTCGCGACAGTCGGCGTCGTCTTCTAGATCGACGGTCCGCTTCACTGCGCATATACGTGCGGGAGTCCGATCGGGCTCCCGCAGCGTTCGGCCTCATCGGGTTCCTTCCTAACCGTCATCGCACCGATTCATTTTTTTCTTTACGCCTGCCTCGCACAAACAAAACTCGCATCCCGAAAAGCAGCTGAGAGAAGACGCTCGATCAGAACCCCCCCCTCCGTCATTTCGCGGCCATGGCTGAGAAGCGGTTGACCCGGCGGGATACATGCGATAATCAATGAACCCGAGCGAAGGCGAGGCGGCGATTGCGACTGTCTGATCGCCGACGAATCGGACCGCACGGGCACGGTGGACATCCAAGGCCCGCACTCCGCACACATCCTCCGGAAGATTCTCCGGAACGACGACGATCGATTATGGTGGTCGTCGCGGATGATATACGGCCGCTTCGCACCGCGCGGCGACCAATGCGTGAGATGTTGTGACTCAAGGAGGATACGGCGATGGAAAACCTTTCGGAGATGAACTTTCCCGAAGATCTGCGCTACGCCGAGGATCATGAGTGGGCAAAGGTCGAGGACCACGGGGTGAGGGTCGGGATTTCCGATTACGCTCAAGACCAGCTGGGGGATGTGACGTTTGTTGAATTGCCGGAGGCGGACGATTCGTTCAAGAAAGGGGACGCGTTCGGCAGTGTTGAATCGACTAAGGCGGTTTCGGACCTGATCATGCCGGTCGACGGGATGGTCGTCGAAGTGAACGCGGATCTTGCGGATTCGCCGGGCCTTGTCAACGGCGATCCGTACGGCGACGGATGGATGATCGTAATCAAGCCGGACGACCCATCACAGGTCGAAAAGCTGATGACGCGCGACGTGTACGTGGACATGCTTGGAGGGCTCCATTAGATGAGGCGCCTGCCTCACACCGATGATGACGTGCAGGCCATGCTCGAAACGACGGGGGGCGGTTCGATCTCGGATCTCTTCCGGACCGTTCCGGAGTCGTGCCGGCGGGTCCGCTTTGGCGGAGGCGCTCCTGACAGCCGTTCGAATCGCGGGCCGACGGCGTGTAGCGGTTTCCCGTGCGGTCCATCAGTACTACCGGCGGACCTGAAAGCGTGTTGTCACAAAACGTAACCGTTCAGCGGGATAGTGATAAACCATTGATATTTCGATGGGGGAGGTTTGGAGCGGGAGATGAGTCTCCCCCTCCATTGTCACCGGGCGCAGAGCCGCCTCAAGCCCGGTGAACCCTAACCACAAAACAATTGCCGCCGGCGGATTCGTTGAACGATCCTGCCGGCGGCGGTGTACGGCGCCCCCGCGCATGCCTCAATTCGTGCGCTCAATTATGGCGAGATTCGCAGAGAGAAGTATCAATATGGTCATGGACCCCTGACCCCGGACGTCGCCGGACATCGAACAGCCGAATGTGAACCGAAATCGTCGGGATCGCGACCTTCCTGAGCAATGTGTAACAACCCGGCCTTTACCCTGTATCCGGCAAAGACCGGTCTCTGCGAATGACGCCTCAAGGGGCGTTCGGCCACCGCCCATTATCCTCGTGACGCATGGTGACCGGCGGTTCGAAGTCCCGACAATCACCGCGCGTCGAGCGGTCGCCGTATTATTACCAAGCGCATCGAGCCTGGTCGAGAATTCCGGGGCCTCGACGTGTAAGCTGCGCTTGGCATTGTAAAAAGCAAACTTCGGGCCAAATCTCGAAGAGCGACGTATAACTTTCGCAAAAGCCTCTGCTCAAGCAGCTCAAAAACGTTTGAGGCCCATGACAAAAGACAAAGGTATTCCGGTCAGTCGGCCGGATGAGCGTCCTAGTTGCGCGCTCCAAATGAAGAAGGTCGACAGGATTAATTCAATAAATCAAGCTGTTAACCAATGAGCGAAATCGCCCGAGCGATGAGCGCCCCGCGCTCGCTTCCCTCGGCGACCACATTCGCCGCCGGCACGAGCAAGCAGTCTACGCGCCCGCTCGTCTCAACGGACGTTCAGTTCTCACTCTCAGGAGGGACCGGCGGCCGGCCGACGGTGAAAGTGAACGCGGCGCCGCGCCCGGGTTCCGACTCACACCAAATGCGGCCGCCGTGGCGTCGGACCAGCGTACGCACGTACGCGAGTCCCATGCCTTCTCCGGGGAGGTCCGTGCTGCGGGAGCGCTGGAAGATCTCGAAGATGTTCTCCCGATCCTCGGGCTCGACGCCCCGTCCGTTGTCCCGAACGTGAAAGACGGTCTCATCGGCTGTTTGAAAGCCGCGGATTTCGATCACGAGTTTTTCGTCGGGTTTGCGGTATTTGAGCGCGTTGTCCAGGAGATTTGCCATGATTTGCTCCATGGCGGTCCGATCCGCCACGACGGTGGGCAGGTCGCCCGTTCGAAGCTCCAGATCGGGGTGGGCGTCTCTATGAGCGATATAATCGAGGGTCTCCGTGACGAGCCGCGTCATGTCGATCTCGACCGGCTCGAGCTTGTTGTGTTCATAACGGGAGAGTTTAAGAATCGCATCGATCAGTCGATTCATCCGAGCGACGGACGATTCGATGAATTCGAGGGACTCGGGCACGTCCTCATCGAGCGCGGTCTTCATCTCAGCCGCGGTTTCGGGGGATAGATGAGGGATTGCTTCATCGAGGGTCGTTCGAACGGTGTCGAGCGCGGAGCTCAAGATCCCGCAAAAACCCTTGAGATTGATCAACGGGGTGCGCAGGTCGTGCGACACGATGTAGGCGAAATGCTTGACCTCCCGGGCGAGTCGGTCACGTTCCTCCTCGGATTTCTTTTTGTCGGTGATGTCGATGATAACCCCGTCGAGCCAGACCAGCCGGCCGTCGGCGTCGTAGACTCCCCGCCCGCGGTCATACACCCATCTAATCCTTCCGCCGACGTCTTGAATGCGATACTCCATGACATAGGGCTTTTTCTCCTCGACCGCCGCGTCGATCGCGGCCTCAACCGCGGGGAAGTCCTCCGGAAGAATGAGATCGCCGTACGCGGGGTTGCCCATCTCGATGAAATCCTGAGCCGAGTGGCCGGTCAGCGCTTCGATCTCTTCACTGATGTGTTCAACATGCCAGGGCGGACTTGGTCGCCGACGATAGACCGCGCCGGGTATGTGCTCGACCAGCGATCGGAAGCGTTTTTCACTCTCTTCGAGCGCATGCTGGGTCCGTTTCCGCTCCTCCGCTTCAGCGCGGAGTTCCTCATTCATGGCGGTGAGGTCCGCGGTGCGCTCCACAACCCGGTCCTCCAAATCCTCCCGAGCCCTGTCGAGAGCGTCTTCCACCTTTTTGCGCCGGTCAATGTCAATGACGGCGCCGGTCATTCGGACCGGATTACCCGCCGAGTCCCGCTCAACTACCGTGCCGCGCGACTGCACCCATTTCCAGCCCCCAATCTTGGTGCGGAGGCGGTGCTCGGAAACGTAGACCGGCGTTCGTCCCGACAGATGGTCGTTCTGTTCCTGCAGCACGCGATCCCGATCGTCCGGATGGACCAGCTCCAGGCGGGAATCGGATATATGCCCAATCTCGTCCGGGTCGAAACCGAGCATGCCGGCCCAATGGCGGCTGCGGAACTCTTCACCGGACGGTATTCGTCGGTCCCACAAACCGAGGCGCGCTCCCTCGGCGGCCAGTTCGAGCCGTTGTTCGCTCAGATCCAAAGCTTTCCGAGCGGTATAACGCTCGTGCAGCGCACCGGCCAACACCATGCCGGTGATCGAAACGACCAGGAGATAACACTGCAGCAGGAGGAGCGATTCGTTGACGCTTCCTCGGGCGAACGGTCCCAGGCCGTGGGCGGTAGCCGCGATCGCTATCAGAGAAACCGCGGCCACCGAGGACGCGGCGCCTCGACGCCCAAAGCGAAATCCCGCAACAATGACGAAGGGGATGAAGAGAAACGCCAAAGGATAATGCCGAGCGCCGACACGAAAAGGGAGGGCATTGGCAAAAATCACCGAACCGAGCAGCGCGATTACCAGCCCAATGAGCGCGACTTCTCCCACTTGTCGCGGCTCGGTTCCGATGCGTGGGTTGTTCGCCCACGTGAGGATAACCGGCGCGACAATCAGGGCCCCCATCATATTGCCCAGCCACCAGGTGAGCCAGATTGAGGCCGCCTGGGCCTTCGCGGCCATACCGTGCGTCAAAACTGAAGAGACGCCGATGGTTGCGCTCGTCGCTGTGGCGATCAGTCCCGCGAAGACGATGAACTTGAATACGGAAATCGTCGACCCCAACGGGTCTTCATCCCCGGTGAATCGACGGATGAGATAAACGGCCGTAACCGGTTCGACTGTATTGGCCACACCCGATTCGAGGGAAAAGGCCCACCCGATATCGGTGGTGAGGACCGCGATCGTGGTTCCCACAAAGATCCCCGGCCACACCGAATAGCCCCAGAGCAACATCGCGGCTATCGCGAGTCCGGTGGAGGGCCATACCGGGGAGATGTTTCCGTGGAGTATCGCCGTGTACAATCCGAGCTTGATCGCTGCGAATTGCAGCAGCCCCAGAACGACTACACGGGCGAACCACGTCAGCGACCACTTCATGAGCCTGCTTCGAGAAGATGGCTTTCGTCCGGAACTCGCCGCATGTGTGATCCGGATTGCGAGTAATTGACCCCAGGCCTCCCGGGTTTTACCCCTTCCGGAAGCCTCACCCCCGGAGTGTGACGCGTCCCGCCCCCGTTCCATCCAAGGTTCGGCTGAACTTCGGGAGTACGAATTCCTGTACGACATTGACGGCGTTTCAGGATAACGGAGAGATTCACGGTCGTCAACACGTATCGGTTCGCCGGTGAGGAAAGAGGCGTTTGCAAAAAGGGCATCCGCGGTCCCTTGATACGTCTCTTGACCATACAGAGACCTCAGGCGCCGCCTCGTTGGAACGGGTAGATCGAGCCCAGGCCCAGCAGCCCCGTCAACTCATCGAGCGCGGTCCTCGATTCCACGAGCAGATCGGGATCCGCTAGGTCCGCGGGCGGCATCCGATCGCGCCATCGTCGCTCGATCAGGGATCTCAGTTCAGCGCAACGCTGAGGATTCAGGAGCGTGCCCTGATGCGCGCTCGAGAGCGCGTCGTCGGAGAGGACCAGGCGGAGACGCAAACATGCGGGACCGCCGCCGTTCATCATGCTCTGCCGCAGATCCGTATAGTGAACGCTCGAGATAGGGTTCGGCCCCTCGAGCGCAGCGTCTATGACCCGTTTGGCTCGAACGTTTTCCAGCGATTCAGTCGGCGCGATGAGACTCATTGTTCCATCCGGGAGCGTCACGATCTGACTGTTGAACAAATATGCGCTCACCGCCTCTTCGACCGAAAGTTCGGCCTCGGTGACGCGTATGGTGGACAAATCGCAATCACATCGCTCGGCGACCGCTGTGCTGAGCTTCTCCACAACCCCGACGGTGTCTTCGAACGCGCGCTCATGGTACAGAAAAACCCGTTCGTTTGCGGTCGAGATGACGTCGTTATGAAAGACACCCTCGTCAATGACGTCCGGGTTTTGGCGCTCGATGACCACCGCGTCCGGAGTAAGGCGATGAAGCCGCGCGATCGCCTCGGACGCTTCTCTTGTTTGTCTCGCGGGATAGATGGCCGGCCTTCGATCGGACCGGTCCAACGCTCGGCGGCCGTACACGAAAAGCTCGACTCCGGGTCCGCCGTGCGCCTCGCAGAAACGGCAATGGTTGGCCGCGCCCTCATCGTGAAACGCCGAAGGGAGCGGATCATGGCGCGTGAAGTGGGTGGGGTCCGGGAAGATCCGATTTATAAGATACGCGGTGAAGTCCGCTTCGAGTGAGCGATGAAAGCGCCCCGCGAGATTGGCGGGAGTTATGTGGATCGACCGATCCTCTGCGTCCGACGCCGGCGAAATCGTGGCGGCGTTGGCCGCCCACATGGACGACGCGCCGGCACAGGCGACCAAGAGCGCGGGATCGTCACGCGCCACGCGTTCTATGATGTAGGCGTCCCTGCCGGAATAGCCGAGCCTTCTCAGCGCGCCCATATGGGGACGTTCGTGGGGTGGAAGAACCGCCTGCTTGAGACCCAGCCCGACGAGGAGCGCCATCTTTTCGAGGCCCTGCAAAGCGGCGCGGCGGGGGCTCGACACCGTTGCCGCCGACTTCATCGACGCCAAATTGCCGTAGGACAATCCTCCGTAATTGTGCGTCATTCCGATCAGGCCGTCGAGATTGAGCTCGTACGCGGGCGCCGGCATCCGCCTTTCCGAAGCATCATTTCCCGTGCTCGATCCGTTCAAACCGCAACTCCCGGGGGCAGGTTACGTGGAGTCTCGATCGTGTGAGACTCGATCGACGCGACCGGATACGAACAGTAGTCCGCGGCGAAGTAGCCGCTCGGCCGATGATTGCCGCTCGCGCCCACTCCGCCGAACGGCATGCGTCCGCTTGCGCCGGTCAGGGGTCGATTCCAGTTGATCACTCCCGCTCGCACCGAATGGTGGAAGTCATCGTACAGGCGCCTATTGTCGCTGATGAGACCCGCGGCCAGTCCGAATCGCGTGGCGCCGGCCTCTCGGAGGGCCGCCTCGAACGATGAAACGCAAATGACCTGGAGGAGCGGTCCGAAGATTTCTTCGTCCGGTCGTTCCGTAACGCCGCCCACCTCGAGTATCCCGGGGGAGAGCAGCGCCGGCCCGAGTCTCTTCATTTCCAGGAGGTCCGTTGCGCCTCTGCGAATCAGGTCCGCTCGAGCAGCCTCAATCGAATCCGCGGCGTCCGGCGAAATGACCGGCCCCATGAACGGTTCCGGTCGATCCCAGTACGGCCCGATTTTCAGACGCTGAGTGGTGGAGATAAGCTCGTCGAGCAGCCTTTCCGACTCGGCGCCGTCCACGAGGATCAACCGTCGGGCGCATGTGCACCGTTGACCGGCGGTGATGAACGACGATTGAATCATCAGATGCGCGGCGGCCGGAATGTCGGAGACTTCATGGACGACGAGCGGATTGTTCCCGCCCATTTCGAGCGCTAAGATCACCTCGGGCCTGCCCCCCATAAGCCGATGCAGCGCCTTGCCGGTCTTTTCACCGCGCGTGAAGAAGAGCCCCCGCAGCCCGGGATGTCGAGCCGGCGCTTCACCGGTTTCCTTCGCTCCGTGAACCATGTTGATCACACCCGGAGGCAAGCCGGCTTCGACCCAGAGCTCGACGGTTCGGTCCGCGACCAGCGGCGCCTGTTCGCCCGGCTTGAACACGACCGTATTGCCGGCAAGAAGCGCAGGAACGATATGGCCGTCGGGAAGATGCCCGGGGAGATTGAACGGTCCGAAGACCGCGACGACGCCGTGAGGACGAAACCGGGTGATGCCCGACGCGTCGGAGAAGTCGCGGGTTATTTGTCCGCATCGATCGTTGTTGGCCTCGACCGATATTTCAATCTTTGCAATCATTGCCCCGACTTCCGCGTCGGATTCCCAAAGCGGCTTGCCGGTTTCCCGTGAGATTACGAGACCGAGCTCGTCCCGATGTCGGCGCAGCGTACCGCCGAACGCGTCAAGGAATTGAATCCGTTCGGTAATGTCTCGCACCGCCCAATCCGCGAACGCTCCCTCGGCCGACTTCACTGCTCGGTCAACGTCCTCGGCATCGGCGGAAGCACCCTCGCGAATGATTTCGCCCGTGGCGGGATCAGCCGACCGCATCACGTCGCCGTGCCCGGGGTGTCGTTCGTTGTCGATGAAAAGCCCTAAGTGGTTCATGCTATCCCCCGGCCTCATTTCGTTTCGGGTGGAGCGGACTGTATCGCACCCGCTCGCCTGCCGTGACCATTAAGGCTTCCGCGGTGGAGCGGGAAAGCGTCACTCCCTCGTCCGCGCGCATCAGGCCCGCGCGGCACGCGCGCAGTTGCTCGTGGGTGTTGGTTACGATGGAGGGCGGCGATTCGATTTCCTCGTCGATTATCTCCGCGATCACCGCGGCCTTGCTTGCTCGGACGACGCGTATCTCGTCCAGCCTACTCGACAGGATCGGACCCGCCTCAAAGATATCGACCATGCCGCTGTACGAGAATCCCTCGTCCATAAGCATCTTCAGGGCGGGTTTGGTCTGCTCGTGCACCTGTCCGATCACTTCACGAGCCGCGGGCGGCAACAGGGTTATGTAGATTGGAACCGTCGGCATCAGGTCCGCGATAAAGCGCTTGTCCTTGAGACTCAGGTAGTCCGCCTTGGGGAAATCCATATCGAAGAAATGTCGGCCGAGCGCTTCCCAGAAGGGCGATCGACCATGCTCGTCAACGACGCCGCGCATTTCCGCGATAACCGTGGGCTCGAATCGGTGGCGATGCTCGAGCATAAACAGGAACCGAAAAAGCGAAAGGAAACGACCGTTTCCGTGCTTGCGATACTCGGGAAGCAGGAAGAGCCCCCCGATCTCACATGGTCCGCTGTGCTGTTGGACAAGCTCCAGGGTTGGGATTTCCTTGCGGATGTTAAGAGACGGCGACTCGTGGACCACCCTCCGAATCTTGTACGCGTAAAAGGGTTCGAAGCCCCCCACCTTTGAGATGATGCAACTCGTGCCGACCACCCGGCCCGTGGTCAGGTCCTCCATCACGAAGACAAAAAGCTCGCCCCGAGGCTTGTCGGACGAAATGAGGAAGCTTTGCTCCGATTCACGAATCCGCCTCTCCATAAGATCGCGGTCTGCCGGGAGAGACGTGAGACCGAACCCGGCCGCGCCGGTCAGATCCATAAGATCGTCGAGATCGTCGGCTGTTACCGGCCGTATGACGTTCATGGTTGTTCGCCTTTCCGGTTGTTTGCGCTTCGTGTCGCAGTCGCTCCGGGCGGTTATCCGGCTTAGGCTTCTACCCTGCCCGTCTCGTCGGCCGTCTGAGCCAACGTCCGCTCGAAGATATCCATAACCTCGTCCACGTGGCGCCGGCTCATAGCCCACACCGGCGGAAGGAAACGCACCCGCGCCGGGTCTTTCCCAGCGTAGAAGGCGATAACCCCGTTTCGGAAGAGATTCTGAAGGAATCGTTTGGTGAGGTCGACATCTCCTTCAAACACTGAGCACGCGATCATGGCGCCGATACCGAAGGGTCCTGCGAGGAGTCGGGGATTTGATTCGGCACGAGATTGCAATCGTGCAACGAATGCCCCGCGCACACGCTCGATCCGACCCTCGGGCCCGAAATACCCGCCTTCACGCAGCTCCCGCAGGATGGTCAACCCGGCGAGGATCGCGGCCGTACCGGCGGTAAACGTCTGGCTGAGCAGTCCCGGCCTCGGCTTGAACTCCGAACGGAAGAGCGTCGCGCAGACCTGGGTCATTTTGCCGACCGTGACCGCATCAACGTAGCGATCGAGTCCGAAGTGTTGGAACGCAAAGAGAGCGCCCGTTCTCCCGAACGTCTGGATTTCATCGACCAGTACGGCGATTCCGTGTCTCTTGGCTTTTGTCATGAGGGGCGCGAAGAAGTCGTGAGTCCCCGGATAGAAGCCGCCTTCCCCGAGAACGAGCTCGCAACAGAGGGCGGCGTGGCAATCGGGGTATCGTTCGAGCGTCTCGGTCATACGCTCGAGGGCTCGTCGAGAGCTCCCTTCCGGGTCCAAAGCGTCGTAAAACGGAAGGTAATCCACCGAGACGGTCTGTGGAAGCTTTTCCCGGTAGTCCGGCTTGTCGGTTATTTGTGAGAGCGTCAGCGTGCGGCCCATGAAGCATCCGTCGAACGCAAGGATTCGGTCCGCGGGATAATTCTTCTGAAAAATGAGCTTGAGCGCGTTCTCATTGGCCGTTGCGCCGCTTGTGGACAGCAAACAGTGGGCAAGATCCGCGCCGCAGTGATTGGCCGCGTCGAGGAGTTCGCGCGAAAAGTGGAAGCTCTCTACATTCTGCTGCAGGTTTCCCTGCATGACGGTGTCTCTGAGCGCCGCGTCGATGAGGGCCGCGACTATTCTTTCATGCAATCGTCCGAGGTGATGCACGCCGATACCGGAGATGCAGTCGTATTTAACCGACCCGTCGGCCAATTCCACGAAGGGTCCCGCGCCGAAGCCGCCGCCGATGTACGGATAGAAGAGGTCCCCGCCCCTCAACCGGCCGAATTCGCGCACCATTTCGTCATACGAGATCGCCCGTTCGGGGTCCGGCGGCCTCACGGAGAAGCGGTCGGGAGCCGGGAGAGCCGATCTCCTCGTCGGGATTGAGGATCACCTCGTATCTCCGATTTTCTCAGCCCACGGGGAGCGTTCGAAGGCCTTAAGAGCCGTCAGCATGATAAGCGCGCCCCCTTTGGCGTCGGTAACGCCGGGGCCTCGAATGCGACCGTCGGCCAGGGACAACGCTTATACGATTGCGGTGGTGATAGGGCCGGGTGCGCTCGACGGACGCATATCCCCCTGATAATCGTAAATTAACGCCAAACTGATCTCCGGCCAATACGCCCCCCGTATAGCCCGATTCAGTTAAACCCGGAGACGCTCTTGTTCGATCACGACAGACTGAGGCGCCGACGTCCCGCGGCTTGAACGCCCGAGGGTCGAGTCCGGGTTTTGCGAGCGCCGCATAAGCCCCTGACATCAGGTATTTGACGTGGGCTCGGGGCGCAGCGTTCGCACATCGAGTCGAACTCGGGAGGCGTTCCATGCGGATCGATCTGCACGTCCACAGCTCATACAGCAGCGAGCCGAGCGAATGGATTCTCAAACAATTAGGCTCTCGTGAATCATACACGGATCCGTTCGAT
The DNA here is from genome assembly GCA_964385875.1 of uncultured Syntrophales bacterium. Taxonomy (GTDB): domain Bacteria; phylum Desulfobacterota; class Desulfomonilia; order Desulfomonilales; family Desulfomonilaceae; genus CAYLRL01. The sequence goes on from CAYLRL010000028.1 coordinate 43,988, forward strand.
CTTTACAAAATAGCAAAAGCCAGAGGGATGGATGCGGTTACCGTCACCGACCACAACTCGATAGAGGGCTGCCTGAAAATCCGACATTTCGCGGATACATTCATCAGTTGCGAATACACCGCGTTTTTTCCCGAGGACGGATGCAAGATCCATTTGCTCTGTTACAACCTAACCGAAGCGCACCACGAGAAACTGTTCGCGCTCCGCTACGATTTGTATCGTATGCGCGAATATATCGAGGAACACGACATACCCCATTCGGTTGCGCATCCCTTCTTTTCTCCCGGCGGCGGGCTCACCGTGGACCATTTCGAGCGACTTTTGGAGCTCTTCGACACGTTCGAACTCAATGGAGCCAAGGACCCGTGGGCCAACACGCGGTTGCAACTCATCCTTGCGGAAGCGAAGCGGGATTATCGGCTCACCGGCGGTTCGGACGATCACTCATCTCTCACGATAGCCAAAATGTGGACGGAAACGCCGGGCGCTTGCACGGTCGGCGAATTCTTCGAGGGCCTTGAGGCCGGCCGAAGCACGGTTCGGGGGACGGGATCCACACCGATGACCGTCGCATGGAACGTATTCTCGGTCGGCCGGCAATGGTTGGAAGATTGCGACCTGATCAACGGTTCGACCGGCGTGATCGATAATTATCTTATGCCGCCGGAACGCAGACCCGCGCCGTCTCTTGGGTCGCGAATGTTGAGCGGACTGGACACGCTGAGACCCGCAAACTGGCGCCGCGCGGCGGCCCTGCGATTCGTGACGCGCGAAATCAAAAACATGCGTAGTCCCGACCTTACATCGCTCCCCATAGGTCGGCAGTGGTTTCATATTGTCGAACGGCTCACCAGCAAATACATAACCGATGTGGGCGGGAAGATTTACTCGTACGGCGCGGAACGACGGGTGATTCGATTGTTCTTTGCGCTGGGCTTGCCTCTGGGGCTCCACGCGCTGCTCGTGCCGTTTTTCGTCGCGTTTGCCGCATCCGCCCGACAGAAGAGTATCGCGCGCGACATTTCGCGGCGATACATTCCCAATCATGTTCAGCAGCTGAACGTGGTCAAATTCACCGATACCTTCGGGTCCGTGGACGGCGTTTCCAAGACGCTCGACGAGCAAGTGAGGGAGGCGCGACGTCGGGGTCTGAAATATACATTGGTCACCTGCGTGGGGCCGAAAGATCAGCCGGGAGTGCGATACTTCGAGCCCCTCGGTTTGATGACCGCGCCCGAGTACGACCTTCAGAAGCTTGTGTGGCCGCCGTTTCTGGACATGCTCAATTACTGTTACGAGGAGGAGTTCACCCTCGTTCAGGCGGCCACTCCCGGTCCGATGGGCGTCGCGGCCCTGGCGATAGCGCGGACTCTCGGCCTTCCGTTTCAAGCCGTCTACCACACGCAAGTTCCCGACTTCGTCGGTCGAGTCACCGACAAGTCCGTCCTTGAGACGGTCGTGTGGAAATATGTGGTCTGGTTTTACAACACCGCGGAACTGGTTTTCGGCCCTTCCCATCACACAAAAGAGGACCTCATCAGCCACGGCGTGTGTCCCGAGAAGCTCAGGGTCTACCCGCGGGGAATCGACACCGATCAATTTCAGCCCGATAAACGGACCACGTACTGGGAGAATGTTCACGGCGTTCCGCCGGGTTCGAGGAAAGCGCTTTTCGTCGGGCGCGTCTCCAAAGAAAAAAACCTGCCGCTTCTGGTGCGGGCATTCAAACGAGTCTTGGAAGATGAGTCCCCGAACGAGTCCGACCATGATCGGCCGGGTCTGACTCTGCTCGTCGTCGGGGAAGGGGGATACCTGGACGAAATGAAAAAAGAATGCGAAGGCCTGCCGGCCGTCTTTCCGGGACCGCTTCACGGGGAAGAGCTCGCTTCGGCGTTTGCGTCGGCCGATTTCCTCGTGTTCCCCAGCACAACGGACACGTACGGTCGGGTCGTCATGGAAGCGATGGCGTCGGGTATTCCCTGTATTGTCAGCGATATCGGCGGGCCGAAGGAGAATGTGGAGCACGACCACTCGGGTTTGGTCGTGGAAGCGGACAACGAAACCGCATTCGCCGACGCGATCCGCCGGATGGCCTTCTCGGCCGACCTTGATCGCATGGGGCGAAACGCCCGCACGTTCGCCGAAAGTCGGTCGTTTCCCAAGGCCTTTGAAGAATTTTGGAACATGTATTCGGAGAACGGGGCGTCCGCAGGCTCGCCATATCCAGCGGAATCTTCGAGATATCAATAACATGAAACAGCTTATTTATAAGGCATGGTGTATTTCGGCTCGAGACCATAAAATAATTGACGAACCGTTTCCACTCATCTATGCTTCGCCCCACACACGGCGGGTACCGTCCGCCGTGGACGGATTCCGGCCGGAGCTGTTCCCATGGGAGCGTGGACAACGATTCGCACAATCGGCGTGTTCGCCGCGCGGAGCGTTAAGTGGCTCGTGTTTGCGGTTGTAGCCATCGAGCTTGCCGGCATGGCGGCGATCTTCATTGCAGGCCTGATCTTGCGCGGCGAACTGGCCTGGTCCACCGAAGTCGCGTACGACCCGTATTCGCTCTTCGTCACGGTGACGGGAAACAAACTGACCGTGAACAATTCAGTCGGTTCGGATCCGGCCGACAACCGTACGGTTTGGATGTTCGGCGGGTCCACGATGTGGGGCCATTGCAGTAATGAATTTACGATTCCGTCCCAGACCGCGAAGGCGCTCAACGCGGAAAACAAACCCGTCCGGTATACTATCGTCAATTACGGTATTCCTTCCTTCAACTCGATACTCGAGACAAAACTGCTGCAAAAGCTGCTCATAGAGCGGTCCCAATATCCCGATATTATCGTATTCTACGACGGAGCGAACGACGCGAACGAATTCGCGGTGAAACAACACAAATATGCCCACTACGGCCTTCGCAGGATGAAGTCGGTGGTCGACGCGTCGAGAGCAGGCACGTTCGGCTTTTTGCGTCCCGTGCACGCGTTCATCGGGGCGTCGTACACGTTGGAGCTCTATCACCGGTTAATGTGGCTTGCCGCGCCGATCGATAAAGATTCGGAGGCCCTCAGGGAATACGTGCGCCTGACCGAATATCGATACGACTACGTGGACAGGATTTCCCGGTGCTTCGGCGCGCGCTTCATCTTGGTCTGGCAGCCGCTGTGGTGGGCGCAATCATGCAAGGGAAGCGGAAACGACGGCCCCCTGATCGATCTCTCCGAGACCCCTCGCCGCAATCTGAAGGTCTCATATGAAGCGCTCCGAGCGCGACTTGGCGCCAAACCGTACTTCACTGATTTCAGCGCGGCGCTCTGCGATCATGACCCAGGGGCGACCTATCTCAGGGACGGCGTCCACCTGACCGATCACGGTCGAGCCATTGTGGCCGCGCGTATGGCCGAGATCATCGAGAGGAGGACGGCGGAGCGTGTGGCGAGCAGGCGCATCTGCGGCGCAAGCGTCGAATAACCTGTCCATCGTCGATGGAAAATCGCCGAGCTCTTCTAACCGGCGATACGATTCGTTGCAAAGATGCAGATAATGAAAAAAACAACCCTGAGCATCGTCGCAGGCACAGCCGTCCTTGCGGCCTCCTTCCTGTTGGCCGATACCGTTCGCCCCGAAGCGCGCGCCCATCCCGACCTTCCGCATATCGAACTGCGAGCCGGTGATCGCAGCGCCGGCGGCCTCCCCACGGTCCACGGCCTGGATCGACTCTTCCGCGCATGCTATGAACGGGAAATCCCGGCCCGGGTTGCGCTGGAACGCCTCGAGGTCGCGGGAATCAAACCGGTGAAAACCGACAAGGTCCGCGGGGGGAAGCTCACCGTCGCGCTGTACCGAACCTCCGACCGAGGGGATCTTTTCTTCGCGGTCTACGATGAGAAGGGCGCTGTCTGGCGCTGGGGGATTTATTGGTAGCGGCGTTGAGCCGGCCGCGTCCGAAGACTGCGTTGCCGCAGATGTTTCCGGACGCGAACAAGGGCGACCCGGTTGGGGCCGCCCTCGTACTCGTCCCTACAGGGCCGGGCAAAGCCGTTCGGGGCTCAGCCGGCCGCAATAGCGCTCAACTCTTCTTCAATGGTTCCTTTGAAAAGCGGGATCTTGTATCCGTTGTCGCTCAGCGGTTCCGCGTCCTTGACCGCGGCCTTTGCGGCTTCCGCGATGGTCTTTGCGTCCAGCTTCCGACCGACGATCGCCTTCTCGGTCTCCTCCGAGCGCCACGGAATCGGCGCCGCGCCGCTCAACACCACCTTGGCGCTCTTCACCGTGTCGCCGTCGAATGCAATCGCCAGGGCTGTTCCGGCGAGGGCAAAGTCCCAGGATCGGCGAGCGCGAACCTTCCGATACGAGGTCCTCAGGCCCGCCGGAGGCGCAGGAAGGAGAATCTCGGTCACCACCTCATTGTGATCGAGTACGGTCTCTTTGGTCACGTCATCCTCGGGAAGGACAAAGAATTCTTCCAACGGCACGAGCCGAGAACCGTTCGGACCGATCACATTGACCTTTGCGCCGATCGCGGTCAGCATGGGTGCGGTGTCGGACGGATGCACGATTGCACAGATCCCGCTTGAACCGAAAATGCAGTGGAATTGATTTTCGCCCTCGAATGCGAAACATTTGTCTCCGCCCTTGCGCAGACAGTGAAATTCACCCCGGTAATACCAGCAGCGGGGCCTCTGGCACAGGTTGCCGCCGATGGTCCCCTGATTGCGCAGCTGAGGAGACGCGACTTCGGACGCGGCCTGGGCAAGGCCGGGATAGAGCTTCTTCACCACGGGGCTTTCAGCCGTATCCGTTATCGTTGTGAGGGCGCCGATCCGGAGTCCTTGGCCCTGCCGCTCCTGTATTCCCTGAAGCGTCGATAGTTTGCTGATGCTCACCACCGTTTCGACCTCGAAGACATCATCCCGGAGGCATGAGAGTAAATCGGTTCCTCCCGCGTGAATATGAGCCTTGACGGAGGTGAGGTTCTTGACCGCTTCCGGTATGGACCCGGCGCGCACGTATGCAAAGTTGGAAATCATGAGTTGTCCTCCCCTCGGCGCTCGGCCAACAGAGCGCTCAACCGAAGCAGATTGATCGGCGTTTCAGTGACCCGAACCCCGACTGCGTCGTAAACCGCGTTGGCAATCGCGGCGGCCGTCGGGATGGTCACCGGCTCGCCCAATCCCTTGGCCCCGGTGGAGTTGGCCTCGTTGTCGGGGCTGTCCAAGGGAATCGACGTGATGTCCCGACAGGCGTCGAGCGCGGTGGGCAGCTTGTAATCGTGCCAGTTCTTATTGCAGAGCTTGCCGGTCTGATTCTTGTCGAGAATCCGCATTTCAGTCATGCCGAAGCCTATGCCCATGGTGATACCGCCGATCACCTGGCTCTCGTACGTGAGCGCGTCCATGACGCGACCACTGTCGTGAGACGCGACAAACCTGGTCACTTCCACTTCGCCGGTCTTGGTGTCGACCTTGACCTCACAATATTGAGCGCCGAACGGGTTGATCCATTTATCTTCCGGGTTGGGCGCCTTATACCCGATCCCTACGAGAACGCCCTGCTTCTGCAGTTTCTTGATATCCCTGATCCCGACCTTCTTGGAAGGATCGTTCCGGGAAACCACCGAGCCGCCTGAGATCCGCAGGTTCACCGGCTCTTCGTTCAGGTCTTCCGCAGCGTACTCGAGTACCTTCTGTTTCACCCTCACTGCGGCTTCACGAACCGCGGGGCCTTCGGTGGGAACGGTCTTGCTGCCGCCGCTCGGGGTCGCGTACTGGGTGGTTCCCGTATCGGCGTTCTCGATTTGGATGTGGTCCGACTTCAGTCCCAGCTCTTCGGAGACGATCAGCGCCATGACCGTTTTTGTGCCGGTGCCGATGTCGCTCGCGCCCATGTTCAAGTTGGCGCTGCCGTCGGAGAACAACTTGAGCACGACGGTGGACGGAGGCCAACCGCCGCCGACGACCCACTCGGTCCCGGCCATGCCGATACCTGTCTTGAAGCGGCCTTCTTCCTTTTTCTCGGCCCTTTGCTTACGCTTCTCCTTCCAGCCGAACGCTTCCGCGCCCATTTCGAGGCATTCCTTGAGGCCGGTGGTAGTATAGGGCTTATTGCCCGGACGCCCCTGGCTGTAGGTCGGGATGTTCTTGAGCCTCAGATCGAGGGGATCCATGTCGATCGCTTCGGCCAGCGCGTCCAGCATCTGTTCAAGCGCCCATGAGCCTTGAGGATGACCCGGCGCCCGAAACGGTCGGGCCGGCCCCGCATTGATGTACACGTCGGTGCAGCGGGTTCGGACGTTCGGACACAGGTAGTTGTCTTTGATCAGAAAATCGACCAACTGGACGCCGCTGGCCGGATACGCTCCTCCCGTCCCCAGGCAGGAGAAGTCCAAAGCAGTCAGCGTGCCGTCCTTCTTCACGCCGGCTTTGAGCTTCATTTTTTCCGGCGGGCGATTGCCCGTCACCAGATAGGTTTGTTCCCGGGAAAGGAACAACTTCACCGGTCGGGCGGCGATCTTGGCCAACAGCGCCGCGCATATGGTGTACTTACCCGGCTCGAGCTTCGATCCGAAGCCGCCGCCCATGTAATGCCCTATGACTCGAACTTTGGCCAGGGGCATCTCGAGGGCCTCGGCGACCGAGGACTGAATCCCGTACACTCCCTGGGTGGATTCCCACACAGTGAGCGCGTCGCCGTCCCACTGCGCCACACAGCCGTGAAGCTCCAGCGGAGTATGGATCTGGCACTGAGAGCGATACTCCTGCTCGAGTACTACGTCGGCTTCCTCGAAGCCTTTCTTGACATCGCCTCGTTCGTACGTCTCCGCTTCGCCGACCCGATTTCCGCCGGAATGCACTTTGGGCGCTTCCGCGGAGAGCGCTTGGGTATAATCGGCCACGAAGGGAAGGACCTCGTATTCGACCTTGACCGCTTTGGCCGCGTCCCATGCCTGATACGGAGTATCCGCGGCTATTGCGGCCACCGCATCGCCCTCATAGCGACAGTGCGGATCGAAGATCTTCGTCTTCCCTTTGCCTCCATATTTCCATGACGGATTATTCCGAGAGTCCTGCCCGCTAATTGCCGCCCTGACGCCGGGCATCTGCTCGGCCTCGGACATGTCGACCTTTTTGACCAGCGCGTTCGGATGCGGACACCCGATCACGACGCCGTACAGCATGTTCGGCAGCTTCACGTCCGAAGGGTAAATCGCCGCGCCGCTGACCCGCTGGTAGGCGTCCACCCGCGGTTTCGGTTCGCCTATCGTATGAGTATCTTTCCATGGTTTGGGTTCGTCACCCGGATCGGGAGTCTCCGGAACATGCAGACCTTCGAGATAATACAACGGTTCTTCTTGGTCCTTCATGACGAGCCTCCCCTGCGCTTCTTCAATTCGGCCGCTTTAGCCGCGGCCTCAAAGATGTGGTTGTATGCCCCGCACCTGCACAAATTTCCGCTGACGCCGACGCGGATTTCATCAAATGACGGATCGGGATTCTTCCTCAAGAGACCCTCCACCGCGACCACCTGGCCGGGCGTGCAATAGCCGCACTGAAGCGCGTCGCGCTCCACAAAAGCCTGTTGGACCGCGCCGAGTTCCTCGCCGTCCATCAACCCCTCGAGGGTGGTGATCTCCTTGTCTTCCGCTTCCAAGGCCAAGGTCATGCACGCATATCGAGGCACGCCGTCGATCAGGACCGTGCACGAGCCGCACTCACCTCGTCCGCACCCTTCCTTCGTCCCGGTGAGTCCGATCTTTTCTCTCAGCACGAACAATAGCGACCACCGAGGTTCCACCAGCAATCGATAGGTTTGACCGTTCACCCGGAGCGCCGTCTTGGTCATGGCTTGGGGATCGACAACTTCAGACGTCTCCTCCGCAGACACCTTGCCCGCAGTCATTACCACCGCAGCGCCTACCCCGGCCGACGCAAGGAATCCCCGCCGCGTAAATCTCCCCAATCCCGCCTCGGAGGACTCTTCGTCATCGTGATTACGTCCGCATGCGCACTGATGCCTCTTAGGATCTTTGGGATCGTTTGCCATTAAATCACCTCCAGACTGGAAGGTCCTAAATCCCTGGGTACCAATAACACCTACAGTAACCTGCTATGATGGGTACGTACCACTGCGGCGAGTATCAGTCAAGGAGCGACCCGCCCGTGCTGCGGGAGGATAATTGGTAATTCGTCTCATCTAAACGGGAGCTTAGCAATTGCGGGGCTCGGCCGCAATCAGCGGAGTTTCATGTCGGGGATCATTCAAATGCGCGAAAATCTTTTTCGCCAACCGCCTTGACTCGACGAAATCGAAGTGCTATGTTAAAGACTTACCTGGGGATGTAGCTCAGCGGGAGAGCACCGCGTTCGCAACGCGGGGGTCGAGGGTTCAAATCCCTTCATCTCCACCACCCAACCCCTTCATAAGGGGTTTTTTATTGCTCCGTTATTATAATCCCTCATAATTCTTAGAATAATGACCAACCTCACGAAAACCCTTGGCCCCATTTGGCCCCCAGTGTAGAAGGTCACATTGAATGGACTGAAATGGGGTGAGATTTTCAGAATAGCTTGACCTGACGGGGAAGATTGTCGGAATATTTTGACTTGGTCTATAGTTTCGATGTTTTTCCGGTTTGATACGGCCGGTCTCGCAGAGGATGGTTGAAAGATAAAGGCGTTCCTGCCATATCCTTTTGGGAAAGAAACCACGGGAGGTGGAAAGCCATGAGCAAACGGAATCTACCTCAACCCTTTGAGATTGACAAGCTTCGATTTCGGGATTGTTTCACGGCGCCCAGCCTGCGGCATTTCACGGCGCTGATGACCGGCCGGCTCATGACCGTTTGAATGAACTCGATCAGCCGGGTCATATTGACGGTGGACGCGCATGAATCGGAGCATTTCGGCAGCGTGTACCGTTTCTTCTCGAGAGCCCGGTGGAAGCCCGACGAGGTCGCCCGAGTCATTTTCCTCCTCATCGTCGAAACGTTCTTCCCGGGCGCCGGCGAGGTGATCCTCGTAATCGACGACACGCTGAACAACCATGTGGGCCGAAAGATCTGCGGCGCGGGCTTTCAGCACGACGGGGCCTCTCCTCAGGGCGGTAAGAAGATCGGATACGGCGTCTGCTTCGTGCTCATCGGTGTGTCGGTGCGCCTGCCGGGGATCTCTGATCGTGTCTTCTGCCTGCCCTATGCGGCGAGAATGCGCCGGCCCAAGCGGTCCAAAGTCAAGCCCAAGGGACGATCCTACAGGACCAAGCC
>CAYLRL010000029.1:0-14350 GCA_964385875.1 uncultured Syntrophales bacterium
CCCCCTCCATCCTCACCGGGCGCAGAGCCGCCTCAAGCCCGGTGAACCATTACCGCCCGCGTGCTTTGAGAATCGAGACGGCAAGGATCGCCGGACCGATCGCCCCTAATCGCGGGCCAAAAAAGTGAAAACCCTCGTTGTTCTTGAGACATCAAGAAGATAGAGTGTTTTTTGCGTACAACTTCTATCACCACCGAGGTGAAGCTATCCTGGCACAAGGCGTTCCGGGGTTCCTGTACGAAGCTAAAAAGATTGACTGGGGATGCGGGTTTCTGTCGGGTGATCGGAGCGTGCGAAGGTTTCGGGCTTTCGTGAACGGAGCGACGCGCGCTCACGAAAAGAAAACGGACGATCGACTTCCGGGTGATCAATCTTCCCGGTCGGGTTTCAACACACGCTCGGGGTCTGATCATTCGGCTGTTAGGGGGACATCCGTCCAACGAGATGCTCTTCGCGATGAGAAGGAGGATGCAGGCATTGTATGCGCCGGGCTGACCGAACAGGCGTGGGGGACAAAACACTGCCCTGAGGGGGGGTGAGCCGACCTTGGGGGAACGTGCGGCGAAAAGCGGGGGCATTGAGCACAAGGACGTAAGATTGGGCGACACATGCCCGCCGTCCGGGTCTCGGCGCACCAAAAAAAGGTCCCGAGAGACCCCGAAGGCCCCTGAAACGACCTCCAACCGCAGAGAGGCCGTGGATTCCGGACGTCGACCCGACACTTGACGCGACTTGTGAGAATCTGGTACTAAAGAGCTTTGGGGCGTTCGATCGCCCACCCATATCGAGCTTCCCGGGGCAAACGGCCGTGGCCGGTGGCCGGGGAGGACGACTTGGAGTTACAAACCCCGTCAGGTCCGGAAGGAAGCAGCGGTAGTAATCTCGGGAGTCGGTCCTCAATCCCGGCCACCGGCGACGGTCGTTTCGCTTTGAACCGGATCGCGGACCGCCATGCCCTCCTATCTTGTTCTTGCCAGAAAGTATAGACCGACCACGTTCGGAGATGTCATCGGGCAGGATCACGTCATTCGAACCCTCAGTAATTCGATTGTCTCGGGACGGGCCGCGCACGCGTTTCTCTTTTGCGGCGTGCGCGGGGTGGGTAAGACCACGGTGGCCCGCATTCTCGCCAAGTCCCTCAATTGCGCTAATCGCTCGGCCGGGGACGCGGAGCCGTGCTGTGAGTGCGTGTCGTGCCGGGAGATCTCCGACGGGTTGAGCGTCGACGTGCAGGAAATCGACGGCGCGTCCCATACCTCGGTCGAGAATATCCGGGAAATCAACGAGAACATCAAGTATCCCCCGGTGAGTTCGCCCTATAAGATCATCATCATCGACGAAGTCCACATGATTTCGATCAATGCGTTTAACGCTCTACTGAAGACGCTCGAAGAGCCGCCCGCTCACGCAAAGTTTATATTCGCCACCACCGAGTCCCACAAAGTGCCGGCAACGATTAACTCACGGTGCCAGCGCTTTAACTTCAGAACCATTTCCCTCACCGACATCGTCGAGGGCATGGCCGGAATCCTCGAGAAAGAAGGGATCGAGACGACCGAGGAGGCCCTCTCCCTGATAGCCCGTGAAGCGCAAGGCTCGTTTCGGGACGGGCTCAGTCTTCTGGATCAGGTAATCGCGTTTGGGACCGGGTCCATCACCGCCGCGGACGTCTCGACGATCCTGGGTCTCTCCGGCAGGGAAGTGTTCGGTCGGCTCATGGAGGGCGTTCTCGGCCGCGATCCCGCCGCGTGTCTCGCGATCTTGCACGATCTTTTCCACCAAGGCCGGGACCCGGAACAATTCATCCTCGAGCTCATCCACTACGTCCGGAATCTCATAGTGGTGAAGACCGTCCCGGCTGAATCCCGTCCCGAAGGGATCGTCGACGCTCCCGCCGGCGAGATCGAAGAGCTCGAGGCGCTCGCGGAACTGGGAACAGCGGAGGAGTTACAGAATTTGTTCGGCATGATTGTCCGGAGCGAGTCGGAAGTCAGGCGATCCGGCAATACGACCGTCGCGTTGGAGATGCTTGTGCTGCGGATGGCTCTGGCCCCGCGGATTGTGGACCTCGCCTCGATACTCGAGCGGATCGACGCCCCGGCGGCGCCGCCCCCGCGCGGGGAGCGACCCGCGTTTCAGCCCGCGCGCGTGGAAACGCCCCCCGCTCCGGCGAAGCGCTCCACGCAACAATCCGAGGCGAAAGAACCCGAAGAACGCGCTCCAAAGGCCTCGGCCGAGGCCGTCGAGCCGGATTATTCGGCTGACGCAGAGAGCGAGCGCTTCGTTATTACGGACGTGGTTCCCCTTCCCACCGGCGCGCCGGACGAGGTGTGGACCTCGCTGAAGGAGCGGCTCGCCCGTGAGGATGTGGATCCCTCTTTGCGGTCGATCATGGATCACGGGTCCCTGATTTCGTATGGTCCGACCGAAGTGGAGATCGGATTCACGTCGTCGATATATACCGAATGGTTTACCAAAGCGCTCGATGAGAAACCGGCGGTCGAGAAGATCTTTCGCCGGCTCTTCGGGGATGCGAAGTTCAAGGCGCTTACCCTTGCGGAAAAGACCTCGCTCGCGTCCGAACGCAAGTATGAATCGCCCGACGACGGAGAAACCGACCGCAATCGCGCGCTTAAGCAAGAGGCCTTGGAGAATCCCATTGTTCGAGCGGTCCAACGGGAGTTCGAAGACAGCGCGATCGTGGATGTGAAAGTTCTGTCGTAACCGCGCAGGAGGCGCCGACGATGAAGCCGCAAGGACAACGGAGAGGCCGAGAGATTCGAGCAGGCGCGTCGTCCCGGGACTCGCCCGCGGGGTGGAAACCGGAGACGCCGGGGTTGACATAATGCGCTCAAACCCTTAAGCTCGTTTAGTAGACAGATCGACAACAGGAGAAGGAAATGTCCGGTTGTAGAAGCTGCTCAGGGCAAACGACGGACGTCAGTTACAAGCCGGTGAGACAGGTGGAGAAACTGGAGAAGGGTGAACGTTCCAACAACCCTCGGTATCCCCACGTCTTCGAGGGGAGACAGGCCATATACAGCGACGATTCGACGCAACTTATTGTTACCGTGGTAAAGGACGAATGCGACGACGGATGCGATCGTTTCCGGCTTGAACCGCAGCGCGTCCTGAAAGACGAAGAGAATAAATTCCTGAACAAAGAACCGTTTGAGGTAAGCCAACCGGCGGGAGACGTGTGCTGGAAGCTGCTGGCGCTTATTTAATCGTCCGTCCGGTTGACGCGCCGACTTTCGGTAACCTGCGCCGACCGTAGCCGGGTCCGCAGGCTCGACCTCGGCTTAGCCGGCGCATCATCTCGCCCGTTCGACCGATCTTCCATACTCATCGCGGGGGAATGGGTCGACGCGCTCGGAAGCGTGTCGAATCCCGACCTGCAGCCGAATCCTCCGGAGGGTTCCTTCACCAGGGAGCTGAGGGTCGCTTATGGACGTCTATTCTCCCGATACGCTCGCCAAACATACCGGCGACGACGGCAAAACCGCTCTGGTTGCCGTTGACGGTAAGGTGTACGACGTTTCTTCGAGCAAAAAGTGGAAGAACGGCAAACACATGAACCGCCACAACGCAGGAGCGGACCTTTCGACGGAAATCAAGGGAGCGCCGCACGGGGCCCAGGTCTTGGAGCGGTTCGAGTGTGTGGGAAGATTTGAAGAGGCCGAACCCGAACCGGTCGCCGGCCTGAAGGGCAGCGTGCTCCGCTTTGTCGATCGGCATCCCTTCTTCAGGCGGCATCCTCATCCCGCGGTCGTCCATATGCCCGTCGGGCTCATGGTCGCGGCGCCGATCCTCATGGTAGCGAGTCTGATTTACGGGTCTCTCGACACGGAATGGGCGGCCTTTTGCACGCTTTTGCTGGCCGTGATTTTTCTTCCGCCCGCTATTGCCACAGGCTATTTCACATGGTGGATCAACTATGAGCTCGTCGATTCGCCCACAATTCGATGGAAGCGGCGCCTTGCCTGGACTGCCCTGGCCGTGGCGGTCGTGACGGTGGTTGTTCGTCTCGCCGTCGTCAATCCTTTAGCTTTGAACGATCCATTGGCCCTGATCTATCTCGGCGGCCTCTTGGGCTCGGCCGGCGTGACGTCCCTGGTCGGTTTTCTCGGCGGCACGTTGACTTTTCCGCTCGAATAATCCGCCGTCCGGAAACTCAGCCGCGGTATGCGCCCCTTTGAAGCGCTCGGAGAGCCATGACTCGCACATTGTTTCCCTCCGACTGGAAACTGTTCCTTGGATTGTCCAGGACGCCTCACGGAGCGTTAGACCTAGCCGCACCCGCTTTGGGCGCGCTTCTGTGGTTGGGTCGCTTTCCCGATATCTCGATTATCGTTGTGGGAATTGTCACCGCCTTCGCCGGGTACACGGCCGTGTACGCCCTGAACGATCTCGTCGATTATCCCGTCGATAAGAAGCGGCTTTCGCTCAAGGGTGAGTCGACCGAGCGCTTCCACGTGGACGAGGTCATGGCGCGGCATCCCATTGCGCAAGGTCTGCTGTCCTATCGCCGCGGCCTGCTTTGGTTCGCCGTTTGGGCGGCGATCGCACTGGCGGGCGCATGGTGGCTCAATCCCTTCTGCGCTTTTCTGTTCGTCCTGTGCGCGGCGCTTGAAGCTCTCTACTGCATGCTCCTCCGCGTCACTCATTGGAAGATCGTGCCTCAGACCATCGTCAAGGCTACCGGCGGCCTGGCCGGCTTGTATGCGGTCGACCCCGACCCGGCTTTCGGCTTTGCTGCGCTTCTCTTCCTGTGGTTGGCGGCCTGGGAGGTGGGCGGCCAGAACATCGCCAATGATATTGTGGACATGGAGGACGACCGCCGCGTAGGCGCGCGCACGACCGCGACGGTGCTGGGACTTGACACTGCGGTCCTGATCCTGATTTCGGCCGTATCCATGGCCGCGTTCGGAGGAGTCGCCGTCTATTGGGTCGCCAGCGGGGGAGTAGGCGCAATCTACCCCATCGCCGCGGTTATTCTCGGCTATGTTTTGCTGCTCAAGCCCGCCGCCGCGGTCTATCGAAATCCGGGTCCCGATCCGGCCGCCGAATTGTTCAATAAGGCGAGCTACGTACCGGTCGCGTTTCTCACATTGACCGTCTTAGCGATCTTGACGCCGATCTAATACACTTATTCCTATTTTTCGACATACCGGTCGTACCGACTTCGTAAGGATGAACGACAAGAAACCCGCCTCGGATGAAATGCTGATGAACTGGCCCGAACGGGTCTGGATTTACAGTCCTGTTCGGGGGTGGTTTCAGGCGCTTCACGCCCGACGGTGGCTGGAATTGACGGGCCGCCCGGACGTTTCCTCGGCCCTGGAAATAGGCTGCGGCACGGGGCGCGGGGCGCGAATACTCCTTGACAGGATGGGCTTCAAGCGGGTTATCGCATTCGACCTGGAAGAAAAGCTTGTAACACGGGCCGCCGCGCGTCGACGGTCGAGCGACCTGCGTAGACTCGATTTCTTGACTGCGGACGCTCAGGATCTCCCCTTCCCGGACGGATTGTTTGACGCTGTGGTCAACTACGGAATCATTCACCACATTCTCGACTGGCGACGCGCGATACGCGAAATCAGCCGCGTGCTGCGGCCGAACGGTCTCTTCTATTTCGAGGAGATCTATCCGCCGCTCTATGCGAATTTCATCCTCAAGCGCCTAGTCAAGCACCCTACAACGGACAGGTTCGACGGTCCTCAATTCACTGATGCGCTGTCGAACGCGGGACTGCGCCTTGTCGAGGGCGTCAATACCCACTCGAGGTTCGGCGTCATCGGCGCGGCTCGGAAAGATCCGCGCGATACGTGCCCGCTCGGCGGTTGACGTCCGATCACCGGTTCAGATAGTCGTTGAGGGCCTCGGTAACGAACTTTGAAAACGGGGTGTCCCCACGTCGAGAGTCGATAGTCTCGATGAGCCCGACGGGCAGAGTCACGGCCTTGATGCGCGTGACCTCGTCCGCTTCTTCGCCCGTTGTCACCGGTGTGGTTTTTTCGTCCCACATTCGGTCCCGGACGCTGTCGCGAAACTCGACACGGCTCGGGCCGGATTCAGTGAAGTTTCGCTCGAGTACGGCAAACTCATGATCCGAGAGGGACAACCGCCCGAACCCTACCAGGAACCCGTCGCCGGTTTGCGATCGGGTAATCCAGTCGACTATTGCGTGGCATGTCATCCGTCTCGTGTGGTTCTCCAGTATGAAGCGGAGTTTCACATTGCCGCCTTCGCGGATCTCCTGGTCGCTCAACGCCGCCACCCCGAATCTCAGCGCCGACTCGGAATTGATCACCGGCGGGGTTATTGCGTACCGACCGTACATGTATCCGTCCACGCCTTTGTATTCCATTGAGCGCCTCCTTTCCTCTGCGATGAGCGGCGTCATTCCGCGTGAGCGGAGACTCCCGCGGATGATGCGTTGCGCTGCGAAGAATTCCTTACGGCGACTCTCGAAAGAACTCACGACTTGGAACCGCGGTCTGAGATGCGGAGTTGAACGGCACGCGCGGTTCGATGACCGGGAAGGTGGAAGAGCAATCGTTTGTAGATCTGCGTGAGCCCGTCCTGCTCGTCGATCGACGGAGATGACGAAATGACCGCTTTCTCTTATTCCATTGTGCGACGTTCAACTCAGTTCGACAACAAAAACCGGCGCGCGCGGCGAGATTTCATTGCGCGCGGCCGACGCTTCGGACTCACACACGTCGCTCCGCCGCGTCGGATCCCCGGACGGCTTGGATCACGGCGCTCGGACGAGGGATGAAGGCCGGCGTGCGATCGCGATACCTGCCCCACTCGTCGCCGAACATACGAGAGAGTCGCCTGTCCTCGATCGCTCCCCCGATGATGAGATAAGCCGAAAGCACGATGTTCACCACGAGATCCGTGTCCGTCATGTCCCGCAGCCAGAGGAGAACCAGTCCGGCCGAGAATTGCGGATGGCGCACGACTCCGTAAATCCCGTCGGTTATGAGTCGAGCCGGGCCGGATTGAATCGATTGAGTTCCCGTGAACGCTCTGAAACCGAGGAATTCCCACACGTCCTCGTTCCGAAAGGTAAGCTTGAAGGCCCATAGCGCTCCCAGGCCGACGATAACTCGGACGCCCCGTAGCCAACCGGTCCACTCCCAGAGATGGGTTGATCCCTCCCGCGGAGTGAGGTTCGAGACGAGAATAAGCGTTGCGACGGCCGTCGCGTTGAAGAAAAAGCGGTAGTAAGGAGCGATGGGCGAATCGAGGAGGCCGGTCCGCCGAATCGGCCCCTCGCCGTTCAGCAGGGAGTGCCCGAGGCACCAGAGCGTCCAGATGAGCGCGGTTATCCCCAGCCGCGTTGCGTCATGCTCCATGTTCATCGCCGAGGGCGGCCCCTCCGCCGCGTTTCCGTCGTACCGAAAGCCGTGTGCGGAACCGCTTCCATTGCGCGCGTCAGTCGTCGGGCTCGGTGTCGCTGAAATACTCGGGCCCCTCTTCGATTCGAATCGAAGCGGTCGCCTCGGCGCGATACGTCTCCGTATCCGAGCTGTCCGCAAGACAGGAGAGACCGATTTCCCGTATCATCTTTTCCGCTTTGGCAACGCACAAGATGACGGGCTCCGTGGTTTCCAGGTCCTTTTGATATACGCTGAACTCTGATTCGCTTTTGCTCCTGTAGTCCGAATCCGTATATTTCATCCGCAGGTTGTCCTCGTGGTACGTGACATTCTTCCATGTACGGCGCTGAGCGACTCCACACCTAGATGCCCCGGATGAGATCGGCCAACTTCTCGACGTCGGTCTCCGAAGTAAGGTGTATTCGCATGATCCGGCGGCCTCGCTTTTCCAACGCCTGGTAATCCCCTTCCGCCTGGCAGGTTTTCAACGCGCCGAACGAGTAGCCCTCCCCGGGGACGTCGATGTCCTCCGGGTCGTCCACGGTGAGTTGAATGAAGACTCCCTCGTCCGGGCCGCCCTTGTGGATCTGCCCGGTCGAATGCAGATATCGGGGTCCGAAGCCCAGCGTGGTTGCGACCCGATATTTTGCCCGTAGCGCGTCCCGCGCCTTTTGGAGCGCCTCTTCGGCTTCCGCGGAAGGGTGGATGAACGCATTGAAGGCTATGTAATCGCCGGGATTGACCGTGCCGAGGAACTCCTTGAGCGTGGACTCGAGATTCTCGTCATCCACACGGCTCATCACGCCCTCGGGAATCGCGCCGGTTTCCTGGTAGCGACCCAGCAGCTCCTTGGTGATATCCTTCGATTCCTGCACATTCGGTTGATCGAAGGCGTTTATGTTCAGAACCACTGCTGCGACGGCCGTTGCGAATTCCCATCGGAACATCTCTCGGCCGAGGTCGTACGGCGTGTGCAGCCTGAGTGTCACCACGGGGAATCCTGCCGCTTCCAAGGCGGACACAGCGGCGTCGTGCGTTCCGTCGTCGTCAAGCCTGAGATAGACGAAGAGCCGATCGTCCGCATACGTGTCGGGCGGGCCAAACGGTTCGTCGTGGATGGGAATTATTCCTTTGCCCTCTTTGCCGGTGCTCTCCGCAATCAGCTGCTCGAGCCACAATCCGAAACTCTTCACTCCCGGCGAGGTAATGAGACTGAGCTTGTCGTTGTTTGAAAGGGACGCCTCAGCCATGAGAACTCCCAGCCAGAGGCCGGGATTTTCAAGCGACGGAACGCCCGGCTCCGCGCTCTCCACCGCTTGCGCCGCCCGCATGAGCAGCCGGTCCACGTCCATACCGATCAGCGCGGCCGGCACGAGACCGAAGTAGGAGAGCGCGCTGAAGCGGCCGCCTATGTCGGGAGGGTTGAGGAACGTCTTCCTGAAGTCCTTTTCCGAGGCCAACTTTCCCAGACTGGTGCCGGGGTCGGTAATGGCGACGAAATGCTTCCCCGCGTTCTCGCCGACGGCTTCCTCGACACGGGCGAAGAAATACTTGAACAGGGACAGCGCCTCGATGGTCGATCCGGACTTGCTCGAAACGATGAAGAGGGTTTTGGTCAAATCCAGCGAACGCTCCACCTCGAGGATCGACTTGGGCACGGTGGTGTCAAGCACATCGAGCGCGGGATAGCCTTCCTCCGCGCCGCAGCATGCGCCGAACACCTCCGAAGCCAGAGACGATCCGCCCATGCCGAGCAGAACGATACGGGTGAAGCCTTCGATCCTGATGTCCTCCGCGAACATTTTAATCCGAGCCGTTTCACCCATCATGATGTCGACGCTATGGAGCCAACCGAGTCTCTGACCGATCTCGGCCCGTTGATCAGCATCGTCGGTCCAGAGAGAGGTGTCGCCGTCCCAGAGCTTCTGTGACATCATCTCCTTATCGCACCAGCGGAGCCGGCCGTCCACCTTCTGTTGGAGCGTCCCCAGCGACGCGGATCGATGGCCCCATCCGCGCAGCAGGCGGGTCCGTTTCTGCGCGATCCCGTCAAGCAGCTTCTGAAAGGAGTCCGCGAAGGACCGCACGCCGTTTTCCAGCAGCTGCTCCATGACCAAGTCCATGTTGATGCCCAATTCATCGAGCCGAGCGAAGATCTCGTTCGCCTCGTCCGCGTTTTCTTCGATTCGCACTTCGGGGCGGCCGTGGTCCCGATACGCGTCCAGTGTGGCCGCCGGCATGGTATTGACCGTCTCGGGACCGGCGAGCGCATCGCAATAGTAGGTGTCGAGATAATTCGGATCCTTCGTGCTCGTGCTCGCCCACAGCGCCCGCTGAACTCGACAGCCCTTCTCCTTCAGCGCTGCGAACGGTTCGCCGTGAAAAAGCTTCTTGAATTCCGCGTACGCCATACGCGCATTGGCGATCGCCGCCTTGCCCAACAACCGTTGGGCTTCCGGTCGGAGCGTTCGGTCGGCGATCTCGTTGAGCCGCTGATCGACCATGGTGTCGACCCGACTCACGAAAAACGAGGCTACCGACGCGGGTTTCGACGGATCCCCTCCCGTTGCGATCCACCCTTCGAGCCCTTCCATGTACGCGTGCGCAGCTTTCCGGTATTGCTCCAGTGAGAAGATGAGGGTGATGTTGACGTTCACGCCCGCGGCGATCAACTCCTTCACAGCGGGAAATCCCTCCGGCGTGGCGGGAACCTTGATCATAACGTTCGGACGCCCCAACTCATTGAACAGCCGGGCGGCTTCTTCGACGGTCCGGCCCGTGTCGTACGCGAGTTCCGGCGACACTTCGAGGCTGACGTAGCCGTCGCCGCCGGAGGTCCGCTCGAAAACGGGAAACAACAGGTCCGCGGCCGCTCGGATGTCGTCCAGCGCGAGCCCTTCGTAGATCCCGTACACATCCATTCCTTCGTCCACAAGGTGGTGGAGATCGTTGTCGTACACCTTGGATCCGTTGATCGCCTGCTCGAAGATCGAAGGATTCGACGTCACGCCCGAGACGCCGTCTTCCTCAATGAGCCGCTGCAGATCGCCGGAAAGGAGAAGATCTCTGCTCAAGTTGTCGTACCAAACGGACTGTCCCAATTCCTTGAGCTGAATGAGCGAATTCGCCATGTACGCCTCCCTTAACACCACGCCCGGCAGGTTAGCCTTGACACCCTCCGAGCGTTTGCGTATTTTCTACTCTATCGGCCATACTACATAAACCGGAGGCTATGAACAATCAATAACCGGAGCCGGATTATGGACGCGAAGCGCTACCTGGAACGACAAAACGAAGAGATCGAGCGTCACAAGTGGCTGGAGTCGGAAAAGGCCGGCAAAGATCTTGGACCGGAGGCCGCAATCGACTGGATTCTCAAGCACGCGCACGAGTTCAGCGATTTCTACTTCGGAAGAGAAGGGGTCGGGTCGATACCGGTGCGTGTGAATCTGGTGAGGTCCCTGTCCAAGGAAACCGGACGTTGATCGGAAGCCGCCGGCTTCCCCGTCGCGCGATACGCTTGTATTTCGCGGGACTCGACACGCCGGAAACGGGTCATGCCGCGCCGCCCCCTCGCGAAGGTAGATTACCGTCCGTGGCCGTCTCACGGCGCGGCCGTCCGTAAAGCTTCCCACACAATCACCCGATCAGGTCAGGAAGAAAATCAGGGGCGCTACCGCGATGCGATACCACGCGAAGGGCGCAAGGGACCATCGCTGGACGAGGGCAATAAACGTCTTGACCGCGATGGCCGCGGACACGAATGAGACGACGAATCCCGTCGCAAACATCGCCACGTCGTCAAAATCCAGGAAGTGTCGCGCCTTGAACACATCGTAGACCGTGGCCGCGATCATGACCGGGACAGCGGCGAGGAATGAGTACTCCGCAGACGTGCGCCGATCCAGGCCGTTGAAAAGACCTCCGATGATCGTCGACGCGGACCGGGAGACGCCCGGCCACAAGGCGAGGCACTGAAAACAACCGATGAGGAACGCTTGAGCGTACCCCAGTCCGTTGACGTCCGTCACGTGCGGAATGGGTTTGAATCGCTCCGCGAGGAGGATTCCCACGCCTCCCGCAGCCAGGGCGAACGCCACCGTGGTCGCGCTGAAAAGGTAGGTCTTGATATATCCATGAGCCAGAAAGCCTGCCACGAGCGCCGGCAAGGTGGTCAAACCCAGAAGGACGAGGCCCCGGACCCCGGAGAATCCGTCGCCGCGGTCCGCGGATACCTCCCGTCGGGGAATCAACGCCAGAAAACGCCGCCGGTACAGGACCACGACCGCGAGTATGGCGCCCAGCTGGATGAAGACCTCGAAGCAGAAGGCCTTCGGTCCGGTGAAATTCAGGAGTTCCGCCGCGACGATGAGATGTCCCGTGGACGAGACGGGAATGAACTCCGTCAGTCCCTCGACTATCCCGAGTATCACGGCGACCTGGGCGTCCCACATAGACTGCCGTCCCGCATGAAGGGCGCGAAGAATTGACTTTTCCGCGCCCCCCTCGATTACGATGCTCGGGGCGCCTTCCCCGAGGAAGGGGATGCGCCCCGAACGTCGGCCTACGCAATGGGTCTATTTGGCTGCGAGCAACTCGACGTCGAACAAGAGGACCGCATTGGGCGGGATAACCCCACCGGCCCCGCGAGATCCGTACGCGAGTTCGGGCGGGATCGTGAGTATTGCCCTACTTCCCACCGGCATCATCGCGACGCCCTCATCCCAGCCGCGGATCACCTGTCCCGCGCCCAGCGTGAAGCTGAACGGCTCTCCGCGATCCCGGGAACTGTCGAACTTCTTCCCGTCCACGAGACGACCGTCGTAGTGCACGACTACCTGTTGACCCTTCTGCGGCAGGGGACCCTTGCCTTCCTTTACCACTTCGATCTTCACGCCCGAAGGTGACGTGAGAACCTTGCCGGCGTAAAGCGTCGGCGCCGCAAGCAGAATCGCGACCAGGCAGATAATTACTGAAGTAGTTGTTTTTGTTCGCACAATATGCACCTCCTCAAAACTGATGTGTAGGTCGGTTCGTACCAGGGCGAACCGGTCCTGTCAAGGCCGTACGCGAAAAACCTCAGGAAGTTTTCGGTCGACGTCCCCAATCGGCAGGCTTGACAAACGAGGCCCGATTCATCTTGGATAGTGGAGCGCCGCAGGTCGGCGCACAGGAAACGTATCCGCAGGAACGGTCGGTCATGACGGCGCCGCGCGATGAATCACCACATCTTGTTCTGGCTTCCGGGTCCCCTCGGCGGCGGGAGCTCCTGGGACGTCTGGGATTGCGCTTCGTGGTCATCCCGGCCGACATTGAAGAGACCGTTCTCAATGGGGAAGCCCCCGAGGACCACGTCTGCAGGCTCGCTCGGGAGAAAGCCGAACATACGGCAAAGCGCATGCCCGACCGCTGGGTGCTCGGCGCGGACACGATCGTCGTGATCGACGGACTCATACTCGGCAAACCCGTGGACGAAGCCCACGCGATGAGCATGCTCTCAACTTTGGCGGACCGAACGCACACCGTCTTCACCGGCTATGCCCTAGTCAATTCGGGGCTTCCCGACGGCGCGCGCGTCCGATACGTCCGGTCGGAGGTGCGCATCCGAGGCCTCTCGGCGGATGAAATCAAGGGCTACGTGAAGACGGGCGAGCCCATGGACAAGGCCGGCGCGTACGCGGTTCAAGGCATTGGGTCCGCGATCGTCCGGTCGATCTCAGGTTCGTACACCAACGTTGTGGGCCTGCCGTTGTGCGAAGTCTGCAACGACCTCACGGCATTGGGAATATTCAATTTCCTCGGAGGAAACACCGACTCATGATTGCGGACAATTGTGCGTCCATACGGAAGCGGATCGCTCAGGCCGCCGAGCGTGCGGGGCGGAATCCGGACGAGGTGCGGATAGTCGCCGCGGCCAAGACTCAACCAATCGATAAGATTCGGGAAGCCGTGAGCGCGGGTATTCGCATTCTTGCCCACAATTACGTTCAGGAAGCGGCCGAGCACATCGAAGCCCTGGCGTCCGAAGACGTTGAATGGCATATGATCGGACACCTGCAGAAGAATAAGGCCGGCAAAGCGGTGGATCTTTTCCGGGTAATCGAAACGGTCGACGACGAGCGATTGGTCGAGGCGCTCCAACGACGAGCCGACGCGGCCGGAAAAACCATCGACGTCCTCGTGCAGGTCAACATCGCGGAGGAGCCGCAGAAGTCGGGTGTTGCGCAAGAAGACGCCCGCGCGCTCATCGAGAGTGTGAGGTCGCAACCGAACGTGAGACTACGGGGACTCATGACCATGCCCCCGTTTTTCGACGATCCGAAACGGGCGCGGCCGTATTTCGCGGCGCTCCGGGAGATGCGGGATCGGTTTGTGGACGAAGGGGTCCTCGAACCCGACGCGCGTGAACTCTCAATGGGGATGACCGGAGATTTTGAAGCCGCGGTCGAGGAGGGCGCGACATTGGTGAGGATCGGGACCGCCCTCTTCGGGCCGAGAACCCGATAAGATCCCCGCAGGCCCCCGGCGGTTTGGGCCTTTTCGGTGGAGACGGTCAAGGAGGTGATTCTCATGTCCGAGAATGTCGCGGAGCTGATTCGCTCTCTTCCGAACCAATTGGATCGAACCGCGTCCGACGGGGTCAACGCGGTCTTTCACCTGCACATCGTCGGGGACCGAACCCAGGACTGGTGCGTGACGATACGCGACCGCTCCTGCTCGGTGGAGGAAGGCGCATGCGCCGACCCGGACGCGACCTTCCACATGTCCGAGGGTGATTTCCTGAAAATGATGGCCGGGAAGCTCCCGGGCCGACAAGCCTTCTTTTCGGGACAACTCCGGGTAACGGGCGATCTTGATCTGGCGGAACGGTTCGAATCCTTCTTCGGGCGATGAAGCGTCTAGGTGTCGGCGCGGTTTCGCAGATCCTCGACGATCGCGTCGTGGATCACGGGCCTGAA
>CAYLRL010000029.1:14450-52385 GCA_964385875.1 uncultured Syntrophales bacterium
TGTCGGCGCGGTTTCGCAGATCCTCGACGATCGCGTCGTGGATCACGGGCCTGAATTCCTTGATTCGCAGATCCGTCTCACCCATGATCACCCGGTTGGTGAGCAGAACCACGGTTGTGTCCGTATCCAAATCCGCCCATATCGACGTGCCCGTGAAGCCCGTGTGACCGACGCTCCGTTCCGAAAAATAGCGGCCCGAGGACGAACCTTCCGCGGACGGCGTATCGAATCCCAAGGCGCGCGTGCAGCCCGGTATGTCGGTCGCACGCGTTAGAAACATCCGCGCTACATCGCAATCGAAGAATCCGCCCGGTTTTCGAGCGCTCCGGACAACCGCTCGCATTACCGCCGCCGCCCCGGCCGCCGTGCCGAAGAGCCCCGCGTGGCCGGCCGCTCCACCGAGCGCTCGGGCGTTGAGATCGTTTACTCTGCCGGGCGGCTCATCGAATCGGGTTGCAGCGATCCGGCAGGATTGTGGGCACGGGTGAAAGGTCAGTTGATCGCCGAGGCCCAGGGGCTCGAAAAGCTCCCGATGAGCGTAATCCGCAAACGGACGGCCGGTCTCCCGTTCGATGATCAACGCAAGGAGCATGAACCCTAGGTCCGAGTAGGCCCACGAAGTTTCGGGTCGGGAAAGAAGCGGTTCGGAGAGAATCGCGCGCAGCGTGCGTTCCGATCGAATCTCATCGGGCCATGCGTACAGATAGTACGGTCGCCACGGACGCAATCCGGACGTATGCGAGAGAATCGCGCGGGGGGTGATGGGGGCTTTCGATTCGGGGACATCGCTGAACCACGCGCTCAGGGGCTCCTCGAGAATTCCCGGCAGGCCCTCACAGAGCTTCATCCAGCACGGTGTCGTCACGAGGATCTTCGTCAAAGACGCAAGGTCGAAGAAGGTCTCACGGGTCACCGCCTCGGCGACTTCGCCGCTCGCCGCCCCGTAGGGCTCATGCTCGAGGATGACGCCCCGATGTTCCACGAGGAGGACCGCCCCGGTGAACATACGCTCGTCAAGGGCCCGGCGCATCAACCGGCCAGTCCGTGACCACGGCATGGGTGTCGATCCCATTCAAGCTCCGGCCCGGCCTTACCGGACCGGTCCGCTTCCCGCCCGGAAGGCTTCGTTGTGGAAGACAAGGAGCGCGAGCGCGCCGGGGCCCTGGTTGAAGATGTAATCGTGCGGGCCGGAGAGAACCGCGTAGGTGTGGGGAATGCCTTTCTTGTCCAGCAAACGATGGAGCTTCTCGACCGACGGCGCCATAACGTCCTTCGTGCTCGTCACCAGCTGGATGGCCCGCGTCCGGAGCTTGTCCCGGTTGGCGTCGATGAGATCCGCGTAGATGTCCATGTACGGACCGAACGCGCCCTGGACCGATCCGACGCTGTAGAACACGTCGGGATATTTGAATCCGTAATACACCGACCTCGCGCCGCCCATCGAGACGCCGTCGACGCCGATCCCCCGCGGATCGACCGGATAGCGTTCCTTGAGCAGGGGTATAAGCTCGTCCATGATGAAGGCTTCGTAGTCGGGAAGCTCGGGCCCGCCGCCCCATCGGGAGGGAGGCGAATAGGGACAAACGAGTATCACGCCCTGATACGGCGTCCTCCGCAATCGGTCATTGAATTCCCTGAGACGAGACCGGGTGACCAGATCGCGGAAATCCCGCTTTTCCAGGGCGCCGTCTTCCAACGCGGCGATCGCCTCGTCGGTCTTGTAATACTCGATCCAGGCGAGCGCTCCCTCGTTTCTCGGCCGAGCGCATTCCCCCGCGCCGCCGAACGCGATCACAAGGGGATAGCGGTTTTCGGCGTCTTCATCATAGCCGATGGGTAGCGCAACTGCGGCCACCGCGGCCGGGAAATGCCGTGAATCGATGCGGAGGTATTCCGCGGGAGCTGCAAAGCCGGCGATCGGCTCAACCGTGACCCTCGGTTTGGTTGGACGCGCCGGGGGCTCAGTGACAGGCTTCTTTGCAGGCGTCGGTTGGGTTGGGATTGCCGCGAGGTTGCCCTCCGGCGCGGGTAATGCTCCAGGCTGCGCGGCGGGTTCGGGCATGGTCTTCTCGGGTATTCGGGGCTCTTTAGGGACGGCGGCCTTTGTGGGAGCGGCGCTCGGCTCTTCCGTTCGGGCCGGGGGCGTTGATGCGGGGATCTGCCTTCCCTGTTTCGACGAACGCTCTCCGAAGCAGCCGATGAGCGAAGCGCACAAAACCGCTACGGCCAAAGTCGAGAGAAGCGTCCGAACGGCCGAACTTCTGAAAGCGATGTCGCGACGCTCCGAGCGCTCGCAATGTTCGGCGCTCACTGCGCCGCGATCCAAGGGTATCACGGTGTCTCCTTCGGGCGCCGGGCCGGCAAACCGGCCCATAGAAGGCTTACCACAGCCCGGGCAGCCGCACGGACGTTTTTCCGGCCGCAGTTCGTTTCCCGATGGAGGCCGCGTCCGGTTCGGATTCCCGCGATCCGGCGACCGTCCCCGTGACCGGCTCGTCCCAGTCCATACCCATGGCCGCTGCATTGCGCTTGAAGTGCGTGGAAAACCAGAGCAGCGCCTGATGGCCGTTCGGGTATCGATATGCGCAATATCCGTGGGGACAACTCTTGAAGACGTTCACGGTCACGGGGAATCCCGCGTCGAGCATATCCTGGACCAGATGATAGAGCCTCCCGCCGTTGCTGTACGAGTTGCAGCCGTCCCGGACATTGGTATTGATGTTGAACGCGACGCCGCCGGCCTTTCGGATGCGGTCGATGTGCTGATTGAAGACCCGGCCGGTCATGGGATAGCTGCCCAGGTCGGTCTGTTGACCGCCGGCGTAGGCGAAGACGTCGGGGCGTTTCGAGGTGATCATGATGGCCTGCGCGGCGCCTGCGCACGCGCCGTCGATACCGCGAAAACGACGGTCGGGGATGGTGCGGTAGTGGCTGTCGATAAAGGGTATCACTTCGTCGATGAGATACTTCTCGTATCGGCTCGTGTTACCGCCGCCGGGGTTCCAGAGGGAGACCACGATCAGTTCCGCAAACGGATCGTCCTTGAGCCACTGGTTGAACATTTTCAGTTCATCGTCGGTGATGTTCTCCTGGAAGTTCACCTTGGTCAGTTCGCCTGATTTGAGATTGTCCAGGGCAAGCGGCGTTTTGCACCAGACGGACCAGTAGGTGGCCCCGCCCAGCTCCGGGCCGTTGTCCCACCCCGATTTCCCGCCGAGCAAGTAAACGACGCCGTACCTCCGATCGAGATTTGTCTCGTACCCGTCCGGGAGTATCACGTGAACGGGAAACGGACCGGGGACCCGTTTTCCGCCCTTCGCTCGAGCGCTCTTATAGACGTCCGAATGAACCCGAACCACTTCGATGTAGTGATTGGTTCGGAGAAACTTGGTCCGCGCCTCGATCTGAGACCAAGGTTCCAATTTGGCCGGAGCCGAGACCGCCATGAGGGTGACGGTCAGTGCAAAGCCGCTCACCACCGTAATAAATTTTCGGCCCATACTTTCCTCCGTCAACGACACCGGTCGGAAATTGCATGCATTTCGCCGGACCGCGCTCCGGTCCAACGGTCACTGTACGGTAATCATCAGGACCTTCACGGGAAAGCCTTGCTGGTCTGCGGTGTCGGAGGTCTTGGGATCCATGAGGACCACGCTGCTCTTCACCTTGACGCTCCTCAGCGCACACCGCACGTACAGAGGATATGTGCCCGGTTTTGCCGCCTTTACCCGCACATCCATCGTATAGGATTCGTCTTCCGGCCACAAGTCGATCCATCGTTCCGCCATGGGGACCTCGGTCCGAATTCGATCGCTTGTCACCGATAGGACCGTGCTCCCCCGACCGTAGATTTTGCCGGGCTTCGCGGAGACCAACCGCAAGCCCGACGGATCGGGCGAAGAGACGGTGATTCCGCCGTAATCGGACTCCGCTCCCTCGTTCCGAGCAGTCACTTTGACGGTGAAGGTTTGGCCGGATCGGACCGTGTTCGGGGCTCTGACCTGGGTTATGACCGGTCGAGCGTCCCGGGGTTCGGCGATTTCGACCACATCGGCCAGCCACGGCTCGCCGTCCACCGATACCTGAACGCCGTATCGGCCCTTGCGCGCCCGATCGATGTCCACGCCTCCGAAGTCACGAGGATACCTGACCGTCAGATCGGTCCCGCCCCCTTCGATGGAGCCTTCGTATCGCCGGTCGCCGTCCGGGCCTCGAACCAGGATCTCCAAACGCCGCGAGTGAGGGCCCCGATTGCGATACCAGAAATCCAGTGCGGTTCCCTGTTCATCGCCCAATTTCGGAAGATGCGTCACCATCTCGGGAATGACCGTAAAGACCGTGCCGGAGAGATGGTTCGCCACCAGACCCGGGTCGGACGGCTGCGTCACGGCCGGCGAAGATCGATTCGCCTCCGTCCGAGCCGCAGAGCCGCCGTCGTTCGCTCGGGAATCAGCCCCGCCCGGATTATCCAATTGAGCGAGAACCGCCGGGACATCCGACTCGTGCGAAACGTCTTCTCCGTGGGTTACAGCATCCGATTTCCGGGAACCCGCGTCCGCTACCGTCGGCTTGGGCGCATCCAGCTCGGGAAGCTTGGCCTCGACAAGGAGGATCTTCTTGGGCCCGCCCCGTCGACTGCTGAACTGAGCCATCAGCCGCCGCAATCCCCGTTCGGTCGCCAGATCCATCCGATGGACCCGGCTCTTCTGCGTCGCGTGATAGAGCCACACATGACCTTTTTCGTCCGGAAGTATCAGAACCACATGGTAGTGGAGGATCTCGTAGCCGGGTCGGCGGGTCGCCTTGCTGATGCTGCCGAAGTAGGCCCGGCCGGGAAGCATCTGATTCAGGACCGATTTCCACGCCGCGCGATCGTGAAGATCGAACCCGCGCAGGGTCAACCCGTTGTGATCCGCAAGCGCATGCCGTTTGCCGTCCGGGGTTATGACCCGCCGAGGCGCGCCTGCGGTGATATTCAGAGTAAGGTCAAAGCCGAAGTCCCAGTCACGGCCGAGGTCGGAATCGGGTCCGCTGTTCCCTTGACGATCTCGGATCGCTTCGGTGAGGGTGAAGTTCCTGTTGAAGAGAAAACGCGCAACCGACAGGACCAAACCGCTGCAATTCAAACCGGGAGCGTCAAAGACGATGTCCGGCTCGTTGAAGGTGGTGAAGGCGCCCTGGTCGTCGAGCGTTCCGTCTTCACGGTAGGGAATTCCCAGATATGTGTCGGCGATATCCTTCGGCGCCGTCTTCACCGCGATCTCGCGTTTCCACAGGAAGTCGGGCACGTAGAGCGTTTCTGCGCCGACCTGCGCGGAGATCAGGAAAAGTACGCCAATAAGCCCCGCCGTGAAAAGCTTCATCTTTTACCTCGTCTTCATGGGCAACACCGTAAACCCGCAAGCTTTATGAGGCATTTTAGCAACACCGGTTGTCAGATGCAAGAGACGCCGCGATCGGCCTGTCCCCGCCCCTCCTTCCTCGGAAGAATATTTTCCTGCGCGGGAAAGAAGAAGCACCTGCAGGCGCGACGTGTCCACAGAGCCGGCCGAATCCGTCGTGTGCTCGGCGGCCGGCCGCCCCCCTCCAAACCTCCCCCATTGCGATATCAACGGCTTATGACTATCCCGCTGAACGGTTACCGACCCTCTCACTTCGTATTAACTTGACCTCTATTTGTTGAGCATGTACCTTGACAATGTGGAACGTAGACCACTTGCGCGAAGTGGCCGTAAGCGTGAGCAGGCGACGTTTCACCTATGCTTGACCGGCGTGTTGTTCCTCTCTCCTTGAGCCTATGGCAGCGCCCCCGAGCGACGACGTTGAGTATTCGTCGCGCGGGAGAGTCTTGTCTCAGCGCTGTCAACGGATTCCCGGTTTACCGATAGGGTGTGTTGAGAAGCGACGGTCTCGACTCGAGAACGAGTTCCGGGGAGATTCTTATGGATTACTTTCGTAACCTCATTAAGGGCGGCGAAGACCGCATTATCGCCGAGCTGGTCCGACACGTCCGCTGCCGAGGGTACGCCAAATATACGTCGACACTGGAAGAAGCATGGCGCATTTCCGTGCGGGGGCTTTCCTCCGCGCTCGTCAAGGCGGCGGAAGCCGGTTTGGAAGCCTTGGAAATGAGCCCCGAAGATGACTTCGCGTCCGATCCCGTCGCCGCGTTCGGCGTGTTGGAGGCGGAACGGCATCGGGAGCGCGGAATAAACCTTAGTATGTTCTTGGGCTTGCTGAAGTACTACCGCCAGGCGTACATCGATGTGGTGGACGAGGCCGGTTTCGATCCGGACGATCGTGGTCACTATCATCTGCTGGTCGAACGGTTTTTCGATCGAGTCGAGATAGCCGTCGCGTCCGCCTGGGCAGGCGATTCGAGCGACCAACGCATCGAGGAATTGCGCTCGACCCAACGTGTTCTCACGAACGAAAAGAACAAGTATCTCACCATCTTCGAAAGTTCCTCGATACCCACCTTCCTCCTCAATCCGAATCATTGCGTAGACGACTGCAACCGCGCGGCTGCGCTCCTGATGGGACGAGCCGGTGTTCCCGGAGCATCCTATTACTGCGGATTGCGGGACAGGCTCTTCGAGGCCGGCGTCGACGAATCGAATGGGATTGATTCCACCTGTATTCAGGCGGAGCGAATCGACAGCGCGCTTCCGTGGATTGCCGAAGAGTTTCAGGATTTCGCGGCCGGCCAAGACCCGGAGCGGGTCTTCGAGAAATCGGTCGCGACCGACGGTGAGACCAAATGGTTCGAAGTCCGTTTCTCCCGGATGCTCGATATCAGCGGAAAATTTGCGGGAATCATCGTAGCCCTGACGGACATCACGGACCGCTGGAGTGCGCAGGATGCGCTCGTCTCAGAACGAGAACGCCTTGCGGTGACCTTGCGATCGATCGGAGACGGCGTCTTCGTCACCGACACGAATGCGCGGATCGTTATGATGAACGAGACGTCCGAACAGCTGACCGGCCGGCGCGAGGCGGAAGCGCTCGGTCGACCCCTCGATGAGGTATTCCACATCATCAGCGAACAGACACGCGAACGATGCCGGAATCCCGTCGAGCTGGTTTTGAAAAGCGGCCGGATTGTGGGACTCGCCAATGACACGCTGCTCGTCACCCGCAGCGGCGAGGAACTGACCATCGCCGACAGCGCCGCGCCCGTTCGGAACGCGGACGGCGAGATAATCGGCGTTGTTCTGGTCTTTCGCGACGTCACGGAGGCCAAGAGACGGGAAGCGGCCTTGAAAGAGAGCGTGAAAAAACACCGGAACATCATCGAGAACATCGAAGAGGGCTATTACGAGCTCGATCCGAACGGCGATCTTGTTTTCTTCAATGATTCCCTGTGTCGAATCCTCGGGTATCCGTCGGATGAACTGAACGGGATGAACTACCGGCGGTTCATGGAACCGGAGACGGCCGCGGAAATACGCTCCGCGTTGCAGGCCGCGGCGGAATCGGGCGACTCCGCGACGATGTATTCGAGGCGCGGTCTGCGAAAGGACGGATCGACCGCGTTTATCGATATCTCAGTATCGCCTCTGCGGGACGAATCCGGCAATATCAGGGGATTCGGGGGGATTTGCCGAGACGTCACCGAGCGAAAGCGGACCGAAGAGATACTCCGGCGCTCGGAGCGGTTGGAAGCTGTGGCCAACCTCTCGGCCGGCGTGTCGCACAATTTCAACAATGTTCTGCAGATCGTGTTGGGCAACGCCCAGCTCGGACTGGCCAACCTCGCGGACGGGCTCCCGGCCGAGGTAAAGGCCAACCTGGACCAGATATTGAGCACGTCGAACTACGCGGCGCAAACGGTAAAGCGGCTGAACGAATTCGCCGGCGCGATCGGCTCGGAACCAGTCACTACCGTCTTCGATCTTTCCGAAACCGTGCTGAAAGCGGTCGAAACCAGCCAAGTCTGGTGGAAGGCCATTCCCGAGCGTCGGGGGTTATCGGTAAACATGATGACCGACTGCCGTCCGGGCTGCGTCGTCCACGGCCGCGAGAACGAACTGTTCGAGGTTGCGGTCAACCTTATCAAGAACGCGGCGGAGGCCCTCACGGTCGGCGGTGAAATTAGCGTATCCACGCATATGGACGGCGATCGTGTTGTCCTCACGGTGAGCGACACCGGGGCCGGCATCTCCATAGAGGACCTCAACCGCATCTTCGATCCCTTCTTCACAACGAAAGGAGTGGCCGGCATGGGAATGGGCCTGTCGAGCGCCCACGGAATCGTCACATCGCACAAAGGTCGAATCTCCGTTGATGCCACGGAAGGGGCGGGCACGGTCTTCACCGTTACCTTGCCTCAAGCGGGTAAATCCGAGGAAATCTCGGCCGAAGTCGCGCCTGATGACGCCCCGCGCAAGCTCCAGGTGCTCGTGGTGGACGACATGGAGCTGGTCGGTCGGATGATCGCAGAAGGGCTCGATCGATCCGGGCTCGAGGCACGCGCCGCCCGATCGGGAGAGGAAGCGCTGGAACTCTTCCGGGAACGCCCCGCGGACGTGGTCATTTGCGATCTGAGTATGCCCGGCATGAACGGATGGGCGGTCTGCCGCGAGATCAATGCGATGTGTCGTTCACGGGGCGCGCCGGGGCCGGGCCTGGTCATACTCACCGGTTGGAGCGAACATCCGTTCGAGCAGGACGTGATCGATTCCGCCGGCGTCCACAGAATCGTCAGAAAACCCGTTGACGTGCCCATGCTCATGAGCGTCATCCGAGAGGTTCAAGAGATGCGTTGCGGGAATCCCGCGTCCTGACGACCGGCCTTCCCCCGCTCCCGGGACCGATCTCCAGTCCGTTCGAGTGCAGGAGTGATTGCCTCCCCTGTTTCTCTTGTTATAATGGAGCGGGAAGTCGCAATCATGGTTCACAGGACGGATAATCAGCCCGCCGAGGCCGCCGGTCCGAAGATGGATGAGGGGTCTTCCCTGACCGTTCTCGTCATCGGCCAATCCGAAGTATGGCATGTGAGCGGCGAGATCCTCCACTGCCTGATTCTCCTCGGGTACGGGATCAGGCTGCTCGGAGTGATCGACCTCTCCCAAGGAGA
This sequence comes from uncultured Syntrophales bacterium, assembly GCA_964385875.1. Lineage (GTDB taxonomy): Bacteria > Desulfobacterota > Desulfomonilia > Desulfomonilales > Desulfomonilaceae > CAYLRL01. Next base: position 23,530 of record CAYLRL010000029.1, read on the forward strand.
CGGGAACGATCTGGTCGACGAGCATTCAGGCGAATTCAGCGTCGACAAGCTCCGGACTCTGTTCCAGGCCGAACCGCCCGATCTCGTTATCGTCACCAGCGACGAACAGCGGCTCAGGCAGAACATCGCCGGCATGCTCCCGGCGCCGAGCCGCTTCATGGACGCCTTCTCGATCGATCTCATCCAGAGCATGAGGCAGACCTACTCCCCGGCCGCGTCCCGGCCCGCTGGCATGGACCACGCCGAGATCATGAAGGAGGCGCTGATCTCAGGCCCCGAGACCTGGACCATGGTTGTGGATGAAGATCTCACCGTGCTCGACATCGACGATAATCTCGTCGAACGGACCGGACTCCGGAAAACCGACTGCATCAACGCGCCCTGCTACCGCGTCCTCCGAGGGCTGCCCGATCCCTGCTTCAACGAAGGGGAGATCTGTGTTGCCTGGCAGGTGCTCCGGACGGGCCGATCCGCCCACACCATACGAGAGGACTACATCACCGAGGAGGCCTCCCGCTTCTACACCATCAGCGGCTACCCGATGCGCAACGAAGACGTCGAGCGCCGAAGCGTGCTCCTCGTCTGGAAGGACGTCACCGAAGGAATCAAACCCGTCCTGGACCGCAGAACCGAAGACATCAAGGAAAGCTTCTCCTACGTCCTCCGACACGACAAAATGGTCGCGCTCGGCAAACTGGCCGCGGCCGCAGTCCATGAAATCAACAATCCCGTCCAGGGAATACTTACCTTCGCCAAACTCATTAAACAGTCCCTGAACAAAGAAACCTACTCGCCCGAAGAGTTGGACCGGTTCCGCCGATACCTGGACCTCATCGCGGACGAATCCGCGCGCTGCGGCAAAATCCTCAAGAATCTCCTTTCATTCGCCAAAAAAGGCGAGATGGACAAGAACGCGGTCGACATGCGCGCGGTGGTCGACGAAACCTATATGCTCATCCGAAATAGACTTCACCTGCAAGGCGTCAGCTTCGAGACCTCCTTCGCCGAAGACCTCCCCCTCATCGAAGCCGACCGCGACCAGATGAAACAGGTCGTCCTCAATATCATCATGAACGCCATGGAAGCCATGCCCAACGGCGGCGCAATCAAACTCGAAGGCAATCGGGACCACGCCGAAGACCAAATCATCCTCACCATCAGCGACACCGGACCCGGCATCCCCAAAGAAGCCCTCACCAAAATCTTCGAACCCTTCTACACCACCAAACACAAAACCAAAGGCGTCGGCCTCGGACTCAGCGTCGTCTACGGCATCGTCACCCAACACGGCGGCGATATCGAAATCTCCGGCGAACCCGGCCAAGGCGCAGTCTTCACCATCAGCCTCCCCGCACATCGAAAAACGAGGGAGGAGTAGAGGGCCGGGAGTTAACCGTTCACCGGGATAGCGATAAGCCGTTGATGATATCTCGATCGGGGAGGTTTGGACCGGGAGATGAGTCTCCCCCTCCATTCTCACCGGGCGCAGAGCCGCCTCAAGCCCGGTGAACCATAACGCCGGGAGTACACATTCTGTAATGGCGCACAGGTTCTTGGCTGCCGAGGCTTCAGTGAGGAACACACGATTCTCGCGTTCTCGGGATCAGGCTTGACATATGGGTGAATGAATGCGGGCTCTCCGTGCCGTGCTCAACACTTCACCACCACAAATACCCGTATGTCAAGCCTGACCCACTTCGTTTTCCAAGAAAACCGCCGTTAAACAGGGGCTAGGTCCTTCAAATTTTTAACAGCGCTCGACTTACCGATAACGATCAGACAATCTTCGCCACGCAAGTGCTCTGCTGGATTGATCGTCGTGATCTGTTCCCGACCCCTGCGTATGCCGACAATGGTCGCACCAAACTTTTGTCGAAAATGAAGATCCGCCAAAGATTTTCCTGCAAGGTCCGAATCCTCCGCTACCTTGATTTCCGCAATTTCAAAGCGATCCGTATCTTCGGTGTCTCTCTGCTCCTCAAGTTGATTCAGTATGTTTTCAGCATCTTTCAAACCATCCGGATGTCCCATCAGGAGCAGACGGTCTGACGGAAAAATTCTAAAGTCCGGCTCTGGCTCGTAAAAAATGCGTCCTCCTCGACTGACCGCCAGAATAGATATACCCGAAGTCGATAACTGGAGTTCTCTTATAGTCCGGCCGGCAGCAGAAGCATCCGAGCGAATACGCAGATCGAGAAAAGAGAGAGGCCAATCAACACTTTCCGGCAGGAAGTCCATCGCATAAGTCAACGCGTCCGCCGCTTGTTCCGTTGCGTCCTTAAAAGGCCGAAAAACCAAGTCGGCGCCGGCTTTTTCGAACTCAGCAGCTTCTTGGTTATTGGTCGCGGTCAAGGCCACCTTTCCGGTATAACCGTCCTTCTTGAGATTATGGATTAGTGACCAATTCATGTCTTTAGAACGAACGGCGCTGATAACCCAGCGCGCCTTTTTCAACGGCAATTGTTCATGCGTCTCCGGGTCCGCCATATCCCCGTAAAGAACAGGCACCCCTTTCTTGCGCCATCTATCCAAAGTGCCGGGGTCGAAGTCGATCCCCACGATGACATTTTTTCGCCGTAAAAGGTTTTCCATCAACCCGCTGCCATAATTACCTAATCCCACTAAGATGACGTCGACTACTCCGGTTTCCGCAAAGGTGCCTATCTCCGCCTCCCGGTATGGATTGCGCCTTTCGAAAATCTTCAAGAGGGACGATAGAACACGATAAAGGGGGTAGGAATAAAGGATCATATAGGTGGACAGGAATATAGTCACCACCCCAACGAGCGTGATCAGTCCCACCGTCTCTTCAGTAATGTGGCCGATGCTCAAGCCCAAGGCCGCTACAATAAGCGAAAACTCACTGATTTGGGCTACCGTGAGGCCGGCGAGAAAGCCGGTGCGACGACGATATCCCATCACTCCCATGATGATCAGAACAATGATCGGGTTGCCGACGAGCACAAAGAGGGAAAAGACAAGCGATGCGCCCAATTGCGAGCCCACCATGGACCAATCCAATCGTGCGCCAAGATCGATGAAGAAAAACAGCAAGAGAAAATCCCTAAGGCCTGTGAGCCGCGCGCCAATCGAATCCCTGAAGGCAGTGGAGGCCAGTGAGACACCGGCCAGAAAGGCGCCGACTTCCTTACTAAATCCCAACAACTCACTGCCCGCTCCGAGAAGGACCGCCCATGCGATGGCGAATAACGTCAACAATTCCAGCGAATGCGCGAGACGCTGGGTTAGGTAAGGGATGACATATTTCATCAGCAGGGCTACCCCGCCCAACAGTCCCACACCTTTTGCGCCGATCATCAGAAACGAGAGATATCCACCCTGCCCGTTAACAGATGACCCCAAGGTCGTCAGCCCGACCAGCGCCAAAATGGCGGCGATATCCTGAACAATAAGAAATCCAAGTGCAATCTGGCCATGAAGCGCGTCGATTTCTTTTTTGTCCGACAGGAGCTTTACGATAATGATCGTGCTTGAAAAAGTAAGTGCTACCGAGACATAGGCGGCGCTCAGATAGGGCATGCCTATAGCAATGGCGATGACAAACCCGATAAGCGACGTAAACACGATCTGTCCCAGGCCCGTCGCAAGGGCGACGGGGCCGGTGGTTCGAATCAGATTCAGGTCGAGTTTGAGCCCTACGACAAACAGCAAAAGGGCTATGCCGATATGCGCCAGAAGCTCAATCTCCTCATAGCTGTGGATGATACCAAGAAACGACGGACCGACCAGAATGCCCGTTGCCAAAAACATAATTATCAAGGGTTGCCGTAATTTCTGCCCTATAATTCCGGTCAAAGTCGCCAGGCCTAAAATACCGGCTATTTCAGCGAAGGTGCTATTCTCCATCATGCTATATTGCTCTCAATTGAATATGGTCTTTCTTCGTAATGGTCCACCGGGCTTGAGGCGGCTCTGCGCCCGGTGAGGATGGAGGGGGAGACTCATCTCCCCCTCCAAGCCTCCCCCATCGAGATATCAATGGCTTGGCGCTATCCCGGTGAACGGTTACCTTTCTTCAAAATGTGCCGCGCTTTTTGGTCCACGGATGTTGAAAAAATAGTCTTCTCCGAGGCCGATCTGTGCTTAATGGGTTTGAGCAAGATTCCATGCAACAGGGAGTCCTCGGATGGACGCGAAGAGACTCGAAGCAGGGGAGGAGTTCAAATCTCTGGGTCAGGCTTGACATATGGGTATTTGTCCCATCTCTCCTTTCATTCTCTCAAGCTCGCCTCGGACGGGGATTCGTTTCCGCCCGCCTGCACAGACGCTTGACCTCTTGACTGAGGCCGCGGAGATCAGGTCCTCATCGGCCGGCACGGTCGGTCAGAGACGGGTGCTCTTCAAGCCGGCAGATCGTAGAGACGAATCCGCTCCGGCGCGTCAAGGAAAACATCCCGGCCGCCGTTCCCTCGTAGCATGACATGGCAGACGGCGGCCGGATAATTAATGCGGGCTCTCAGTGCCATGCGCAGGACGCTACTACCACAAATACCCGGATGTCAAGCCTGACCCCTTTAGTCATAACTTGTACTTGTCATACCGAGGTGGCAGGCGTCGAAGTCCTTATCTCTTCGCTCCCAAACACATCCCCACCGCGTCGGCGAGGTTTTCCGGCGCCTCTTCGGCGGTTTCGCCTTGGGAGACCGCAGCGGGGATTTCCTTGCACGAAGCGGTGAAGCCCCCGTCTTGGCGGTCGGGTTCGAGGACTGCGGTGTAGATGGAGCCGTCCACGTGGAGGGGTTTTTCCGTCGGGTAGTCTGTATCGCGCATGGTCTCCTCGCGGTTGGGGAATCGAACGGGTTTGGGGCGCGTCCGCTGAGGCCTCCTCACCCCTTGTCTTTCAGCAAATCCTTCAGTCCTGCGAAGGGTTTGTAGGTCGAGCCGGGGTCGGGCTTATCGTCGGGGCGGGAGTCGAAGTCTTCGGGTTCTTCCAGGTCTCGTTGGTGTTCCATGTCGTGGCAGTAGATGCAGAGCAGTTCCCAGTTGCTGCCGTCGGGCGGGTTATTGTCGTGGTCGTGGTCTTTGTGGTGGACGGTCAGTTCCTTGAGCTTTTTTCCGGAGAATTCACGTCCGCAGCGGGCGCAGATATGGGGGAACATTGCGAGAGCGCGGTCGCGGTACAGAGTGGAGCGTCGCTCCTGTTGTCGTTGCGCGTCGTCGATGACTTTTCCGAGGTTTCCGCCGCCGGCTTTTGTTCGAGTTTTCGGTCTGCGCATGGTTCGATCCTCATCTCCGGGGAGGTTTTTCCGATCACGTGATGTCGAAGCGCTCCGGCCCGGCGGACCGTGCGGTCTCCCTATCCGTCGCGTGTCCGCGCCCTTTGAGTATGCTCATTTCCGGGGATTTCTCAAGCCTATACGGATGTTCACGCTGCTTGACCGGCGGCGCCGACCACGTGAACCGCTTTGACATTCTCCGGTTTTCCCGGTAATATTGAGTACGTGTGAGTTCCTCTCCTATTGCCCGATTCCGCTTCCGTGAACACTCGTTGAAAGGCCGGTCCGGGATGGAGCACGAGACCAAGAGCAACGGGCACATTGTTCGGTTGTTGGAGGATGTCCGCAAGCGGATAGCGACGCTTGAGTCGACTCGTTCCTCCAGACCGGCCGGTGTCCCCGGCGCGGATGAAGCCGTTGGTCCCGGATCGGACGTGATCAGGGCGATGCCGGCGGGTCTGCTCTTCTTCGAGTATCTCCCTCCTAACGGATTGACGTTGACGGACGCGAATCTCGAGGCGTGGCGGCTGATCGGCGTGAACGCCCATCAGCAGCGGGGTGAGGAGTTGGACGCGCTTTGGCCGAACGCTCGGGAACAGCGGCTCTATGACGTGTTCATCAAGACAATGGAGACGGGCCTGACCGCGGAAATCGACGGGGCCGAGTTCCGGCGCGACGGATCCGCGAAACAGTTGCGGCTGCGGGCGTTTCGGCTCGCCGGCGATCGGTTGGGGATGGTCCTCGAGGATGTGACGTCCCGAAAGCGGCTCGAGGAAGAAGTGAGCCGCCTGCGCGGCGAAACGGATGCCCTTGCGGAAGACCGGATCGAGGAGTTGGAGGAGGCTAATCGCCGACTGCAGGAACAGATCATCGAACAGGAACGCCTTATCGACGCGCTCCGCTCGACCGTCTCGGAGCTTGCGTTCCACGAACAGCGGCTCTCGGAGGATCTCCGGCAATCCCGGGAAGATCTCAAGGCTGAAGTAAAGGATCGCATCGAGGCTCAGGAGGAAGCCCGCAGGCTCCGGGAGGGGCCGGCAAGCGCGCCGGCATCTCGGGAAGTCGTCTCCGAGACCACCGAAGAAGACCTGCGGAAAGAGATCGAGGAACGCCGCCGCGCGGAAGTGATGCGCGAACAGACCGAAGCCCGGTACCGGCTCCTCGTCCAGCATTCGCCGGTCGGCGTCATTTCCTGCGACATGAACGGCGCGATCACCGAGATCAATCCCAAGGCGCTCGACATCTTGGGGTTGCATTCGGTTCAGCACGCCAAGGCGATCAACATGTTGACCTTCCCGTCATTTGTGGAACTCAAGGTTTCCCGCGCGGTCCACAGGTGTCTCGAGACGGGCGAGACCAAGCCCCGGGAGCTTCGATTCATCACCAGCGAAGGCAAACGCGCGCACGTGCGGCTCAACATGGCCCCGATTCGAGACGCGGCAGGTTCGATCGACGGCGCTCTCCTCGTCATCGAAGACATATCGGAGTATCGCAAGAATGAAGAGCTCCGGATGAGGTCGGAGCGCCTCAAGGCGGTAGGTCGGATGTCGTACAGCCTTGCGGAGAGCTTCAGCAAGCTGTTGGCGGACGTGGCCGAACGAGCCCAAACCGCGCTCAGAAATGTGGAGAACGACAATTTCTCGGGCATCAAACCGCTGCTGGATCAGATCCACCTCTGCGCGATCGAGGCCTCCGATCAGCTTCGCCCCCTGCAACAGTTGGCGCTGGCCAATCCCCGGCGGATCAGTTCCACTTGGACGGTCTTCGACCTGAACGACGCTGTCCGAAAAGGCATCGAAGAGAATCGACTCAGATCGAGACTCGACCAGAAGCGAAAAGACGTTGATTACTCCCTCCACCTGGACCTTCACTCGGGCGCCTATATCGGCGGAGAAATGGACGCCATGGTCGATGTCGTGGTGAACCTCCTGCGCAACGCGGAAGAAGCCATGCCCGACGGCGGGGCGATTACCGTCAAAACCGCCAAGGAGGACGGCCAGGTCGTGCTCCAAGTGAGCGACCATGGAACCGGTATTCGCAAGCGCGACCTGGGCAAGGTCTTCGAACCCTTCTGGACGACCAAGGAAGGGCATTCCGGTATGGGCTTGGCCGTCGCGCTCGGGATCATCCACCGTCACGGCGGAACCATCACCGTGCGCAGCAAGAAGCGCGAAGGAACCACGCTGACCGCTCGCCTGCCGTAGGCCGTCGCTCGAGTCGATCTGCGGCATGGAGAAGCTTCCTCCCCCTTGAAGACCCTCACCCGGCCTCTCCCAGCGGGAGAAGAGATAAGGCATTATTATCTGCCGGCTCATGGTATGGTCGGCGGTGAGCGGCCGTCGGATCGAAAGCATTCGACGGGACGAGAGGTCTACGCCCCATGGTCGAAGCGCTTGCCATCGTAGCGATATCCCTTGCGATTCTCGTGTACGGCGTTGTCTCGGGACCACTGGATCGAAGCGTGGTCACCGCGCCCATGGTGTTCGTTCTTTTCGGCCTGCTCATCGGAGAACGAGGCTTCGGCCTGGTCGAATTCGAGATTGACAAGTCGATTATTCACGGCTTGGCGGAGATCACCCTCCTGGCGGTTCTCTTCCTGGATGCGTCCCGAATCGATATCGGTCTTCTCCGACGGGACCATAATATTCCGGTGCGACTGCTGTTGATCGGGCTTCCGCTCACGATCCTCTGCGGCGCGATCGTGGGAAAGCTTGTCTTTCCGGGACTACTCTTCTGGGACGCCGCGGTCATGGCGGCGATTCTGGCGCCGACGGACGCGGCGCTCGGTCGAGCGGTCGTCGAGAATAAACGTGTCCCGGTGCGGATCCGACAGGCGCTGAATGTTGAAAGCGGTCTGAATGACGGCATGGCCTTGCCGTTTGTGCTCATCTTGATCTCGGTTGCCGGAGGAGAAGAACACGGCGGGACCGCGGCGTTCTGGGCTCGATTTGCGATTCTTCAGGTGACGCTCGGCCCGATTGCGGGAATTGTGGTGGGATACGTGGGCGGCAAGCTCATCGAACACGGCATGCGCTCGAAATGGATGAATCACTCGTTTCAGGATCTGTCCGCGCTCAGCCTGGCCTTTCTGGCGTTCGGCGCGGCCGAGCTCATCGGAGGAAACGGCTTCATCGCTTCGTTCTGCGCGGGTCTTACGGTCGGTAATTACGCCAAGAATGTCCTACCGCGTCTCCATGAATTCGCCGAAGCGGAAGGGGAATTGCTCAGCCTTGCCATCTTCATGATCTTCGGAGCGGTGATGCTTCCCATTGCCATAGATCACTTCCGCCCGGTCTTTGTCGTCTACGCGATCCTCAGCCTGACCGCGATACGGATGATTCCCGTTGCGATCGCCCTGCTCGGAAAGGGTCTCACGGCATCGACCACCCTCTTTCTGGGGTGGTTCGGTCCACGGGGATTGGCGTCAATACTCTTCGTCTTGGTCGTGTTGAAAGAGGCCGAACTCCAGGACGGCAGGCTCCTGATTGCGCTCGTGGTCACAACGGTCGGGCTGAGCGTGCTCTGCCACGGCCTGACCTCCGCGCCGTTTGCAAGGGCGTACGGCGACCGTATGGAAGCGATGAGTCGAGTATCGGGCATGTGCGAACATCAACCAACGTCGGAAATGCCCGGACTTCGATCATCCCGACGTCGGCGTACGTCTGTGGACGACACAAAACGGGGCTGACCGGATCAGTTTTCCGCGCGGGATTTCAGCGTCTCGGCTATCTCCACATGACCGCCCTTCACCGCCAAGTCAGCGGCGGTAAGCCCGGTTTTGGTCTTGAGGCCGACGTTCGCGCCGTAGTCGGCCGGCAGCTTGACCATATCCGCGTGTCCCGCGTGCGCGGCGACCATCAACGGGGTTATGCCTTCCTTCTGTTGCGCGTCCACCGCCGCGCCTTTGTCGAGGAGGATTTGAGCCGCCTCGAGCCGCCCTTTGGCCGCAGCCTTGAGCAGTGCGGTTTCACCGGTCCAGTCCTCTTTGTTGACGCCGGCTCGACTTCGGAGGAGCTCCTCGACCGTAGCCGCATGACCGTTGAACGCGGCGCTCATGAGAGGCGTAAGACCGTTTCGGTCCTGCTTGTCAACCTCCGCGCCCCCTTCCAAGAGGAGACGCACAACGCCGGCGTGTCCCCGGGCGCTTGCCTTCATCAAGGCCGACATGGGCGCGCCGCCGTCCACCGAGTCCGCCGGCGCGCCCATGTCGAGAAGAACCTTGACCACCGGATCAGGGCCGTGAAACGCAGCGACCATGAGCGCGTCCACACCGTCCTTCTGTGCGGCCCCGAGTTCGGCGCCGGCTCGAATAAGCGCCTCAACCGTGGTTTTATGGCCCCGAGCCGCAGCCTTGATCAGCGCTGTCTCGCCGGTCTTGTCTACGGCGTCAACCTGGGCCCCTTTGTTGATGAGTAACTCAATCACGTCCGCGCGGCCGGCGAAGGCTGCGTTCATCAGCGGCGTGATACCGTTTTCGTCGCTCTTGTTCACATCAGCGCCGTCCGCGATGAGCGCGGAGACCTCCGCCGCCCCGCCCTTCCCCGCGGCTTCCGCCAACGGTTGCTCGGCGAGGATCGGAGCCGATGAAAGGATAAGGACAAGACCCGAGAGCACGGCGGTTATCATTTTCCGAGGCATTGAAGCGCACTCCTGTCCGACGCATTTGTACACGTCTCGTGATTCGGAGAACAATGTCTCGCCGGGATTTCGGCGCCGGAATACCGGATCGCGGATTCAGCGGCGCAAACAAAATGAACGCGGCCCGTCATCCATGACGAGGGCGGCGAGGCATCTTCCTCCTGATGACAAAAGCCCAAGACGAGGACGGCCGACATGGTGGCGTCGACCGCCCGGGAGTTCGTCTCGGTCGTGTTCAGTTACGTAAAAATTATCGCGTGGAAGCGCTCCTCTTAGCTACCCCTTCTTGCCGCCGGGCGCCTTTTCGGCCGTGTCGGGGAGGATCTTCACCACCGCGGCCGTCTCGGGATCCAGATACTTCCGGGCGACATCGAGGACCTGATCCGCAGTGACTTTGCTCAGGTTGCGCACGTATTCCTCATCGTAATCGAAGCCGAGGTCGTAGAGCGTGTTGAGGCCGATATTCGCGGCCCTCGCGGACGAGCTTTGCATTGAAATGCGATGATTGCCGATCACGTTATTCTTTGCGGATTCGAGCTCTTCCGGGCTCACCTTTGCTTCGCGTATCCGTTTAATTTCACGGAAAAGACCGTCCAGCGCCTGCGAGGTTTTCGATTCGTCGCAGGCCATGTAGAAGCCGAAGACGCCTCGATCGAGCGCGGGTCGGAAGAACGAGGTCACCATGTACGCGAGCGACTCCTTGTCCCGGAGTTCACGGAAGAGTCTCCCGCCCTGTCCGGCCAATATGTTGTTGAGGACCTCGAGAGGATACCGATCCTCGTCCTGGAGCGCGCCCGCCTGAAATCCGAGCGCGAGGTGCGCTTTGGCTCGCGGAAGACGGACGGCTTTCTCCCGAACCGAGGTCGGAGGCGCTTCTTTCGCAACAGCCGGCGCCTGCAAACCGCGGGGCTTGACCGCGCCGAACAGCTTCTCGATCCGTTCGAGCGCCGCGTCGGGATCGAACTTGCCCACAAGCGTAATCACCGTATTTTCGGGAACTGCGAAGCGTTCATAGACCTCGACCAAGTGGTCTCTCGTGAATGCGCTCACCGTCTCCACGCGACCCTCCTTGGGCAAACCGTACGGATGCTCGACGAAAAGGGTCTCGTTGAGCTTTTGAATCGTAAACGGCGCGGGGCGGTCCGGCGCGGTCTTGATCTCATTGATGATGAGGGCTCGTTCGCGGTCCATCTTGTCCATGGGAAAGGACGGAGCGGTATATAGTTCGGCGAGCAGCGCCAGTCCGTCGTCAAGTTGACGACTGAACAAGGATGTGGTCATCCCGAACGAATCGTAGCCCGAAAAGCCTTGGATGCGACCGCCCATCGCTTCGACGGTCCGGGCGATCTCTTCCTCGGACTTCGACGCCGTCCCCTTGTTCAGCATCCGAGCGGTGAAGTTCATAATGCCCGCTGTCTCGGAGGTCTCGAAGCGCTTGCCGCCCAATGAGGCCAACCGTATGGAGACCAAGCTATTCGACGAATCGGGAACCAAAACCACCCGCAGGCCGTTCGACATTTTTTTGGTTATGGTCTCCGGGCCGCTCTCCTTTTCAGCGACACTCGTCTCGGACGGAGTAAACGATTCCGCGATCGAAACGAGTTTCTCCTCGGAAACGTCCGCTTCGGCCTTTTCGGGGACCAACACGGTGACGGTCACGTTCGGCGTGGTCAAGTAGCGTTTTGCGGCGGCGGATACCTCCTCCGCGGTCACCGCTCGATTGGCCCGCAGATAGCTCGACTCGAACGCGGCGTCGCCCATGTCCGCTTCAAACGCGCCGAGACTCCGGGCGATTCCGCCGACGGTCTCCCGGGAATAGACGTGGGAAGACTCGATATTGGTCTTGGCGAGCTTCAGTTCATCCTCGGTCGGCGGCTCGTTTGCCGACGCTCTGATCTCTTCCAGGACGCGCCGCGTCACCTGTTCGACATTCTTCGCGTCGAGTCGCGCGGACACGATGAAAAGCCCGGGTTCCTTCGGGGTCATGGAAAACGCGGATATCGAATGAACCAGGCGCTCCTTCTTCTGGAGTTTACTGACCAGGCGGGAACTCTCCCGAGCGCCGAGGATATCCGCAACCAGATCGAGCGCATTGACGTCCGCGCCTCGCAGGGATGGAATATGGAACGCCATATGCAGCCGCGTCTCTCGCGCGTTACGGTCACGCTTCACCGCAGAGCGGACCTTCTTCTGCGGAGGCTCGACCGGCCGGGACGGTCGGAAGACGCCTGTCGATACGAAGTCCTTGGTCATCCGTTCGATCGCCGGCCGCAACGCTTCCGCGTCAACGTCCCCGACGATGAGCAGAAAGCTGTTCTCGGGCACGTACCACCTCTTGCGAAACTCGAGGATGTCCTCCCGAGTGAAACTCTTGACCGTCTCCGGATAGCCGATCACGGGATACCGGTACGGGGATCGGGTGTAGGCCGTTTCCGCCAGCAGCTTGAAGGCCTTCCGCGACGGGCGCTCCTCGCCCTCGAGAATCTCTTCGAGGACGACTTTCTTCTCCTTCTCGAGCTCGTCGGGATCGATCTTCGGTCGGATCACCGCGTCGGTGAGTATGTCGAGCCCCTGCTCGACGGCCCGAGACGGAACGGTTACGAAGAATACCGTGCGATCCCAGCTGGTGTAGGCGTTGGTCCGACCCCCGAGAGCCTCGACTTCCGCCGCGATTTCGCCGACCCCGCGGCGTTCGGTCCCTTTGAAGGCCATGTGTTCGATAAGATGGCTGATGCCCCGCTGATCGTCGTTTTCATCCGCGCTGCCCACGAGCACCCAGAATTGGATAGTGGCCACCTTACGGGCGTGATCTTCCTTCACGATCACGTCGAGCCCGTGGGATGTGGTGAATCGGGTAAGCCCGTTGTCGGAGGCGTGAACGACCGACGAATGTGAGAAAATGACGAAAAAGAAAACGGCGATAATCGATATGAAGATAGAAGAATGACGCTGTGTGATCATAGAGCCTCTCCTCCGGATGAATCTTTACAAAATGAAGATGCGCGGAACCAGGGATCGGTTCGGATCGACGACGGGAGGGCCCCACGTGCGCCGAACCGGTCTCGCCTGGTTATCGTTCACCGGGCTTGAGGCGGCTCTGCGCCCGGTGAGAATGGCGGGGGAGACTCATCTCCCGCTCCAAACCTCCCCCATCGAGATATCAACGGCTTATCGCTATCTCGGTGAACGTTTACCTCGCCTGATCGTAAGGTCGACCGACCATACACCATACAGGCTGATTCGACAATGAAGGGGTGAATCGGTTCCCGGGGGCGTGCCTCAAGACAGGCCGGCCCGGAACGGCATTGAGGCGGCAATTACGTTTCCAGGCGCTTTCTCTCCTCGGTACGGACCTCCCGGCGGAGGACCTTGCCGACCTTGGACTTGGGCAACATGTCTCGGAACTCGATATATTGGGGGATTTTGTATTCGATGAGTTTGCCGCGACACCACTTGATCAATTCGTAGCCGGTAATACCCTTGATGTCCTTTTTCAGGACCACAAAGGCCTTGATGCGTTCGCCCACTTTCCGGTCGGGGACTCCCACGACGCACGATTCGATCACCGCGGGATGCTCCTGAAGGACCGCTTCGATTTCCGACGCGGATATACGATACCCCTTGTGCTTGATGGTGTCCACAGTCCGGTCGACAAAGTAGTAAAAGCCCCTGTCATCGCGCTTTACAATATCCGCTGTCCGATAGAAGAGCTTACCGTTGACCTGAACGAAGGCGTCGGCGCTCTCCTCGGGTTTGTTGAGGTACGAGGTAACCATCGGGTCGGAATGGACGAGGAGTTCACCCGGTTGACCGTCCGGAACCTGCTCGACCGTTCCCGGCTGGACAACCATGAGCTCTTTACTTGGGACCTTCATTCCCATGCTGAGCGGCGGGCTTTCCCGATCAGCGGGGCTCATGGTAATACCCCCGCAGGTCTCCGTCGCGCCGTACCCCTGATAAACGGGGAGCTTGAAGCGTTTGGTCCATCGCTTGGCCGTTTCCACCGGCAGGACGTCACCGGCGGAAAAGCAGTACTGAAGCGACGAGAGATCATACTGATCCACACGGTCGTGTTCGAGGATCATTCGGTAAAACGCGGGCACCCCGATCAGACTCTTGGCCCGGAACCGTTGGATATGATCGAAGACGGCGTCCAAGTTGACTCTGGGCTGAAGGATAAGCGTCCCGCCGCCCACGATCAGCGTCGCGAGGCTGCATGTCTGACCGAGGATGTGGAAGAGCGGCGCGCCGCCGAGGATCACGTCTTCGTGCTTGGGAAAGAGCGGATCGCGGACGGCCAACTGCTCCTCCGCGGAGACGAGAAAGAGTCCGTGGGTCAACGGCACTCCCTTGGGATGCTTGGTTGTCCCGCCGGTATAGAGAATCTCGGCGAGATCGTCTCCGGCGACGTCGGGCGGAGGCGGCGCAGGATCGCCCGACCGAAGGAGGTCCCGAAACATGACGGTATTGGAAGACTTCGCGACACTTCCTGTGGGCACCTTGTCGGCCAGGTATCCGAACGCCCGCTTCCACCACGGCAGCATGTCCGCGACGTTCGTGACGATAACGGTTTGCAGCGAGGTTTCGGGAACGACCTGGTTCACGTACCCATAGTTACGATCCGCGCACACAACGGCCTTGGCGCCGGTGTCGTTCGCGATGTACTGAAGATCGAAGGATGTGTAGATCGGCGTTATGGGCACGGGCGCCGCGCCCAAACGCTGCGCGGCCAGCCATACCGTCGCAAATTGCGGCGAATTGGGGATGTACATCAGCACGCGATCGCCTCGGCCGATGCCTCGAGCCGACATGGCCGCGGCCGCGCGTTCAACGTAATCCGCCAGCCGGCTGTACGTCACGACCGTTCCGAGAAAAACCACCGCGGGCTTGTCGGCGCGCTTCTCAGCCACGGCCTTGAATGAATCGAAAATGTTCGAGCGTTCCAAATCGGTCATGGTACGCCTTACCTGTCGGCTCGCAATGTCCGGGCGCTACATCCCGAAATACGCGGCCTTCACTTCGGGGTTGTCCATCAGCTCCATCCCGGGACCGTCCAAGGTCTGCATGCCGTTTTCTATAATGTAACCGTGATCGATCAGCGGCAAGATCGGCCGGGCGAACTGCTCGGTGATAACGATGGTGAGCCCCGTTTCCCGGCTGATCTTTCTGATTGCGTCCACGAGCGAGGTCTGCATAACCGGACTGAGTCCGAGCAGCGGTTCATCCAGGAGGAGCAGCGTGGGCCGCGGGACAAGCGCCATCGCGATGGCGAGCATCTGCTGTTCCCCGCCGCTGAGAAATCCGGCCTTCCTCGTTCTCAGTCGGGCGAGATTGGGAAAGAGCTCGAACGAGTAGTCCAGGCTCTCCGAAATCTCGGATCGAGGCCGCAGGTGGCCTGCGATTTTGAGGTTCTCGATGACATCGGATTCGGGAAAGATGGGATGACGCTCTCTACACAAGACCAGTCCACGCTTCACCCGCGTATGGGGGTGAAGGTCGGTGATGTCTTCCCCGTTTAATTCCACCGTGCCGTAGACCGTGATCCGTTCGCCGCCCTTGCGCGCTTCCTTGATCTTCGTATCGATGATCAGGCCGGAAATCGTGTTCATGAGCGTGGTCTTGCCGGCGCTGTTCGAACCGATCACCGCGACGAGCGTGCCCGCTTTGACGCTCATACTGAAATCGTTCAGCGCAAGCGCATTTTCATAGAAGACCATGAGGTTCGTTACGTTGAGAAAAGCGCACATGACAGTTCCCACAATTGGGTCTATTCGGTCTACTTGGAATCCCGCGTCGTAATGGTTCACCGGGCTTGAGGCGGCTCTGCGCCCGGTGAGGATGGAGGGGGAGACTCATCTCCCCCTCCAAACCTCCCCCATCGAGATATCAATGGCTTGTCGCCATCCCGGTGAACGGTTACCACGCGTCTAATCTTCCGCGCCGAGATACGCCTGTTTCACTTCGGGTTTTTCCATGATCTCTTCGGGTTTGCCGTCCGCTATGACGCTGCCGAAGTTCATCACCACGGCCCGGTCCGCTATGCGAAAGAGCTCCCGTAGGCGATGCTCGATCATGATCACCGTCTTGCCCTGGACCATCATCTTTTCGATGATCGGGACGATGCTCGCCAGTTCCGCGATGCTCAATCCCGAGAAGAGTTCATCGAGAATGATCAGATCCGCTCGCAGGGCCAAACAGCGGGCCAGTTCCAGTCGCTTCAAATAGCCGTGGGGAAGACTCCCCGCAGCTTTGTACGTCACCGAGGATTCCCGCTCGAACCCCACCTCTTCCAGCAGGTCTTTCGCCACCGCGTCACGGTCGCCGTACCGACCGCCGGAAAGACCCTGAACCCTCGGCGAATAGAGCGGAATAACCAGATTCTTGTACGCGGGAAGTTCCGCAAACGGCCGCACCATCTGAAAGGTGCGGGAAATCCCCAGCCGTGCGATACGATACGGCATCCATCCGGTGATATTTTGTCCTTTGTACGTGACCGACCCCGTATCGGGCTTAATGAAGCCGGTAATCAGATTTACCAGCGTCGTCTTACCCGACCCGTTAGGCCCGATAACGCCGAGGAGCTCGCCGGCCCGGAGGTCGAAACTCACCCCCACCACCGCGTGGACTCCGCCGAAACTCTTGCTGAGCCCCCGTACTTGGAGCAACGGTTCGTTGGTCTTTTCGCCCGCAGCGTCAGTCATGATCCGATTCGCTTTCACGTCTTTCCGCCGGTCCAGCGCAACCACGAGTTGCGTTCATCGGTCAACCTGAACCCAGCGTTCGAATTGCTGATACTTGCGCTGGACATAGTGAAAAATCCCCTCGGGCAATGCGACAATGAAGACCACGAGGGATATCGCATAGAGGATCGTCCTCAGCCCGCCCGCGCCTCGCAGGAACTCCGAAAGCGGCACCAACAGGAACGCGCCGAGGAACGAGCCGGCAAAGGTTCCCATGCCTCCCACCACCGCGGACGCCAGCGGGAGGATCGAATAATCCATCGCAAAAGCCGGCATGCCCACAAATTGCGCGTCGTGGGACATGACCGTTCCGCAGAACGCGCAGAGACAGCCGGCGATGAAGAGCGCCTGGGCCTTCATCCAGTAGATATTGATTCCGCCGCTCATCACCGAGCGATCGTTGTCCCGGATCGCCTTGAGCACCAAACCGTAGTCCGTGGTAAGCAGTCTCCTCAATCCGAAGAGCACAATGAGGGTCGCCGCGGCGACGAAGTAGGTCTTCACCCAGACGTTGGGAAAGGGCTGCAATCCGGTGAGCCCTTCGGTGCCGCCGAGAAGCCCCGTCGCTTCGACGATGCGGCCGAACATGAGCGGCAACACGAGCGTGACCATGGCGAAATAAATCCCCCGCAGCCTGATTACGGGCAGGAGCAACAACGTGCACAGGAATCCCCCGATCACCGTGCCCAGCGGAATGGTGAGCCAGATCGGAATCCCCGCGTAGTAGTTCAAACAACCCGCAGCGTACCCGCCGAAGCCGAAAAACAGCGCCTGACCCAATGAGACCATACCCACGGAAGCCAGGAAGTCCCAACTCATCGCCATGATCGCAAAGATACACGTGGATACGAGCACGTCCCGCCAGTACGACGGAAGGACGAGCGGCAGCGCGAGCAGCGCCACAACGGGAAGCGCGGGCGGAACCGCGACATACAGCATTTCACGATACGAGCTGAGCGCGAATATGTCGTCGGAACGCGCCTTGATACCTCGATCGAGGCGTTCTTTCCTCACGTGTCCGGGGGATGTTTCCTGCCGTTCAACCGCTGAAGTCGAGATCATGCTCCCTGTTTCCCGCACATGCCGGCCGAAGAGGGCGAATCGTTCCGAGGTCGTCCCGCACCTCAGATTCGCTCTTCCAGTTCTTTTTGTTTTCCGAACAATCCCGACGGCTTGACCGCCAGAATGACGAGTATGGCCACCAGCGACACGATCATCTTCCAGTGGGGGCCGAGATAAGAGTCGGTGAACATCTGCGCGTAGCCAATGAGGAACGCCGCGGTCAACACTCCCGCGGTGCTCCCCAGGCCGCCTACGATGCAGACGGCCATCGCGTTGATCAGAACGTCATACCCTTCATTCACGGAGATCGTCCCTCGCGGGAGGATAACGATCGCGGCAATGGCCGCTAGCCCCGAACCGAACGCCACACTGAGCGCAGCGATCCTGTCCGAGTTGATGCCCAGGGAGAGCGCGGTTCGCTCATCCTGCGCAATCCCCCGAAACGCCAGCCCCAGCCGGGTATGATGCGTAAAGAGATACAGTCCGATCGCTATGGCCGTTCCCACGCCGACGATCCACAGCCGTTGATGATCCACGTAGGTTTCACCGATCATGACGCTGCCGTCGGTGAAGGTGGGCAAGGTATACTCGAAGCCGGTGAAGCCCAGATACCGGAAGAGTTCGAGTATGGCCAGCCCCACGCCGAAGGTGGCGATAACCTCGGAAATCACCAGTCCTCGGACCCGAAGCAGGACGAAGCGATAGAGGAGCGCTCCGAACGCCGCGGTGAAGAGCACCCCGAGAACCGCGGCAGCGAGAAACGGTATCGCCAACTTGTTGATGAGCAGCCACACGATGTAGCCGGTCATCACGTAGAGCGCTCCGTACGCGAAATTCGACACGCCGCTGATGCCGAACGTCAGTCCGAAACCCAAAGCGATGAGCGCAAGGATTACGCTGTTGATGAAACCGTATATGAGGGTGACTTCCAACATGAGCATACCCTCTTCGCGGCCCAATCGGTCGCCGCCGATACGTGGATACGCAAATCCCGCCAAGAGTGCGGCGTCGCCGCCGGAGGAGATGAGCGTTTACTCGTCCGCCTCCGGGCGCCCTTCTCATTCAAGCCGCTCGAATGGATTCGCCGTTACTTCTTGGTCTTTACCCACCTGGGCAACGCGATCTCCCCTTCCGCGATCGATTCGGGGAATACGATCACGCGCTTACCGTTTTCCGTCCACTGAGAGACGCACGCGCACGCGGTCTTCTCGGGATCGTCGCCGTAAATGACCTGATGACCTTCATCGAACTTGATCCGGCCGATCACGCCCTGACGGTCGGTCTTGGCGATCTCCGCGCTCAGCGCGTCCGGATCGAGGGAACCCGCGCGCTCGATCGCTTCCGCGAGAATGTAGACTGAATCGTACGACGGCGCGGGCCCGTGACCCGCTTCCATGGGTTTGCCGTATTTCTTCTTGTAATCGTTATAGAATTTCTCCGCCGGCGGATACTTCTTCACAGGGATGGCGCTCCCGAGCTCGAAATTGCAATTGATCAGTCCGCCGATCTTGCCCTCAAAGGTCTTCCATGCGCCGGGTCCGGCCATGGGAGAGATGAAGCCGGACAGCATTGCGGGAATTCTCATGCTTTTCCACTGCTTGAGCAAAATACCGCTTTGGGGCATGTCGAAAACGGGCATGATCACGTCCGCTCCCGAGGCCTTGGCCTTGATGAGTCCCGCGGAGAAATCGGACGCGCCGGTGGGATACGTCTGCGTGCCGACCAGCTCATATCCCATTTTGCCGGTCGCGACTTTGGCGGTGAATTTCCCGGTTCCCTTGGCCCAGAGCACGTCTTGAGTCATAACGAACAGCTTGTTGAATCCGAACTGATTGTTCATAAAACCGAGCGTCTCGGCAAGATACCCCACAAGATATTTCGCATTGAGACAGACGCGGAAGCAGTGCTTGTACTTCTCAGGATCGCTTTTGATCTTAGCTTCGGATTTCGGGGACATGGCGATCGTCCCCAACAGCGGAACCTTATGCTCGGCGATCACATCCATCCCCGCCAGTAAGGCTTCGGACCTGAACGGCCCCACCACCAAGGCGTGGACCTTGTCTTCGGTGATGATTTTCCGCAAGCCGAGAAGCGCTTCCTGAACAGGCACACCGGGCGACGAGTCTCGGAGGTCGATGGAGACGATCTTGAACGGCCGCTTCGCGTCTCCGACCTTGACGCCGCCTTTGGCGTTGATCTCCTCGACGGCCATCTCGACGGCCTTCAGGCTTTCCCGTCCTTCCAACGCCGTCAGGGAGGTGGGAACGCCGATCAGGATGGGCTCCGCGGCGGGCGCGAACTCCGCAACGCAGAACGCGCACACCGTCAGAATGAATACCAATGCGGTTAAAGCCTTCTTCATGCTGTTCCTCCTTTGCGAAAAAACCCTCGGATGTGATGAACCGGAAAAGAGCGGACCGTTACCCCCGATCGACCAACGGTCGATGCGCCGACCGCGTGCCCCGCTTTGCGGACGAGCGACGGCCGGGTATGCACAGCGTTCCCGCACGGTAAACCGCACATTCCACATGCGTAAAGTGTGCGACGCCGGCTGCCATGTGAGGTTGCGGACTGATCAAAGGCGCGTCATCAATGCTCGAATTCGCGGGATCGACATATACCAACAAAAAAAGGGCCGCCTCACCGCCCCTGGATGCGCACCGTTCGTCGGACCCGCATCCTCGGCTCAAGATTAGAGTTCTTTAGTGTCCGTGTCAAGCCTAAAGGGCTCCGAGTCGGATCGGACGCCCTCCGCGGTTATGAATCCGGTGAGCGCCGGCCGGTAATCCCCTCCAGCATTTCGCATACGGTCTCCACCTTGAGCGGCTTCACCACGTAATCGTCCATTCCCGCGTCGATGCAGCGTCGGCGATCGTCGTCCGCGACTCCCGCGGTCATCGCCACGATCGGCGTGGTTATCCCCCTCCTGCGAAGGGCGGCGGCCGCTTCCAACCCGTCCATTCTCGGCATTTGCATGTCCATGAGGATAAGGTCGTACGACGCGCGCGTCGCCGCGGCCAGCGCCTCGATCCCGTCCGCGGCCGTGACGACCTCGTGCCCCAGCTTCTCGAGCATCCACCTGGTCATTTTCCGGGCTATCGGATTGTCTTCACCGAGCAGGATGCGAAGTCGACACGAACTCCCTGCGCCGGGGCCGGAGATGCAGTCGCGCCCTCCCTCCGCCGCGGATACCAGTCTGTTCCCGGGAAGGGGGGAGTTCAATTCGGCGCCGGAGAACGGCTCGAATCGCACCGTCACCGTGAAAACCGACCCCTCTCCAAGCCGGCTGCGCACGCTGATGTCACCGTCCATCAGCCGGGCCAACCGTCGAGCGATAGCCAGTCCCAGTCCCGCGCCCGGATGCTCCGAAACGTACGAACCTTCGACCTGGGTAAACATATCGAAGATCTCATCCAGCTTGTCCGCAGGGATTCCGGGCCCCGTGTCGCTTACGGTAATCTCGGCCCGCACCCGCCCGTCCGGTTCGAGGGCGGTCCACGCGGCGACCTTCACTTCGCCGGCTTTGGTAAACTTGACGGCATTGTTGAGCAAATTCGTCAATATTTGGAACAGACGCACTTCATCGCCTATCACGAGATCCGATATCTCGCCAAGATCACTAATGATGCTCACATCTTTGCCCTCGATCATCGGCCGAACCAGTTCGCAGGCTTCCGCGACAACCAATCTCAGATTGAACGGTCGATGTTCGAATTCAATACGGCCCGCTTCAATCTTGGAAAGATCGAGGACATCGTTCACGAGGGTTAGGAGGATTTCTCCGCTGAGCTTGATCATGTCAAGAGCTTCTCGATGCTTGGCGTCCAATGGCTCTTCCATCAGGATGCCGGCATAGCCGAGAATGGCGTTGATGGGCGTGCGCACCTCATGGCTGACGCTCGCCACAAACCGGCTCTTGGCCCGGTCTGCGGCCTCCGCGGCTTCCTTGGCCTCCTTCAGGGCTTTTTGCGCCTGCTGTCGTTCGGTAATGTCGCGGATCGACTCGATCGCGCCGGCGACCTCGCCCCGCGAGTCGAAAAGCGGACGAGCCGCGCTCCAGAGGTACGTTCCATCGGGCCCCAGATGAGGATGAAACGATTCGGACACGAGCGTGTCGCCCTGCTCGCGAATCGAGAGGTACTCTTTCTCTATGGCTTCGTCCCGACACAGAACCAGGTCTATGAGCGTCTGTCTCCTCTTCCCGTAGAAGGGAATCGCGTATTCGTGATCGCCCTTGCCGACCATCTCCTCCGCGGTAATTCCCGTCATCGCTTCGATGGCCCTGTTCCACGCCACCACCGTGCCGTCGCGATCGATCACCAGCGTGGGATCGGGGAGGAAGTCGATGATCTCCGCCAATCGCCGTTCCGAATCGCGCACCGCGTCCTCGACGCGCTTTCGATCGGTCACATCGCGGGAGAGACCGAACACACCGACGGGAATGCCCTCTTCATCTCGCAGGAAAACCATGATGGTCTCAAGACAGACGAGCGATCCGTCCTTGGCGTAATAGTCCATCTCGAGTTTCACCGCGCTGTCCGGTTCGGTTTTTCCCTGTCGATCGAGTTCGAGCGATTCCGCAAGGCTTCGTTGCGCACGGTCCAAGGATTCGGGAGTCAACTGTTCCCATGGCGACTGGCGCATTCGTTCTTCCGGGGTAAACCCGAGAATGCGCTCCACCGACGGGGAGACATACGTGGTGTTGAGCGCGAGATCGACCGTCCAAACAATGTCGTGCATGCTTCTCACGATGAGGCTATGGAGTTCCTCGCTTTCCCTCAGCGCCTCCTCGGTGGTTTTCAGCTCGGTGATATCGGAGAGGAAGACGAGCAACGCCTGTTGACCGTCCCACTGTATGGTGACCGGTTCGATCTGCACCCAGCGCACCGAACCGTCACGGGAGACCAGCCTGAGCGGATACCGATGGGTATGGCTCTGTCCGCTCAATCGGCGGCGATGATTCTCGATGACCCGGTCTCGATCTTCAGGGTGAACGAATTCCCCGAACGGCTTGCCGGCCAGCTCGTCCGCGTCGTATCCCAAATAGCGCCGAATGGCTCGATTGGTGAATACGATCCGCTCATCCCGGACAACCACGATACCTTCGGTCGAATGTTCGACGAGAATACGGCACTTATCCTCAGTCAGTTCCAGGCTTTGTTCCGCTTCCCTGCGGCGGCGGCGTTCGAGGCCCAAAAGATCGGCTTCAACACTCGGACCGGATGCGTCGTGACGGACGGAGTCGCCTCGAGCCTCCCCCGTGCTCCGAATGCTCTCGAGGCATCGATTCAGGAGTGACGACGTTCGATCCGCTTCGTGGGTCTCCTCCGGAGGAACGTACAGGTGGTTGCGACGGACGCGGCCGTCGAAAACGATAAACGGATGCGCGGCAAGAATATCCAGGAGCGCGGAAGCGGAAAAACCCCGCCGATCGTACAGATCGATCAGGAGAATGTCGTCGCGCGTGAGGCGACTGTTCACGAGGGTTTCAAACCTGAGGATTTCGTCGATGTTTCGGTCCGCCGGCCTGAGCGATCGCATTTCAATCAGGACGACCAGCGCCGAATACCCGTCTTGGGAGGCGTTTTCGGCTTCCTCCTCGAGAAACTCGACGGCCGCGTCCGCGTCGAAACCACCGCCCGGCAGAAGACGCTCCCCTACGTCGGTGAACCGCAGCGCGTCGGTCTCTTCGAGCCGTCGAGCGTCGACGCCCGCGTCTCGAAGGCATGCGCGAACACTCTCTATCTCGTCCGTGTCGCAAGCGTAGATAACTCGTCGATCACACGCCTCAGCCGACCTTACGGCGATAGTCACCGCGGGCGGACGCTCTTCTTCGGATTCATATATCCGACACGCGTGATCACCGGGTTTCAGGCCTGAGATCAAATCGTTCGTCCTCTTCGGATCCAGTTCGAATGGTTTGTTTTTCGGAACGTGAGTCGTCGGTTTACATCACCTTTCAGTCTACCCCTAAAGGCGACGCGCGTCAAAGAGACCACGCGCGCGCTGAACCGCAACGCGGCGCAATCGGTCCTTCTCCCGGACCTGCGAGGGATCGACGCACGCTTCACGCGACGTCGTTGTTTCGGCGATCGAGCAGAGACCCGATGGCCTCGTCCAGGCCTGCTCGA
Organism: uncultured Syntrophales bacterium; assembly: GCA_964385875.1. Classification (GTDB taxonomy): domain Bacteria; phylum Desulfobacterota; class Desulfomonilia; order Desulfomonilales; family Desulfomonilaceae; genus CAYLRL01. The sequence continues at coordinate 47,338 of CAYLRL010000029.1, forward strand.
GTAATCGGCTTCGGAAGGTAGGCGTCCATGCCGGCAGCCAGGAATCGCTCCTTGTCGCCGGCCATCGCGTGAGCGGTTACTGCCAGGATGGGAATTCTGCGGTATGCGGTCCCCTTTCGCTCTCGGATGGCTTCAGCGGCTTCCAGACCGTCCATGTCGGGCATCTCCACGTCCATGACCACGAGGTCGAACGTCTCTCTCTCCAAGGCTTCCAGCGCCTCCCTACCCGTTCCCACCGCAACCGCCGAGTGCCCCAATCTATCCAGAATCCTGAGAACCAGCTCCCGCCCGATCATGTTGTCTTCCGCTACAAGAATCCGCAGAGGTCCTTTAGACGACGAGACATACGTCCGTGCGGACGAGTCTTGACCGCGACTTCGAAGCCGCCGCTCCGTGAGCGCTCGAACCATCGCGTCCGCCACTTCGTCCGGCTGGACGGGTTTCGTCACCTCCGCGACAAAGGATCGCCCGAGGAAAGACTCGAAACAGTCTGATTCGCCGGCGGGGCGCATCAGAACCAACGCCGCATCCGTTGCGGCCGGATGCCCGGCGACACGTCCCAGGAATGCGCAGTCCTCTGTCTCGAGTATCCGCCGGTCGCCGAAAATCACATCGAACCGCCGGCCGATTCGATTCAGGTCGGAAAGCGCCTTGAGAGCCGCACGTTCGCCTTCCGCTCCGATCGCCGAGACGCCCTGCCGGGCAAGCAGATTGACGATCGCAGCGCGATCCGTCGGGTCGCCGTCAATCACCAACGCTCGTTTGTGCTCGAAGACGTAGGGGGGGGCGATGTTCGCTCGGTCCGACCCGAGGTGCGCTCGAATTCTTGCCGGCGCGAAGGCAAGGTCCTGAGGGACACGGACCACGTCGACCGCGCCCAACTCTCGCCACGACGATTCGTCCCACGTCTCATCGCGGTGAACGATCGCCATCATCGGAATGTCGCGGGTTCGGTCGTCCGCGGCGAGCTGTCGACAGACTTCATCCCCGGGCATGTCCCGAAACGAAAGGCCCGCCAAAATCAGGTCGGGCTGATGCGAGGACCACGCTTTCTCGAGGGTCTCTTCGCCGGACGAAGAAGACACCGGCTCGAATGACCGCGTCAGAGTCCGAATCAGAGATTCTCGGACCTCCGGACGGTCATGGGCTATGAGTATCCGAGGAGCGGATCTCCGCTGTTTCATGCCGTGACCTTGGGGATATAGTACGCGAAGCCTAGCGAAAACAGCGCCGCAGGTCAAAGCAATATCCGAGTCGGGGCCCGGCGGAGTCACGGCCTCCGAACCGAGCGCGATCCGGACACGAGCAACAAAGGTTCCGAGGGTTCGTCCCCTTGAATGATCCGCTGCGCAATATGCGCAATCAAATAATTGCCGAACTCATTGAAATGAGCGGTCTCGTCGAACAAATCCGCCGCGGAGATACCGCCGGCGGAGCGAACGATCAATTGCCCCATGTTCACCGCATCGACGCCCCTCGCGGTCAGACGGTCGAGTAGGCTCTGATAAATCCAATTGCCGGTTCGTTCGTAATGAAGCAGGTCCGACTTTCCGGCAAAGATGAGGACGATCGGCTGTTGGCCACGCTCGTGGGCTAGTTGGGTGAACGCGGCGATGATCTCTTCCGTTATGCGCAGCGCATTCGACGGATGATCCGGCCGGTAAAACGGCATGTGACGGGGAACCCCTCGAACTGCGAGCGGAAAACCGAAATGTTCCAGGGACTTGAACAGCGCCAAAGAATACGGAAACCGCAGCTTGGTGTATCCGCTGGGTCCGTCGAGCGCGAAATACTCGTGGTCCGCAATCTCATTGGGGTTTTCCAGAAGTCGTTGATATTGCTCTTCGGTCAGATTGGGAACCGGCGTCAACTCCAATTCGCCGTTCCGCAGGATAAACCTCGGCTTCAACCCGTAGTGCGACCCGGGAGAGATGATGTTCCGAAATCGGTTGACGTTCCGAAGGATATCCCGCGACAGGTGCCCCAATACAACGATCGAGGACCGATCGTTCGTATTGCGTTGGTATCGCAGGAAGGCCTGGTCGGTTCCGTACCCGTCGACGCCGTAGTTTGCGGTTCGGCATCGAAGGAGTCGCGCGAGCAGGTTGGCCCACGCTCGTTCCGGCTCCACATTGGTCGACGCGACGAACGAATCCCCGTACAGCGAAACGCACGATCGAAAGCGGTCAGGGTCATGGTACGCCGGGATGATGAGCGAGCCGGACCGGTCCCGAATCTCCGGCCCGTCCGATTTCCAGGGCCACCCGAGCAGAGGATCGCGATTCTTGAGGTATCGGTCGTAGGGTTCGGCAGGCTTCACCGAAACATAGAAGAACCCGGGATTGGCGGTGAGTCGGCAACAGACGAACCACGACCCGGTCTCGATGAAGGCAGCCGCGCAGGCGATCATGAGTGCGAAGAAGAGGTGTCGTTTCACGTGTCGGGCGCCCGGTGAGGATGTGGTCCGAAGAGGGCCCTACTACGGAGGCGGGAACTTTGCAAGAAAAAAAGTCATAAACTCTGTTATGTTAGCGTACTGTCTTAACTTGTTATTTATTACACAGGTCCATCACCATGATATGTAGTATTTTATTATCCGCCAACAAACGCGCTCCGTGGCGCACTCATCCAAAATACCGTGCCCTCATCCGCGCCGATATGGCATGATGCGAGTTCCACGCTGAAGGAGGACCTCATGACACAACGAGTGGAATTGCCCTGGGGATCGAGCTCTCTGGAGGTGCGTTTACCGGACGGCTGGAAGGTGCTGGGAGAACTCCGCCCCACAGCCATGAACGAAGTCCCGTCCCCGCAGGACGCGTGCGCTGCCGCGCTCGCCGAGCCGGTGAACGCTCGTCGGTTGGCCGATCGCAACCTCGAGGGAAAGCGGACGCTCCTGGTTGTCGACGATCACTCCCGACCCACGCCGGTAGCGGATTTCGTCGTCGCGGTGACGAACGAGCTCGATTCGGCCGGCGCGGATCGAACGGAGATTCTTATCGCGACGGGGGTGCACCGACCGAGCACGCAGGCCGAGATTGAACGGAAACTTGGCCGGGAAATAGTGTCCCGCTTTCCGGTTCATGTTCATGACGCGTATGACGCGTCCGGCCTCGCGGACGTGGGAAGCACGTCCCGCGGCACGCGCGTCCGGGTCAACAAGCTCGTGATCGACGCGGACCTCATCGTCTGCGTGGGCGCGATCGAACCGCACCTGCTCCTCGGATTCGGCGGGGGACTAAAGATGCTCGTTCCGGGGTGCGCCGGAGCGGAGACGGTGGGTCACAATCATATGCAGGGAGTGGACCCCGACCACTTCGACTATGTCGGGGAGCGGGGAGATCGATCTCCAATGCGGTTGGACCTCGAAGAGGCGGCGGGCATGCTCGAGAAGGACGTCTTCATTGTCAACGCGGCCATGAACCATGAAGCCCGCCCGGCCGCGTTCTTTTGCGGTCATCCCGTTGACGCGCACCGACGCGGCGAAGAATTCACGGAATGCCACGCCGGCGTCGAGGTCGAGGAAGAGGCGGACGTGACGCTGAGCAACTCGTTCCCGATGGACGCGGATTTGCGCCAGTCGGCCAAGTGTTTGGGCAACACGCTCTTCTCGTGCAAGCCGGGCGGGGCGCTTCTGGGCTGCGTCAAATGTGACAATGGCTTGGGAGAGATGCCCCTTGCGAAAACGACGCTTCCCTATCCGGTCATGCGGACGCTCCTTAAGGCGATCGGCAAGAAACGGGTCCTCGGCTTGGTCAAGAAAGCCAAAAAGGACGAACCGATCGAAGAGCTCTTTCTCGGTCATTTCGGACTGCAGATGATGCGGCGCAACCATCTTGGCATGTTCAGCGACAGCCCTGCGCTTCCTCCGGATATCGGGCGGAAGATGGGCCTCGCTCGGAGCTTCACCCGAACGGATGCGATGATCGAATGGGCCGCGTCCAACGCGCCGAAAAACGCGACCGTGTGGGTGTGGCCGTACGGCGGATCGACCTACGCGCGTCCGAGCAACAAAGCCTGAGACGCGATACGGGAACGGCCCTGATCCTACCCCGGGAAGCGCGCCGACGCGCTCTATGGGTTCCGCGTCCTGTTGGTTTGACTTCCCCGGCGCCGTGAGGTAGCCTGAATGATAGACGGTCGGAGTTGAACCTTTCCATCCCTGGGAGCGCTCTCTTCTTTCGCACAACTGTGGGGGAAGCATATGAAGGATGACCAGGGCAGAAGCGGGAATTCCCGCGTGACGGGCGCACCGGACCGGGGAGCGGCCGCACCGGACGAGACGAAAACCCCATCCCGGATCTCCGAGATCCCCATGGAAACGGTCTTCGACGCCATCCCCGAACCCGCGCTCATGATCGACCCTCACGGAGCGATCGCCCGGGCAAATCCCCCCGCATGCCGTCTCTTCGGTTTTTCCTCCGACGAAAGGATGTCGCTCGACGCTCGATCAGGGCATATTGACGATCTCCCCGCCCGACAATGGACCGACAAAATCGCGGCCGCGGTCCGTCAAGGCGGTGTCGCCTCGTTTGAAACGGAGCTTCGGAGCAGTGACGGCCGGATCTTCCCCGCGGCGATAACCGCTTCGTCGATGACCGCGGCGGGCGATGTCCGCGGAACGCTGCTCATGATACGGGACCTCACCGAGCGCACAGAGGCCGAAGCCGCCGTGATGAGCGGCGAAGCGCGATTTCGGCAGGTATACGAACACGCGCCGGTGATGATGATCTCCATCGATGAGAACGGGATCATCAGGAACGTCAATCGAAAATGGCTCTCCGAGATGGGATACGATCGCGGCGAGGTGATCGGCAAGACTGCGTCCTCCTTCCTCGTCGAAGAGTCCCGCGATCGATGGGCCGCCTCGATGAAGGAACTGCGGTCCGCCGGGACAATCGACGGGCGGGTCTATCAGTGTGCGACCACAGACGGCCGAGCCGTCGATGTTCTTATGAATGCGGTTATCATTCAGGATCCCGTATGGGGCGCGACGGGCCTAGCGGTCGTAACCGACATCACCGAATGGAAGCTCGCGGAGCTGGCCC